>NZ_DAMCTG010000078.1:0-25568 GCF_032113835.1 Achromobacter sp. | reverse complement strand
CTTACATGAACCACACTCCCACTATCGCGGTTGTCGACGACGACGATGGGGTCAGGATTGCGCTGTGCAGCCTGCTGCGCTCGCTCGGGTACGAGGTGCGGGCCTACGCCTCGGGGCCCGAGTTCCTGAACGACCCGCGAGGCGGGGACCCGGACTGCATGATCACCGACGTGCAGATGTCGCCCATGACGGGCGATCAGCTGCAGGCCGAGCTGATCGCGACGGGACGCCGCTTTCCCCTGATCTTCATGACGGCCTTCCCCACCGAGGCGGCGCGGCAGCGGCTGCTGGCCCTGGGCGCCTGTGCCTACCTGGACAAGCCGGTGGACGGCGAAGCCATGGCGCGATGCGTGGCCGACGCGCTGCAAGGCGCGCAGACCGCGTAAAGCCGGGTGGTGGCGGATTGGACACATCCGCCGCGAAACCCCGCTTATACCTTTGTATGACGCGCCAAGCCCAGCGTAGGATGTCCCGGCGACGCATAAGGCCCTAGTCTATCCCTGCGGTCCAACTAACCCCCGGAGAACACGACATGAGCACGATCACCACCCCCGACGGCGTTGAAATCTTCTACAAGGACTGGGGCCCCAAGACGGCCCAGCCCATCATGTTCCACCATGGCTGGCCGCTGTCCAGCGATGACTGGGACGCACAGATGCTGTTCTTCCTCGCCCAGGGCTTTCGCGTCATTGCGCACGACCGCCGCGGCCACGGCCGCTCGACCCAGGTCAGCGACGGCCACGACATGGACCACTACGCCGCGGACGCCGCCGCCGTGGTTCAACATCTGGATTTGCGCAATGCCGTGCACATCGGCCACTCGACCGGCGGCGGTGAAGTCGCCCGCTACGTCGCCCGCCATGGCGAACCGCAGGGCCGCGTCGCCAAGGCCGTGCTGGTCAGCGCCGTCCCCCCGCTGATGGTCAAGACCGAATCCAATCCCGGCGGCACGCCTATCGAAGTGTTCGACGGCTTCCGCAAGGCGCTGGCCGACAACCGCGCGCAGTTCTTCCTGGACGTGGCCTCGGGCCCGTTCTACGGTTTCAACCGCGACGGCGCCAAGGTTTCGCAGGGCGTGATCAACAACTGGTGGCGCCAGGGCATGATCGGCGGCGCGAAGGCGCACTACGAAGGCATCAAGGCCTTCTCCGAAACCGACCAGACCGAAGACCTGAAGGCCATCAGCGTTCCGACGCTGGTCCTGCATGGCGACGACGACCAGATCGTGCCGATCGACGACGCATCGCGCCTGTCGGTCAAGCTGCTCAAGAACGGCACGCTGAAGGTGTACCCGGGCTTCCCGCACGGCATGCTGACGACGCATGCTGACGTGATCAACGCCGACCTGCTGGCGTTCATCAAGGGCTGATACTGCGCCCCGAATGAAAAAGGAAGGCAACTGCCTTCCTTTTTTTTCGCCCCTTTCGCGCCGATGACGGCGGCATCAGCCCTCGCCCTTCAGCTCGCGCTCGACCACTTCCCGCGTCAGCGTGGGCACGAACATCTCCACAAAATGAAAGGCGTAGCCGCGCAGCCATGCGCCGCGCCGGATCGCCAGCCGCGTCAGGTTGATTTCGAACAGATGCCGCGCATCAATCGCGCACAGCCGGCTGTCGCGCTCGGCGTCCCAGGCCACGGCCGCCACGATGCCGACGCCCAGTTCCAGTTCCACGTACGTCTTGATGACATCCGCATCCATCGCGGTCATGACGATGTCGGGCGTGATGCCGGCGCGCGCAAAGGCCTCGTCGATATGCGCGCGGCCCGTGTAGCCGCGCCCATACGTGATGATGGGATAGCGCGACAACTGCGACAGCGTGACGCCGTCGTGCTGTCGCGCCAGCGGATGGCCGCGCGGCACGATGACGCTGTGGCTCCATCGGTAGCACGGCAGGTTCACCAGACCGGGATAGTCCGCCACGGCTTCGGTCGCCACGCCGATGTCGGCTTCGCCTTCGAGCAGCATCTCCGAGACCTGCCGCGGCGACCCCTGGTGCAGATGCAGCACCACCTCGGGATAGCGTTGGCGGAATTCCTTGATGACGGGCGGCAAGGCATAGCGCGCCTGCGAGTGCGTGGCCGCGATCGACAGCACGCCTGTCCGGCTGTCGGCGTATTCCGCGCCCGCATGACGGATGTTGTCGGCGGCCTGCAGGATCTGTTCCACCAGCGGCAGGATCAGTTCACCGGGCGGCGTGAGGCCGATCAGGCGCTTGCCGGAACGCACGAAAATGTCGACGCCCACCTCTTCTTCCAGTTCGCGGATCTGCCGGCTGACACCGGGCTGGGAGGTGTGCAGGCTTTCAGAGACGTCGGTCAGGTTGAAGTCGCGGCGCACGGCTTCGCGCACGGATCGCAATTGCTGGAAGTTCATCGTGCGCGCCTCAGCCCAGGATGGCCAGTTGGTTGCCGGAGGGATCCTTCACGTACATGACGCGCGGCAACACATCGGGCAGCGAGCACACCGGATAATGGCCCGCCAGCTGCAGGCGCGACAGGATGTCGTCGTATGCGGTGGCCTTGATGGCCAGGTAGTCGGGCTTGACCGCCCGGCTCACTTCGTCGACCGGAGACAGCGACAACGTGGCGTCGCCAAGCGCGAAGCGCAGCCGGTCGCCGTCGCCCTGCACTTCTTCCAACCCGATGATCCGCCGGTAGAAATCGCGAACGGCCTGATGCCGTTGCGACAAGAATGAAAGCTGTACCGATTCGATCGAAAGTCGCGATGACATGCCCTGCCGCCTGCTATGGAACAGGGCTGATTCTAGGCCTCGCGAGTACAACCAGACAAAGAGGTTGTAATTGCTTGGACATTGCCCGAAGCCTTAAAGACGCAGGCTTATTTGCATATGTTCGCCGATGGCTTGCTTGCTTTGGCGTGCCGCGCAGCGCGGCGATTTAAAAAAAAAAGGGCCCGCAGGCCCGTTCGTTTTGAATGCGGCATCGTGCTACGCCAACATCAATTCGGCTTTTCGCCCTCGCCGGCATAGCCGTCGATATACGGGCGGCCCGAGCAACGCACCATCGCCACGCAGGCCGGGCTGCCGGTCTTCGCGGTGCACGCGGCGCGCGACTCATCGCGGGCCGTCTTCGGATCGGGATTGAGCGCGGTGAAGTTGGTGCCGCGTCCCTTGGCGCCCTTGGGCCACGCAAGACCGACGCAGCTGTCGGTGTATGTCAGCACCTTGCGGCAGCCCTTGCAGTCTTCCCAATCCAGCAGCTTGGACAGCGCATCGTTCTCGTTGGGATAGCCGTCGGCATAGACGAGCCCGCCGTCTTCGTTTTCGGCAATGGCGCCCCAGTATTCGCGCTGGTTCAGCTTGGCCGACAGGCGTTCCAGGTCGGCGGGCGTGGCCTTCACGGGGGCCTGCATGTCGGCGGCGCTGTAGCCCGGACCCACGCACAGCGGCATGGTGGTCAGGCGGCATTTGCCATCGGGGCTGCCGGCCGTGCAACGCCGGATCGCCTTCTTGGCGGCCATCTCGGGCGACACGCTGTTGCCCGGGAACAAATCCTGCACGGAGTTGCGGGCGTACACCATGCAACTGTCGGAGAACCAGCTCAACACCTTGCACTCCTTGCCGCCGGCCTTGCGGCACTCGGCCAGCGCAGCGGCTTCGGCCGCCTTGCCATCGGTTTCGGGCAGCACCCAGAAAATCCGGGAATGCTTGCCGTCGGTGGCGATGCCGCCGTATAGCTTTTCTGCGGCGTGCGCGGTGGGAGAAGCCAGCCCCGCCATCAGGGCCAAAGCGGCAAATGCGGCGCGGATCAGGAATTGAAAGCGAGCGGGCATGATCGTCGTGAAATCCAGTGGATTGGGCGGGGACGATCTTAGCGCAGCCCTCCCGGGGTCCGTCCCTGTATGGTGCCGCCCGGCCGGCATATTAAGTAACAAATTTCACACGTCGGCTTGCGAACCCCGGCCCTTTTTTTCGGTAAAAATGTCGCACTTTCTGGCACTGGCCGATCTTGCCTCGGCCGCGCACCCTGCCGCGGCGGGCGCCATTGATGCCTGATCCCGTCACGAACAGAAACAATCGCCGCCGTGTCCTCGCCTGTCGAGGGACCTGCCACCCCGCGAGCCTGGACAACACACGATGAAGCCGACACAGCATTCCAACCAAAACCGCGGGAAGTTCCTTCTGTTGACCGGCCTGCTTGTCACGCTGGGTTTGGCCGGTTGCGCGCCGATGCCCACCGGCGGCAGCTCCACCATGCCGTCGCTGAGCCAGGTCTTCAAATCGGGCCTGTCGTTTTCGCCCAGCGTGAACGTAGCCAAGAACATGGAAGGCCGCTCCATCGACGACGCGATCGCGGCGCTGGGCGAACCGTCCAAGATCCGGCCGGTCGGCAACACGATGGAACTGGAATGGTCGGACTACCAATCCGCCCCCTACACCGAGTGGGTGGTGGACAGCACCAGCCAGCAGGTAGTGGGCATGATCCCCGCGACCAACACCACGGCTGCGACGCCGGTTTTCCAGAACAGCAGCACCGGCCACTACGCCAACCGCACGCGCGTATATGAGTGCAAGGTGCTGATGCGCATGCAGGACAGCGTCATCACCGACACTAGCGTCGACGGCAATGTATGCCCGGAATTCATCAGCGCCCTGCGCAAGTGGGCGGGCGAGGCCGAGGCGAAGAATTACGTGGTGAAGTAAGTAGGGGGCGCGCAAGGCGCCCTTTTTTTTGCCCGCTTGACTCGCAAGACTAAGTACTTTTACTCACTGGCGGTTACTATTCCGAAACTAATTCACACAGGTTTTGCGAATCCGCGCATGTGCGCGTTGGCGTGAAGCCGCCAGCGCACGGGCCGCTTGTCCGACGGCCTGCCCTATCGGGCGCATCGAGGAGCACTTGTCTTGAATCACATCTACCGGCTCGTATGGAATCGTAAATTGCGGGTCTGGCAGGCAGCCTCGGAATTTGCCTCGCAGTCTCGGGCAGGCCGCTCTTGCTCGTCGGGCGCCCTGTCCCGTGTCTCGCCCCCCAAGGCGCTCCGCCTCGCGCTGACGATCAGCCTGTCGGTGCTGAGTTCGGCAGTTCAAGCGGCGTGCGTACAGACGGGTGCGGACGTGACATGCTCCGGCGAGCCCAACCCGATTTTTCCCAACTTTTCCAGTCCCGACGACGATCTCATCGTCCAGGTGGCGACGGGCGCCGGCGTGTCTCGCCCAACAGGCTCCGGCGGTTGGGCGATGTCCCTCACCGGCAGCAATGCGACGGTTTCCAATAGCGGCACCATTGACCCCACCCTGCTCAGCAATCCCATCGTCGCTGTCGCAGGCGGCTTGCAGATCGGCAATGCGACCCCCCAGACCATTTCTTTCGTCAATACGGCAACGGGCCGGCTCGGCGGAAGCACGGGGCCGGGAGGCGTCCTGCCAAGCCTGCAAGGCATGGCGCTGTCCGTCCAGAACGGGGTGGGCGGAGTCAGCACCCTGACCAATGAAGGCAGCGTCGCAAGCGCGCCTCTCATGGGGGTCTCAGTCGCGTCGCCGGACATTCCCGTTATTGCCGCGACCGGTGGCGGTCAAGTGCGCTTCGTGAACACTGGCGCAATCACCGGCCGCATCGGTTTCGAACAGTCCCGCTCCCCTGGAACAGGCCATAGCTTCGTCAATGCCGGAACCATCGTGGGCGGCGTATCGCTAGGCCTGGGCGGAAACAATACTTTCACCGCAGTATCCGGTTCTTTGGTGACACGCGGCGCTGGCGCCGCCACTCTGGACCTGACCGTGGCCTCCGATCCGGACCTTCGCTTTGCACCACCCGGGACAGTCAATGGCGGCGCGGGTGGAGGTAATACGCTGGTGCTGCAGAACGTGTTGCCGTCGGCGGGCACGGGCAGCGGCACGGGCGGTGCAGTCACCGGCATTTCCGGCGGCGCCTACATCAACTTCCAGAATTTGCGCGTCAACAGCGGCTCCTGGTACCTGACTGACGGTCCCCTGGCCAATGGCGGAAACGTCGAATTGAACGGCGGCGCGGTCTTCGTTGCAAACAACGCGGTATTGGGCACCGGCCAGGTCAGCGCGAATGGCGGGGCCATTGGCACGACCGCCAACGTGACACTAGCCAATAACTTCGTGCTCGGCGCGCAAGGTCTGACCTTGCTGAACAACAACCCGCTAACACTTACCGGCGTCGTATCCGGCACCGGCGCACTGACGCTGTCCGGGACCAACACGGTCACCCTGAGCGGAAGCAACGACTATTCGGGCGGCACCTACGTTGGGATTTCCCAGACGCTTGTGGGCACCACCACCAGCCTGCAACGCAACATCACCGCCAATGGCCTGTTGAGTTTCTCGCAGGCTAACGACGGCACCTATGCGGGCACCATTTCGGGTGCTGGCTCTCTGTCCAAGCAAGGCACAGGCACGGTGACCCTGACCGGCGCCCATACCTATGCGGGCGCCACCAACGTCACTGCGGGCACCCTCGCACTCGGTGCGACGGGCAGCCTGCCGGCAAGCCTGGTGACGGTGGAAGCCGGCGCCATGCTGGACCTGAGCGCTGCCGGCAGCCAAACGTTGGGCGCCTTGCAAGGAACCGGCGGCAGTGTCCAGTTGGGTGCGAATCAGCTGACGCTGAATGGCGCCTCGTCCGCCAGCTATTCCGGAGTCATCTGGGGACCCGGCGCGGTAATCAAGACGGGTTCCGAACTGCAGACCCTGAACGGCTCGAATACGTTCACGGGCGGCCTGACCGTGAACGGCGGCGTCCTGGCGCTTGGGACAACCGGCAGACTGGCGGCCAACTCGGCAGTCACCGTCAATACGGGCGGCACATTCGACGTGTCCGCCTCCTCGTCTCCGACGATCGGATCTCTGGGAGGCACCGGCGGCACGATTGCGATAGGCGCCAACATGCTGGGCGTCGGCAGCGGCGCCTACGCGGGCGTCATCGCAGGCACGGGCGGCATCGTCAAGTCGACCGCAGGCACCCTGGCGCTCAACGGCATCAATACCTACACCGGCACTACGCTGGTGACGGCCGGCGCGCTGCGCATCGGCGGCGACACCGCCCACTCGGCGGCCAGCGTCAGCAGCAGCATCAGCGTGGCCAGCGGCGCCTCGCTGGGCGGCGCCGGCGTCGTCAACGGCAATGTCGCCGTCTCGGCCGGCGGCAGCCTCGCCCCCGGTGGACCCGGCGGCATATTCACCATCAATGGCAACCTGACCATGAATCAGGGCAGCCAGGCCGACTTCACCTTCGGGGCGCCGGGAATCGGCTCCTCGCGCGGCGAAGGGCGCAGCGTGTCGGTCATCGGCAACCTGAATCTCCATGGCGTGCAACTGAATGCCCTGGATGGCGGCGGCTTCGGCCTGGGCCTGTACCGGCTGTTCGACTACACGGGGACCCTGTCCACGACGAACGGCGGAATTCTGCCTGGCGCGGCGGGTCAGACGATCCAGACCCTGACCGGCAGCAAGCAGATCAACCTGATCAATACCGCCAGTCTGGAACTCAATCTCTGGAACGCCAACGGCCTGGCCAGCCCCTCCCGGCTGGGCGGCGGTTCCGGGGTCTGGTCGCGCACCAACGCAAACTGGACCGACGCCGACGGCAGCCTGACGGCTCCGCGCCAGCCAGCCGATGCCTTCGCCATTTTCGGTGGCGATGCGGGCACGGTCACGGTGGACGCGACGGCGGGCGCGATTACGGCGAAGGGCATCCAGTTCGCCAGCGACGGGTATCACCTGACCGGCGACCAGCTGGAAGTGGCCGGCGCCACGACGGGCGCGCTGGGCGAAGTACGCGTGGGCGACGCCAGCCTGCCCTCCAGGGCCTGGACGGCCACCATCGACAACGTGCTGACCGGCGCGGGCATCGACAAGACGGGATATGGCACGCTGGTGCTCAACGGCGCCAACGTCTACACCCAGGCCACCCGCCTGAGCGCGGGCACGTTGTCCGTGTCCAATGACGCCAACCTCGGTGCTCCGCGTGCCCCTCTGGAATTCCGGGGCGGCAATCTGCGTGTGACCGGCACGTCCTTCAACAACACCGACCGGGTTATCAGCCTGAACGGCACTGGCGGCGGGTTTGACATCGCCGATGCGGGCAACACCTTCACGATCTATCAAGACCTACTCGGTACGGGCACGCTGTCCAAGCTTGGCGCGGGCACCTTGGTGCTGACGGGCAGCAACACCTATGGCGGGGGCACGGCCGTACAGGCCGGCACCTTGCAGGTGGGCGATGGCGCGGTCTCGGGCAGCATCGTCGGCGATGCCGTAATCGACAGCGGCGGCACGCTGGCCTTCAAGCGCAGCGACCGCGTGGTCTTCGGCGGCGACATGGCCGGGACGGGTGCATTGCGCCAGTCCGGCGCTGGCACGCTGGTGCTGACCGGCCAGAACACGCTCAGCGGCGTCACCACCATCGACGCGGGCACGCTGCAGGTTGGCGACGGCGGCACCGCCGGTTCGATCGCGGGCAACATCGTCAACAACGCCAGCCTGGTCTTCAACCGCGCGGACGACTTCAGCTACGAAGGCGCGCTGTCGGGCGCAGGGGCGACAAGCAAACTGGGCGCGGGCGTCCTGGCGCTATCAGGCGACAGCAGCGCCTACACCGGCACGACGCAGTTGACGGCCGGCACGCTGCAGGTCGACGGCAAGCTGGGCGGCCGCGTCCAGGCCGCGGCGGGTACGACGCTGACCGGCACCGGCACGCTGAATGCCGTCACCATCGCCTCGGGCGCCACGCTGGCGCCGGGCAGTTCCGCGGCGCCGTATGGCCAGATGGCCTTGACCGGCGACCTGAACTTCAAGCCGGGCTCCACTTACCGCGTCGCCACGGACGCCAGTGGCCTCAGCAGCAGCGTGCGCGTGGCCGGCGCCGCGTCGCTCGCGGGTACGGTCGTGCAGCTTGCGCAGAACGGCAACTACGCGCCGTCCACCTCGTACGCCATCCTGTCGGCAGACAACGGGGTGCAGGGCCGGTTCGACGCCATCTCCAGCAACCTCGCCTTCCTGACCCCGTCGCTGTCTTACGGCGACAAGCAGGTCAATCTGGTCGTGGACCTGAAGGAAATGCCAGTCGCCCCCGGCAACGGGGGTGACAACGAAGGCGGCAACGGCGGCACGCGTCCCATCGAGTTCGCCGACGCAGCCGTCTCGGGCAACCAACGCGCCGTCGCGCGGGCGCTGCAAAGCCTGCCCACCAACAGCGCGCTCTTCCGGCACGTGCTGAATCTGCCAAACGGCGCTCCCGAATCCGCCTTCGATG
This sequence comes from Achromobacter sp., assembly GCF_032113835.1. Classification (GTDB taxonomy): domain Bacteria; phylum Pseudomonadota; class Gammaproteobacteria; order Burkholderiales; family Burkholderiaceae_B; genus Achromobacter. The sequence goes on along the minus strand of NZ_DAMCTG010000078.1, from coordinate 16,325 downwards.
CCCTGTCGGGTGAAGCGCACGCCAGCGCGATGTCCGGGCTGCAGTACACGGCCGCCACCTTCACGCAGGCGCCGTTGACGCGCCTGCGCGCCAACCTCAACGCCGGCTGGATGCCTGGTGCGCCGACCGCGCAGCTTGGCCTGGGCGATGCAGCCTCCCTGCCCCGCTCGGCCGCGCAGCCGTTGTGGACACAGGTGTTTGGAAACTGGACCACCCTGGACGGCAACCGCGACGCCGCGAAGACCACGCAGTCGGATGCCGGCGTCACCATCGGCGGCGATCACGCCATCGGCGGCGGCTGGCGTCTGGGCGGCGCACTGGGCTACACCGACAGCCGCAGCCGCACCGCCGACCGCGCGTCCAGTTCGGAAGCCGACAGCTACAGCATCACCATCTACGGCGGCAAGGCGTTCGAGGCCGGCGCGGGCAAGCTCAACCTGAGCCTGGGCGCGGCGTACACCTGGCACGACATCAGCACCCAGCGCAGCACCGCTGGCGCGGGTTTGGACCAGACGCTGAAAGCCAGCTACGGCGCCAGCACCGGGCAGGTTTTCACCGAGCTCGGCTATGCCATGCCGTTGAATGACCGCGTGACGCTGGAACCCTTCGTCGCCGCCAACTACAGCGATCTGCACACGCGCGGCTTCTCGGAATCGGGCGGCGTCGCGGCGCTGCGCGGTGAAAGCAGCAGCAACAAGGTCACGACCACGACGCTCGGCCTGCATGCGCTGACCACGTTCGAAAGCGCCGGCGCGCTCGGCCACGTGCACGGGACCCTTGGCTGGCGCCATGCGTTTGGCGATCTTGACCCGGCCAGCACGCTGTCCTTCGTGCAGGGCAGCGAATCGTTCACGGCCACCGGCGCGCCCATTGCCCGCGACGCGGCGGTGATCGAACTGGGCGTGGGGATCGCGGTCAGCAAGCGCACCACCGTCGGCGTGGTCTACGGCGGCCAGTTTGGTGAAGGCAACCGCCAGAACTCGGGGACGCTGGACGTGCGATACCGGTTCTGACGGCCGACGATCAACGAGTGGTAGAAAGCCCCGGGCTATCCGGCCCGGGGTTCAACCCTGAGTTTCACCCGCGGGGTCAGCCCCGGAACGCGCGCGCCGCGGCGCCCACGCGCTATCCGCCTCCCCGCGCGCCAGCCGCCGGTGCGTGGCTGCCGCCATCCACGCGAATCCCAGCGCCATGACCAGCGCAGTCGCATCCACGCCCAGCGTTGCGGCCGACGTGTGCACCCACAAGCCGGTCGACGGCGCCATCGCGCCCAGCAGCGAGGTCAAGGGAATCGCCAACGTGAACGCAGCCGCCAGCCAAAGCAGATGCACCGCCGCCTTTGCGCCGCCACGCAGGAACGACCACGCGATGGCCGCGAAGAATCCCGCGTAGTACAGCCCTTTGAGCCACGCATCCAGGTCGGCCACGTGACCCTGCAAGCCCTTCGCGGCGACCATCATGAGCGAAATGCCGCACACGCTGCCCAGGCACACGCCCACCGTCGCGGACGCCATCAACCGCGTATCGAGCCGCTGCACCGGCACCGCACCGGTGCGCCGGTCCGCGCGCTTGCGGCGCGATTCGATCCAGAGCAGGTTGCCGCTGTAGAAAAGCCATGCGCCCGCCAACCCCAGCAGGAAGTACAACCACTGCACCGCCGCGCCGCCGAACGACGCCATGTGCAGGGCAAAGAAGCTGCTGACCCATAAGTTCGCCGCATCCTGGCGGCCCGGCAAGTAATCGGTGTTGAGCACCTTGCCGTTGTACGGGTCCATCGCCACAAAGCCGCCGCGGGCGCGCGGCGACACCGCCGCCGGGTCCTTGCCCCAGATGCGGACGATGGCGCGTGGCGCGGTCACCTGCGTGTATTGCAGCGCGAAAGGCTCGAACGATGGCGACATCCTGCGCGCATGCTCCAGCAATTCCTGGGGCGGCAGCATGGCCGACGGATCGCGCGGCGCGGCGTCGGGCGCAGCGCCCCCGCCCCGCTGGAACACCGATTCCAGCTTGCCGCCGTACATGAGCCGGTCCTGAATGTCGTAAATCCCGTCATGAAAGGCGAACACGACCGAACTGAGCGCCATCACGATATGGAACGGCAGCGAAATGATGCCCACCACGTTATGCGCGTCCAGCCACATGCGTTTGCGGTTCTTGCCCACCCGCAGCGCGAAGAAATCCTTGACCAGCGACGGCAGCAGGACGATGACGCCGGACACCAGCGCGATCGCGTACAACGACGCGACGATGCCCATGAACCAGCGGTTGGGATCGCTGTCGGCGGGCAGGCCCACCACGCGATGCAGCACGTCGATGAAATTGCCCAGCCCGCTGGGCTCGGCCTCCCCGATCTGCACCGCCCCGCCCGCGTCCAGGCGCGCAACATAGTGCCGCACGGAGGATTCGTCATGGTCGTCGGCCTGCGGGTCGCGCACTTCCCAGGCCATGCGCGCGGGCACGTTTTCGGTGGGCTGCAGATGGATGGTGAAGCCCTTGGCCACATCGGGTCGCGCCGCCAGCGTCCTGGCGATCAGGTCGGGCACGGTTTCAAGCGGCGCCATCGCCACGTCCGGCCGCGGCGACGCCCAGCGCGCGATGGGTTCCTTGAACAGGGTCAGCGCGCCCGCGTAGAACGCGATGAAAAGCGCCATGCCGGTCAGGATGCCGGTCCAGGTGTGGACGGCTTTGTAGATGCGGATGTAGTCGGCTCGCATGATGGCGATCCTCCTGCTTAAAGCGCGCCGGCCGCGTACAGCCCGCCGTAGAGCGCCAGGCAGGTCCCGCCCAGCCAGCACCAGGCGCGCAGGCCGCTGCCGAAGAAATAAACGGTGGACGCGATGCCCAGCCACACCGGCGGCACCAGCCACATGGCAAGCTGCGAGCGGGTCGCAAGCGGCACCGCGGATGTCAGCGTGGCCAGCAGCGCGCTGGCGCCCATGGCGATGGCGAATCCCAGCAACGCGCCGGCCAGGCTCTTTGAAACCCAGTCACGCCGGATGGGCGCGGGCTTAGCGGGCTTCATCGCGTTCTCCCCGCGGCATGCCCCAGGCTTGCACCCGCCGCAGTACGGCCAGGTAAGGAATCAGGCAGAAGAACAGCATCAGCGCCGTACAGAACACGAACACTGCCGTCACCACGGTGAAACCGTAAAGGCACCCCCAGCCGGCCAACGCCAGCAGCGCAATGCCTGCCGTGCGGGCGGGTGCGGCGGCCCAAGGTTTGCTTGCCCACTGCTGGTTGGGCGAGGCGCGATAGATGGAGAAGCAGCCCATGCACACGGCGATCAGGCTGGCAAGAATGAGGACTGGCATGGTCGCCCCGGAAGGAATGGTGTCTGGGTCCGCCGCACGCCTGGACCGGTCGGTCCGAGGGTGCGGCGGACGCCATGCAAACCGCCTGTCAGAAGGTGATCGCGGCGGACGCCATGACACTGCGGGCCGGTCCCAGCGTCGCAATCGGCGTGGTGTCGCTGAAGATGCCCGCGTAGTAGTACTTGTTGAACACGTTGTTGACGTTCAGGCGCAGCACCACGTCGCGGCCGTTGACCTTCGTCGCATAGCGCGCGCCCAGGTCAACTTGCCCCCACCCCGGGATCTCGATGTTGTTGGCAGAATCCGCGTACTGGCGCGACGTCGCCTGGACGCGTCCGGTCAGCGTCAAGCCCGGCACCCACGGCGTATCCCATTCCATCCCGGTGTTGACCTGCCAGCGCGGCGCGCCGACGGCGGTATTGCCGTTGTAGCGGCCGTACGAAGTCTTGACCTGCGTGCCTTGCGTGTACGTGACGCCGCCCAGCACGCGCACGCCCTGCGCGATCTCGCCAAACGTATTCCACTCCACGCCGCGCACGCGCTTTTCGCCGCCGTCCGCATACGTGGGCCGCGCCGGTGAGCCTTCGGTCACGAGCATCGGCTTGTCGATCTCGAAGAGCGCCAGCGTGTTGGTGAAGGTGCCGGCGTTCCACTTCACGCCCAGCTCCTTCTGCTTGGTCTTGTAGGGGGCGAAGACCTCGCCAAAGTTGGTTGCCGTCGTGTCGGTGACGCTGTCGCCCTTGCTCAGGCCCTCGACGTAGTTGGCGTAGAACGAGAGGTCCGGCCCCCACGGTTTGACGACGACGGCCACGGCCGGCGTGACGGCATCTTCGTCGTAACGCGCCGTGGTCTTGCCCATCCTGTCGAAGTTGCTGGTCTTCACACGCTGGTTGCGCACGCCGCCGGTGACGCGCAGCTTGTCGTCCAGGAAAGACATGGTGTCAACCAACGCCAGGCTGGTCAGCGTGTTCTCGCTGGTTTTGGGCGGGTTGCCCGGCAGCGCCGGCATGACCGGCGTGATGGGGTTGTAGATGTTGGACCTGAACACCGAAGCCGGCCCGGTGGCCGAACCGTCCTCGAGCTTCAGGTAGGACGCCTGCAGCACGAGTTCATGGCCCACGCTGCCGGTCTTGAAGCGCGTCCGCAGACCGCCCTCGGCGGTGGTGGCGTCGGTGTAGGCGCGCTGGCCCACGATCTGGCCGGTGAAATCGCCGTTCGGCTGGATCTGCCGGGCATGGGTGCCGTTGATGAGGCCGGACTGGTCGCTGTCGCGCCGGCCCACGCCGGCGAACGCCGAGACGTGCTCGTTGAATCGGTACTCGGCCTGGCCCATGACGGCGTTGCTCTGGATGCTGCCGTACGCGGTGCTGAACTGGTTGATGCGGGGATCGGGCGCGACCGGCACCACCGGGCTCGCGAACCAGAACATGGCCGGCGTGCCGCCCGTGAACGATTCCTGGCTATGGTAGGCGTCGATCGATGCCGTCAGCGCGCTGCCGCGGTAATCCAGGCCCGCCGAGAGGAATTCGCGCTTTCTGGACTGGCCATCCAGCGTGGTGGCGCCGTCGCTGAACGAACCGTTCACCCGCGCGCCCCATTCATTGCGGGCGCCAAAGCGCCGGCCGGCGTCGATCGTGGTGCCCAGTTGTCCATCGGACAGCCAGTCCACCCCGAACGTGGCCGTGGGCGTGTCGGTCGCGCGCTTGGTGACCAGATTGACTGTCCCGCCGACCGCGCCGCTGGGCGCCATGCCGCTGAACAGTGCGTTCGGCCCCTTCAGCACTTCCACCCGCTCCACGAATTCCACGGGCGTGCGGCCCATAGGCGCCAGACCGTACATGCCGTTGATGGCCACATCGTTCTGGTTGACGTCGAAGCCCCGGATGCGGAAGTTCTCATAGGCGTGGCCGCTGGATGTCGTGAAGCGCACCGACGGATCGTTCGCCATCACATCGGCCAGCGTGCGCGCCTGCTGGTTCTTGATGAGTTCGGACGTATAGCTGGTGACGTTGAACGGCGTGTCCATGACAGACTGGTTGCCCATCAGGCCGAGCCGCGCGCCTTCGGCGACCTGGCCTCCGGCATAGGCCGGCGGCAGATCCCCATCGCCCACGGCGCCGGCAGTCACGGTGACGGGCTGCAGCGTGGTCGCCTGCTGCGCGTCCTGCGCGTACGCCGCGTGCAGCGGCAACATCAAGGTGAGCGCCACGCAAGGCGCGATTCGCACGGCCCGCGAATCCATCGAATTCAATTTTTCCTCAGACACTTTCCACGCCCTCAAGTTCAATGCAAATGAGAATGATAGGCGCTTATCTTACGAAAAATATCGTTAACACGGCAGTGGTCAACCCGCCGCACGCGAAGAATTTGCGCTGGCGCAAACGATTCGATCTGGACCTGTTTTAATTCCGCCACACGTCCTGCGCCCGCTCGGGGGCCGCTATGCCAGCGACTGCAATTGCTCCGCCATGAAATCGATGAACAGCCGCGCCCGCATGGGTGCGTGGCGGCCGAAGGCGTGCAGCACGGACACCGGCACGCGAGGCAATTGCGCCTGCGGCAGCACCTCGACCAGCCGCCCAGCCGCAAGATCCTCCGCCACCGCCAGCCGCAGGATCTGGATGATGCCCAGTCCCCCCAACGCGGCCGCGCGCAGGGCCGTGCCGTCGTCGGTGTCGAACACGCCGTCCGGGCGCACCACGTCCCCCGACGCGAACGTGATGGGAAAAGGGCTTCCGGCCAGCAGGTAGCGCACGTGCGCGTGGCCGGACAGATCAGCGATGCTGCGGGGGGTGCCGCGTCGCTTCAGATACGCGGGCGATGCGACCAGCGTCAACGGCAATTGCGCCAGTTGCCGCACGTTGAGCTCCGAATCCGCGACGCGGCCCGCCCGAATCGCAAGGTCGAATCCCTCGCGGATCAGGTCCACGTGCCGGTCGGCAAGGCTCATTTCCAGCTTCAGCGCCGGGTGCGCGGGCAGGAAGCCGTTGACGATGGGCGTCATCAGCAAGCGCCCCAGGTCGCCGGGCGCCGTAATTCGCAGGCGCCCTTGCGCGGTGGCTGCCGGTTGCATGACCTCGCCGGCGTCGTCCAGCGCGCGCAGCAGTGGCGCCACCCGCTCGTAATAAGCCGCCCCCTCCGGCGTGAGCGTCAGCACCCGCGTGGACCGCTGAAACAGCCGGACGCCGAAGCGTTGTTCCAGCCGGGCGATCGCCTTGGACACCGCGGACGGGGTGCTGCCCAGGATCCGCCCCGCCGCGCTGAAGGAGCCGGCCTCCACAGTGGCGGCAAAGGCCGCTAGCGCGGTCGCGTGGGGAAGCATGTCCATTGATGACCTTTAGGCACAGGTGATTGTCGTTAGGCCATCTATTTAACTCCTATTGGAATAGATAGAGTGGGTCTTCTTTCATCTTTCTGGAAAAGCCATGACCCAACTACAAGGCAAAATCGCCCTCGTCACCGGCGGCAACAGCGGCATCGGCCTAGCCGCCGCCCAGGCCTTTGCACAGGCCGGCGCGCAGGTCGCCATCGTGGGCCGGCGTCAGGACGCGGTGGACGCCGCCGTGCGCGCCATCGGCCACAACGCGCTGGGCATCACGGGCGACGTCGCCGACCTGGACACCCACGACCGGGTGGCCGAGGAAATCCGGCAGCGCTTCGGCGGCCTGGACATCTACCTGGCCAATGCGGGCATCGCCATCCTTGAGCCCTCGGCGCAGGTGTCCGTGGAGCACTACGACCGTCAATTCGCCACCAATACGCGCGGGGTGTTTTTCGGCGTGACCCGCGCCCTGCCCGTCTTGAACGGCGGCGCGTCCATCATCCTGGTCAGCTCGATCGCCAGCGCCAAGGTGCTGGAAGGCCATGCCGTCTACGCCGCAAGCAAGGCCGCCATCGAAGCCATGGCCCGCAGCTGGGCGCTGGAACTGAAGGCGCGGCGCATCCGCGTCAATGTCATCAGCCCCGGCCCGGTGGATACGCCCATCCTGGAAAAGCTGGGGCTGCCCGCCGATCAGCGCGCCGGGCTGGACGACGCCATGGCCGCCGCCATCCCGCTGGGCCGGATGGGCCGCCCCGGCGAATTGGCGCGCGCCGCGCTGTATCTGGCCAGTGACGAGAGCAGCTTCGTCACGGGCGTCAACCTGCGGCTGGACGGGGGCATGGCGCTGACGTAGTGCGCTGCAGCCCCGGGCGGGGTGTGTCAGTTGGCGGCAGTAATGCCCAGCAGTTTGGCTGCCCGCGACTCAAGCAGCCGTCGCGTGTTTTCCAGTTCCGTTTGCAGCAGTTCGGCATCGGGCAGCACGGTACGGTAATTCGCAGCTACCACCTTGTTCGGCAAGCCATCCAGCGCGTACCTTGCCAGGGCGTGGTCCTTATCCGCGCACAGTATCAGGCCCACAGGGGGGTTTTCATCCGGGAAGGCCCAATGTTCCTTGGCGTAGTTGCAGTACATGTGCATCTGGCCCACATCGGCGTGGGTCAGGCTTCCCAGCTTCAGGTCGACGATGACCAGGCAACGCAACTTGCGATGAAAGAACAGCAGATCGACGCGATACCAGGTCTGGTCCAGGCGCAGCCTGCGTTGCCGCCCCACGAAGGTGAACCCCTCGCCCAACTCCAGCAAAAAGTCTTCCAACCGCTGGATCAGAGCTGCTTCCAGATCGGACTCCGAATACTCGTCTTTCAGGTCGAGGAACTCCAGCACGTATGGATCCTTGATCGCGTCATTGGGCATAGCGGCATCTTCGGGCTTCGGCATGGCCCCTTTTATCAGCATGGCTGCCTTGTCCTTGGACAAAGCCGTTCGTTCGTAGAACTGGCTGCCGATCTGACGATCTAGCTGCCGCACGCTCCAGCCTCCACGCAACGTCTCGGCCTCGTAGAACCGCCGGGCATACGGGTCCTTTACCGACAGCAGCCGAACATACGCAGACCAAGGAAGAGTGAAACGTTGCGAGAGTTCGGAGAGGCTCAAATTCCCAGACGCCGTCTGGGATTTGTCGCAGGCCGGCTGGCTCTCCAATTTCCCAGACGGTGTCTGGGAAATCTTTGGCTCGGGGTATGCGAGAAAGAAGCGCCGCATGCTTTCCAGGTTGTTGACGCCGAACCCGCGTCCAAATCGGGCCGTCAGATCAGCGGACAGACGTTCCATCAACTGCTCGCCGTAGCCGGCCCGCCGTCTGCCCTTCTGCTCGGCCTCGACTATCCGGCGGCCAACCTCCCAATAGCTGGCCGTCATCAGTGCATTGACGCTGCGCGCCGCCGCTTGGCGGGCGGCATCCAGCAGTGCCACGATGCCGCCGTGAACAGCGCCATAGTCAGCCGGCGCGGCGACAGGCCTCGTCACCGCGGGCGTCTTTCTTGTCATGCTGTCCTCTCCTTCGAAGGCGACGGGCTGTCCGCGCACTGTAGCGACGCCGATCAGCCTGCGCAGCACGGCAAGTGTCAAATTCGTCGCGCCAAGCCGCCCCGCCAACAAGCGCTACAATCCGCGCCGGATTCCCGCCGAGCGTGCCCCGCGCCAGCCGGCCCGCGCCCAAGCGCGTGGCATTGCCCCCCCCAGCCGGGCGAACCATGACGCATTCCCCCAAAACCCATTGATCGTTTGTCCGGTCGCACCGGATGCTTTTGCTGTTCTGGAAATCGAGGATTTCATGTCTCGGCAGTTGTTGGGCCTTGTGCTCGGGCCCCTTCTTGGCTTGTTCGTTGTCTGCATCGGCAACGCTTTCATCTCTTCCCTCACGACCTTGCAGTTGGACGCCGCCGGCGAATCGGCCACGGTGGTCGGCATCATTTCGTCGTCGTACTTCATCGGCCTGACGCTGGGCGCGATCTTCAATGACCGCCTGATCCTGCGCATCGGCCATATCCGCGCCTACAGCAGCTTTGCGTCGCTGATCGCCGTGACGGTGCTGCTGCAGGGCCTGATCTTCAATCGCGAGGCGTGGTTCGTGCTGCGTCTGATCAACGGCTGGGCAAGCGTCGGCGTTTTTCTGGTGGTCGAGAGCTGGTTGCTGCTGGCGGGCGACGCCAAGATGCGCGGCCGGTTGCTGGCGCTGTACATGATCGCGCTGTATGGCTCGGGCATGCTGGGCCAGCTGGAGCTGGGCGCGATCACGCGGCTGGGCGACATGGCGCCGTTCATGGTGGCCGGCCTGCTGGCGTCGCTGTCAGTGCTGCCGATGGTGATCATTCCGCGCGTGTCGCCGCTCGTGGAGCGCGTCGAGCCGCTGTTGCCGCAACACCTGGCGCGCATGACGCCCACGGGTGTGATGGGTTGTTTTGGCTCGGGCGTGGCGATTGCCGCCGTCTACACACTGCTGCCGCTGTATCTGCAGCGCATCGGCCTGGATGTTGCCGAGGTCGGCAAGATGATGGGCGCCGTCATCCTGGGCGCAATGGTGCTGCAGTATCCGGTCGGACGCTGGTCGGACCTGCGCGACCGGCAGGTGGTGCTGATCGCGCTGGCCATATTCTGCGCCGTGCTCAGTCTGCTGATCCTGATGCTGCCGCCGGGATCGTCGCTGTTGATGCCGTTGCTGTTCCTGCTGGGCGGCGGCGTCTTTGCCATCTATCCGGTCGCCGTCAGCCACGCGGCCGATCGCGCGCCCGCGGACGCCTTGGTTCGCATGATCCAGGGGCTGCTGCTGATCAATTCATTGGGATCGGCGCTAAGTCCGCTGGCGATCTCGGCGGTCATGGCGAAGTTTGGCGAAGCGGGCCTGTTCTGGTGCTTTGCGCTGCTGAACCTGGGCCTGGTCACCTTCTTCGTCTGGCGCCGCAACGAACGCCCCGCGCCCGCCCCCGTGGCGCCCTTTGCGGCCGCTGCGCAGATGTCGCCGGTGGGCGTGGAGCTGCGCGTCACCGACGACCTGATCCAGGGTGCGCTCGACCACGAAATGACCGAGGATCTGACCAACGCGGTACACGGCGCCGAGGCCGCCGAGCCGGTGCTGAACACAGTGCCGGACGCGCCGCCGACTGCCTGACGGGCGGTATCAAGCGGCAGATTCCGCGCGCCTTTGCGCCAAAACGGCGGGCGAAAGGCGCGCAAACAGCGGCCAATCGTACCGGCATGTATCCGCGATTCCTGCCGCACACACTGCGACTTGAATCCGGTGGTGCGCGGGCGCGGGTTCAGCGGGATGATGCAAGCACCTACTGAAAACGGTGCACATCATGGAAAAAATCCCACCCCTTGAATCCCCCGCCGCGCTCGTGTTCGGCGGCTCTCGCGGCATCGGCGCCGCCATTGCGGCAAGACTGGCGGAAGCCGGCTACGCCGTGGCGCTGACCTACGCCAGCCGCGCCGACAGCGCCAACGCAGTCGTCGCGTCCATCGAGGCCAGCGGCGGACACGCGCTGGCCATTGAAGCCGACAGCGCCGATCCGCAAGCCATCGCGCGTGCGGTCGACACCGCCGTGCAGGCATTCGGACCGCTGAGCGTTGCCGTCGTCAACGCCGGCATCTATCGCGCCAACCCAATCGGCGCCGTCCCGCTCGACGAGCTGGACCAGATGCTGGCGGTGAACGTGCGCGGCGTGTTCCTGGCCATCCAGGCGTCTGCAGCCAATATGCGCGACGGCGGACGGATCATCACCATCGGCAGCAACACCGCCATCCGGACCGGCTCGCCCGGCAGCAGCGTCTACGCCATGACCAAGGCCGCCGTCGCCGCGCTGGTCAGCGGCGCGGCGCTGGACCTTGCGCCGCGCGGCATCACCGTCAACAACATCCAGCCGGGTCCCATCCAGACCGACCTGACGGCCGAATGGACGGCCCAACTGATTCCCCGCATTCCGCTGGGCCGCATGGGCAAATCGACTGAAATCGCGGGGCTTGCGGCGTTTCTGGCCGGGGCCGATGCGGGCTACATCACAGGCGCCAGCCTGACCGCGGACGGCGGCTTCGTGCTTTAGGGACACGAGCCGCGCCTGGACCGCCTATCCCCGCTGGCTCAGCGCGCGCTCGATGCGATGCCGCGCCACCGTCGTGCGCGGCACCTTGAACGGGAACCAGCTGCGCACGTCCTCTTCCAGGCCGATGCCGTGCATGAAGTTGTAGATGGCCTTCTTCAATCCCTTGCCCAGCGCGTCGTGATCCACGCCCGTGGGATCGTGAAAGCCCACGTCGTTCTTGGCGAACGTGACGTCGGGCAAGGGCTTGAGCGTGATGCCGTATTCGTCCGGGTTCAGTCCGACAGGCGAATGCACCGTACAGGCGAAGCGGTGAAAGAACCCGCTCTGGATGCAGTCATTCTCAAACAGCTGGCGCACGTACTCCAGCGCATCCACGGTGTCCTGCACGGTTTGCGTGGGAAAGCCGTACATCAGATAGGCGTGCACCAGCACGCCGGCATCGCTGAACGCGCGCGTCACGCGCGCCACCTGGTCAATCGACACGCCCTTCTTCATCAGATTCAGCAACCGGTCCGACGCGACCTCCAGGCCGCCCGACACGGCGATGCAGCCGCTGTCGGCCAGCAGTTCGCACAGTTCCGGACTGAAGGTCTTTTCAAAGCGGATGTTGCCCCACCACGAAATGCCGGCGTTGCGCTCGATCAGCTCGGATGCAAGCGCCTTCAACGCCTTGGGCGGCGCGGCTTCGTCGACGAAGTGAAAGCCGGTCTGCCCGGTCTCGGCCACGATGGCCTGGATGCGATCAGCCAGCACGGACGCCGACGCGCCCTCGTAACGGCCGATATAGTCCAGCCCCACGTCGCAGAAGCTGCACTTCTTCCAGTAACAGCCGTGGGCGACGGTCAGCTTGTTCCAGCGGCCATCGCTCCAGAGGCGGTTCATCGGATTCAGCATGTCCAGCAGCGACAGGTAGCGATCCAGCGGCAGACCGTCCCACGTGGGCGTGCCCACTTCGGCGAACGCGACGTCCGGTTCAACCAGGTTGACGTACCGCACCGCGCCGCTGTCGGCATCGCGCACAAACGTGCGCACCAGGCGCTGGCGCGACCGCTTGCCCTGCACGTGCTCCAGCAGCGCCAGCAAGGGGCGCTCGCCGGCATCCAGCGTGACGAAGTCGAAATAGTCGAACACGCGCGGGTCTTTCAATTCGCGCAACTCGGTGTTGACGAAGCCGCCGCCCAGCACCGTGACGATGGTGGGATCCTGCGCTTTGATGGCCTGCGCGATGCGAAAGGCCGCATACACCGCACCCGGAAACGGCACCGACAGCAAGACCATCGTCGGCTTATGGCGAGCCAGCGCGGCGTCCGTAAGCTCGCGCAGCGTCTCGTCCACCAGGTTCATCGGCGCGGCCAGCGCCTCTGCCAGCGGATCGAACGTCGGCTGGCTGCCCGCCAGCGATTCGGCATAGCGCACGAATTCAAAGCGCGGGTCGATGGCGTCACGCAGGACGTCGGCCAGGTCGTTCAGATACAGCGTGGCCAGGTGCTTGGCCCGGTCCTGCAGGCCCAGTGCGCCAAACGCCCACCCCAGCGGATCGCCGCCTTCTTCGTCCAGGTAGACGTCCAGCGAACTGAATCGCGGACCCTCGGGCAGGTAGTTGCGGCCGGCAATGCGGTGCGCCAGTGTCGGATCGCGGCCTTGCAGAAAGCCTATCACCGGCCCGATGGTGGCCAGATAGCGCGCCTGCATGGCGACGAAGGCCTGGATCGGTTGCGTGTGTTTTTCAAGGGGCAGCGCGTCGATACGCTGCGCGACGGCGCGCAGGCCATCGGCCGACAGCAGGCGCAGCACCAGGGCAAGCGCCAGGTCCTCCTGATACGCGGTGACCTCGCGCGAACGCAGGAAGCCGGTCAGGTAGGCGGTGGACGGGTACGGGGTATTCAGCTGCGTCATCGGTGGAATCACCGACAGCACGCGCAAAGGCAAGGTCGACATGAGGCACGGCAGGACTGCCGTCTAAAAAGCGGGGATCGGTGCAATTATAGGCAGCGCGGCGGGCGCGGCCCGGCCCGCCCTACAGCACGCCGTCCAGCCAGTCCAGCACGCGGCGGTTCAACAGCGACCGGTTCGCGGATTCGCAATGGTCCCCGGCCCCTTCCTGAGCCGTGAAGCGCAGCAGCGTCTTGGGGCAGCGCAATTCGTCGAAAAACTGCTGGGTGCCGGCCGCCAACATGTCGTTTTCGGCCAGCGTCATGAGCGTGGGGCACGTAATCCGGTCGACCCGGCCATCCAGGGTGAACGGCTCGATCGCCCGCAGGTAATCACGCAGATTGTCCACGCCGTGCACCCAGAAGCCGCGCCGCGCGATCTTCCACGTCAGCACCGGGCTGGCCGTGACGAACTGCCAAAGGCGGTCCATCACGGGCTGATCCAGCTCACCCAGGTTCTGCGCGCTTTCCGGGCTGGCGCCCAGCTTGATTGCCAACGGCCGGAACGGGCCCGCGAGGCTTTGTTGCCCCGGGTCCGCAATGCAGGCCGCCAGCCGAGGTTCGCCGGACGCCGCGCGCGGCGCCAGATGGCCGCCCAGGCTCCAGCCGCTGAGCGCAATACGTTTTTCATCCACGATGGGCAGCGTAATCGCGTAGTCCACCACCGCGCCCACCACCGTCTCCCAGTCGGGCCGCATTGCCACGCCCTGTTCGTACAGCATGCCGCCCTGCCCTGGCCCATCGAACACCAGGGCGTGATAGCCCCGGCGTGACGCGGCCACGGCGCTTGCAAAATACATATCCGTCACCGTGGCGTCATAACCGTTGGTGAAGATGACGAGCGGCCTGACGTCAGTCTCGTGACCGACGGCCGGAATCAGGTATGCCGGCATGCGCGCGCCGTCAAGCGGAATGCCCACGGGCATGACCGGATGCGTGGACAGCGCAAGGCCACGGTCGAAAGCCGCCATCTGCTTGCGAAAGGCCGTCAGCAACCGCGCGTCTGTCGGCGCGCCATATAGAGGCCGGTACGCCGTGCAATAGAATGCGCTGGCTCGCAAGTGCAGTTCGCGCGCGCTGGCGACAAGGTTGCGGCGTTCGGCGTCCTGCGCCTCGGCGGTCAACCGATCTCCCGCCGCCATCCAGGCCTCGAAGAATGCGGCGTCGTCCCCGTCCCCCACCGCCCGCCCCACCGCCAGAATTTCCCCCAGATCGGCGCCGCCATAGGGTATGTAGGCCGCCGGCCGCATGCCGAAGTCGTCGTGCAGTTCGTTCTGGAAAGCCAGGCCCATGGGATTCTCCGAAAAGGAAATGTTGCGACGCGCCGGGACTGAAGCAGCGTAACCGAGCGCCGCGCCCGTGGCGATACATCGTTTCGGCAGTGCGTTTCGCCGATGCGGCTGGCCAATGCTGACCGTCCTTGTCGAAATGAGCGCCCGCCGCGATCACAATCTTCAAACCGGCGGACTATCGTTCAATACGGCCCGGCGGGCGGCTGGCACATTGCCGGGGTCCCTCACTCTGGCAACCGAAGGAATCATCCGTGCCTGTCATTGCGACCCCTACCCCCGGCGCCAAGCTGCTGTCCCCGCACGATCACACGCTGATCATGATCGACTTCCAGTCGCAGATGGCGTTCGCCACCCATTCGATCGACGCCGTCACGCTGCGCAGCAACGCCGCGCTGGTGGCCCATGCCGCCGCCGGTTTCGGCGTGTCCACGATCCTGACGACGGTTGCCGAAAAGAGCTTTTCCGGCCCCATGTTCGAGGAAGTCACCGCCCCGTTCCCGGGCCGGCCGCTGCTGGACCGCACGTCCATGAACACCTGGGAAGACGCCACCGTCATCAAGCAGGTCAATGAAATCGGCAAGAAGCGCATCGTGCTGGCCGGCCTGTGGACCAGCGTGTGCATCGTCGGCCCGGCCCTGTCGGCGCTGGACCAGGGCTTTGAAGTCTATGTGATCACCGACGCCTGCGGCGACGTGTCCGCCGAAGCCCATAACCGCGCCATTGAGCGTATCGTTCAGGCAGGCGGCCAGCCGATCACCGCGTTGCAGTACCTGCTGGAACTGCAGCGCGACTGGGCCCGCATCGACACCTACGACATGACGACCGGCATCGCCCGGAAGTTCGGCGGCGCCTATGGCCTGGGCATCATCTACGCCAAGTCCATGTTCAACGCCCACGAAGGCTGACAGGAGCGCGCCCATGAAGGTCTACCTCGTTTCCTTGGGACTCGGCCTGTTGGTCGGTATCATCTACGCCCTGTTCAATGTGCGATCGCCGGCGCCACCGGTGATTGCGCTGGTTGGCCTGCTGGGCATCCTGGCGGGGGAGCAGATTCCCCCGCTGGTCAAGCGCCTGCTGGCGGACGAGCCCGCCCGCACGTCCTTCATCCATGAACAGGTAAAACCGCACATGTTCGGCGAACTGCCTAGCTGCCCCAAGGCGTCCGCCGACACCGCCCAACAACCCGCCGATGCATGTGGAGACAAGCGCAATGGCTGACACCCTGGATCCCGCGCGCCAAGGCGCCCCCGACCTCATCCTGCATCAGGGCCGTTTCACGACCCTGGACCCCGCCAACCCCATCGCCGACGCGGTCGCCATCAAGGACGGCCGTTTTACGCGCGTGGGCGCAGCCAGCGACATCCTGCCTTTGGCAGGCCCGGCCACCCGCGTCATCGCGCTGAACGGACGCGGCGTGCTGCCCGGCCTGATCGACAATCACCTGCACATCATCCGCGGTGGACTGAACTACAACATGGAACTGCGCTGGGACGGCGTGACCAGCCTGGCCGACGCGATGGCCATGCTGCGCCGTCAGGTCGCCATCACGCCCGCCCCGCAATGGGTGCGCGTGGTCGGCGGCTTCACCGAACACCAGTTCGCGGAAAAGCGCCTGCCCACGATTGAAGAGCTGAACGCGGCCGCCCCGGATACGCCTGTCTTCATCCTGCACCTCTACGACCGCGCCCTGCTCAACGCCGCGGCGCTGCGCGCCGTGGGCTACGACAAGAACACGCCGGCGCCTCCCGGAGGCGAGATCGTGCTCGATTCGGCCGGGAACCCGACCGGCCTGCTGCTGGCCAAGCCCAACGCGTCCATCCTGTACGCCACGCTGGCCAAGGGTCCCAAGCTGCCCTTCGAATACCAGGTCA
>NZ_DAMCTG010000077.1:0-26118 GCF_032113835.1 Achromobacter sp. | reverse complement strand
CGCGCCCGGCCCCACGTCGCGCAGATGGTCGTGCTGCAACAGCGCCATCCGGTAGGCATCGCGATACGCGCCGTTGGAAAAGAATTCTTCCTTGAGCAGGCCTTCGATCTGGAAACCGCAGCGCTCGTAGACGTGCACGGCGGCGGTATTGTCCTTGTCGACCACCAGGTACACCTTGTGCAGGTTCAGCACGCGGAACGCGTAGCCCACCGCAATGCGCGTGGCGGCCTTGGCGTAGCCGCGGCCCTGGTAGCTGGGCGCGATGATGATCTGGAATTCGGCACGGCGGTGGATGTAGTCGATCTCGACCAGTTCGACCAGCCCGGCCGGTTGCCCCGTGTCGTGCTCGATGATGAAGCGCCGCTCGTTCTGGTCGTGCAGGTGGCGGTCGTACAAGGCCACGAGTTCGTCGTAAGCCTCGTAAGGCTCTTCGAACCAATAGCGCATGATGACGTCGTTATTGTTGATCTTGTGCACGAAGTGCAGGTCGCCGCGTTCGAGCGGGCGTAGTTTGATATCGGATGTGACCGACATAGGTACCTCGAAATGACCGCTGATGTGCGGCCATTCTATGTCAAGCCTGGCGGCGCCGCGATGCAGATACGCCTGCCGGTTTGCGAGCACGCAAGTATCTCTAGGAAATACCTAGGAATCTTTATAAAATCCCTGAACCTTCACCCGGCGCGGACGCCCACCGCCACCCTACGAGCGATTCCTCATGAGCCGTCCCGACCCTCTCTTCGTGCAATCCCTGGCCAAAGGCTTCGAACTGCTGGAAGCCTTCGCGCAACGCCCGTCGATCATGAGCATGAACGAACTCATGGAAATCACGGGTTTCGACCGCAGCACCACGCAGCGCATGACGCACACGCTGGTCTCGCTGGGGTATCTGGAACGCGGCGCCGGCGGCAAGGGCTACACGCCGGGCAAGAAGATCCTGCAGCGCAGCTTTGACTACATGCGCAGCGTGCCCCTGCTTGAACGCGCCACGCCGCTGATCGCCGAGATGCAGCGCGAGACCAACGAACGCGTGGAACTGAGCCTGTTCGACGACCTGTACATCATTTTTGCGCTGCGCCGCCAGACCAAACGCCAGACCTTCAGCAGCACGCTGGCCGGCCGCGCCCTGCCCATGGTGCAGACGGCCGGCGGCCGCGCCATCATGTCCCACCTGCCCGAAGAGGAAGTCGAAGACATCCTTGCGCGCTCCAAGGACATGCCGCTTGCCACCATTCCGACCACGCCCAAGACCGACAACGACCCGGACCGCATCCGGGGCCTGGTCCAGCAGGCGCGCCAGGACGGCTATGCGACCGCCATCGAGGAAAGCATGCTGGGCGAACTGAACCTGGCCGCCGCCATCCTGGACCACCGCCACCGGCCGGTGGCGGCCATCCAGATCGCGGGGCTGGTGTCCGAATGGGCCTCGCCGGCGGAATTCGCGCGGCGCTATTCGCCGCTGCTGCTGACCGCGGCGCGGGGGTTGAGCGGCAAGGTCGGATTGTCCTGACCGCCGCCCCAACCCTCTATTTGCCCCGCCAGAACAACGGCAACGGCGCGGCCACCATGCCGTCGAACTTCTTGTCGTACGCCTTGAACTCCGAATAGCCGCCCAGCGGCACGAACATCACCTGATCGTAGGCGCGCTGCTGGATCTCGCCGGCGACGCGCTTCTGCGCGTCCAATCCCGTCACCGACTCGAACTCGGCGCGCAGGCGCTGGATGGTGTCGTCCTTGGTCCAGCCGGGGTAACCGCCCTCGCCCCGCCCATCCAGATTGGCGTTCACGATGGGGTTCAAGAGGTCCATGCTGGTCAGGCTGGAATGGAAGATGCTCCAGCCGCCGTCGGCCAGCGGCGCGTCCTTGCTGCGCCGCGACAGCAGCGTGGCCCAGTCCATCGACTGCACTTCCACGTTCATCCCGATGCTGCGCAGGGCCTGCGCGGTGACGGGCGCCAGCGCGGACAGGCTGCGCACGTCCGTCGGATGCAGGACGATGATCTTCTCGCCGGCATAGCCGCTGTCCTTCAGCAACGCCCGCGCCTGCGCCAGATTGGCGGGCTTGGTCTGCGTGGCGCCGGCTTCCGTCTGATAGGCCGAGATGCAACTCAGCATGGCGCCGCACAGCTTGTAATAGGCGGGATCGCCCAGCGACGCATCCAGGTAGTCGGCCTGGTACAGCGCGGCCAGCACGGCGCGGCGCACCTTCACGTTGTCCAGCGGCGGCTGCTTCCAGTTCATGCGCAGGGTGTAGGTTTCGGACGCGTCGCCATAGCTCTGCACCGTCACGGTCTTCACGCCTTCAAGTTGCGGCAGCAGGTCGGGCGCCACGTTCTCGACGAAGTCGATTTCGCCCTGGCGCAGCGCATTGACGGCTGTCTGCGCGTCCGGCACGTTGACGACGTCGATCCGGTCGAACATGGCGACCTTGCCTCCGGCAAAACGGCTGGGCGGCTCCTTGCGCGGCACGTAGTCCGCATTTTTGACATACGCGGCCTTCACGCCCGCCTGGAACTCGGCCTGCACGAACTTGTACGGTCCCGAGCCGACGGTTTCCTTGATGGCTTCGGAAGGCGGCGTCGCCGCGATACGGCGCGGCATGATGAACGGCACCGGAGAGCCCGGCTTGGCCAGTGCGTCCAGCAGCAGTCCGTAGGGCTTGGTGAGCACGATCCGGAAGGTGTCGGCCGACGGGCTGTCCATGCTTTGCGTGACCGCGGACAGGCGCGAGCCCACGGGATCGCGCTGCGCCCAGCGCTTGAGCGACGCCACCACGTCTTCGCCGGTGACGGGCGCGCCGTCGTGGAACTTCAGGCCTGTGCGCAGCGTGAAGACGTAGGTCAGCTGGTCGGGCGACACCGTCCACGAGTCCACCATCTGCGGCTGCGGGCGTGACGCCGCGTCCAGCGAGAACAGCGTGTCGTACACCATGTACCCGTGATTGCGCGTGATGTACGCATTGGTCAGCACGGGGTCCAGCACACGCAGCGGCGCATGCATGACGACCTTGGCGTTGACCGGCTCGGCCTGGGCCGGGCAAAGGGGAACCGCCACCGCGAGGACGGCCAGGGCGGCCGCCGCAAAACCACGTTGTCTCATCGTCTTGTCCTTGTCGTAGGTACGGCAGAAATGGCGGCCGCGTCCGGGCCGCGCCAGAAAACCGAGTCAGTCTTGCGATTCCGTCTTGCGTTTCAGCGGTGAGATTCAGCGCTGAGGCTCACGCATGCAGCGCCTTGACGGCCTCCTGCAGCGCGCCGTCGCCAACGGAAACGGCGCACGCCCGCAGCGCCGCATCCACCCCGCCCAGCGCGCCCAGGATCATGGCGGGATGCACGTCGCCCAGATGTCCGATGCGGAACATCCGCCCGGCAAGCGGCCCCAGCCCGCCCGCGACTGCGACGTGGAAGCGTTCGCGCGCGACCGTGCGCATGGCCTCGACGTCCACGCCCTCGCCTACCGAAATGGTGGTGACCGACACCGCACGCGCCGCCGGGTCTTCAACGAACAGCTTCAACGCGCCGCCTTGCGACCACGCATTAACCGCCGCATGCACCGCATTCGCCACGCGCCGGTGGCGGGCAAACACGGCCTCCTCGCCTTCGGCGGCAATCAGATCCAGCGCGGCCCGCATGCCCGCCAGCAGGCTTTGCGGCGGCGTGCCGCAGAACTTGCGGTAGAGCAGATCGCTCTTGCGCTTGGCCCAGTCCCAATAGGCGCGCGGCGTCGGATTCGCCTGCGCCGCCTGCATGGCGCGCGCGTCCACCGCCGTGAAGGACAGCCCCGGCGGTCCCATCAGCGCCTTCTGCGACGCGCCGATCGCCACGTTGACGCCCCACTCGTCCATGCGGAAAGGCGTGGCGCCCAGGGACGCGATCACGTCGGCCACCAGCAGCGCCGGATGGCCGCTGGCGTCCATGGCCTCTCGCACGGCCGCGATATCGCTGGTGACGCCGCTGGCCGTGTCGGTGTGCACGGCAAAGACGGCGGCGATGCGGTGTGCCGTGTCCGCGCGCAACGCCGCTTCGATCGCGGCCGGATCCAGCGCCTGTCCCGGACGGGTCGGCGTGCGCAGGGCCGTGGCGCCCATCGCCTCGGCGTGCACGGCCCACGCTTCCGCGAAGTGGCCACTGCCCGCCACCAGCACCTGCGCGCCGGGCGCGACCAGGTTGGCAATGGTGGCTTCCCAGGCGCCATGGCCGTTGGCCGCGTACATCAGCACGTCCGCGTGCCGCGTGCCCAGCAGGCGCGCAAGGCCTGCTTCGCAGTCGGCGATCAATTCCGCCAATCGCGGATCGGACAAGTCCATGCATTGGCGGCCCATGGCCTCGCGCACCGCATCCGGCACGTGCGTCGGGCCGGGCGTGTGCAGGAACTGCGGGCCGGCCAATGTGGCGCGGGGTGTCGTCAGGCTGTCTTTCATTCGATTGTCTCCAGGTCCGGCTCCAACAGGCGCCGCGCGGCGGTCCATACCCGCTGCGTGTAGATCGGGGCGGTAGGCCGTTCAAACTGGCTCGCGGTGCGCTCGCACACCGCCTCCGACGGGAATACCAGCGGCGCGCCGGCCGATTGGGCCTTGACCTGCGCCTGGCAGGCGCGCTCCAGGTAATAGATGTTGACGAAGGCCTCCGCCACCGACGATCCGGCCGCCAGCAGGCCGTGGTTGCGCAGGATCATGGCCTTGTGCCGCCCAAGGCTGGCGACCAGGCTCTCGCGCTCTTCCAGGTCCAGCGCGATGCCCTGGTAGTCGTGATAGCCCAGCCGGTTGTAGAAGCGCAGCGCGTGCTGCGTGATCGGCAACAGGCCATCGCGCTGGCACGCCACGGCGATGCCGTCCGCGGTGTGCGTATGCACCACGCACGCCAGATCGTGGCGCGCGGCATGCACCGCCGAGTGGATCGTGAAGCCGGCCGCATTGACCAGCTGGCTGTCGGCATCGCCGGGATCGACCGGATTGCCGTCCAGGTCGATCTTCACCAGATCCTGCGGGCGCATTTCGTGGAACAGCACGCCGTAGCGGTTGATGAGGAAATGATCCTTCGTGCCCGGCACCCGCGCGCTGATGTGGGTGTCGATCAGATCGGTCATGCGAAAGTGCGCGACCAGGCGGTACAGCGCCGCCAGTTCTTCGCGGACGCGGGCTTCGGTGGGTGCTTGCATGGTGAGGCTCCGGTTGGATTCAGGCGTGGTCTGCCGTCAGGTCCGGCTGGGCGCGGATCAGCCGGGCAATCGCCACGCTTCCCGCGTCGCCCCGCCGCTCCAGCTCGCGGATCACGCCCACGCGGTCGGCCACCGACTTGTCCTGGTTCAGCTTCATCTTTCCTTCCAGCCCGGCAATCGGAATCTCCAGCGCCGCGATCGCCTTCAGGCGCGGCGCCGTCAGGGTCTCGGGCATGTCCGGAAAACGCCACTCGCCGCCCAGCGGCGTGTCGTAGCGCGCCACCGTCTCTGTCAGCACCGCGCGGATGGCCTCGGGCGCTTCGATCAGGCGCGGCGCGCCGCGCGCATGGACGGCGGTGTAGTTCCACGTCGGAAAGGTCTGCTGGTTCACATACCAGCTGGGCGAAATGAACGCGTGCGGCCCCTGGAACAGCACCAGCGCCTGCGCGCCGTCCTGCAGGTCGCGCCACTGCGGATTGGCGCGCGCCAGGTGGGTGACCAGCGTTCCGCGCCCGCCGTCCTCGCGCAGCAGGAACGGCAGGTGCGTGGCGTTCGCGCCCGCCGCGCCCACGGTCACCAGGGTGGCGAAACTGTGCGTGCGGATGAACGCGTGCAGGACGCCGATATCGGCTTCGGCATAGGCCGGCGGGGTATACATGGCGCCCCCTAGGCCTTGGCGTGCAGCCAGCGCGCCGTGTCGTCGAAGGCTTCGCCCGCGACGGCGGCGATGGAGACGGCCTCCAGGAAGCTGTGCGCGGTGCCGGGGTACACCTTGGACGCGACGTCCACGCCGGCGTCGAGCAGCTTGCGCTCCAGTTCAATGCTGTCGTCATGCAACGGATCGCATTCGGTGACCACCAGCCACGCCGGCGGCAGGCCTTTCAGGTCGGCGCGCAGGATGTCCACGCGCGGATCGAAGAAGTCCTTGCCGTGACGGATGTGCATGCCGCGGAACCAGATCATCATGTGCAGCGACAGGCCGTATTCGCCGGCGCCGTAGCGCACGACCGAATTGCGGAACAGGTTGCTGCCGAAGCCGCCGTAGTTCAGCACCAGGCCCTTGATGAGCGGCACGCCTTCATCGCGCAGCGTCAGCGCCGTGCCCATCGACAGGTTGGCGCCGGCCGAATCGCCGCCCACGAAAATCTGGGCCGCGTCGATATCCAGTTCGCCCGCCGACGCGGCAACCCAGCGCAGCACGTCCACGCACTCTTCCAGCGGCTGGGGGAACTTGGCTTCGGGCGCGCGGGTGTAGTCCACGCCCACGACCACGACCCCGGCGCGTTCGGCGTATTCGCGCATCACGCGGTCATGCGTGTCGATGCTGAACAGCACGAAGCCGCCGCCGTGGATGTACATGAACGCGCCCGGCAGCCGGCGCTCTGCCGGGTAATAGACGCGCACGCGCACGGCCCCGTGGCGCGTGGTCACCTGATGTTCGTCCGTGCGCGCCATCTGCGGGCCGCCCTGGGCCCACGGCAGGCGCACCTTCTCGGCATTGGCGCGGCCCTGCTCGATGGACAGGGTGTCGCGACGCGGATACTGCGACGCGTCGGCCGCCATGCGCCGCAGGAATTCGGCGATCTGCGGGTCCAGGGGCGCAGGCGTGCCGGTCGGAATGGTGAACGCGGGATCTTCGAAATGCATGGAATGTCTCGTCTTGGTTGGCAATCGGAAAACGGGCTATCGGTGTCAGTAGCCGCGCGACAGGTCCACGGCATGGGCCAGGGACTCGCCCTGCCCCAGCCGGCGGATGTTGGCCACGACCTGCTCGGCCACGGTGCCGGGCGACGGCATGGTCGCCATGTGCGGAGTAACGATCACGCCGGGCGTCGACCACAGCGGATCGGCCGGATCCAGCGGTTCCTGCGCGAACACGTCAAGGACGGCTCCGCGCAGCTGCCCGCGTTCCAGGGCGTCGATCAGGTCCGCGGCGACCAGGTGTTCGCCGCGGCCGCAATTGACCACCGCCGCGCCTTGCGGCAAGGCGTCGAAGGTGCGGCGGTTCAGGATGCCGCGCGTGGCGTCGGTCAGCGGCACCAGGCACACCAGCACGTCGGTGTTGGCCAGGAATTCGTCAAAGGCGTCTTCGCCGGCAAAAACGCGCACGCCATCGATGTCGCGCGGGGTGCGCGACCAGCCGTTGACCGGATAGCCCACCCCCGGCAGCACGGCGGCGATGGCGCCGCCCAGTTCGCCCAGGCCCATCAGGCCGATCCGGCATTGCGACGCCGGCGTCTGCGGCGGCCGGCTCCAGCGCGCGGCGCGCTGGTTGGACAGCGCCAGGTCCAGCTTGCGGTGAAAGGTCAGCACGCACCACAGCACGTACTGCAGCATGCCTTGGGCCAACTGCGGATCGACCACGCGGCAGACGGGCAAGCCGCGCGTGCGCTGGCCATCCAGCAGGTTGTCCACGCCGGCAGCGATGCTGTGGATCAGCTTCAGGTTGGGCATGTCGTCGTACACGCCCACGGGCGGGTTCCAGCAGACCGCCACGTCGGCATGCAGGCTGCGCGGGTCCGGCCAGACGGCGACGTCCAGCTCGGGCGCCAGCCCCTGCAACAGCGGCTGAAAGTAGGAAAGATTGGCCGATCGGCTCAATAAGGCAACGCGTGTCATCGGGGTTTCCTTCAAGCGCCGGCCAATGCCAGACCTGCGGCGGGCCGGCTGCCCAGCCCGTCCTTGCCGGGAATGGCGGCCAGCAGTTCCTGGGTATAGGTGCTGCCCGGCCGCGTGAAGATCTGCTCGGCGGGGCCGATCTCCATGACGCGGCCACGCTGCATCACGGCGATGCGATGGCACAGCCGGGCGGCCACGCGCAGGTCGTGGGTGATGAAGATCATGCTCAGGTTCAACTGCGCGCGAATGCGCTCCAGCAGGTCCAGGATCTGCGCCTGCACCGACACGTCCAGCGCCGACACCGCCTCGTCCGCGATCAGGATCTCCGGCTCCATCATCAGCGCCCGCGCGATCGAAATCCGCTGGCGCTGCCCGCCGGAAAACTCATGCGGATAGCGCTTGAGCGCGCTGGCATCGATGCTGACCAGCGCCAGCATGTCGCGCATCCGCGCCTGCACGCGGGCCGGGTCTTCGCCGTAGTTCAGCGGCCCCTCGGACAGCGTGGCCTCGATAGTCAGGCGCGGGTTGAAGGACCGGTACGGATCCTGAAACACCATCTGGATGCGCTTGCACCACTGGCGCCACGCCGCGCGCGACAGGTTCGACACGTCCTCGCCGTTCATGACGATGCGGCCCGACGTGGGATGCGCGAAGTGCGCCAGGCACCGGCCCAGCGTCGTCTTGCCCGAGCCGGATTCGCCGACGATGCCCAGCGTTTCGCCGCGCGCCAGCGTCAGCGACACGCCGTCCAGCGCGTTGACCTCGCGCCGCTTGGACCGGAACAGACTGGACGTCACGAAGCGCATGCCCAGGTTCTCCACCGAGATGACCGGATCGCCTTCGGCCAGCGGCGCGCCGGCGCCGAACTTGCCCTTGGGCACCGCGTCGATCAGCTTGCGGGTATAGGGATGCTGCGGGTTGGCCAGCACGTCGGCGGCGGCGCCGGCCTCCACGATGCGGCCGTGCTGCATCACGATCACCCGGTCCGCAATCTCGGCCACCACGTCGAAGTCGTGCGTGATGAACAGAATGCCGGTGTCGTGGCGCTCGCGCAGGCCATGCAGCAGGCGCAGCACTTGCGCCTGCGACGTCACGTCCAGCGCCGTCGTAGGCTCGTCGGCGATGATCAGCGCCGGCTCCATCGCCAGCGCCATCGCGATCATCACCCGCTGGCGCTGCCCGCCCGACAACTGGTGCGGAAAGGCGTGGCGCAGGGTTTCGGGCGACGGCAGCCGCATGTCGGTCAGCAGCGCCAGCACGCGCTGGTCGACCTCGCGGCGCGACAGCGACGGGCCGTGGAACTGGAAGATCTCGGCGATCTGGTCGCCCACCTGCATCAGCGGGTTCAGGGCCGTCATGGGCTCCTGAAAGATCATGGCCATGCGGTCGCCGCGCAGCGCGCGCAGTTCGGCCAACGAGGCGTGCGTGATGTCGCGGCCGGACAGCAGGATCTGTCCGCTTTCGAGCTTGAGCACGTTCTTGGGCAACAGGCCCATCACGGCGCTGGCCGTGACCGACTTGCCCGAGCCCGATTCGCCGACGATGCACACGATTTCGCGCGGGCTGACCGTGAGTGCGATGCCTTCGGCGGCGTAACGCCGGTCGCCGGCGCCCGGCAGGCTGACCTTCAGGTCGCGGATTTCCAGAATGGGATGAGAGGACATCGGCTTCAACCCTTGCGTTGGCGCGCCATGCGCGGGTCCAGGCGATCACGCAGCGCGTCGCCGAACAGGTTCACGGACAGAATCAGCAGCGCCAGGAAGACGCCCGGAAACAGGACGATCCACGGCGCGCGCTGGAAGAACGGGCGGCCCTCGGAAATGATGCTGCCCAGGCTGGGGATCTCGGGCGGAAAGCCCAGGCCCAGAAAGCCCAGTACGGCTTCGATCAGGATGGCCGAGGCACAGATGAACGTGGCCTGCACCACCAGCGGGTTGATCGTGCTGGGCAGGACGTGGCGCCACAGCACGCGCCAGGTCGCCGTGCCCATGCCCAGCGACGCTTCGACGTAGGGCTCCTCACGCACCGACAGCACCACACTGCGCACCAGCCGCGCCACCCGCGGAATCTCGGGGATGGCAATGGCCGTCACCATCGTGGGAATGGTCGCGCCGCCCAACGCCACCATGGCGATGGCCAGCAACAGCCCGGGAATGGCCATGATGCCGTCGATGATGCGCATCACCACCGCGTCCAGCTGGCGGAAGTAGCCTGCCAACAGG
This sequence comes from Achromobacter sp., assembly GCF_032113835.1. GTDB lineage: Bacteria > Pseudomonadota > Gammaproteobacteria > Burkholderiales > Burkholderiaceae_B > Achromobacter. The sequence goes on along the minus strand of NZ_DAMCTG010000077.1, from coordinate 16,121 downwards.
CCCAGCAGCAGCCCGGCGCACACCGAGATCACGCTGACCAGCGCCGCCAGCGTGATCGACAGACGTCCGCCGTACAGCACGCGCGAAAACAGATCGCGGCCCAGCGAATCGGTGCCCAGCCAGTATTCGGCGCTGACCGGCTTGAGCCGCATGCGGGGCGCCAGCGCGGCGGGGTCATGCCAGGTGATCAGCGGCGCCAGCATGGCCAGCCCCACCAGCACCGCCAGCAGCGCAAGCCCGGTGAACATCATGGGGTCGCGCGTCAGCGCGGGCCAGAAGGAACGGGGACGATCCAGAGCAGTTGTGGTCATGTCCGGCCTCAGTAGCGGATGCGCGGATCGAGCACGACATACAGCAGGTCGATCGCCAGGTTGATGAAGACATATACGAACGAGAAGAACAGGATCGTGCCCTGCACCACCGGATAGTCGCGCGCCAGCACGGCGTCGACGATCAGGCGGCCCACGCCGGGGATGTTGAAGATGGTCTCGGTGACGACCACCCCGCTGATCAGCGTGGTGAGCGCCAGCCCGATGACGGTCACGATAGGCACCGCGGCGTTGCGCAAGGCATGGCGGTACAGCACGTAGCGTTCGGGCACGCCCTTGGCGCGTGCCGTGCGCACGAAGTCTTCGCCCAGCACTTCCAGCATGCTGCCCCGCGTGATGCGGGTGATCAGCGCCACGAACACCGTTGCCAGCGTGATGGTCGGCAGCGCCATGTGATACAGAAACGTCCCGAACCCCGACGCCAGCCCCGCATAGCCCTGCACCGGAAACCAGTTCAGCTTCACCGAGAACGCCAGAATCAGCAGATAGCCCACGACGAACGCCGGCACCGAAAACGCCAGCACCGTGACCGCCAGCGTCACCCGGTCGAACAGCCCCTTGTGCCACCACGCCGAAAACACGCCCAGCGGGATCGCGGCAAAGATGGTGAGCAGGATCGCGCAGATGGCCAGCGCCATCGTCGGACCGAGCCGCTGGCCGATCAGCGTGGTCACCGGGTCCTTCGAAATGATCGAGGAACCCAGGTCGCCCTTGAGCAACGCGCCCATCGCCAGCAGGTATTGCGTGGGCAGCGGACGGTCCAGGCCCATCTCGGCGCGGACCTCGGCCACCGCCTGCTCGCTTGCCATGTCGCCGGCGATGACGCGGGCCGGGTCGCCCGGCGCCAGCCGCAACAGCAGGAACACCACGGTGGCCACCACCAGCATCACGGGGATGGCGGCCAGCACGCGCTTGAAGATCAGATTGAGCATGATGAAGCTCCCTTCCCGCTACTTGGGCGAGGTCCAGAAGAGCGGAATCGGCGCATCGACCATGTCCGCGAACTTGGCGTTGTAGCCCTTGAACTTGGAGTACCCGCCCAGCGGCACGTACATCACCTGTTCATAGTTGCGGCGCTGGATGGCCTGGGCCAGTTCGCGGCGCTCGTCCTCGGTGCGGGCGGCGGCGAAGCGGCTGCGCAGTTCGTCCATCACGGCGTCGTGCGTCCAGCCGGGATAGGTGGAGTCGGCGCGCCCGTCCAGGTTGGGATTGCCCACCGCCGAGATCAGGTCCAGGCTGGACATGTTCGACTGGAAGATGCTCCAGCCGCCCTGATCCACGCCCTCTTTCTTGCTGCGGCGGCTGAGCAGCGTGGCCCAGTCCATCGACTGGATCTCGACGTTCATGCCGATGCTGCGCAGCGCCTGCGCCGTGACCGGCGCGATGTTGGCGAAGATGGGCAGGTCGGTCGGATGCAGCACCACCACCTTTTCACCGGCGTACCCGCTTTCCTTCAGCAGCTTGCGGGCGTTCGCCAGATCCGGCGTCTTGATCTGCGTGGCGCCTTGCTCGGACGCGTAGGGCGACACGCAGGTCAGCACCGCGCCACACACCTGGTATACGTCCGGATCGCCGATCTGCGCGTCCAGGTAGTCCGCTTCATACAGGGCGGCCAGCGCCGCGCGGCGCACCTTCACGTTGTTGAACGGCGCCTGCAGCCAGTTCATCCGCAAGGTGAACATGTTGGAATTCTTGCCATAGGACTTCAACGCGATGCCCTTGGCGTCCTTCAGCTGCGGCATCAGGTCGGGCGGCACGTCTTCCAGGAAGTCGATCTCACCGTTGCGCAGCGCGTTCACCGCCGTCTGGCTGTCGGGGATGTTCAGGAGTTCCAGCCTGTCCACGGTGACGACCTTGCCGCCCGCGAACGCGCTGGCCGGCTCCTTGCGCGGCACGTAGCCGTCGAACTTCACGTAGGTGGCTTTCACGCCGGCCTGGAAATCGGCCTGCACGAACTTGTACGGGCCCGATCCGATCGTCTCGCTGATCGCCTGCGAGGCCGGCGCGGAGGCGATGCGCTTGGGCATGATGAACGGCACCGGCGAGCTTTCCTTGGCCAGCGATTCCAGCACCAGTCCGTAGGGCGCCTTGAGCTTGAGCGCGAAGGTGTCGGCGCCCGTCGCGGCCAGTTCGGCGGTGGCGTTCTTCAGGCGGTTGCCGATCGTCGCGTCGCCCGCCTGCCAACGCTGCAGGGACGCAACCACATCTTCGGCCGTGACCGGCGCACCGTCATGGAACACCAGTCCGGGGCGCAACTTGAAGACATAGTTCATGCCATCTTCGGACACCGTCCACGACTCCACCATCTGCGGCTGCGGCCGACCCGAGGCGTCCATGGAGAACAGCGTGTCGTACACCAGATAGCCGTGATTGCGCGTGACGTAGGCCGACGTCAGGATCGGGTCCAGCACGCGCAGCGGCGCGTGCATCACGAACTTGGCGGTGGTCTCGGCCTGACTGGCGGCTGGCACGGCGGCCAGCGGTGCGGCTGCGGCCAGGAACATTGCTGCGGAAAACAGAAAGGATCGCTTCATTACTTCCCCTTTATGGTTTGGTCCGGCGCCGGCAGCGTGCCGGCGGGCCTTGATGCGGATCAGGGCAGCAGGATCTGCCGTCCCGTCCAGGGTGCGGCCCGTTCCAGCTCGGCCGCCAGGCGCAGGATCTGGTCCTCGCGCCCGAAGTGCCCGATAAGCTGGCTAGCCACCGGCACGCCCGATTCCGTCCAGTCCAGCGGCAGGCTGGCCGCCGGCTGGCCCGAGGCGTTGATCACCGCCAGGAAGGTGGCGTAGCGCGACACCTTTTCGCGGAACGCCCAGAACTCGCCTTCCAGCGCCAGGTCGCCCAGCTTGGCGGGCAGTTGCGCCAGCGTGGGCGTCAGCACCAGGTCGACGTCCGTCATGGCCGACTCGATGGCGCGGCCGATCGCGTGAAAGCGGTTGATCGAATCCACGTATTGCATGGAAGTCAGTTCGCGTCCCACCGACAGGCCGTCGCGGATGACCGGTTCCAGGTCGTCCTCGCGCAGCTCGCGGCCGCGGATTGCCAGCCGCGCCTGCACGGCCAGCACGATATTGGTGGCCAGCACGGTGCCGTGGGCGCGGACGAATCCCGAGTAGTCCAGGTCCGGCAACGACGCGTCGACGACCTCGTGCCCCAGTTCCCGGCACAGGCGGGCCGTGCGCTCCACGGCGGCCAGGCACTCCGGCGCGATGGGGATGCCGTTCCAGGCCTGGCGCCACACGGCGATGCGCAGGGGCTCGCGGCGCTGCTCGCGCACGGAATCCAGATACGAGCCCGGCGCGGGCGGCGCGGCATACGGCGCGCCCGGGGCATAGCCGCTGATGCCGTCCATCGCCGCCGCGGTATCGCGCACGCTGCGCGTCAGCACGCCTTCGCAGGCCATGCCGCCCCACCCTTCGCCGCGCGCCGGCCCCATCGGCACGCGGCCGCGGCTGGGCTTTAAGCCAAACACGCCGCAGCAGGCGGCCGGAATGCGGATCGACCCGCCGCCGTCGCTGCCGTGCGCCACCGGCACGATGCCGGCCGCCACCGCCGCCGCCGCGCCGCCGCTGGAACCGCCGACCGACCTGTCCAGCGCGCGCGGGTTCAACGTGGCCCCGCCGTTGCGGCGCGCCTCGGTGGACGGCCCCATGCACAGTTCCGATACCGTGGTCCGCGCAAACGGGATCAGTCCGGACGCTTCGAAACGCTGGGCCAGCGTCGCGTCGAACGCGTAGTCGGTGTCGTCGAAAAGCGCCGAACCCAGGCTGGACGGAAAACGCACGCTCGGCAGACCCGAATCCTTGAGCAGAAAAGGAATGCCGCGAAACAGGCCGCGCTCGGTCCAGTCGCCGGCCAGTTTGCGGCCCGTTTCAGGCTGCACATAGGTCAGCGCGTTCAATGGCGCGCCGCGCGTTTCGGCCAACTGCAACGCGCATTCCATCAGCTCGGCCGGCGTCACCTGTCCGCGCGCCACCAGCCCCGCCAATGCCAATCCGTCCTGCCCTTCGTACTCGTCTGTCCGCATGACTTCCCTGCAACCTTGATGCGCCTGGGTGGCCGGCGCGATAGCCCGCATCCGATTCGATGCCCTGCTTTTTGCCGTCTACTTTTAAAGTATTGTTTAGCAATACCGATGTAGTTCATAAAAATATTCTAAGCGAGCAACTTCGGGGCACGCAACGCGCGATTCATCAGGGATTTCCCGCGTTGGCGGGCTTGTCGATGCGTTGGCGGGTTTCGGTGCGGACAGCGGTATTGCCGATCGCGGCGCCGCCCCCAATAATTTCCGCAGGCTTGAATTCCCCTCCCCCACATCGGCAAGGAAAAACGCTCATGCACATCCTGGTTGCTGGCTTCCAGCACGAGACCAACACCTTCGCGCCCTCCAAGGCGGGCTACGACAACTTCGTGCGCGGCGAAGGCTTTCCCGCGATGGTGCGCGGCGCGGACGTGCTGGCGCTGCGCGAGGTCAACATCCCGGCCGGCGGCTTCATCAACGCCGTCGAGGCCGAAGGCCACACGGTGCAGACCGTGATCTGGGCCGGCGCCAGCCCGTCCGCCCATGTGACGCGCGATGCCTATGAGCGCATCGCCGGCGAGATCCTGGACGCGGTGCGGGCAGGCGGCTTTGACGCCGTCTATCTGGACCTGCACGGCGCCATGGTCACGGAACATGTGGACGATGGCGAAGGCGAACTGCTTGCCCGCGTGCGCGAGATCGTGGGGCCGGACGTGCCGGTGGTCGCCAGCCTGGATCTGCACGCGAATGTCACCGCGCAGATGCTGCAGATGGCGGACGGCCTGGTGGCGTTTCGCACCTATCCGCACGTCGACATGGCCGACACCGGCGTGCTGGCCGCGCGGCTGCTGAAGGCGCGCATTCAGGCCGGCGGCACATGGACGCGCAGCGAACGCCGCCTGCCCTTCCTGATTCCCATCAACGGCATGTGCACGATGCTCGAACCCTGTCAGGGCGTGTATGCCCTGCTCGGCGAACTGGAGCAGACGCCTGGCATCGCCTCCGTCTCCTTCGCGCCCGGCTTTCCTGCGGCGGATTTCCCGGAATGCGGGCCGGTGGTGTGGGCCTACGGCACGGACGCCGCCGCGGTCGAACAGGTCACGGAATCGCTGTATGCGCGCGTGCTGGCGCTGGAACCCGAGTGGTCGCCTGACTTTCTTGAACCGGCCGACGCCGTGCGCCGCGCGCAGTCCCTGGCCGCCGGCGCGACGCGGCCCGTCGTCATCGCGGACACGCAGGACAACCCCGGCGCGGGCGGCGATGCCAACACCACCGGCATGCTGCGCGCGCTGGTCGACGCGGACGCGCAGAACGCGGCGCTGGGCTTGCTGTACGACCCCGAGGCGGTGCGTCAGGCGACAGAAGCTGGCGTCGGCGCGACGGTTGCGATCAAGCTGGGCGGCCAGTCGGGCGTGGCGGGCGACGCGGCCTTCGAAGGCGAATTCGTGATCGAGGCCTTATCCGACGGCAAGCTGCGCTTTGACGGTCCGATGATGAACGGCATGGACGTGGATCTGGGCGCAACGGCCACGCTGCGGATCGGCGGCGTGCGGGTGGTGGTCAGCGCAGGCAAGGCGCAGATGCTGGACCGCAACCTGTTCCGCGTCGGCGGCGTGCAGCCCGAGGAGATGGGGATATTGGTGGTGAAAAGCTCGGTGCATTTCCGCGCCGACTTCCAGCCCATCGCGCACGAGGTGCTGGTGGCCAAGGCGCCCGGCCCGATGCAGGCCGATCCCGCGGATCTGCCGTGGACGCGTCTGGCGCCCGGGATGCGGGTGCGGCCGCAGGGACGGCCGTTCGCGGCGGCGTGAAAACGACAAGGCCGGCGCAAAGGCGCCGGCCTTGTTGACGACGGCGGCCGCGTTGGCCGCTATCAGGCGGGATTACTTCAGCTTGCCCTGCGGACTGACGAAGTCTTCCAGCGTCAGTCCCTTTTCCTTCAGGATCGCTTCCAGCAGCGGTTGCAGCTTGCCCAGGCTTTCCTGGACGGTTTCGCGCACAGTGTCCACGATGACCTGCGTGCTGCGTTCGATCTCGATGTTGACCGCGTCGCCCACCTGCTTGTCCTCGAAGACCGTCATGCGGCGCGTCTCGGGGATCAGCCACACTTCGAACCAGCCTTCGGCGCGGTTCACTTCCGACACGGTCAGGCTGGCGCCGTTGATGGCGATGTAGCCCTTGGCGAACACGTATTTGCGGAAGGCCTCTGGGATGCTGAAGCGCATCAGGCGGTTGGTGTCGGAGGACTTCACCATCAGCACCTGCGACGTGAAGTCCACGTGGCCCGACAACGGATGGCCGCCGATCTCGGCGCCGTCCTTGGCCGCGCGCTCGACGTTGGCGCTGTCGCCTTCGCCGTAGCTGCCCAGCGTGGTGATCGCCAGGCTTTGCAGCATGACGTCGAACGTGGCCTGGTTTTCGGACAGGATTTCGGTGACGGTCAGGCAGACGCCGTCCGTCGAGACACTGGCGCCGATGGCAAGGTCAGTGCAGAAACCAGGGGGAAAATCCAGCGTGAAGGTGCGCAGGCCTTCGCGATCCGCGATCTTTGCGATCTTCGCGGTGCCTTGAACAATACCGGTGAACATACGGATCCTGAATGCGGGGCGGCAGGCCCCGGAAGCAAAACATCAACGTTAACCGATATTTTGTCCGGGTCCTTGCCGGGGGCCGCGGCCCGGGTCATTGCCGATCTCTGCCGCCCCGCGCGGGATCAGTGGCGGATCGCGATGGTCTTCAGGCTGGTGAAGCCGTACAGCGCTTCAAAGCCCTTCTCGCGGCCGTAGCCCGACTGGCGCGAACCGCCGAACGGCAGTTCCACGCCGCCGCCCGCGCCGTAGTTGTTGACGAACACCTGGCCGGCGCGCAGCTTGCGGGCCAGACGCATCTGGCGGCCGCCGTCGCGCGTCCACACGCCCGCCACCAGGCCATACAGCGTGCCGTTGGCGATTTCCAGCGCTTCTTCCTCGGTGTCGAACACCATGGCGGCCAGCACCGGGCCGAAGACTTCTTCCTGCGCCAGGCGGCTGTCGGGTGGCACGTCGCGGAACAACACGGGCGGCTGATAGAAGCCGGCTTCCGGCGTGCCGTCCTTCAGCTTGCCGCGCGCGGCGACCTTCATGCCTTGCGCCTCGGCTTCGGCCAGGAAACCGCGCACGCGGTCCTGCTGGCGCGCGTTTATCAGCGGACCGACATCCAGGTCCGCGGCGGCCGGGCCGGTCACCGTGGCGGAAAACGCTTCCGACAGGCGCTTGAGCACGGTTTCGTACACGCCGCGCTGGATCAGCACGCGGCTGCCCGCCGAGCACGTCTGGCCGGCGTTCTGGATGATGGCGCCCAGCAGCACCGGCATCGCGGCGTCCAGGTCGGCGTCGTCAAACACGATCTGCGGCGACTTGCCGCCCAGTTCCAGCGTGACGGGCACGTGGTTCTCGGCGGCGGCATGCGCGACCATCTTGCCGGTCTGCGGCGAGCCCGTGAACGAGATGTGGTCGATGCCCGGGTGCGCGGACAGCGCGGCGCCCGCCTCATGGCCGTAGCCCGTGACGATGTTCAGCGCCCCGGCGGGCAGACCGACTTCGGCGGCGATCTCGGCCAGCTTCAGGAGCGACAGGCAGGCGTCTTCTGCGGGCTTGACCACGCACGCGTTGCCCGCGGCCAGCGCCGCGCCGACGCTGCGGCCGAAGATCTGCAGCGGATAGTTCCACGGCACGATGTGGCCGGTGACGCCGTGCGGCTCGCGCACCGTCAGCACGGTGAAGCCCGGCGTGTAGGGAATGGTCTCGCCGTGCAGCTTGTCGACCGCGCCGGCATAGAACTCGAAGTAGCGCGCGACAGCGGCGGCATCGGCGCGCGCCTGCTTGATGGGCTTGCCCGTGTCGGCCGATTCCAACTGCGCCAGTTCTTCCTGGCGGTCCAGCAGCGCGAAGGCGACCTTCATCAGCAGGCGGCTGCGGACGGCGGGCGCCATCTGGCCCCACTCGCCTTCGAACGCCTGGCGCGCCGCCTGCACGGCACGGTCCACGTCGGCCTCGTTCGAGCGGGCCAGTTCCTCGAAAGGCTTGCCATCGGACGGGTTCAGGACGGGAATGGTTTCACCGGTGGCCGAGGCCACCCATTGGTTGGCGATAAAGTTCTTCTGAGTCACGATGTGCGGAGTAAAGTAGCGGCCGAACGGCCGGTTGGGGGAAGCTGCATGTCTCGGTGCGCTTGCCGGCGGCTGGGCCGGCTACGCCGCCGGCGCGTCGTGCGCGCGGGCGTTGTGGTTTGAATGGCAAGGTACGGGAGGCCTCCGCAACTTGTCAATTGGAATGACAGCTTTAATCCCAACCTTCAGGATATTTTTCCGAATGATCGGGTTATCCCTAATCTTTCAGGGGCTTAGCGTCCCGCGAGTTAGTCATGCCGCATGACAACCCGTCCCCACATCACAGGAGCGCGTCCGATGAGCAACGTACGTGACCCGCAGCTCGAATCGCTGCTGGCCGCGGCCACCCGCCCCCGTCCCGAACTGGACGTGCTGGCCGAGGTGGCGTCCGGCCTGGGCTATGTCCGCGCCGAGCGTTTCGCCGAGCGCGTCTACGAAAGCCTGTTCTACGCGATCGCCACCGGCAAGATCGCCCCCGGCAACAAGCTGCCGACCGAACTGGAACTGGCCGCCCTTTTTGAAGTGTCGCGGCCCGTCGTGCGCCAGGCGTTGGACCGGTTGCGCGAAGACCAGCTCGTGGACTCGATCCGCGGGTCCGGCACCTACGTGAAGTCCAAGCCGGACCTGATGGGCGGCATGCCCGCGGTGGACCCCGCGCGTCGCGTCGGCCACATTCTGGAAGGCCTGGAACTGCGCATGGTGATCGAACCCGAATGCGCGCACCTGGCCGCGCTGCGCCGCACGCCCGAGGATCTGCAGGAAATGGACCGCATGCTGACCGGCTACGAAGAAGCCGACGCGTCTGGCGCCATCGCACACCATCACGACTATGGTTTTCACCGCGCCATTGCGTCGGCCACCGGCAACCAACGCTTCGTGCAGGTGCTCAAGTCGCTGGAGTACGACGTGAGCCACGCCGTGAACGTCATGCGCCATCTGGTCCACATCGAACCCTGGAAGCGCACGCGCGCCGCCATCGACGAACACCGCCACATCTATCAACTGATCCGCGATCAGGATGCCGAGGGCGCGCGCAACGTCATGCGCGCCCATATCGAAAAAGCCCGCAGCCGCATGCTCAACAGCGGCTCGGAACACTGAGCAGGAAGCCGTACCTTCATGTCATCGCAACGCCCGCAACCGACCCTGAACCAGCAACTCGTCATCGTCACCGGCGCCAGCCGCGGCCTGGGCGCCGCCATCGCGCAGGCCTTTCTGCGTGAAGGCGCCAAGGTCGTCATCAACTACCTGAACAGCGCCGATCGCGCCCAGGCCCTGGCGGCGACCGCCCCCGACCGCGCCCTGGCCGTGCAGGCCGACGTGCGAGACCCCGCCGCCGTCGCCGCCATGATCGCCCGCGCCAGCCAACACTTCGGCCAGCCGGTCAGCACGATCGTCAACAACGCCCTGCCCGCCTTCCAGTTCAACGGCGACGCCCGGCCCCACGCCGACACGCTGGACTGGGCGCAGATGAACGCCCAGATCGAAGGCAGCGTGCGCGCGGCGCTCAACACCACGCAGGCCGCCCTGCCCGGCATGCGCGCCGCCGGCTGCGGCCGCATCATCAACGTCGGCACCAACCTGGTCCAGAACCCCGTCGTGCCGTACCACGACTACACCGCCGCCAAGGCTGCGCTGCTCGCGTTCACGCGCACCCTGTCCCACGAGCTGGGCGCGGACGGCATCACCGTCAACATGGTGTCCGGCGGCCTGCTGCGCACCACCGACGCGTCGGCGGCCACCCCCGACGCCGTCTTCGACATGATCGCCGCCGGCACCCCGCTGCGCGAAGTCACGACGCCGGAGCAATTCGCCGATGCCGTGCTGTTCTTCGCCAGCCCGTGGTCGCGCGCGGTGACCGGGCAGAACCTGATCGTCGACGGCGGATTGGTGAAGGGCTGACCGCCGCATCCGGGTTGCTCCCGGGATGACGACAATGCGTCGTGTGTTACGGTGGACCGGCAAATCCACCGCAACCCAGGAGGCAAGATGAAGACACAGATCAGTTATCGAAAGCTCGACGGCAGCGACGGCGTGGCGCTGGTGAATGGCGGGATTTCCGATGCGCAGCAGGCGAAGCAGGAACTGGCGAATTGGCTGGATTTGCCGGCGGCGGACGCGGCGGGCGGGAATCCGGAAGATGTCGACGGCCGGCTGCGGCGCGGCGGAATCGAGCCGGGATCGGTCGAATTCAATCACATCAGCGAGTAGCAAAAGAAAAACCCCGATTCGCAGGAATCGGGGTTTTTGTTTGTGGGTCTTGTAGGTCTTGTGGGTGTCAGATACCTCGTGGCGGCGGTGGAGCTACGCTGGCCGGTGTCTGACACCCGTTGAGACGCCGCCACAAACTGACGATCGTCTCCCCAGGGTGTCAGACACCTTGCGCAGGCGCAATTTGCCGATTTGGCGTTCTGCGCTTGCCCAGGTGTCTGACACCCGCTGAGACGCTGCCCCGGACTGACGGTCATTTCCCTAGGGTGTCAGACACCCAATGTGCGCCGGACGCGAAGAAGAATGCGTCCTGCCGGCGCGGTATCATTCGGCATCTGCACGGGCGGCCCTGTCGCCCCGAATTGCGCTTGTTTCAACGACGCATTGTTGAAGCCATCGGCCCGTCACACCGACGCGATGTCCCGAGCGCTGCGTAATCAAAACATCTGAAAAACATGAAACTCGCCACCTGGAACGTCAACTCCCTGAACGTGCGCCTGCAGCAGGTCCTCGACTGGCTCGCCGCCAATCCCGTCGACGTGCTGTGCATCCAGGAACTCAAACTCACCGACGACAAGTTCCCCGAGGCCGCATTCAAGGAAGCCGGCTACCACGCCGTCTGGGCCGGCCAGAAAACCTACAACGGTGTCGCCATCATTTCGCGAGTGCCCGGCACGACGATGGTTCGCAACATTCCCGGCTTTGAAGACCCGCAGCAGCGCGTCCTGGCCCTGACCTTCCCCAGCCCCGAAGGCGACGTGCGCGTCGTCTGCGCCTACTGCCCCAATGGCCAGTCGGTCGGGTCCGACAAGTACGCGTACAAGCTGGAATGGTTCGAAGCCATGCGCAAATGGCTGGCCGAAGAGATCAAGCAATTCCCCCGCCTGGCCGTGCTGGGCGACTACAACGTCGCGCCCGCCGACGAAGACGTCCACAACCCCGAAAAGTGGGAAGGCCAGGTCCTGGTGTCCGAACCCGAACGCCAAGCCCTGCGCTCGCTGATCGACCTGGGCCTGACCGACTCGTTCCGGCTGTTCGAACAGCCGGAAAAGTCCTTCAGCTGGTGGGATTACCGTCAGTTCGCCTTCCGCCGCAACGCCGGCCTGCGCATCGACCACGTGCTGCTTTCCGCCCCCCTGGTCAAGCGCTGCACCGCCTGCATCATCGACAAGGAACCCCGCCGCAACGAGCAGCCGTCGGACCACGCGCCGGTCATCGCCACGCTCGCATTTGTCTAAAATTTGTGCAGCCGGCGCGTGTTGCGCAGCCGGGGGGAATTCCTGTATATTTCTGGTCTTGCTTGATTTGGGGCGGTAGCTCAGCTGGGAGAGCGTCGCGTTCGCAATGCGAAGGTCGGGAGTTCGATCCTCCTCCGCTCCACCAAATTCCAGACGGAAAAGCCTTGGACACTTTTGTGTGCCAAGGCTTTTTTGTTTCTACAGGCTGGATATCTACGGCCCGTAGGTGGAACCTACAGCCCGCCTATGGCACGGCAATATTTGTACGGCAAGCGCGACGGCGCTTGACCGTTTCACCGGCAAGGCTTCAACGTGTGCAGGTCCAGCAGCGTGAACTTGCCCCCGTCCTGCCAACCACCCGTGTCGATGTAATACACATTGCCCAGCTGCGCCGGCTTGCGCAGCGTCATGTGCCCGTGGACCACCGCACGGACGTTTCGGACAGGTTTGGCATATTGCATTCGATAGCGGTCGATTGACCACAGGCACGCGTCTTCATCGTCCAGACTGAAGGCGGCGCCATGGATGGCCTGCCAATCGTCATAGGGAAAGTCGGCATGCACCAGACCGACGACACCGCCCGGCGTTTCCACCTCGATGGCCAACGGCAAGGCATTCAGGCAGGCGGCGATGCGGACCTGGGTGTCGCCATCGCACGCATCCAGCCATTCGCCGCCATGGAGGCGATGATCCACGTCGGGAATCGGATTGTTCATGGCGCGCCGCCACGTCATGAGGTCGTGATTCCCGCAGATCGCATGAAACCAGGGGCGCTGTAACCAGGCCAGAACCTCCGCGGACTCAGGCCCGCGATCGACGAGATCGCCAACGGAAAATAAGCGGTCATGCTCGGGGGAAAACCTGGCTGCGGCAAGCGCGGCTTCAAGCCGGCCGAAATGGCCATGAATGTCGCCGACGGCGAGATCGCGGCCGTTGCTGTTTAGACCAAAGCGCTCTACACGCAGATTTCCGGATCTTTGAGCTGATTCCATTCGGCGTGTCACCCTACCCTTCCCTCGCATTGAGGCGCTGTTCCAGCGCACCAATGGATTGCAACACATCTTGGATCTCGGGCAACGCGCCGAAAACCATTCCTCCCATCGCCACGTAATCGCGCGCTAGCGATTCGCTCATGGGCTGCGACGGCGCCAAAGTGAAAGAGCCGCGCTGGGCCAGGTCCAGCCCAAGATCGCCGCTGCCGAAGAACAGCCGTGCGTGCAGCGCGCAGTCCTGAGCCAAATCCTGGTCAGCCAACCACGTACTGATGTCCGGATGCTGCAATAGGCGATGGATGTCGTAAAAGTGACGCGAGAATGAATGACCGTCTGGAAATTCAAATTCATCCCAAGGTCCCACTGCGCGATTAGCGCTATCTGGAGACCGTGATTGTCGCCTCGGACGCGCCAACCTGTGGAGCGCAACCCGGCAATTCTCGGACCAAGTCCTGCATCCATGCGGGCAAGGTTCTGAATCCCGCTGATATGTCTTGGCGTATGGCAGCTCCTTGAGGAGAGTCATCGAGGATTGCAGACAGCCGTTTGAGGATGTTGGGTCGATTGGCGGGCAACGTGTCTTTGAGCCAATGCAGCGCCTGCACAACGCGCATTGCAGGCCGGCCGGCCCAAAACAGACGGCTTGGAGCTGTGAGCTTGAACTGAATCACCAGATTGTCGAACTGGATGGCCCGCCGGCGCGCATCGGTATGAATTGTGACGTGCGCGGGCACGGCATGAGTCAGTCCCAGATCGTTGGCTGCGGTCATGCCATCAACCAGCAAACGCAACTGATCGCGTCGGGCGATGGCATCCAGCACGGCGCGGTAGTCCGGGACTGCGGCCTTTTTCGTCAGGCTGTTTATTCTGGGCCGGTCATACAACCCACGGTCGATCCGCCGCAATTGCCCCGAGGCAGCAAGGCGCTGCAGCGCCTTGTCCACCGCGTCGCGGCCACCCAGATGGGCGAAATCCGCAGCGCCCCAGACATGGCCGGGACTGGCGGCCTCCATGCTGGCCACAATCTGAGTCTTGATATCGTTCATAGGGCATCCTTGTCCGATATTTGTATATCTTTTTCGGACAGACAGCAAATCTGTCCGAAATTTGTAGATCAATTTCGGACAATGCTGCTATTGCCCCCTCCTCAAACCGTCTCCTTATCCAACCTCCGCACCGCCGCGCTCAGCGTCGAGAAATCAAACTCCTTCCGGCCGCGCATCAACAGCCGGATCAGCACCGTCGTCACCACCGGCACAAATGCCGCCAGCAGGAACGACTCCAGCAGGAAAGTCGGTTTATCCCCGGGCGCGGGGAAGAAGAACAGCCCGGCGATCAGCCCGGTGATGGTTGCCGTGGTCGCGGTGAAACCATCGTGCTTGCGGCTGAACAGCCCGTAAAACACCGGAAAGGCGGCGGCCGAGCACAGCAGATCGGCCAGCAGGAACAGGTACAGCACGCTGTAGCCTTGCGACGCCACGATCATCACGGGGATCGCCATCAGCAGCACCAGCCAGCGCGCCAGGCGCTTCATGGTGGCGCCGTCGGCGTTGGGCAACAGGCGGCGCAGGTCTACCGCGATGATGCTGGACACCGCGCTGATGGCGGTGTCGGCGGTGCTCATGACCAGGGACAGGCCCAGCGGAATCAGGGCGATGACGAACCACGCCGGGGCGTGCGGCATGATGACGCTGAACAGCGCGATCGAGCTGTCGCCCTCGGGCGCCAGACCGACGAAGGCCAGGCCGAACAGGCCCATCAAAAAGATGAATGGCGCCACCAGCACGCCGCCCAGCAGAAAGCCGTTGCGCATGGTGCGGGTGTCGCGCGCGGCGTAGATGCGTTGCCAGTTGCCTTGGTGGAAAATGCCGGTCAACAGAATGGCGACAAAGAACGTGAGTCCGGCCTTCACGCCTACCGGGTCGGTCAGATCCAGCAACTGCGGAGCCTTGGCCTGCAGCGCTTCGATGGTGGGCAATGCGCCGCCTGCCGCCTGCCAGCCGACCACGCACAGCACCACCAGCAGCGGGACGATGATCATCATCTGCACCTGATCGGTGAAGATGGACGAGCGCAGGCCGCCGTAGGTGGTGTAGAGCAAGGTCGTCCCCATCACGATGGCCGCGGTGGCCCACAGAGGCACGGGGGCCAGCATCGCGACCAGCTTGGCAATCGCCGTGACCTCTGCCGACAGCGCGATGAACAGGTAGAACAGCATGATGAAAAGCGCCAGGCCATACATGGGCCGGCCGTAACGCGCCATCAGGAATTCGGTCAGCGTGTGGCCGTGCGGGATCAGTTCGCGCATGCGCCGTCCCAGCGGAATCATGACCAGGCGCGGCGACATCGATCCGAGCGCGTAGCCGATCACGGCGGCCAGCCCGCCCCACGTTGCGGCCTGCGCGGGCGAAAAGAGAATCCAGGCGCCCAGCGTGGACGCCATCAGCGTGAGGATCGTGCCAAACGACCCCTGGCTGTTACGGGCGACGATGTAGTCTTCCAGGGTCCCACGCTTGCGCCGGGTGTACAGCACGCTGGCCACGGCGAAGCCGCCCGAGAACAGCAGCAGCCATATCAGGGCGGTGGTTTGGGTCAACATGAAGGTCGGTCCTCCCGCGGGCGGCCTGGGGCCGGACGCGTAACGCGGCGGCCCGCCGTCAGGGAGGCCGCAAGATGAATGGAATCAGGGAGGGCGCGCGAGAGACTTGCGGAGTCCTTCCCTTCGCCGGCATTACCCGGATCAGGTTCAAAGGGTTACCGCGTTGACGCGGAATCTCAGCCCGTACAGGGCTCCCCCAGGAATTGCCGCAAGGTTAGGAGAGCGGCGCGACGATGTCAACGCATGGCGGGGGAAGTTCCGTCCCCGCCGACCGCCGCCCGCCATGCGGTTTTATGCTAAGTTCGCCCGCTTGCGGCACCCGCGGGCGTGCCGGACGCGGCAATTGTTGAGGCAACTGATGACGCAACTGTTGACGCAATCGACGAGCTGATCGCCATGATGCATTTGAACCTGTTCATTTTCGGCTGCGGCCACCATCGCGCGGCCTGGCGCCATCCGGACTCGGCGGCCGAGCGGCTGGGCGACATCAGCTACTACGAAAGCCTGGCCCGCACGGCCGAGCGCGGCAAGCTCGACGCCATCTTCTTTGCCGACGGCCAGTCGATGGACAACATCGGCGACGG
>NZ_DAMCTG010000076.1:0-26798 GCF_032113835.1 Achromobacter sp. | reverse complement strand
CGGTCGAGACGCCCGGCGACCTGCGGCTGGTGCTGGGCGAAATGCGCGCGCCGCTCTTTCGCCGGTCGTTCCGGTTGGGACAGGAGTTCGACCGCGCGCAGATCAGCGCCAGCCTGAAGCAGGGCCTTCTGACGCTGCGCATCCCCCGCGTGCGCGAGGCGCAGCCCCGGCAGATCCCGGTCGTGGCGGGGTGATCCGTCTGTCAGGACGCCAATAGGCGCTGACCCAGGTGTCAGACACCCGTTGAGATGACCCAGGTGTCAGACACCCGATGAGATACGGCTGCAAGCTGACGACCATCTCCGTCGGGTGTCTGACACCGCCCGAAGCACGCCGCTGGGTGTCTGACACCGTCCCAAGCATGCCCATGAAAAAAGCCGCGGTCTGATGACCGCGGCTTTCCCATTGCTGCGTGACGCCAGCGCGATCACTCCAGCTTGATGTTCGCCTTCTTGATGACGTCCGCCCAGGCGCTGCGCTCCTGATCGGCATACGTCTTGAAGTCCTGCGCCGACATCGGCATGGGGATGACGCCCATGTCCAGCATCTTCTGCGACACCGCGGGCGACTTGAGCGTGGCGTCCAGATCCGCGGACAGCTTCTTCACCACCGCTTCAGGCAGACCGGCCGGGCCGACCAGGCCTTGCCAGGCATACGCCGTGAAATTGGAGACGCCCTGTTCGGCCATCGTCGGCACATCCGGCAGCACCGTCACGCGTTCGGGCGTGGCGGCGGCCAGGACGCGCAGCTTACCGGCCTTGACGTTGGGCAGGCCCGAGCCCAGGTCGATGAACATCATGTCCACCTGGCCGCCCAGCAGATCCTGGATGGCGGGCGCGGCGCCCTTGTAGGGGACGTGCAGCACGTTGGCGCCGGTGCGCTGCTTGAAGAGTTCCAGCGCCAGGTGATGCGGCGAACCCGCGCCGGCGGAGGCCGACGTCAGCTTGCCCGGTTCCTTCTTGGCCGCGGCGAGCACGTCTTCGACCGTCTTGTACGGCGAGTTGACGTTCACGGCCAGCAGCAGCGGGAACTTGGCGATGCCGCCGATGTAGGTGAACTTGGCGGGGTCGTACGACAGCTTGGCGTACAGCGACGAATTGAAGGCAAGCGTGCCCGAATCGGCGGTGCCGACCAGGTAGCCGTTCGGTTCCGCCTGGGCAATGGCCGTGGCGCCGATGATGGTGCCGGCGCCCGGACGGTTCTCGACCACGATGGTCTGCCCCAGCGTCTTTTCCAGGCTGCTCGCGACCGTGCGTGCGACCACGTCGGTGCCGCCGCCGGCGGGGTAGGGAACGATCCAGCGGACCGGTTGCGTGGGCCAGGATTGGGCTGAAGCCGCGGTGGCGGCCAGCGACAGGGCGGCAAGCGCCAGCAGGCGCTTTGCTTGCTTGTGCATGAAGTGTCTCCTCGTGCGGGGTATCGTGAGCGCGGCGTCCGCGTGTTGATCGACGTCAACTAGCGCCGCATTTTTTTGCGTCGCTATTATGCCTTGCGCCTACGCAAAAAGGGGCCCGTGAATTGGGCCCCCTCAAACCGCCGCGCGCCCGCCTATTGCAGCCGCTACAAGTCCGCGTCAGTCCGCACGAGTCCGCGTCATTGCGGATCCGGATAGTGCCGCGCGCCAAAGATGGCCGAACCGATGCGGACTTCCGTCGAGCCTTCCTCGATGGCCAGTTCGAAGTCGCCGCTCATGCCCATCGACAGGCGGTCCAGCGCCACGCCGGGAATGTTTTCTTGAACCAGCCCATCGCGCAGCTCGCGCAGCGCGCGAAAGCAGGCGCGGACTTCATCGGGATCGGGCGAGTTGACCGCGAGGGTCATCAGGCCCTGCACGCGCAGCGTCGGATACTCCGAGGCAATGCGGCGCAGGAACGGCGAAACCTCCTCGGGCTCCATGCCGAATTTGCTGGGTTCGGACGAAGTCTTGACCTGCACCAGCACGTCCAGGGTGCGACCCTCATTTTGCAGACGCCGGTGCAGGGCGTCGGCCAGGTCCACGCGGTCCAGGGATTGCACTTCCGCGGCGTCGCGGGCGGCGTCCTTGGCCTTGTTGGTCTGCAGGTGGCCGATCAGCACCCATTGCAGACCCAGTCCTTCCAGCGCGACGGCCTTCTGGCGGATCTCCTGCGTCTTGTTTTCGCCAAAGCGCGTCAGGCCCAGCGCCATCGCCTCGCGGATCGCGTCCTCGCCGAAGGTCTTGCTGACGGGCAGCAGGGTCACGCTGCCGGGATCGCGGCCCGCGCGCTCGCAGGCCTCTCGGATGCGTTGCTGGATCTGGGCGAGGCGCCCGGCCATGGTGTCTTCGGCGGTCATGCAGCTCTCTGGCAAAAACAGGAAGTCCCATAGTGTAGGACGTGTTCCGGGCCTGCCGCAGCACGGGTGTCCGGCGCCTTGAACCCCGCCGTTGACCCTGTCTGATCGGCAGGCTTAGAATTTGCGGAGATTTGTTTATATTTCAAAGTTCTATGCCGTCCGGCGCCGCCCATTCGGGCGACACGTTCCCCCCTCCTACCAAGCCCTTCGCCATGTCCAGTGCAGCGCCCGAATACGTCTTTGCCACGCCGTTCCTGAATCCCCCCGCCTCGCCCATCCGATCGCTCATGCCCTACGCCATGCGTCCGGGCACCATTTCGCTTGCCGGCGGCTATCCGGCCCAGGAATTGTTCGACGTGGACGGGCTGTCGATCGCTTCGTCGCAGGTCACGGCCCGGCTGGGCGCCTGCCTGCAGTATTCCAACATCGACGGACAGGCCAGCCTGCGGCATGAGCTGGCGCGCCTGTCCGCGGCGCGGGGCCTGCACTGCAATGCCGACACGGAACTGGTCGTGACGGGGGGCTCGCAGCAGGCGCTGGCGCTCCTGACCCGCGTGATGCTGCAGCCGGGCGATCACGCCATCATCGAATCGCCGGCCTTCCCGAACTCCGTGCAGGCCTTGCGTTACACGGGCGCCACGGTGCACACCGTGCCGTCCGGACCCGACGGCATCGACGTGGACGCGCTGGACGAACTGGCCGCGCGCGTGAAACCCAAGATGGTCTGCGTCGTCGCCTCGTTCTCGAATCCCTGCGGCGCCACCCTGACGCGCGAGCGCCGGCTGCGCTTGCTGGAGCTGGCGGTCAAGCATCGCTTCCTGATCGTCGAGGACGACCCCTACAGCGAACTGCGCTTTGCCGGTGAAGCCGTGCCGCCCATCGCGGCGCTGGCCGAGGGCGAGGCCCGCCACTGGGCGGTGTACATGGCCAGCATGTCCAAGACGATGGCGCCCGCGCTGCGTATCGGCTGGCTGGTCGCGCCGCCCGAGATCCGCCGCCGTTGCGTCGGCGCCAAGGCGGCCGACGACATGGCGTCCTCGGCCTGGATCCAGGAAATCGTCGCCCAGTATCTGGCCAACGGCCGTTACGACGAACACGTGCCGCGCATCCGCGCCGCCTATGGCCTGCGCTGCGCCGCCATGGCTGACTCGCTGGCGCGGGAACTGGACGGCCGCATCACCTTCAGCAAGCCCGAGGGCGGCATGTTCTTCTGGGCGCGGCTGACGGGCGACGTGGATGCGACGCGCCTGTTGCCCTACGCCATCGAGCACGAGGTGGTCTACGTGCCGGGCAAGGCGTTTTACGCCGACGCGGCGCAGGCCGATCTGTTCGCCATGCGCATGTCGTTTGCCACCATGAACGAAAGCCAGATTGCGCAAGGCATGGTCCGCCTGGGCCGCGCGCTGGACGCCTGCCAGGCCAACGAACCGGTATCGATCTCGCTGGCGGCTTGACGGCGCGCAGCGTCACGCCCGCCCCGCATTGCTATCCTTTCTGCGCAGGCCGCCGGCGCCCGCCGGCGGCATACCTAAATAAGCGCTCGTTATTTGGCTGGGGCGCTTCATGTCTATAAGCTTCTTGCCTTGGCGCGCTTTCGCGCCCGGTAGCAGAAAGGAATCCAGGTCATGAACATTGCAAAAGGGTTGGTGGGCGCGGCGCTCTTGATGGCGGCGGCGCAGGGCGCGCAGGCGGCAACGCTGGACGTCGTGAAGCAGCGCGGCGCCGTGGCTTGCGGCACGACCACGGGCTTTGCGGGCTTTTCCGCCCCTGACGCGCAAGGCAAATGGCAGGGCCTGGACGTGGACCTGTGCCGCGCCATCGCCGCCGCGGTTTTCGGCGACGCAAACAAGATCAAGGTGGTGCCGCTCAATTCGCAGCAACGTTTCACCGCGTTGCAATCCGGCGAAGTCGACGTGCTGACGCGCAACACCACCGTGACGCAGCAACGCGACACGGCGCTGGGCATCATCCACGCCGGCATCAACTTCTACGACGGCCAGGGCTTCCTGGTGCCCAAGTCGCTGGGCGTGAAGAGCGCCAAGGAAATCAACGGCGCCACGGTCTGCCTGCAGACCGGCACGTCCAACGAGAACACCCTGGCCGATTGGGCGCGCGCCAACAACGTGTCGTACAAGCCGGTCGTCATCGAGACCTTCAACGAAGTCGTCAACGCGTTCGCGTCCGGCCGCTGCGACGTGTTCTCGACCGATGCATCGGGCTTGGCGTCGATCCGTATTTCCAAGCTGCAGAATCCCGACGACTACGTCGTGCTGCCCGAGATCATCTCCAAGGAACCGCTGGGCCCGTTCGTGCGCCAGGGCGACGACGCGTGGCTGAACATCGTGCGCTGGTCGCTGTCGGCCATGATCGAAGCCGAGGAATACGGCGTGACGTCCAAGAACGTGGACGAACAGGCCAAGAGCGCCAATCCCAACATCAAGCGCATCCTGGGTGTCACGCCCGGCAGCGGCGCCAACCTGGGACTGGACGAAAAGTGGGCATACAACATCGTCAAGCAGGTGGGCAACTACGGCGAGAGCTTTGAGCGGAATGTGGGTGAGGGAAGTCCGCTGAAGATCAAGCGCGGGTTGAATGCGCAGTGGACGCAAGGCGGGTTGATGTACGCGTTGCCAATCAGATAACCCCGCGTGTCTGACACCTCGTGTGTCTGACACCGGCTAACTTTGGACGGTCGTCATGGTGTTGACGGTCGTCTTTGTCTTGACGGTTGTTTAGATATGGCTGGTGTCAGACACACGAGGTGTCAGACACGCAGAGTTTGACTAACCGCGCCGATACACCTGCGCGATCTTCACAAACGCCCCGCGCAATTCCCGCGTCCCGCCCTGAAAAATCACCGGCTTCCCCCGGTGCGTGAACACGACGAGCCGCTTCGAAAACACCATCGGCACAAACCGCGCGAAGCGCACGTCTTCCCAGGCCACTTCGCGCCGAGTGAACCAGGTCTGGCTGATGCCGTGATCGTCGATCGTGGTGATCGACGTCTGCATGTGCCACGACACGAACAGCAGCGCCACGAAGCACAGCACCACGGCGACCGCCAATAGCGTGTCGAAAGGCTGCGAGGGCGCGCGGATCGCGGTGGTGACGACCTGCACGCCCAGCACGGCAAGCAACACCCACGTCAGGATGCGCACCCAGTCCGGCCAGGCCTGGCCCGACAGGGGCAGCGGGCCGATGTCGCGGAGCAGCGCCGCGAGGTCTTCGGGCGCGTTGGGGGCATTCTGAGTGGTCATGCGGTGCGGGTCATGCGGCGGTGATCAAGCCGCGCGCTTGGCGGCAATGGCGTTGCCGGCGCGGCTGGAACCCTTGCGGTTCAGGTGCCCCGACATCCATTGCCCGATGTCGACCACGGCGTCGAAGTCCACGCCGGTGTCGATGTCCAGGCCGCGCAGCATGTACAGCACGTCTTCCGTCGCGACGTTGCCGGTGGCGCCCTTTGCGTAGGGGCAGCCGCCCAGGCCGGACACCGAGGTGTGGAAGATGGAGATGTCGGTTTCCAGCGCCGCCAGGATGTTGGCCAGCGCCTGGCCATAGGTGTCGTGGAAATGACCGGAGATGCGCGCCGGGTCTACGACGCGCGTGACGGCGGCCATGACTTCGCGCACGCGCTTGGGGGTGCCCACGCCGATGGTGTCGGCCACGTCGATCTCGTCGACCTGCATCGCCAGGTAGCGTTGCGCCACGTCGACCACGGCTTCAACGGGGACTTCGCCCTGGTAGGGACAGCCCAGCGCGCAGCTGATGCTGCCGCGCACGCGGATGCCGGCTTCGCGCGCGGCCTGCACCACGGGTTCGAAGCGCGCGATGGATTCGGCGATGGAGCAGTTGATGTTCTTCTGGGAAAAGGCCTCGCTGGCGGCGCCGAAGATCACGATCTCGTCAGCGCGGGCGGCCAGCGCCCCTTCAAAGCCCTTCATGTTCGGCGTCAGCACCGAGTAGATGGTGCCGGGCCGGCGCTCGATGCGTGCCATCACGTCGGCGCCGTCGGCCATCTGCGGCACCCATTTGGGCGACACGAACGACGCGGCTTCCACATTGGGGAAGCCCGCGGCAGCCAGGCGGTTGACCAGTTCCACCTTGATGTCGGTGGGGACGAATTCCTTTTCGTTCTGCAGACCATCGCGAGGCGATACCTCGACGATCTTCACGCGGGAGGGCAATGCCATGTCTCTTCCTGTATCGGTATTGGGTGACCGGCGCTACAAGACTGCGGCGCTGCCGAACATATTAGCGCCATCGCATCTGACCCCGCTGCGGTGCTAGTGCAAACGCTGGTAGCGGCCGTCATCCAGGCGGGCGATGCGGCCCTGCAATTCCAGTTCGACCAGTTGCGTCTGCAGGGCGGCCGTTTCCAGCCCGCAGCGCGTCTGGATGGCATCCAGGTGCAGCGGGTCGAAGCCCAACGCTTCCAGCACGGGATGTGAGGGGAGCGCGGCGGGCGCGTCCTTGCGGGCGGGCTGCGACGGCGTGGGCCCGCCGCCCAATTCATCCGTGATGTCCATGGCCGTCTCGACCAGCTTGGCGCCCTGGCGGATCAGGGCATGGCAGCCGCGCGACAGCGGCGAATGAATCGAGCCCGGGATGGCGAAGACCTCGCGGCCGCATTCACCGGCAAGCCGCGCCGTGATCAGCGATCCGCTCTGCTTGGCCGCTTCCACCACCAGCACGCCGCGCGCGAGGCCCGCCACGATGCGATTGCGCTTGGGAAAGTGCTGCGGCCGCGCGCCCGTGCCCAGCGGCAGCTCCGACACGAGCGCACCGTGCGCGGCGATGCGATGCGCCAGATCGCGATGGCTGGCCGGATAGATGCGGTCGATGCCTGTTCCCATGACCGCCACCGTGCCGGCACCCTGAGGACCCGCGTCCAGCGCGCCTTCATGCGCCGCCGCATCGATGCCCAGCGCCAGGCCACTGACGACGCGCCAGCCCGCGCCGGCAAGGTGCCGCGCAAAGGCGCGCGCGTTTTCCTGCCCGCCGGGCGTGGCGTTGCGCGCCCCAACGACCGCCAGCGACGGGCCTTGCAGAAAGGCCGGGTCGCCCGCGACGTAGAGCAGGATCGGCGGGTCGGCGATGGTCAGCAGGCTTTGCGGATAGGTGGGATCGGCCAGCGTGAGGATGTGGCGGCCGGGCGCCTGCACCCATTCCAGCGCGCGCTCCACCTGTTCCGCCATGTCGGCCGGCATGGGCGCGGCCAGTTGGCGCGCCAGCGCTTCGGGCAGGTGCCGCGCAAGCGCCGTGGCGCGTTGCGCATAGATCTGGTCGGGCAGACCCAGCGCGCTCAGCAGCATGCAGGCGGTGGCCGAACCGATGTTGGGTTCGAGGGACAAGCGCAGCCAGGCGGCGAGTTCTTCGGAAGATTGCGTCAGCGGCATGAAACGGGCGGAAAGGGCGCGGAAAAAGCGTCGGGGGTCCGAGAGTGTCGCATGCGCCGCGCGTGGCCGCGGGCGCGGGGTGGACGGATATGCGCGCACCGAGCCAGCGGAGAGAACGCACCGAAAAATGGTGCCGCAGCAATGTCCACAATCCCTGGATTAGCCGAAAGCTATTAGAAATCAAGACTCTAATGGATTAAACTCTCGCCTACGCATCACTACTGGCGATCCCCTTTCAATGGCTTTACTTCCCATCCTTCGCTACCCGGACCCGCGCTTGCACAAAAAGGCCAAGCCGGTTGCCGAGGTCGACGACCGCATCCGCCAACTCGTGCGCGACATGGCCGAAACCATGTACGACGCGCCGGGTGTGGGTCTAGCCGCGACCCAGGTCGACGTGCATGAGCGCGTCGTCGTGATCGACGTGTCCGAGGACAGCAATTCGCTGCTGACCCTGATCAATCCCGAGATCACCTGGCGCAGCGACGACTACAAGATCTACGAAGAAGGCTGTCTGTCTGTTCCCGGCGTCTACGACGAAGTGGAACGCGCGTCGCGCATCCGCTGCAAGGCGCTGGACATCGACGGCAAGCCGTTCGAGTTCGAAGCCGACGGCCTCCTGGCCGTGTGCGTGCAGCACGAGCTGGATCACCTGGAAGGCAAGGTGTTCGTCGAATACCTGTCGAACCTCAAGCAGAATCGCATCAAGACAAGGCTCAAGAAGGCCGAGCGGGAAGCGCTGCGCGCCTGACCCCGGGCCGGACTTCGGCCCGTCTTTGCCCTGCCGCCTCCGTTCATCTCTTCAGCAGTCCACTTCATGCGCATCGTATTTGCCGGCACCCCGGAATTCGCCCGTATCGCGTTCGACGCCCTGCGGGCGGCCGGCCACGAAATTCCCTTGGTCATGACGCAGCCGGACCGGCCGGCGGGGCGGGGCCTGAAGCTCACGCCCAGCCCGGTCAAGCAGGCCGCGCTGGACGCCGGCATCGCCGTCGCCCAGCCGCGCAGCCTGCGCCTGGATGGCCGCTATCCCGACGAGGCCGCCGAGGCGCGCGCCCTGCTGGAAAGCGTGGCGCCCGATGTCATGGTGGTGGCCGCGTACGGATTGATCCTGCCGCAATGGGTGCTGGACCTGCCGCGCCTGGGCTGCCTGAACATTCACGCCAGCCTCCTGCCGCGCTGGCGCGGCGCGGCGCCGATCCAGCGCGCGATCGAGGCGGGCGATGCGCGCACCGGCGTCACCATCATGCAGATGGACCAGGGTCTGGACACGGGCGACATGCTGCTCGAACGCATCGTGCCGATCTCCGATGAAACCAATGCGGCGCAGTTGCATGACGCGCTGGCGCTAGCCGGCGGCGAAGCGATCGTCGAAGCGCTGGAGGCGTTGGCCAAGGGCGGCCTGACCGCGCGCAAGCAGCCGGAAGAGGGCGTGACCTACGCGGCCAAGCTGGACAAGGCCGAGGCCGCGCTCGATGGCACGCAACCCGCCGAACTGCTGGCGCGCCGCGTGCGTGCGTTCAATCCGGTACCCGGCGCCAGCATCCGCCTGCCGGGATTGCCCGACGCGGTGAAGGTCTGGCGCGCCGAGGCGCTGGACGAGGCCACGACGGCCGCGCCCGGCAGCGTGCTGCGCGCCGATGCAACCGGCATCGACATCGCCACCGGCCAGGGCGTGCTGCGCCTGCTGGAGCTGCAAAAGGCGGGCGGCAAGCGCCAATCCGTGGATGTGTTCGTGCGCGGCTGGCAGCCGGCCTGAACCCGTCCCGACACGGATCACACCGGCGGCGCGCGAGGGATCAGCCCTCGCGGCGCGCCGCCAGCAGATCCATGTAGGCGCCCGACAGCAACTGCGCGGGCGCGACGCCCAGCCCGGCCATCAGCGTGCGGGCTTCTTCCATGCCTGCCTCGTCGGTTTCGTCCTCGCGCAGCACCACTTCCAGTTCCAGGAATTCGCCCAGGCCTTCGACCCGGTCCAGATGGATGCGGGTGCGTCCGGACATGAATACCGTGCGGTGCTTTCTTACGCGGCCGATCACGCCGTAGGCGTGCGTTAACGCCTCTCGCAGGGTGTCGGGGGCGTCCGTGGGCGAGATGACGTAGAAGCTTTCCTTGGGACCGCTGTCGTCGGCGCGCTGATAGAAGATCAGCTCGCCCGAGCCATCCGCGAAGGCGCGCAGTTTCAGGCGGCCATTGGCGCACGTGAAGAACGTGTCGTCCTGGTCGATGAACGCCGGTTCCTTGCCGGACAGCGCCGCGGCCAGGTGTTCGATGGCGTCCAGGCTGTCGACCCGCGCCTTGATTTCGACGTTGCGTGCCATGCGCGCCTCGGGATTCAGTAGAGCGAACCGGCCACGCGGGCGGGCAGGTCGCGGTCGTAGGCCACGCCGTCGAAGGTGCCGGACGTCAGGTCGGAAAGCATCCGGCCGACGCTGGGCAGCGCGGTGCGAGGAATCTGCGTCGCCGGGTCCCACAGGCGCGAGCGCAGCAGCGCGCGCGAGCACTGGAAGTAGACCTTGTGCACGTCGACGATCAGCACCGAGCGCGGCAGCTTGCCGTCCATCTCGAAGCGCGCCAGCAGCGCGGGGTCGACGCTGATGCGCGCCTCGCCGTTCACGCGCAGCGTTTCGCCCACGCCCGGCACCAGGAACAGCAGAGCCACGCGCGGATCGGCGATGACGTTGAGCAGGCTGTCCACGCGGTTGTTGCCGCGGCGGTCGGGCAACAGCAGCGTCTTTTCGTCTTCCACTACGACGAAGCCGGCGGGATCGCCTCGCGGCGAGGCGTCCAATCCGTCCGGGCCCGCGGTCGCCAGCAATGCAAAGGGCGCGGCCTCGATGAACGCGCGGTAGTGCGGATGCACATGGTCCACCTCCTTTTTCAGGGAGGCTTCGCCGGGCGAACCGTAAAGCGCTTGCAGGGCGTCGGCGTCGGTAATCAGGTGGGCGGGATCGGTGTGCATGGGATCTGGGCGTTACGCCAGTGCGTTGGGAAGGTCTTCGACCGTCAGGAAGAGTTCATCGGGGCCGCGGCCGCGCAGGGCGTCCGGGTGGTTGTAGCCCCAGGCGACCGATCCGACGCGCACGCCCGCCTTGCGGGCCGCGTCGATGTCGCGCATTTCGTCGCCCACCAGCAGAAAGCGCTCCGGCGCGGTGCCGTGCTGCTTGAGCAGTCGGTCGATCTTGGCGGCCTTGCCGAACAGGTCGGTGCCGCATTCGTAGTCGTCAAAGAGCGCGGCGGTTTCTTCGCCCAGCACGCGCCGCACGTTCTCGACGGAGTTGGAGCTGACCACTGCCAGGCGCAGGCCGCCCGCCTTCAGGCGGGACAGCGCGTCGGGGATGCCGTCGAACAACTGGACGCTGGGATCGATGTCCTGCATCAGCGTGCGCACGTGCGTCATGATCGCGGGCAGCTTCCACAGCGGGATGTTCAGGTACTTCAGGATCTCCATCGCATCACGGCTGCGCAGTTGCTCGCGCTCGGCCGCATCGATCTGGCGGAAGTTGTATTTGTCCGCGACGGTGTTGAGGATGGAGTTGAACCACGGCATGGTGTCTGCCAGGGTTCCGTCAAAGTCGAAGGCTGCAATGTCGTATTTCAATTCTTGGAATCCAGTGCCGGCAGGCCGGGCAAGGGCGCCCGTTCCACAGGCGCCTTGCGCGAGCCCTACACGCCGTGCGGGTGAAGAAGATAGTGCACGACCGGCGCCAGGTCTTCAAGCGGCGGGGCGCCGGCGACCACGCGCGCCGCGCTGGTCCAGGGGTAGTCCAGGGCCAGCAGCCAGCCGAACACCGCGGCCGTATTGTCGGGCGGCAGGCTCACCATGGTTTCGATCGTGATGGTCAGGCGTTTGGCGCGATACGGGTCGGGCTGAAACTCCCAGTCGTAGCGGCCACAGCCCACGCGCACGTTGCCGGTGGCTTTTTCCGTCATGCCGACCAGCCAGTCGCAGTGGTATTCGGACAGTCGCGTGTCGGCGGCCGGGCGCGACAGGTAATAGGTGTAGACGTTGTCGTAGGTCTGGCCGAATTTGCGCACCAGCGTGTCGGTGATGGCGGTCAGGCCATGCGATTCGGGCGGAAAGGCGATGGCCTGCGTGCGCAGGGCCATCTTCAGCACGGCGTCGGACGCAAAGGCGCGGGCCATGTAATGCGGGCGGTTCTCGTCCTTCGCGTGAAAATAGTCGCGCAATACGGACTCGGTGCAGGCGGGGAACAACGAATCGGTGGGCATTGCGAGGGGCTTCCGTTCAGGTCTCAAGCGTCGGTGTCAGGGCTTTCTGACCGGATCGAACCATTTCGAGACGTTGGGCGGCTCGTAAATGGCGTAGCGATCCAGCAGCAAGGCGGGGTCTTCTTCCACCACCAGCATGTCTCGATGCTGGGGACGGATGAATGCTTCTTCCACGGTGTGGTCGATGAATTGCATCAGGGCATCGTAGTACCCGGCGACGTTCAGCAATCCGCAGGGTTTCTGGTGCATGTTCAACTGCGCCCAGGTCCAGACCTCGAAGAACTCTTCCAGCGTGCCGGCGCCGCCGGGCAGGGCGATGAAGCCGTCGGACTTCTCCATCATCATGGCCTTGCGCTCGTGCATGTTCTGCACCATGTGCAGCTCGGTCAGCCCGAGGTGCGCCTGTTCTTTCTTCAGGAGCAGCTCGGGAATCACGCCGATCACGCGGCCGCCGCCGGCCAGCACTTCATTGGCCACCACGCCCATGATGCCGACGATCGATCCGCCGTACACCAGGCCCAGGTCGCGCTTGACGAGTTCGCGTGCCAGCACGCGGGCCTGTTCGACGTAGTCCGGGCGCGTGCCCGGGTTGGAGCCGCAATACACGCAGATATTCTTCAGAGTCATAAAAACGGTGGGAAATTGCCGGCCGCGTTACAGATTGCGTCACGATGCCTTTCGCGAAGCCGATAGTTTACGCAAGGTTGCGCAGGAGCCTTTTTGCGGCCGGCGCGGCCAGGCCGCGGCGCACGGGCAATGTTTGGACACAGCATGTTCCGGCATGGCCGGTAGACTGAATATTGCGAAAACGACTGGAAGTCCAGCGTCGTGCTGCTTTCACTGACTAGAGGAGCTAACGATATGGAACAAGCAACCCGCACCCCGCAGCAAACGAATCGTCCGTTCAACATGGACGTGCAGGCGATCCGCGCCAAGGCGCGCAAGGACATCGAGTCCGGAGCCGTCACCGACACCTATCGCGCAGACCGTGAAACCGTGCTCAAGCTGTTGAATGAAGCGCTGGCGACCGAAGTGGTCTGTGTGCTGCGCTACAAGCGCCACTACTTCATGGCCCGCGGCCTGAATGCAGAACCCGTCGCCGCGGAATTCGCCGAACATGCGACGCAGGAACAGGAGCACGCCGACAAGCTGGCCGAGCGTATCGTGCAGCTGGGCGGCGAGCCGGACCTGTCGCCCAAGGGGCTGCTGGAACGCAGCCACTCGGAATATGTCGAAGGCAACACGCTGGAAGAGATGATCAAGGAAAACCTGATCGCCGAGCGGATCGCCATCGATAGCTATCGCCAGATGATCGAGTACATCGGCGAGCAGGATTCCACCACGCGCCGTCTGCTCGAGGAAATCCTGGCGGTCGAAGAGGAACATGCCGACGACCTGTCGGACTTCCTGGAAAAGTGATGCGGCCTTAAGTCATCAAAGCAAAACGCCGTCCGGCGCGCGATGCGCCGGACGGCGTTTGTCCGAAGTGGCCCTGAATCAGACCACGTCGGCCCACAGGTCGTATTCGTCGGAATCGGTGACGCGCACGCGCACCATGTCGCCCGGTTGCAGGGGCTTGTCCGAACTGACGTAGACGCAGCCGTCGATCTCGGGCGCGTCGGCGGCGCTGCGGCCCACGGCGCCGTCTTCGTCGACCTCGTCGATCAGCACGTCGATCTCGCGGCCCACCTTGAGCGCCAGGCGCTCGGCCGAGATGGTCTGCTGCAGCGCCATGAAGCGTTCCCAGCGGTCCTGTTTGACGTCATCCGGCACCGGATCGTCCAGCAGGTTGGCGGGCGCGCCTTCGACGGGCGAATACTGGAAACAGCCCACGCGATCGAGTTGCGCTTCCTGCATCCAGTCCAGCAGATACTGGAAGTCTTCCTCGGTTTCGCCGGGAAAGCCCACGATGAAGGTCGAGCGGATCGTCAGGTCCGGACAGATTTCGCGCCAGCGCTTGATGCGCGCCAGCGTCTTGTCCTCGAAGGCCGGGCGCTTCATCAGCTTCAGGATGCGCGGGCTGGCGTGCTGGAACGGGATGTCCAGATAGGGCAGGATCTTGCCCTCGGCCATCAGCGGGATCACTTCGTCCACGTGCGGGTACGGATACACGTAGTGCAGACGCGTCCAGACGCCCATTTCGGACAAGGCCATACAGAGCTCGGTCATGCGCGTCTTGACCGGGCGGCCGTTCCAGAAGCCGCTGCGGTACTTCATGTCCACGCCGTATGCACTGGTGTCCTGCGAGATCACCAGCAATTCCTTGACGCCCGCCTTCACCAGGCGCTCGGCTTCGTTCAGCACGTCGCCCACGGGACGGCTGACCAGGTCGCCGCGCATCGAGGGGATGATGCAGAAGCTGCAGCGATGATTGCAGCCTTCGGAGATCTTCAGGTAGGCGTAGTGGCGCGGCGTGAGTTTGACGCCCTGCGGCGGCACGAGGTCCACGTAGGGGTTGTGGTCGGTGCGCGGGGGCGCTGCGCTGTGCACGGCGCGCACGACCTCTTCATATTGCTGGGGGCCGGTCACCGACAGCACGCTGGGATGCACGTCGCGGATCACCGATTCCTCGACGCCCATGCAGCCGGTCACGATGACCTTGCCGTTTTCGGCAAGGGCCTCGCCGATGGCTTCCAGCGACTCGGCCTTGGCGCTGTCGATAAAGCCACAGGTGTTCACGACGACCACGTCGGCACCGTCGTATTCCGGCGTGATTTCGTAGCCTTCGGTGCGCAGCTGGGTCAGGATGCGTTCGGAGTCGACCAGGGCTTTGGGGCACCCTAACGACACCATAGCTACACTCGGGGCCCGCTTCGTTTCCATCTGGAAATCCAATTCGTTAAGACAAAACCTATAGTTTACAGCTACTTAAGATTCAGCGAGCGAGGGATCAGACACGAAGAGCAAGCGGGTCAATGCAGCCATCCGCCGTCAGTGTCGGAAGTGGCTCGCGGGTAGCTTGAAGGGACAGATCCGAAACGGCAGGGATTCGCAGGAGAGGAGCACCCGACTAAACGCTTCTACGCTGCGAACAAATGTTGGTGCTTTCATCGTGATGCTTTCTCCAACGCGATTTTCACTGGCTTCTTCAAGGCGAACGTCGCCACCACGATTGCTGCGATGACGTTCGCGGCCACGCTCACGAGGATGGGTAGCGTGTAGCTGTGGCTCATATCGAAGATGAAGCCGGCAGCGGTGGGGCCGATCAAGGTACCGATCGCCACGCTGGTGTAGAGAATTCCGATGATGCCGCTGACATTGCGTCCGCCAAAGTGATCCATGACCACGGCGGGCAGGATCGCCACCCAGCCGCCATAAAAGAGACCAAAGAGCAAAGCAAAGAATGCGAGTGGCCAGAAGCTGGATGCAATAGCCCAGATCGCGAGCGCGGCAGCCATCCCGATGAACATCATCAGAAGGAACGATTGGCGTCCGACCCGATCGGCTAGGCCGCCGAGGAAGAAGCGCCCCAGCGTGCTGCCAACACCGATGACGCCGAGTAGCAGCACGGCGGCGGATTGGTCGATGTGATGATCTTGCGCATAGGGCACGAGATGCACGAAAGGCACGAAAACGCCGAACGAGCAGATCAGGCAGGCCGAATATAGCGCGGCGAATTGCGGGGATCTGACCGCTTCACCGACCGAAGCTCCGATACGGGCCGCTCCAGGTTGATTGACCACAAGGGGAACCCCGTCAGGTCCGGTTCCTTTGTCGCGAGGATCATTCGCAATAAGCCAGGACATGCCGACACCGATCATCGCGGCGAGGCCGCCCAGCGCCAGATAAGCCCCCCGCCAACCCAGCATGTCGATCATCCACGAGGCAAGTGGCGGCATCACGAGTGTCCCGACGCCGATGCCGCTCACCGCGATGCCGGACGCGAAGCCTCGGCGCTTGAGGAACCAGCGCTGGACCGCCCCGACGGCCGGCACATAGGCGCAACCGATGCCAAGACCGACACCAAGCCCGTAGGCGGCATAGACTTCGTGAATGGTGCGCGCGACGCTGGCGAGCGCAAGGCCAGCGCCGACCAGGGCCATGCCTAGCATGGCAAGGCTCCGCGCGCCCCACCGATCGGCCAACGGGCCGCTCACAACGCCCAGACCGAAATACAGAAATCCCGCTAGAGAAAAGACGAGCGACACCGAGCCCCGCGATGCCCCGAAGTCCTGTTGCAACGACGGAACGAAGGCGCTGAACGTATAGGCGCTGCCGAAGCCGACAAAGGTGATGGCGAATGCTGCCGCGACGACGATCCAGCCGTAAAAGAGGCGATTGGTGGGTGTGGTCGTCATGTCACGCCACCGGGTGGCGGCGATGCCATGTCGAAACGCGCTGGAACGCCGCACCGGCTCGGACCAATTTCGCCTCGCCGAGATGGCCGGCGACGAGCTGGAAGCCGATCGGCATTCCCGCTTGAGTGAAGCCGCCGGGCATGGTCAGGGTGGGATGGCCCGACATATCGAACGGGCAGGTATATCGTTGCAGCTTGGCGATCAGGCCCGGTTGTTCGCCGAGCGTTTGAACCGTGGCGAGCGTCAGCGGCGCGAATGGCTGAACCGGCGTCAGCAGCAGGTCGATTTTGCCGAAGAGCGCTTCCACTTGGCCACGAAACGCCATGCGCCGCAGCAATATCTCCTGATATTGCGTGCCCGAGACCGCATGTCCCGCCTCGATGACCGAGGCGAGCACGCTGCCATATTGGTCCTTGTGCGCCGGGTATGTTGCCTTGTGTGCGACGGCGGCCTCGACCGCACAGTTCGGCACCCAGTCGGCGACCGCCTGGGTAACGTCCGGGAATTCTATGTCGACAATCTCAGCCCCAAGGTCTGCGAATGCCGTGAGAGCTTCAGCAAGGGCCGCCTGCGTACCGGCATCGACATCGTCGCTGTTCCAGACGGCATCGATGCCAATCCGCAGGCCACGCAGATCCCCGATGATGGTCGCCAGATAGTCCGGCACGGGATCCAGCAGCGCCGTCGGGTCGTTTGGATCGCCGCCGGCTATTGCACCGAGCAATGTTCCCGCATCCACGGCGCTGCGCGCCATTGTTCCAACATGGTCCAGCGAAGGCGCCAGCTCGATAACGCCGTAACGGCTGACCCGTCCCCAGGTGGGCTTCAATCCCGTCACGCCATTGGCGGCCGCGGGCCAGCGGATGGAACCCCCGGTATCGGACGCAAGCGACCCGTAGCAAAGACCCGCCGCCGTCGCCGCGCCCGAGCCGCTAGAGGAAATACCGGGCCAGTAGTCGGCATTCCACGGATTTCGGGGCGGTGTTACGGATGGGTGGTGATCGGAATAGGCGCCCTCGGTGAGTTGAGGCTTGCCGAGCAACACCGCACCGCCCTCCTTCAAGCGCCGTACAACCGTCGCGTCTTCATCGGAAACGACATGCCGATGGACCGCCATGCCGGCGCCCGTCGGAAAGCCTTTGATCTGGCAGAGGTCCTTGATCGCGATGGGAACGCCATGGAGCGGCCCGCGGCTATGCCCGGCCGCCGTTTCCGCGTCGGCCACGTCCGCTTGGGCGAGCGCGGCATCCGCCATCACCAGCGCGTAGCTGTGCAACTCACCATCCAGCGCGGCAATCCGGTCGAGCTGCGCTTGCGTCACCTCTCGAGAAGAGACGTCGCGATTGCGGATCAGATCCGCGACTTCCGTGAGTTCTAGGTAGTGCAATGCAATGGATTCGTTGGTCAATGTTGATCTCCGTGGGCGGCGTCGGTCGTTGGCCCAATGAGCGTTGAACACACCAACCTCAATCGCATCACGATAGTTTGGCTAATTGGTATCAAAGCAATGGGCTGCACGCCTAAATGCGCTGCAAGCACTATATTGGCTATCTGGCTGCATTAACAAACCAGTCTTTCTCCGAGATTCACATTAGATTTTCTAAATGAACCATCGAAAATTTCCATCGCTGAACGCATTGCGAGCATTCGAATCCGCGGCTCGGCATCTCTCTGTAAAACTTGCAGCAGAAGAGTTGTGCGTTACGCCGGGAGCCGTCAGCCAGATGCTGCGAAACCTGGAGGACCATCTTGGCGTGAAGCTGTTCGAGCGGGTGAATAGGGGAATCCTGTTGACCCAGGCAGGCCGGGACTATCTGCCCCCCATCCGAAACGCCTTCCGTCAGATCGCCGAAGCCTCCAGGCGCGTGGCTGTCGCCGCCGACACCGGTAACCTGACGATCAGCGTCACTCCGTTCTTTGCGTCGGCCTGGCTCGTTCCACGTCTGAAGTCATTTCAGCAAGCCCACCCTGAAATCGACCTTCAGATCCTCACCAGCGGCGCATTGGTGGATTTCTCGCGTGACAGCGTTGATCTTGCCGTGCGCCATGGCGTCGGTCGCTATCCTGGCTTACGGAGCTATCGCGTCGTTTCCGTTGAAATGGTGCCCGTTGCTGCGCCGCCGCTTGTTGAGCGCCTGGGGATGCCGGAGCGGTCTGACGAGTTGACGCGCTGGCCGCAGGTTCACGACGTTGACCGAAAGGGCTGGAGCCTGTGGTTTCAAGCACAAGGCATCAACGAGGTTGGGATTCCCCGCGGCCCCTCCTTTGACGACTCCGGACTGCTGCTTAGCGCTGTGGTCGCTGGCCAAGGCGCGGGCCTGCTCCCGGCCGCCATGGTGGCGCTCGACGTGGCCGAAGGGCGCCTCGTCATGCTCGCGAAACCGACCCATATGGAAACCTTCGCCTATTACCTGGTCTATCCAGAGGCCAAGCACGACAACCCGAAAATTTCCGCGCTTAGGGATTGGATTCTCGGCGCCGCTACCACGTGACGGTGGTTAGCGCGGTAGATACGGCGATCGGCCGAATGAACATCCGAAACCCCCGCCGGAGCGGGGATTTACGCAAGCGCGGTACGGCGATACAGCGCCAGGGTGCCCGCCAGTCCGATCAGCATCCCCCCGCAGATCCGGTTCAGCCAGCGCAGGCCGCCCGCCCGGAAGGCGCGCACCATCTGCGCGCCCAGCGCCGCGTAGGCCAGCATCGTCGCCACGTTCAGCAGCGCCAGCACGCCGGCCAGGATGGCGTATTGGGCGGGCAGGGGGGCGGCGGGGTTGATGAATTGGGGCAGGAAGGCCGACATGAACAGCAGGGCCTTGGGGTTGGTCAGGGCCACGACGAAGCTGCGCAGGCCCAGTGTCAGACCGGCCGGGCGGCTATCGCGGGCGTGTTCGGGCGGCAGGGTCAGCGCCGCGTCCGAGCGCAGGAGCTTCCAGCCCAACCATGCCAGGTACGCCGCGCCCACCCATTTGACGATCTGGAAGGCGACCTCGGAGGCAGCCAGCAGCACGCCCAGTCCGCAGGCCACGGCGCCGATCAGGACCAGGTCCGCCAGCACCGCGCCGCCCATGCCCCAGCAGGCGGCGCGCACGCCGTGGCGCGAGCCGTTGCTCATGGCGAGCAGCGTGGTGGGACCGGGGGTGATGATGGCGACGGCAGAGGCCAGGACGAAAAACAGCAGCGTGGCGAGGGACATGACGGGGCTCCGGGGCAGGGAGCCAGTGTGCCGCGCGGGCCGCCGTCCGTCCAGGTCCGGGCTACCATAGCGGTCTTACTCTTTGATTTCGCACCATGTCCACCCGTCCTGACTCCCCCAATCTGGCCCCTCCGCTTTCTTCC
This sequence comes from Achromobacter sp., assembly GCF_032113835.1. Lineage (GTDB taxonomy): Bacteria > Pseudomonadota > Gammaproteobacteria > Burkholderiales > Burkholderiaceae_B > Achromobacter. Next base: position 7,219 of record NZ_DAMCTG010000076.1, on the reverse strand, counting down.
GTTCTTCTTGCCAGCGCGGGGGTGGTGGAGGACGTGCTCGACGGGCGCTCGCTGACGGAGGCGCTGGCCGAGGTCGATGGCGGGCTGCGTCCGGCCACGCAGGCCGTGTCGTTCCATGCGATGCGCTATCTGGGTTGGGCCGACGCCGTCGGCCGCGAGATGGTGCAGCGGTATCCCAGCGTGCTGTTCGAATCCCTGCTGCTGGTGTCGCTCACGCTGCTCAAGGAAGAGGGCGATGCGGCCGTCGCCCTGCCCGGCATGCCGGTCTACGCCCCGCACACGGTCGTCGACCAGGCCGTGACGGCCGCCGCCGGGTCGCGCGCCCTGGCGTCCTACAAGGGGATGCTGAACGCCTGCCTGCGACGTTTCCTGCGTGAACGCGCCGCGCTGGAGGCCGCGGTGGCCGACAGCCCCGAGGCGCAATTCAATCATCCCGGCTGGTGGGTCAAGCAACTTACCGTGGCCTATCCGAAGCAATGGCGCGAGATCCTGTCGGCGTCCAACCTGCCGGCTCCCCTGACGTTGCGGGTCAACCGCCGCCGCGCCACGCGCGAACAGGTGCTGGCTGCCTTTGAAGATTCGGGTCTGGCGGCAGAAGCCGTGGGCCAGTCCGGCGTGGTGCTGGCCACGCCCAAACCGGTGACGCAACTGCCCGGCTTTGCCGAGGGTTGGTGGTCGGTGCAGGACGCGGGCGCGCAGCTCGCGGCCGAATTGCTGGCGCCGGCCAACGGCATGCGGGTGCTGGACGCCTGCTCGGCGCCCGGCGGCAAGACGGCGCACCTGCTTGAACTCGCCGACATCGACCTGCTCGCCCTGGACGCCGACGCCGACCGCCTTGGCCGCGTCGAACAGAACCTGGCGCGGCTGGGGCTGGGCGGTGACCACGTCCTGCTGAAGGCGGCTGACGCCGCCGACCTGGACGCCTGGTGGGACGGCAAGCCTTTTGACGCGGTGCTGGCCGACGTGCCGTGCACCGCATCGGGCATCGTCCGGCGCCACCCCGACATCCGCTGGCTGCGCCGCGAAAACGACCTGCGCCGCACCGCCAGCCTGCAGACCCGGATCCTGGACGCGCTGTGGTCCACCGTGGCGCCCGGCGGCCGGCTGCTCTATGTGACGTGCTCGGTATTCCCGATCGAAGGCACGCGCCAGGCCCTGGAATTCCTGCAGCGCCATCCCGACGCGACCCGTCTGGATGCGCCCGGCCAATTGCTGCCAGTTGCGGTCGATGCAACACCCGCGGCGCAACACGACGGGTTTTTCTACGCCTTGTTTGCCAAGCAGTCCTGAATCCCGAAGAATAGGGGCATGACGTAGTTCCGGTGCCGTATGTCCATTATTTCGCGCGTATTTCTTGGGTTGTTGCTGGTATCTGCCGTGCTTTTGACTGCGCCGGGTGGCTTGGCTCACGCGTCCGAGCCGCGCGTCACGCGCGTGGAACCGATGGTGCGCGACGGCAACCTGGAAATCGACGCGGACATCGACTTCGAACTGAATCAGCAGTTGCGCGACGCCGCCCAGCGCGGCGTCGCCCTGTATTTCACGGCCGACCTGACCATCACCCGCGAACGCTGGTACTGGTTCGACGAGTCGCTGGTGGACACGTCGCGCACCTGGCGGGTGGTCTATAACGCGCTGACCCGCCAGTGGCGGGCGGGCGTGGGCGAGCTGTCCTTTCCGGTGGCCTCGTTGGACGACGCCATGAGCACCATCCGGCATATCCGCAATTGGCGGGTCGCGAAGGCCGGCGAGTTCGATGCAGGGTCGCAATACAACGGGCAGGTGCGCCTCAGGCTGGATACGTCGCTGTTGTCCCGGCCGTTTCAGGTCAACGCCCTGAACAGCAGTTCGTGGGCGCAGGCGACGCCGTGGATGGAGTTCTCGTTCATGCTGGGCGACAAGGAGAAAGATCCCTCATGAGGCTTTTGCTTCGACTGGCGCTGATGGTCGGCGCCGTGAGCGGCCTGGCGCTGCTGGGCCTTCTGGCCTGGTCCACCGGAAACGCCTCGCGTTTTGCGCGCTACTACGACACGCTGCTGGTCCTGAACGGCATTTTCGCGCTGGCGCTCTTTATCTGGGTGGTGGCGCTGACAGTTCGGCTTGCCCGGCAGATCCGGCGCCGGCAGTTCGGCGCGCGGCTCACCGCCCGTTTTTCCCTGGCGTTTGCCCTGATCGGCGTGGTGCCCGGCGCGCTCATCTACACCGTGTCGGTGCAGTTCATGTCGCGCTCGATCGAATCCTGGTTCAACGTGCGCGTGGACACGGCGCTGGAAGCCGGCCTGAACCTGGGCCGCGCCGCGCTGGATTCGCTGCTGGCCGACCTGGACGCCCGCGCCCGCTCGATGGCCGTGGAATTGAACCGCAGCACCGACAGCGGCGTGACGCTGGCGCTGACCCGCTTGCGCGAGGCCAACGGCGTGCAGGAAGCCATGGTGTTCACGGGCAGCGGCCGCATGGTGGCGTTTTCGACCAGCCAGTACGGCCAGCTGCTGCCGGCCATGCCGCCGTCCACGGTGATGAACCAGCTGCGGCTGGCGCGCGGGTATTCCGCGGCCGAAGCCGACGATCCGGTCACCGCGGGCGCCGAAGGCGGTCTGCACCTGCGCGTGGTGATCCCGCTGAATGGCCCGGACCGCTACGACAACCTGCTGGGTCCCGCCTCTGAACCGCGCTGGCTGCAATTGCTGCAGCCGGTGCCCGAGCAGATCGCGCATAACGCCAACCTCGTGCAGCAGGGCTTTCGGGACTACCAGGAACTGGCGCTGTCGCGTCTGGGCCTGCGCAAGCTTTACGGCATCACGCTGACGCTGGCCCTGCTGCTGGCGGCGTTCGGCGCCATCGCGGTGGCGCTGTCCCTGTCCAAGCGGCTGGTGCGCCCGCTGCTCAGCCTGGCGGGCGGCACGCAGGCGGTGGGCGTGGGCGACTACCGGCCCCTGCCAGAGCCGCCGGAGCGTGACGAAGTCGGCCAGCTCACGCGCTCGTTCAACGCCATGACGCGCCAGCTCGACGAGGCGCGCCGCATGGTCGAAAGCAACCGCCAGCAGCTCGAACGCTCCAACGTCTATCTGGAAAGCGTGCTGTCCAACCTGTCTTCCGGCGTGCTGGTGTTCGACGAAGCGTTCCGCGTCACCACCGTCAACCAGGGCGCCCAGACCATCCTGGGCGCAGACCTGCGCTCGGTCATCGGCCGCCCGCTCGAAACGGCGGACGGCATGCTGGAATTTGCGAACATCGTGCGCCAGGCGTTTTCGACGCACGCGGCGGTCGGCTCCGAGCGCCAGCACTGGCAGCAGCAATTCGAGATTGCACCCGCCCAGGCCGACGGCGAGACCGTCTCCCAACCGCTGACCCTGCTGGCGCGCGGCACGCACTTGCGCGTGGACGGGCGCGGCAACGGCTACCTGGTGGTGTTCGACGACATTACCGAAGTGATTTCCGCCAACCGGACGGTGGCGTGGGGCGAGGTGGCGCGCCGCCTGGCCCACGAAATCAAGAATCCGCTGACCCCGATCCAGCTTTCGGCCGAGCGGCTGGCCATGAAGCTGGAAGGCAAACTGCCGCCCGCCGAGGCGCAGATCGTCGCGCGCTCCACAAACACGATCGTGAACCAGGTGGCGTCGCTCAAGCAGATGGTGGACGACTTCCGCGAGTATGCGCGCACGCCGCCCGCCGTCATGCAGCGCATCAATTTCAACGCGCTGGTGGCGGACGTGCTGTCGCTCTACGGCTGGGAGCCTGACGGCGCTGCGTCGCGCCTGACGGAAAAGGCCATGAATCTGGACGTGAGTCTGGGCGCGGATCTGCCTGATATCGAGGGGGATCCGACCCAGCTCCGGCAGGTGATCCACAACCTGCTTTCCAATGCGCGCGACGCGATCGCGGAACTGGGCGGGCAGGGCCGCGTCAGCGTGACGACCCAGCTCATGCGCAGCGAACAGCCCGATCGCGTGGCGGATCAGGCGCTGCGTTTCACGGTGGCGGACACCGGTCCGGGCTTCCCGCCGCAGGTCATGCAACGCGCATTTGAGCCCTACGTAACCACAAAGTCCCACGGGACTGGGTTAGGATTGGCAATCGTCCGCAAGATCGTGGAAGAGCATGGCGGACGTATCGACCTTGCCAACCGCAAGGAAGGAGGGGCGCGGATTTCCATCCTGTTGACCCGGCTCGCGCCCGGGTCCGACACTATGGACGCCACCGCGCAAGAAAAGGATAATGCGGCTACGCAATAGGTGGATGCTTTATGGCCAGAATTCTGGTGGTTGACGACGAAGTCGGTATACGCGAACTGTTGTCGGAAATCCTTTACGACGAGGGACACACGGTCGAGCTGGCCGAAAACGCGGCGCAAGCGCGCGCTGCCCGTCTTCGCATGCGTCCCGATCTGGTGTTGCTGGACATCTGGATGCCCGACACCGACGGCGTCAGCCTGCTCAAGGAGTGGGGCTCGCAAGGCTTGCTGGACATGCCTGTCATCATGATGAGCGGCCACGCCACCATCGACACGGCGGTCGAAGCCACGCGCATCGGCGCGATGGATTTCCTAGAAAAGCCGATCACCCTGCAGCGTCTGCTCAAGACCGTGGCCGCGGGCCTGGCGCGTGGCCGCGTGCCGCATGCGGCGCCCGCCGCCGCCAATCCGGCCGTCGCCAGCCCGGTCGTCGCGCTGGAAGACGAACTGGATCCGCCCGCCGCGCTGGCTGCCGTGTCCGCCAACGATGTGCCGGCCACGTCCAACGGCCAGCTCGGCAGCATCTCGCTGGACCAGCCGCTGCGCGAAGCGCGCGACGAATTCGAGCGCATCTACTTTGAATACCACCTGGTCAGGGAAAGCCACAGCATGACGCGCGTGTCCGAACGGACCGGGCTGGAACGCACCCACCTCTACCGCAAGCTCAAGCAATTGGGCATCGAGTCCGCGCGCAAGCGCAGCACATGAAGATCCTGATCATGGGCGCTGGTCGCGTAGGCACCAGCGTGGCGGAAAACCTGGTGTCCGAGCAAAACGACATCACGGTCATCGATTCCGACCCCGCCCAGTTGCAGTACCTGCAAGAGCACTTTGACCTGCGTGTTGTCCTGGGTGACGGCTCGCAGGTTTCCGTTCTGGAAAACGCCGGCGCCGCCGACACCGATCTCTTCATTGCCTGTGCGGCGTCCGACTCCGCCAACATGGTCGCGTGCAAGATCGCGCGACAGCTATTCAACATTCCCCGCCGAATCGCCCGCATCCGCTCGGCTGAGTTTCCCGAGCATCCGGAACTCATGAGCGAGGAAGGCTTCTGCATTGACGCGCTGATCAGCCCCGAGCGCAGCGTCACCACCTACCTGCAAAGCCTGATCGAGTTCCCCGAGGCCCTGCAGGTCGTGGAATTCGCCGAAGGCCGGGTCAGCGTCGTGACCGTCCGGGTGGGCCATGGCAGCCCGATGGCGCATTCGTCCGTGGACAAGCTGCGCGACGTGTGGCCGGACGTCAAGGCGCGCGTCATTGACGTGCTGCGCGGCGGCCGTCCCCTGCGGGCCGGCAGCGGCACCGTCATCGCCCCGGGCGACGAAGTCGTGCTGGTCGTCGATTCGGACCACGCGCGCCGCGCCGTGCGCAAGCTGCGCGACGCCGAGCGCGCAGTGCGCCGCGTGATGATCGCGGGCGGCGGCAACATCGGCCTGCGGCTTGCGCGCCAGCTTGCCGAGGAAAAATACAGCGTCCGCATCATCGAGCACGACCTGAAGCGCTGCGAATACCTGGCCACCCAGCTTCCGGACAGCGTGCTGGTCCTGCACGGCAGCGGCACCGACGAGGCGCTGCTCGAGCGCGAGAACATCGAGGACATGGACACCTGGCTGGCCCTGACCAGCGACGACGAGGACAACATCATGTCGTCGCTGCTGGCCAAGCGGCTGGGCGCGCGCAAGGTGATCGCGCTGATCAACCGCCACGCGTACGGCGAACTCATGCAGGGCAGCCACATCGACATCGCCGTGTCGCCGTCGCAGGCGACCATGAGCGAACTGCTGCGCCACGTGCGCCGCGGCGACGTGGTGGCCGTGCACCGGCTGCGCCAGGGCGTGGCCGAGGCGCTGGAGGCGATCGCCCACGGTGACCGTTCCACGTCCAAGGTGGTGGGCCGCGCGGTGGGCAAGATCAGCCTGCCCAAGGGCGCGAGCATCGGCGCGCTGGTGCGCGGCGAGGAAATCATCCTGCCGGACGCCGACACCGTGATCGAAACCGACGACCACGTCATCGTCTTCGTGCCCTCGCGCCAGCAGATGCCGCGCGTGGAAAAGCTGTTCCAGGTTTCGGCGTCCTTTTTCTGATGCGCCGCGCTCTTTGCCCCTTGTGTGGGCCGCGCGCGGCCGGATAGACCTCCATGAAGCGCGTCCTGGCCACCCTGTACATACTGGGCCTCACCATGGTGATGTTCGCCCTCACCATGCTGATTCCGCTGTTCATCGCCTATGTGGGGGGCGACGCGGCGCGCGACGCCTTCCGAGACGGCTTCCTGATCTCTGTCGGCATTGGCGGCGGCCTGGCCGCGCTGACCCGGCGCAACCGCAGCGAATTGCGGGCGCGTGACGGCTTCGTGCTGGTGTCGGCGGTCTGGGCGGGCCTGCCGCTGCTGGCGGCCATTCCGCTGCTGCTGTACTTCCATGGCGCCGGACTGCCGCTGTCCTTCACGGGCGCCTATTTCGAGGCGATGTCCGGTCTGACCACGACCGGCGCCACGGTCCTGACCAACCTGGACACGCTGCCGCCGTCGATCAATCTATGGCGGGCGACGCTGATCTGGATCGGCGGCATGGGTATCCTGGTGCTGGCGGTGGCCATTCTTCCGCTGCTGGGTGTCGGCGGCCATCAGGTGGTCCGGGCGGAAACGCCGGGGCCGATGAAGGACGAGCGGCTGACGCCCCGCATCGCCAGCACGGCCAAGGCCCTGTACGCGGTCTATTTCGTGTTCTCCATCCTCTGCTTCATTGCATACCGGCTGGCCGGGCTGTCGTGGTTCGAGGCCTGGTGCCACATGGCCACCACCATGGGGCTGGGCGGGTTTTCCACCTGGGACGACGGCTTCGCGCACTTTGATTCCGTCGCCGTCGAAATGGTGGCGATGGTGTTCATGCTGATCGCCGGGATCAACTTCGCGACGCATTTCAACGCCTTTCGCCAGCGCAGCCCGCGCGCCTACTGGCGCTGCCCGGAGGCCATTCCCTACCTGGTCGT
>NZ_DAMCTG010000075.1:11293-27440 GCF_032113835.1 Achromobacter sp. | reverse complement strand
GGCCGGCCTTTTCCATCAGGTCTTCCACGACCGGGATGAATTTTTCCGACGAGTAATGGCAGAGGAAGTGATCGACCTGGTCCGGGTCCACCCAGCCGTCGCGCACCAGCTTGGCGTACTCGTGGATGCCGATGTCGAACAGATGCGGCAACAGGCGGATGTCCTGGCGCAGCGACAGCGCGCCATCGGCCTCGGCCTCGTTCCAGGACGGGTAGTCCAGATGCCCCTTGCTCCGGTCGGCCGACAGTCCCAGCTGCATGCAGACCGGATAGTCGCCCGAGAACGAGCGCTGATGCACCCACTTCAAGCGCAAGCGCACGCCCTGCGACGCGCCGGGCAGCGGCCGGTCGCCGTTGCCCAGCAACACCGCGCCGGCGCCGTCCGACAGCATCCAGCGCAGGAAGTGCGCGTCGAAGTCGGCGTCGTAACCGCGCGCGGCAAATCGGGAACGTTTGAACAGGCGCGACGGCAGCTCGCTGGCCACGGCCAACGCGCTGGCATGCGCGCCCAGCTCCACGCCTTGCGCGGCCGCCTGGATCGCCGACACGCCCGCGGCGCAGATGCCGTGCACCGACAACGTCTCCATCGGCGGCGCGGCCAGCTCGCCCTGGATCATGTTGGAGAAGCCCGGCATCAGCGCATCGCCGCCGGACGAACCGCTCGCCAGCAACGACACGGCCGACAGGTCGGTGTCGTGGCGCCGCAGGCAATCGCGAATCGCGTTGGCCGCGAGCTGCGCATTCGAGAACACGGTCGCGCCGTCGCGATCGATCGCGTAGTAGCGTTGCTTGATGCCGTTCTCGGCCAGGATGCGGCTCTTGATCCGGCTGGACATGCGGTTCAGCGGCGCGATGTAGTCGTCCATGGCTTCGTTGGACACGGGCTCGCCCGGCATGAAATAGCCGGCGCTCTCCAGGTAGACACGATGAAACGCAATGGGCATGACGGATCTCTGGTTGGGAAATGGGGTGTGCGGCGCTAGCGCACGTGCTCGGGCGCCATGCAGGAACGGCTGCGGAACCGCGGCACGAAAGCGCCCAGCACGAAGGTGCGGAACATGTAGGGCACGAGGCCGCGCTCGTTCAATTCGGCGCGAACGCGGCCGCGGTAGTGGTCACGATGCAGGCCGGTCAGTTCGGACCAGTGCGCGCGCGGATGCTCGTGGTGCGCGGTGTGCAGGCCGATGTTGAACAGCAGCGGATTGACCAGCCCCTCGAAGTTGCGCGCATAGTTCAGGCCGGCCACATGCCGCGGCCCGCCGTCCGCATGCGCGTGCTGCAGGTAATTGGTGGCCAGCAACCAGTGCAGGCCGTGAAGCTGCGGCACGATCACGAACACCAGCGCCTTGACCGGGTTCACCGCGATCAGCCCGGCCCACAGCCCCAGCCACGCGCCGTATTGCGCCATGCAATAGCGCCAGGCGCCCGGCCAATGCCGGCGCAGCCGGCCCAGCCAGGCGAAGAACAGCGGATACAGCACCCAGGCCGCCTGCACGGGATGGATGACGTAGCCCCACAGGTGATTGGTGTCGCCGCCAAACCGGTACGTGCGCGCCACGTCGCGCTCGCCATGCTTGTAGCGGTGATGATTGGCCACGTGCGCCGGATAGAACACGAACGTCGGATGGCCCTGCAGCAGCGTGATCCAAAAGTCGGTGATGCGGTTGGCCCGGCGGCCGCGCCACATCCGGATGTGGGTGTGGTTGTGATGGATGACGCCGATGCCCAGGGTCAGGAACAGCATCAGCGCATAGGCCGGCCACCAGAACCCGTTGAACCACTGCCAGGCCGCCAGCAGCGGCAGCGCGGCCAGATAGGCCAGGCTCTGCCAATCACGCCGGTTGCGCAGCGCGGGCAGCGCGCGCCGCGGGCCATTCTGGCCATTCGGGCCGATACTTGCCGCCACTATGCGGAGCCTCGCAGGCCAGCGCCAGACTCGCGCTGCCGGTACGCTTCCAGCTGTCGCTCGGCGGCCTCCGCCCCCAGCCGCGTGCGGAACAGGCGATCCATGAAGGTGAACTGGAAGCCGTAGTTGCCGTTGTAGCAGGCGTGGTGCAGATGGTGCCGGCGGCTGGCGGCGAACCAGTGCGCGTACGAGACCTTGGGAAAGAAATCGTAGTTGGCGTGGCCGATGCAATTGAAGAACAGGCTGAAGAGCGGCACCGACAACAGCGACCAGAAGCTGAAATCGTGCACCACCATCGGCAGCAGGATCACGTTGCCCAGCATCAGCGCCTCGATGGGATGAAAGCTGTACGTCGAGAACGGCGTCGTCACGACCGAACGGTGATGCGGCAGGTGAAAGCGGCGCAAGAGCCGCGTGTGCAGCAGCCGGTGGTTGATCCAGAAATGCACGTCGTTCCAGGCCACCAGCGCCAAAATTTCCAGCACGATCTGCTGCCAGCTCGCGTCCGGATCCAGGCGCGCCCAACCCAGTTGCAGCAGGCCCCACGGAAAGATCATGCCGGTGCCGAACAACAGGATCGACAGGCCGGACTGCGCCAGCTCGCGGCGCAACTGGCCCGGCGCGAGTGGTCGCGGATCGAGCGGCCGGCCCAGGCCGAGGGCCGGCAGGATATACCGGGTCAGCAACCACGTGGCCGCGCCAAAGACCAGATAGATGCCGCCGAAGAAGAGCAGCCCCGCCAGCATGACCTGCCAGGCGGACAAGGCTTCAAAAGCTTGGCCCATGAAGGTTTTATGTCACCCCGAAGAATGGCCGCATCATAAGCAATCCGTCAGCTTCCCGGTAGGTGATTTATTACCAATTGAATCCGGACGCCACAAAGCGCTCATGCGGCGCGCAAGGTGGCGCCTTGCTGCGGAAACTGGCGATCCAGCGCGTCCACGGCGGCGCCCAAACGCGCCGCGAGCGCCGCGCTGGCCGGCAGCATCGGCAGGCGCAGTTCGTTGGGCAGCAGCCCCTGCCGCGCAAGCTCCGCCTTCAAAGGACCAGGATTGGGCTCGCCGAACACCAGCTGGATCACCGGCGCCAGCGCGTGGAACAGGGCCCTGGCTTCATCCAGCCGCTGCGCCCGCACCGCGCGGTGCATCGCCACGAAGAGATCGGGGCGCAGGTGCGCGGCGGCGGCGATCATGCCGGTGGCGCCCAGGCACATCGCGGACAGCGATTGCAGGTCCTCGCCCGCCAGCACATGCATCTGACCATCGTTGATCAGCGCCACCGTCTTTTCCAGCGAGCCGCCGCAGTCCTTGATGGCGGCGATGTTGGGATGCGCGGCCAGCGCCAGCAGCGTCGTCGTCTCCAGCGTGGTGCCGGTCCGGTACGGAATGTCGTAGAGCACCAGCGGAAAGCGCGAGGCATCGGCCAGGCAGCGGAAGTACGCCGCCGCCCCTTCCTGGCCCGCCCGCACGTAGTAGGGCGCGGGCGCCAGGATGCCGGCCAGCGGCCGCGTGCCGAATGCCGTCAGCCGATGCAGCACGTGGCCTTGATGATTGCCCGCCAGCCCCATGACGATGGGCAGGTCGCCCGCCTCGGTCAGCACCGCATCCAGCACGGCGAGCTGTTCGGCATCGTCCAGCGCCGCGGCCTCGCCCGTGCTGCCGCAGACGACCAGCCCGTCAATGCCCGCAGCCACGTAGTGGCGCACGAGGCGGCGCAGCGAGCCGCCATCGACGTGACCGCCGGAAAACGGCGTGACCAGCGGCACCCAGACGCCCTGGAACAGAGATTGTTGAGATTGCATGAGAACACTCCTTCGTATGGACCGTTGGGGGACCGTACAGAAGTGCTCGGGATGTCAGGGGGTGCGCGCGGAGGCGCCAAAGCGCCGCCAGGAGGCCGCTGTTCCGTCGCCCATCTGACGGAACAGCATGCTCCGGTCAGATGAGCGGCTGTTTTTTGGATTTCAGGCCGGCGGCAGCCAGCACCACGCCAAGGGCGCGGAGTCGGCTAGCAGTCTGGTGGGCCTGATGAATCATGGATGAGCGGGACGCAATAAGCGGCAGTTGCAGAAATCTACCGGGCGGGCGCGGCGGTGTCAACGCGGCGGCGCGCCGTACCGCCGGCCGCGCCGCGAACCGGCAATCAGCCGAGCGTGGCCAGGAACACCGCGCAGAGCGCTTCCATGCCCTTGCGGTCGTCTTCGTCGAACCGGTCCGGCACAGGGCTGTCGACATCCCACACGCCGATCAGTTCGCCCTTGTGCACCAGCGGCACCACGACTTCGGATCGCGAGGCCGCGTCGCAGGCGATGTGGCCGGGAAAGGCATGCACGTCCGGCACGAGCTGCGTCTGGCGCTGGCTGGCGGCCGCGCCGCACACGCCGCGATTGAGCGGAATGCGCACGCACGCGGGCTTGCCCTGGAACGGTCCCAGGACCAGTTCCGTGCCGTCAAAGAAATAAAAGCCCACCCAGTTCAGGTCGGGCAAGGCCTGGAACGCCAGCGCGCTCAGGTTGGCGGCGTTGGCGATGCGATCGGGCTCGCCTTCCAGCAGCGCGCGCGCCTGGACGGCCAGTTCGGCATACAGGGCGGCTTTGGTATCGGCGGCGATGGGAGCGGCTTCGAACATGGGATGTAACTGTACTGGCGGTTATCGATGCAGGTGATTTTAGGGGTTCCACCCGTTAAAGGGGCCGGACTGTTACCGTGTGGGACAATACTTCGTTGTCAAACGTATCAACCGACCCACCCTTCTTGATCAAGAAGCACTCCATGGACAAGCCCCTCGAACCTGCGTTTTCCTTTTCGGAACGCGCCCTGCAACTCACCAGCTCCGCCATCCGCGAGATTCTCAAGGTAACCGAGCGCCCCGAAGTCATTTCGTTCGCAGGCGGCCTGCCCGCGCCCGGCGGCTTCCCGGTAGAAGTGGTGCGTGCGGCGTTCGACAAGGTACTGTCCACCAACGGCCGCGCGGCCCTGCAGTACGGTCCCACCGAAGGTTACGCGCCCCTGCGCCAGTGGGTCGCCGATGACCTGAACGCGTCTGGCGCCGACATCGCCCCCGACCAGGTCCTGATCGTTTCCGGCTCGCAGCAGGCGCTGGACCTGCTGGGCAAGGTGCTGATCGACAAGGACAGCAAGGTGCTGGTCGAAGACCCCAGCTACCTGGGCGCGCTGCAATCGTTCAGCCTGTACCAGCCGAACTTCGTGCCGGTGCCCACCGACGAAGGCGGCCTGATCCCCGAAGCCATCACGCCCGAACTGGCCGAAGGCGCCCGCTTCCTGTACGCCCTGCCCAACTTCCAGAATCCCACCGGCCGCACCCTGAACCTGGAACGCCGCATCGCGCTGGTCAAGCGCGCCGCCGAACTGGGCCTGGTCATCGTCGAGGACGATCCCTACGGCGAACTGCGCTACGCAGGCGAGCCGCAGCCCGGCCTGATCGCGCTGGCCAAGGAATACGGCGCGAACGTCGTGCGCCTGGGCACGTTCTCCAAGGTGCTGGCCCCCGGCCTGCGCCTGGGCTACATCGCCGGCGGCCGCGCGCTCATCAACAAACTGGTGCAGGCCAAGCAGGCAACCGACCTGCACACGCCCACGCTGACGCAGATGGCCGTGTACGAGATCGTCAAGGACGGCTTCCTGGCCGAACACCTGCCCAACGTGCGCGAGATCTACCGCGCCCAGGGCAGCTGCATGCTGGACGCCATCCAGAAGGAATTCCCGTCCACCGTCACCTGGACCAAGCCGGAAGGCGGCATGTTCATCTGGCTGACGCTGCCCGAGCACATCGACAGCACCAAGCTGCTGGAAAAGGCGATCGCGCAGAACGTGGCCTTCGTGCCCGGCGCGCCGTTCTACAGCGGCGAAGGCAAGCGCAACACGCTGCGCCTCAGTTTCGCCACCGTGCCGGAAGACAAGATCCGCACCGGCATCGCCATCCTGGGCAAGCTGCTGAAGGCGGAATGACAACGTCCGCTGCCGTGCCTTGAAGGGGCGGCGCGGACACCTTGATGACCGATCGGCCGGGCGTAATGCCCGGCCGTTGTTTTATGCTGTCGGCTTTCCCGACCACTTTTGACCGTGACAGTGAGCGCTTCGCAACAATCCCCCGCCGATCTCAGTGACATCGTCTTCACCGACTGGGTCGAACGCTGGCTCCCGAAGTCGTGGCGGCCCTACGCCCGGCTGTGCCGCCTGGACCGCCCCATCGGCACGTGGCTGACCCTGCTGCCGGCCATCGCCGCGCTGGTGCAGGCCGCGGGCGGCCTGCCTGACCTGAAGCGCCTGATCGTCTTTTCGCTGGGCGCCCTGCTGATGCGCGGCATCGGCTGCACGGTCAATGACATGTGCGACCGCGACTTCGACAAGCACGTCGAACGCACGCGCTTCCGTCCGCTGACCAGCGGCCAGCTATCGATGAAGAACGCCGTGTGGTTCCTGCTGGGCCAACTGCTGGTCTGCGGATCCCTGCTGTTTTTCCTGAACGACATGAGCCGCTGGCTGGCCGTGGCCGTGCTGCCCTTCGTCTTCATCTATCCGCTGTGCAAGCGCGTCACCTACTGGCCGCAGGTCGTGCTGGGCATCTGCTTCAACTGGGGCATGTTGATGGCCTGGTCGGACACGCAGAACCACGTGCCGCTCGCCGCCATCGCCATGTGGCTGGGCGCGGTGCTGTGGCAGGTGGGATACGACAGCATTTACGCCTACGTCGACGTGCGCGATGACCGCAGCGTGGGCCTGCACTCGACCGCCATGCGTTTCGGCGACCAGGGCAAGCTCTGGATCGGCGGGTTCTACGTCGGCACCGTGCTGCTGTGGGCCTGGGGCGGATATGCAATCGGCCTGTCGTGGGCCTATCAGGTCGGCATGGTGGCCGTGGCCGTGCATCTTGCCTGGCAATTGAAGGTCTTCGACATCCAGCATCCCCATCGCAACTTCATGCTGTTCCGCGCCAACCTGTGGCTGGGCGCATTGCTGGTTGTCGCGGCATTGGCGGGCACGTTGATCCGCTGATGCGACGTGGCTGAAACGGCGCGGAAACGCGGCATGGCGATGCCTGCGCGTTCCGTGCATTCGGGCCGTACTTTCAGGCCGTACTTTCGAGACGTATTTTCGAGCCGCACTTTCCAGCCCTGCATTTGCGGGATTGACGGCCTCGGGCGATGATGGACCTTCCGCCCCACGTCACGGAGTCACCGCATGCCTGCACTGATCAAATCCCTGACCACCGCCGCCGCCGTGTGCGCCGTCTTCGCCACGCTGCCGGCCCAGGCCGCCACCGATTGCGCCCCGCTGCGCGGTTGCGAGGCCAAGTTCTGCCACATCCAAAACGACATCGCCGCCGCGCAGGCGCAGAACAACTCGCGCCGCGAGGCGGGCCTGCGCAAGGCGCTGGCCGAGGCCAAGGCAAGCTGCACCGACAGCCGCCTGCAATCGCAGCGCGAGGCCGACGTGCGCGAAAAGCAATCCAAGGTGACCGAACGCCAGCAGGAGTTGAAAGAGGCGAAAGCCAAGGGCAAGCAGGACAAGATCGACAAGGCCCAGCGCAAGCTTGAAGAAGCGCAGGCCGAGTACAACGACGCACTGGCCGATCTGAACCGCTGACGCAGCGACGCCTGCTGGGCAGCTCTCCCCCCGATCGCGGCCGCCCTCCGACTACTCCGCCCCTACTCCTTTCTGCCGCGCCGGCCCCGCCCTGGGGCCGGCCGCGCGCCACATCTTGCCCCCCGGAATTTGACGCGTCACGCAATGGAAATATCGCCACCCATGGTGCCAACATGGACAATCCAAATCGATTAGCCACGATTTTGGAAAGATGTTTTCAGGTAATAAGGGTTTATCCCAGGGTTGTTTAGGCACAGAATGCCTCTCATCGGGACACAGCAAGCGAGCCCCAGGCAGTCAGGCCTGAGGCTCGAATCCCAAGCTCACAAGACTCGGAGGTCTGCCATGAAAACCCTTGCTACCGCACTGATGCTGTCCATGTCCGTTCTGGCTGCTGGCGCTCAAGCCGCCGAAGCCGACCAAGCCCCCACCCGCGCTCAGGTTCAAGCTGAACTGCAGCAAGCCAAGGTCTCGGGCCAATACACGTTCGGCGAAGAAGGCTACCCCGCCCCCATCGCTCAACACTCCAGCCTGACCTCGCAGCAAGTTCAAGCCGATCTGGCCCAGGCCAAGAACGCCGGCCAAGTGACCTTCGGCAACATGGACTACCCGCCCGTCGCCGCCTCGGCTTCCGCCACGTCGCTGAGCCGTGCTCAAGTCGAATCGCAACTGGCACAAGCCAAGACCGAAGGCCTCGTGACCTTCGGCAACCTGGACTATCCCCCCCACCTGGGCAGCTGATCCACGGGCCACGCCGGCCGTGAATCGCTACCAGGCAGCCCTCTGGCCACAAGCCAGGGGGCTTTTTCTTTGACGCTTCGACCGCTTCAACAGTCATAACGACGCGACTAGCAGCCGATTCGACGCTTTCGCCGCTACAAATCGACAGCACTCCCGCATAGGATGGGGCCACTTCCCTTCCCTCTCATTGCAGGAGCCGCACCATGTCCACGCACACCAAGCCCATCGTTCTGCTGGGCGCCGGAAAAATCGGTTTTGCGATCGCGCTGATGCTGGAACGCAGCGGCGATTATTCGGTCCTCGTTGCGGACCAGGACGCCAGCCGGCTGGCCGTTCTTGCCGAACTGGGCTGCGAAACGCGCCAGGTGAGCGACGATGCCGGCGTGGCCCGCTGCATCGACGGCGCCTATGCGGTGATCAATGCGCTGCCGTTTCATCGCGCGATCGCGGTGGCCGGCTTGTGCGCCAAGGCCGGCGTGCATTATTTCGATCTGACCGAGGACGTGGCCAGCACGCATGCGATTCAGGCGTTGGCCCATGACACCGGCGGCGTGCTCATGCCGCAATGCGGCCTGGCGCCCGGTTTCATCGGCATCGTCGGCAACGCGCTGGCGCGCCGCTTCGACACCTTGCTCGATTTGCGGATGCGCGTCGGCGCGCTGCCGCGCTATCCCTCCAACAGCCTGCGCTACAACCTGACGTGGAGCACCGAAGGGCTGATCAACGAATACTGCAACCCGTGCGAGGCGATCGTCGACGGCCAGCTCACCAGCGTGCCCGCGCTTGAAGGCTACGAAACCTTCGCGCTGGACGGCGTGGAGTACGAAGCCTTCAACACCTCCGGCGGCCTGGGCACCTTGCCCGCCACGCTGCTGGGCCGCGCGCGCAACGTCGACTACAAGTCGGTGCGCTATCCCGGCCATTGCAGCATCATGAAATTGCTGCTCAACGACCTGCGCCTGCGCGACCGCCGCGACCTGCTCAAGGACATCTTCGAGTCGGCCATCCCTACCACCGAACAGGACGTGATCGTCATCCAGGCATCGGCCTCCGGCTACCGCCACGGCCGTCTGGAAGAAGAGTCGTATCCGATTCGTGTCTTCGGCGCGGAAGTCGACGGCCATCGCCTGAGCGCAATCCAGTTGTCCACGGCCGCAGGCATTTGCGCGGCCCTCGATCTGGTGGCGCACGGCGTTCTGCCGCAGCAGGGCTTCGTGGGGCAAGAGGCGATTGGCCTTGAGGCATTGCTCAACAATCGTTTCGGCCGCATTTACGCGGGCAAACCGCTGGCGCTGGCCGGGTGCGCCGTGGCCGATCGCTGAGTCCGTCATCACCCCGGCATCGTCGCCGGCAGCGGGCGGCGCTACGTCCAGCCTTCCAGACGCAGCGTCGCGCGCACCAGACGCTGCTCTTCCTGCTCGATATCCGACAGGCTCTGGCGCACGCTGTCGACATGATCGGCCGCGGCCTTGCGCGCCTGCTCGGGCTGGCGCCCGATCACGGCGTTGAACAGCCGCGTGTGCTGACGGTCGATCTGGCGCTTCTCGGGCTCGCGGTGGTAAAGGTTGTTCACGCACGCGAACACCGATCCCAGCAGCAGATCCGTCAGCGATTGCAGCGTATGCACCAGCACAGGGTTGTGGGAGGCCTCGCAGATCGCCAGATGAAAGGCGTGGTCCAGATGCGCGTGCGTGGCGGTATCGGTGGCGGCGCCCTGCGCGGACACCATCTCGTCATACCGGCGCCGGATCATGATGAAATCTGCCTCGGTCCCACGTATGGCCGCCAGCCGTGCCGATTCAGCCTCCAGCAGCGACCGCACTTCAAGCAAGTCATACAGGGTGCGCGGCTGCGAATTGAACAGGTGCATCAGCGGCCCCGCGTCCACCTTCGATATATGCGCGACGAACGAGCCCTTGCCCTGCGCCGTGTGAATGATCTCGCGCGCGCGCAGCAGTTTCAGGCCCTCGCGCAGCGCCGTGCGCGATACGCCAAGCTTTTCGGTCAGGCGCCGTTCGGACGGCAGCGCCTGGCCCGCCTTCAGGACGCCATCCAGAATCAGACGCTCGATCCGTTCGGCAACTTCATCGGCCACCTGACGGGGCTTCTCTTCAATTTCCGCGTGCATTCATTCTCCGCAACCAGTGGTATGACCATGCGCGGTCGGCGCTCGCGCGTCTCGGTCATGCCTCGGTAAGTGGCTGATATCAAACCACAAAAATCATCGCTCCGCCTGAGGTGCGTCGCACAAACTGGTATGACCAGCGGGTTTGCGTATGGACATCGGCGCGGTCGCGGACGATGATGTCAGCACCCCTCACCCGGCGCGGCGCGCCGGTCAGCCTTACTCAACGCCAGAGACCCGCATGACTCAACGCATCCAGCACCACGGCCTGCAAGTGGCGGCCAATCTCAGTCAATTCATCGAACAGGAAGCGCTGCCCGGCTCCGGCCTGGATGCCGACGGCTTCTGGCAAGGCTTCGCGGCTCTGGTGCATGATCTGGCGCCGAAGAACCGGGCCTTGCTCGCTGAACGCGATCGCCTGCAAGCCGAACTGGACGCCTGGCATCGCGCGCATCCCGGCCCCATCGCGGACCCCGCCGCCTACCGCAAATTCCTGGAAGGAATCGGCTATCTGCTGCCGCAGCCCGCCACCGTGCGCGCCACCACCGACAACGTGGACACCGAGATCTCGCAGCAGGCCGGTCCGCAGCTCGTCGTGCCGATGTCCAATCCCCGCTACGCGCTGAACGCCGCCAACGCGCGCTGGGGCAGCCTGTACGACGCCCTGTACGGCACCGACGCCATTCCGGCCGCGCCCGGCGACACGGGCAAGGGCTACAACCCCGAACGCGGCGCCGCCGTCATCGCCCGCGCGCGCAGCTTTCTGGACACCGCGGCGCCGCTTGCACAAGGCTCGCACGCGGATGCCAAGGGCTACACGGTCGAAGGGGGCCAGCTTCGCGTGGCGCTTGCCACGGGCGCAACCGGCTTGAAGTCGGGCGCGCAATTCGTCGGCTACCAAGGCGACGCGTCCGCCCCCACGGCAGTCCTGCTCAAGAACAACGGGCTGCATTTCGAGATCCAGATCGACCGCGCCAGCACCATCGGCGCCACCGATGCGGCGGGCGTGAAGGACGTGGTGGTCGAAGCCGCGCTCACCACCATCATGGACTGCGAAGACTCGGTTGCGGCCGTCGACGCAGACGACAAGGTCCAGATCTATCGCAACTGGCTTGGCCTGATGAAGGGCGACCTGACCGAAGACGTCACCAAGGGCGGCAAGACCTTCACCCGCAAGCTCAACGCCGACCGCAGCTACACGCGTCCGGACGGCTCGGCGCTGACGCTGCATGGCCGCTCGCTCATGTTCGTGCGCAACGTCGGCCACCTGATGACCAACCCGGCGGTGCTGGACCGCGATGGCCAGGAAATCCCCGAAGGCATTCTGGATGCCGTCGTGACCAGCCTGGCCGCGGTGCAGGACCGCAAACTCAAGCTCAATTCGCGCACGGGCTCCGTCTATATCGTGAAGCCCAAGATGCACGGCCCCGCCGAGGCCGCATTCGCCAGCGAACTCTTCGACCGCGTCGAAGACCTGATCCGCGTGCCGCGCAACACGCTGAAGATGGGCATCATGGACGAAGAGCGCCGCACCAGCGTCAACTTGAAGGCCTGCATCGAAGCCGCCGCCTCGCGCGTCGCCTTCATCAACACGGGCTTTCTGGACCGCACGGGCGACGAAATGCACTCCGGCATGGAAGCCGGCCCCATGCTGCGCAAGGGCGACATGAAGTCCAGCGCGTGGATCACCGCGTACGAACGCAACAACGTGCTGGTCGGGCTGGATGCCGGCCTGCGCGGCCGCGCCCAGATCGGCAAGGGCATGTGGGCCATGCCCGACCTGATGGCCGCCATGCTTGAACAAAAGATCGCGCATCCCAAAGCCGGCGCCAATACCGCCTGGGTGCCCTCGCCCACGGCCGCCACGCTGCATGCGCTGCATTACCACCAGGTCGACGTGCAGGCGGTCCAGCAGGAACTCGAACGCACGAAGCTGCACATCGTGCGCGACGAACTGCTCAAGGGCCTGCTCACGGTGCCGGTCGGCGATCCCACCAAGTGGTCCGCCGCCGACATCCAGCAGGAACTGGACAACAACGTGCAAGGCATTCTCGGCTACGTGGTGCGCTGGATCGATCAAGGTGTGGGCTGCTCGAAGGTGCCGGACATCCACAACGTGGGCCTGATGGAAGACCGCGCCACGCTGCGCATCTCCAGCCAGCACATCGCCAACTGGCTGCGACACGGCATCACGAACCGCGATCAGGTCACCGAGACCTTCAAGCGCATGGCCAAGGTCGTCGACGGGCAGAACGCGGGCGACCCGCTTTACCAGCCGATGGCCGGCAACTTCGACACGTCGCTGGCATTCAAGGCCGCGTGCGCCCTGGTGTTCGAAGGCCTGACGCAGCCCAACGGCTACACGGAGCCGCTACTGCACAAGTACCGCCTGGAGTACAAGGCCGCGCGCGCCTGATTCAGCACCACGATTGACCAAGCCGGACGGCAATGCCGTCCGGCTTTTTTTTGGGATTGGCGGTCGCATTGTGGGCTTGGTATCGATGCCGACGGCGGGCGATCACCGGGCTTTCTTGCTGCGCCATCCCTCCCCGTTTAAAAAGGGCTGATTTTTCGCACGATCGTGCTAAATTTCCGCCATGACAGCAAAAACCGAGAAAAGCGAGTTCACCTTCGCGGCCATCGTGAACACGGCCCTCGACATGGCCGCCGCGCAAGGCATGGAAAGCCTCTCGCTGGGCCAGGTCGCCAAGCGGCTCGGCATCAGCAAGAGCGGCGTCTTCTCGCGCGTCGGCTCGCTCGAAGCCCTGCAGCAGGCGGTGCTGGACGAGTACGACCGGCGCTTCGTCGAAGCGGTCTTCACGCCGGCCATGGCCTACCCGCGCGGCCTGCCGCGCCTGAACGCCCTGGTGTCGTTGTGGATCGACCGCGCCAGCAACGTCGAAACGCTAACCGGCTGCATCTACGTGGCCGGCGCGTTTGAATACGACGACGTCGATTCGCCGCTGCGCGCGGTGCTGGAACACAACCTGAAGCGCTGGCGCGCCGCGATGGTGCGCACGGTCAATCAGGCGCTTGAGGCCGGTCATCTGCGCCCCGACACGGACCCGCAGCAACTCGTGTTCGAGGTCTACAGCCTGATGATCGGTTTGATGCACGACGCCCGTTTCCTGCGCGACCCGAAGGCGCACGAACGCGTGAAGGCCGGCTACGAGCGCCTCATCTCCACGTATCGCAGCTTCAAGTACATCGAGTAGTCCCACCCCGAGGCCGGCAGTGCGCCGGCTTTGTTTTCCCTAAATTTCGCACGACCGTGCGAATCTTGACAGGAGCAGGTCATGTGGATTCTTATTCCGATAGGCGCGTTAGGCGTATCGTCCATCCTTTGGCGCCAGTGGCGCTCGCTGCTGCGCCAGTTGCCCGACCGCGCCGAGCACCTCGTGCTGTTCTGAGACCCCCGCCCACAAATCATGCCGCGCTCCATTCACCTGCTGATCGTCGACCCGCAAAACGATTTCTGCGACCTGCCCGAAGCGTACCGGCCCATCGACCCGCTGACCGGGCTGACGGTCGCGCCCGCGCTGCCTATCGCCGGCGCCCATGCAGACATGCAGCGGCTGGCGCGCTTTATCGACGCCACGGCCCATACGCTCTCGTCGATCACGGTCACGCTGGATTCACACCACCGGCTGGACATCGCGCATCCCACGTTCTGGCGCGCGGGCAACGGCGATCCGGTTGCGCCGTTCACGCCGATCACGGCAGCCCAATTGCGCGCCGGCGAATTCGTGCCGCGTCATGACGACGACCTGCCGCGCACGCTCAACTACCTGGATGAACTCGAGGCCCGCGGCCGCTACACGCTGATGGCCTGGCCGGTACATTGCGAGATCGGCACGTGGGGCCACAACGTGCATCCCGACGTGCGTGCCGCGTATGGGCGCTGGGAGGAAGATCGCCAGTTCATCGTGCGCAAGGTGCCCAAGGGCGCCAACCCCTGGACCGAGCACTACAGCGCGCTGATGGCCGAGGTGCCTGACGCCGACGATCCGCGCAGCCAGCTCAACCGCGGCTTGCTGGACTCGTTGGACCGCGCGGATCTGATTCTCATCGCGGGCGAGGCGGGCAGCCATTGCGTCAAGGCCACCGTCGAACACCTGGCCGAGCACCTGCCCGGCGGCAACCTGTCGCGCATCGTGCTGCTGACGGACTGCATGAGTCCCGTCGCAGGCTTTGCCAACGCGCAGTCGGGCTTTCTGCAACGCATGCGGGACCTAGGCGTGCAGGAGCGCACCAGCACCGACATGGCGCGCGCGTTGGCTTGAGGCGGCGGCCACGCGGCGCGGCCGGCTCATTGGCTCATTGGGCTCATTGGTCAGGCCCAAATACAACGGCGCCTGCGTCAGCAAGGCGGCCGTGAAACCGTGAAACAGCGTGGTCAGCGCGTGGCGTTCAGGCGCCGTGGCCCGGTTTGCCTTCGCATTCAACGTAAAGCGCGCTGATCGCTTCGCACAAAGCCGGCGGCTGCTGGAACAGGCGCGACACCAGCAGACAGCCCTGGATCGTCGCAAACACCGCGCGCCCCGCGGCTTCGGGCGTGCCGGAAAACTTCAACGTGCCCTGCGCCGCGCCTTCGGCCAGCACGCGGGCCAGCCACGCCTCGTGCGCGCGGAAGAATCCCTGCAGCGCACCGCGGACCCGTTCCGACAAACTCATCACGTCGGCGGCCAGCATGCCGCCCAGACAGAGCTCCCCGGAGCCGCACGCGGCGGATTCCATCATGGAAAGATATTTTTCAAGCTGCGCCTGCGCCGGCTGCGTGGTATCGATGCCGCGCACCGCGCCGAGTGCGCGCGTGCTGTAGGCCTCGACCGCTTCGTACAGCAGGTCGTCCTTGCCTGGAAAGTAGTAATGGATGCTGGACGTCTTGACGCCCACATGCTCAGCCAGGTCGCGGTAGCTGAAGCCGTTGCATCCGCGCATGCGGATCAGCTTCTCGGCGTGTGCCAGAAGCAGTTCGCGAGTGGTATTGGAAGTCGGGGTATCCATGGCGGCATATTACCTACTAATAGATCGGTTCGTCATTGGGAGGGTCCCTTATCGGCTGTCACCGAGCGGGCCATTCCATGTCACCGACCGTGCCAGCGGACTCCGGCCGGGACAAGAATCCCGTCCCCGGGGTCCGCTTTGATTGCCATCTGCTTCAGCCTTGCACGGGCGGGTAGTCGAGTTCGCCGCCATCGGTCAGGCCTTGGGCGCGGGCGGCAGCCAGTTCTTGCTTGACCTGGGCGCGCGTCTTGTCGCCAGCGTGGGCAAAGGCGGTAGCGGCGTAGCCTTCTTCACCGGACACCAATTCGCCATTGGCGCGGGCGGCGGCCAGTTCTTGCTGCACTTGAGCGCGGGTCACCGTGCTTTGGGTGTTCAGTTCGGGCGGATAGTCCAGTTCGCCAGCTTGGGCGGCGCCGATGAAGGAAGCGGAAAGGATCAGGGCGGATACGAGGGTCTTCATGAGAAATCTCCAGAATGGTTGAGTTACTGCAGTTGCTGCGTGGTTGTCAGTTGAAGCTATCTATCTATAGATAGATGTCTGGTCGAAAAAATCAGCCTTGAACGGGCGGGTAGTCCAGCTCGCCACCGTCGGTCAGACCTTGAGCGCGGGCGGCAGCCAGTTCTTGCTTGACCTGGGCGCGGGTCTTGTCGCTGGTGAAGGCGATCGGGGCGGCGGCGTAGCCTTCTTCACCAAACACCAGTTCACCGTTGGCGCGGGCGGCGGCCAGTTCTTGCTGCACTTGAGCGCGGGTCACCGTGCTTT
>NZ_DAMCTG010000075.1:0-11193 GCF_032113835.1 Achromobacter sp. | reverse complement strand
CGGGCGGATAGTCCAGTTCGCCAGCTTGGGCGGCGCCGATGAAGGAAGCGGAAAGAATCAGGGCGGATACGAGGGTCTTCATGGTCAATCTCCAGTTTTTGATGCAGTATGCGTTTCAGTTAGCTATCTACCTGTAGGTAGACGTCGAGGGAAATAAAAAAGCGGTCCTACTGTATTTCTGATTTCGGCGCCGGGCGGTTTGTTGTGTGCGCTGCGTCGATGGGATGAATCTTACCTACTACTAGATAGATGACGCAAGCGGGTAAAGTGAAACAATTTATGTCGTGATGCGGGTCGGCAACAGCGAATGCGCTGCGGCAGTCTTGTAATGAGCCCATACGGCGTCCCGCGGGCACCGCCAACGGGACCGCCATCGCCGGCAATCAGGCCGACAGCGCCCGCATCACGGCGTACAGATCGGACTTGCCCTCGAAGCCGATGCCCGGCAGGTCCGGCATCGTGACGTAGCCGGCTTCCACCTTCACCCCATCCGGAAAGCCGCCAAAGGGCTGGAACAGATCCGGGTAGCTCTCGTTACCGCCCAGACCTAGGCCCGCCGCGATGTTCAGCGACATCTGATGCCCGCCATGCGGCACGCAACGGCTTGCGGACCAGCCGTGCTGACGCAGCATCGCGAGCGTGCGCAGGTACTCCACCAGCCCGTAGCTGAGCGCGCAATCGAACTGCAGATAATCGCGATCGGCGCGCATGCCGCCATAGCGGATCAGGTTGCGCGCATCCTGCATCGAAAACAGGTTTTCGCCCGTCGCCATGGGCTTGTCGTAGTAATTGCGCAGCGTCGCCTGCAGCTCGAAGTCGAGCGGATCGCCCGGCTCCTCGTACCAGAAGAGGTCGTATTGCGACAACGCCTTGGCGTAGGCAATCGCCGTGTCCAGGTCGAACCGCCCGTTCGCATCAACGGCCAGCTTCTGGCCGTCCTGCAGCACGCTGAGCACCGAGTCGATCCGGCGCAGGTCCTCGTCCAGCGACGCGCCGCCGATCTTCTTTTTCACGACCGTATAGCCGCGGTCGAGATAGCTGCGCATTTCGTCCTTGAGCGCGGCGTGGTCCTGACCCGGATGGTAGTAGCCGCCTGCCGCATACACGAACACCCGCCGGTCCGGCTGGCCACTGCCGTAGCGTTCGGCGAGCAGCTGGAAAAGCGGCTTGCCTTCGATCTTCGCGACCGCATCCCACACGGCCATGTCGATGGTGCCGATCGCCACCGACCGCTCGCCGTGTCCGCCGGGCTTCTCGTTCTTGAACATCGCGTCCCAGACCTTGTGCGGATCCAGGTTGCGCCCCGTGCCGTCCACCAGCGTGTCCGGGTCCGCTTCCAGCACGCGCGGGATGAAGCGCTCGCGCATGAGCTTGCCCTGTCCATAGCGGCCATTCGAATTGAAGCCATATCCGACCACCGGCTTGCCGTCGCGGATCACGTCGGTGATCACGGCGACCAGGCTCAGCGTCATCTTGCTGAAGTCGATATAGGCGTTGCGGATGGGCGAACTGATGGGCAGCGTCTGCTCGCGGATGTCGACGATTCTCATGGTTTGTCTCCGGTTGGATCGCGTCGGGAATCGATAGGTTAGTGGCGCATCCCTGCCCTAGAATTCACCCTAGTTCATTTGATTATTTACTCTAAGTGAAAGCCGACCTCGCCTCCGAGCTGCAGTTCTTCGTGCTGATCGCCCGGCTGGGCAGCCTGTCCGCCGCGGCGCGGCAACTGGATCTGACGCCACCGGCGGCCACTAAGCGCCTGGCCCTGATGGAAAAGCGCCTGGGCGTGCGGCTGGTCAACCGCACCACGCGCAGCATCAGCCTGACCAACGAAGGCGAGACCTACCTGGCCTATGCGACGCGAATCCTGGCGGACCTGCGCGAGATGGAAGACGTGGTGTCCAGCAGCAGCGCCCAGCCGCGCGGCCTCATCCGCGTCAATACCACGCTGGGGTTCGGCCGCACGACCATCGCGCCGCTGGTCTCCGACTTTGCGAAGCGCTATCCGCAGGTGCAGGTTGAACTGGAGGTAACGGACCGGCCCGTCGACCTGGTGGAAGGCGGCTTCGATCTGGCCATCCGCTTCGGCGAACTGCCCGACAAGCGCCTCGCCGCCCGGCGCATCATGACCAATCGGCGCTTTCTGTGCGCGTCGCCCCGCTACCTGAAGGCGCACGGCACGCCGGCAACATTGGCCGACCTCGCGCATCACCAGTGCATTCTTCACCGGCAAAACCACGAGGCGCACGGCGTCTGGCGATTCACGCACAAAGGCCGCGTCGAAGTGGTGAAGGTGGAAGGCGGGCTATCCAGCAACGATGGCGACATCGTGCTGGGCTGGGCCCTGGACGGCCACGGCATCCTCATCCGGTCGGAATGGGATCTGGCCAAATATCTGGAAAGCGGCAGGCTGCGGGTGGTGCTGCCCGACTTCGCGCTGCCGTCGGCGGATCTGTTCGTTTACTACCCGCAGCGCCGCAACCAGACGGCTCGCGCGCGGGCATTTATCGATTTTCTGGTTGAGGCTTTTGTCCCGGCCGCCTGAGCGCGGGGCGCCAGCGTTGCCTCGCGATCAGCCCAGCACCTGACGCCGGGGCCGGGATGGCGCAATGGCTGCGCCGATGGGTTGGCCAGATGCAGGCACCGCGCGTTCGCGCCCCCAGGCGCGAATGCTCTCGATCTGCTCGGGTGCTGTCTTTGAAAGCGGCACCACGTTGCGGAAGCTGTCGCGAAACAGATCGGGCGTGGCGGCGGCATCGCCATTGAGATAGGCCTCTTTCACGACTTCGCGCACGGCAGCTTCCAGGTCGGAGCCGGCAAAGCCGTCGGACAGCTCCACCAACTCTTCCATCAAGGCCGGCGGCTGCGTTTCCTTCAGACCGCGCTTGACGTAGATGTCGATGATCTCGTGACGTTCCTGAGGGGTCGGCAGATCCACGAAGAACAGCTCGTCAAAGCGGCCGCGACGCAGCAGTTCTGGCGGCAGCTTGGACACGTCGTTGGCGGTGGCAACCACGAAAACGCGCGCACGCGCTTCCTGCAGCCAATAAAGGAACTGCCCGACCAGCCGCGTCGAGGTGCCGCCATCGCCGGAGCCTTGCGCGCCCGCCAGCCCTTTCTCGATCTCGTCGATCCAGAGAATGCAGGGCGATACGTGGTCGGCCGTTGCGAGCGCGTCCTTCAACCGCGACTCGCTCTGACCAAGGTACTGACCATGAATTGTGGACAGGTCCAACCGATACAGCGGCAGACTCCAGCTTGCGGCGATGGCCTTGGCCGACAGCGATTTGCCGCAGCCCGGCACGCCCACCAGCAATACCCCACGCGGCGGCCGGATGCCACGCTCGCGCAGATCGGCGGTCAGGAGCGGCCGCTCCTTGTCGAGCCAGGCCTTGAGTCCACCCAGCCCGCCCACGCTCAATTCATTGCCCCGTACCGACACGCGTTCGATGCCGCTGATGTCGGCAAAGATGCGGTCCTTGGCGTGCATGAGCTCGACCATGTCGCTCTTTGCGATGCGGCCGTTGGCCAGCAACGTGGCGATGATGTTCTCGGCCTCGATGCGCGAAATGCCCGCGAGGATCGCTGCTGCGCGGCGCTCGTCCTCGCTGTCCCACTCGATGTCGAAGTGACCGCGATACGCTTCGAGCGTGTCATGGATGATGGCGTACATCTCGTCCTCGCTCGGCGCGGACAGCGTCAGCGCCATGCCTGCGCGCTGCAGTTGCCCCCACACGGGCTTCGTGGTGATGACAACGACCACGCCGCTATGCTCGGCGGCCAGCATCACGACGTCGAGCAGATGGCGCGCGGAGGCGGTGTCGTCTTCGATGTCCGAGATTTCGGTCAGCACGCACGACAGGTTCTGACGCTGCGCGAACTGCTGGCTCGCAAAATCGACGGCGCCGGTGACCGAGCGGTCCTCGTTCACGCTACGGCCCGTCGCAAGTTCGCGCGTGCCCTGCGACAGGGTATGAACGAACACGGGCGCATTGAGCGGCGCCACCACTTCACGCAGCAGTTCCAGCACCCGGCTGCGCTCGGCGCTGCGGATCGAAATGAAGGGGATGCGGGCCTTGAGGTAGCGCGTCAGCGTGGCTTTGAACTCAGTCGTATCGCTCATGGATCGGTATCAGAGAATGATGTTGCGCCGGCGCACGCCGGCTTGCGTAATAGGGGCTTGCGCTGTCGCGACGGCAGCCTGGGCCGGGGGCAGCCCTGACGACGACGCCGGCGTGACCGGCTCGTAGCGCATCAACGGATTGTTGCGCAGCACGACGCCCAGGCGGCCACTCCGGTCCGCCTTCGCGCTATCTTCCAACGACTGCTGCGCGCGCTGTGCAAACTTGCGCACCTCGTCGGTGAGGTGAGTGCGAAGTGTGGCGGGGAATATTTCGACCTGCGCCAGCCGATGCAGAAAGGCCAGATGGGTTCGCGCATTCAGGATGGCGCGCACGACCAGACTTTCGTCGCCGCCGGCACGTAGATCGCGAGTCAGATGTTCTGAGCACCGAGTCAGTCGGGCGTTGAACTCATCAGCCAGGCGCTGTGAAAACAGCGTGACCACCGCGCCGCCGGCATTGAGGTCGCCCGCGCGCATGGCATTCAGGCAGGCCTCGTCCTGGATTCCCTCGGCCAGGCGATCCAGGCAGGCGGACCACTGCGCGTAGCTGCGCGGCGTTTCGATCAGGCCGGACAGGGCGCTCACTTGATGCGGCGAATGAACGGAGATGCGGGCATGAGATCCCATGCGGGTAGCGCGCCTGCCAGCGCGTCGCGCGATTCGGCGGGCACGACAGCAGGGGCCGGGCTCGCGGGAAGCGTGGTGACCGGTTCAGCAACCGGTGCGGAGTCGGGCACGAGGCTGGGGCCCGGAGAAATCTGGCGGATCATCGTGGTTCCTTATGCCTTGAGCATGACGCGGCGTACCGAATCATGGGAGGAAAGTACGTGCTGTTCCGGGCTGATGCCCTCGAGCAATTGAGTCACGCGAACCGACACGTCGTCGCGAGCCGCGACATCGCGGCGCAGTTCAACGACCTCGGCCAGGCAGGCCCGCAGCGCATCGCCGGCCTGCTGGCGCAGCTTGGCATAGTTGGCCTTGACGTTCGCACGTTTGGTCTCCAACTGGCGATGCGTGAGGTACGCCCAGAGAAGCCCCGCGCCGCCCAGCAGCAAGGGCACAATGCCTGCGCTGACGGAGCCAAGAATGAGTGCGACACTCAGCGCCACGCCCAACCAATGCTTGGCGCTGAACTTGATGGCTGCAAGATCCCGGGCCTCGCGGGCGGCAATTTCATCTTCCAGACTGCGCAGCAGGTCGGTCTCGTTGCTGCCATCCTGCGTAACGCCTTGCCAACCCTCGATCTCGAGGTGCACGTCTGCCGGCACCGCCATGCGAGCCTTGGCGGTGACATCGGCATGGCCATCCAGAATCCAATCGCGCGAGTGAGCCACTGCAAAGCGTTGCGTTGCGCGCGTCACGTGGGACACTTCAGGATGCATCGCGGCATTGGTAAGGAGCTGCGTGAAATCAACCTCCTCGTCCAGCGCGGCGCTCTGAAGATCGAAGCGCTTCTGCGCCTCGCGGCGGTCACCGCCCTCCTCGATGATCAGGCGGCACAGCTCCTCCTGGCGACGCAGCGGCAACTCTTCGTCATCGAAGCGCGTGACCAGCTTGCTCAACAGATCATCGACCGCAACCAGCACGCTGGCGGCCGGCCGGATTTCACCCTGGAAGACGCCCTCGAAATGCGCCAGCACGGCTGCATGCATAGCCACGCCGTTGATCGCCCGGTTCAGCTCCGGCCAGGTCGGGCTCATGCGCTTCAGATGCGAATAGCGGTTGCCGTGATCCTCATTCGGCGCCTTCGACAACAGCGCACGTCCCCATTGATTGCGCTGCGCTTCGACAAAGCCAGCCCGGGCCGACAACTCGTCGATCCAGTCGGCGATGCGCTTGGTGCAATGCAGGGCGACTTCAGCGCCGAACACGCCGTTCGCTAGCGCGTCCACCATGATGACCGTCTGGCGATCAAGCTTGAATGGGTCTTGCAGACCGAAATAGCGGTCCAGCCACGTGCGGTTGAGCTCGTTGCGGCCAGCCCGGCGCGCAATCAGCGCAAAGAAAAGCGATGTCTTTTCATCGTCACGGCGGATGGCTTCGGCAAGCGCTCGTTCCGCGAGTTCGCGGTTGTCGCCCAGCCAGGCGGACAGCGCCACCAGCGCCGGAGCCAGCCAGTAGCGCGGCGCCGAGATCATGAGTTCTTCGGTGGCGCTGCGCAACGTTTCAGTGCGTACGAGCTGGATATCGGAGGCCTGAAGAATACCGGTGGCCTGGCGCCGCACGATCCCGTAGAACTCGTACGTCGTGTCCAATTCCTGGCGCACCTTCACTTGGCGAGTCTCGGCCAGCGCGAGCTCTTTGGCCTTGAGATCCGACGCCACGAAATCGGCGAACGCCTGTTCAAGCCGTGATAGCTCGGCCCGCGTCTGGTTCAACTCCCGGCCGACCGAGTCCACCTGGCCTGACACCGTGCCGATATCGCCCTGCAAATTGCGCAGCGAACCAAGAATGTTGCTCAGGTCCGCCGCTTGAATAATGCGCTCTGCCATGTTTGATTGCTCAGTTTTCGATGATGGCGGTCTGACCATTGACGCCAACGGCGATCAATTTGTCGGTATAGACCTCGATAAAGGCGTAGTGGCCGCTGCGAGCCAACGATCTGGCCCGCTCCATGCCTTGCGGCAAGGATTCCCCCCCCTTGAAGTGCTGAATGATCCCCCCGGTCGCCTCCAGGGTATGCACCTCATACGGCGCCCCCAAAAAACACTTGGCGATGATCCCGACGGGCCAGGCGTCGATCTGCACATCCGGAAACTCGGCCCGAATCGCCGCCATCAGCGCGTCGGTGGCGGCTTTACCGTGCACGTGGCCGCCGGCATCCAGTCGGGTCATGGCCTCGACATAGGCGGTCGTGCGCTTCTGCCGCAAACGCGCCTGCAGCTCAAGAGGATTCAGGCGGGAACGCGCTGCGGTATTGACGCTCACTTGCGTGTCGAGCGCGACTTTGGGGCCGGCCGCCCCCAGGATGGAACGCACCATTTCAACGGACGAGGCCTGAAGCGGCCCCGATGCAAAAAAATTGTGACGGATCGGATCTTAGCCTGTTCTGCTGGATGACTTCATTAAGAACAGGGGGCCAAACCTGCCTTAGCCGAGCAAAATGCGCGCGCCATGCCACGGGAACCGTGCCATTGCGGCGCCTGTGAACACGCGAACCCAGCCCCGCTGCCACGTACCGCGATGATTCGAAAGCGCAAAAAAAACCCACCGAATGGGTGGGTTCTTGTCAGCGCGATCGGATTTAGAACGGAATATCGTCGTCCATATCCGCCAGGTTGGCGCCGCTGCTGGCCGGGGCCGCTGCGGGAGCCGGGCGCTGCTGGGGCGCCGGGCGTTGGGCCGGGGCGGCGCGCTGCTGGCGCGGCGCGTCGTCGTAGCCGCCGCCACCGTAGTTGCCGCCACCGCCGCCGCCGCCGTCTTCGCGGCCGCCCAGCATTTGCATCTGGTCAGCGACGACTTCGGTGCTGTAGCGGTCGGCGCCGGTGTCCTTGTCTTGCCACTTGCGCGTCTTGAGGCGGCCTTCGATGTAGACCGAGCGGCCCTTCTTCAGGTATTCGCCGGCGATTTCAGCCAGGCGGTTGTACATGACGACGCGGTGCCATTCCGTTTCTTCGCGCTTTTCGCCGCTGGCCTTGTCCTTCCAGGACGAGGTCGTGGCGATCGACATGTTGCAGATTGCCGCCCCGTCGGGGCTGTAGCGGACTTCCGGGTCGCGACCCAGATTGCCCACGAGTATGACTTTGTTAACCGATGCCATGCCGATGTCCCTCTGTTGTTGACAGCCTGCGACTTGCGTTGCCGCGAGCGCGCCGGCAACAACATAAAAAAGCGATGTTGAAGACCGGCTTCATGAAACTCGCCGGTCCTCGAAGCGATGACCGGCGATGTCCAGGTGAAGCCTGTGTTGATGCGTATTATCGACGAAAGCGCCCGCCGCGCCAAACGGGATCGGTGACAAATCGATCACCGCGGGCAAACCATTTCGGCGCTGTTGGACGCTGTTCGGGGCCAGATCCGCGACTTTCAAAAGCCTGGGGGAAAGCCCCAGCCGTCAGGCCAGCGGCCGCAGCGCCCAGGTGACCGCCAGCCACACGGCCGACAGGACCGCCGCGCCGATGAACACCGCGCTGGCGCCCGAATGCCCTGCCAGCCAGCCGCCCAGCGCGCCCCCCGCGAACAGGCCCGCTGCCTGCGCGGTGTTGTAGAAGCCCAGCGCCAGTCCCTTGTACGCCTGCGGCGCCACGCGCGAGACCAGCGACGGTTGCAGCGCCTCCAGCACATTGAAGGCGACGAAGAATCCGGTCAGCGCGATAGCCAGCGTGTAAAAGCCATGGCTGGCGGCCGGCAGCAGCGCGCACACCAGCACCAGGCCGGCAACCGATGCGCGCAGCGCGCCGCGGTGCGCCCGGCGCTTTTCGGCCACGAAGACCACCGGCACCATCAGCACGAACGAGACCAGAATGACCGGCAGGTAGACCTTCCACAGGTCGCGCGCGTCCAGCCCGCCGACCTTGGCCAGCAGCGCCGGCACCACGACAAACAGCGACACCTGGATCAGATGGAGCACGAAGACGCCGAAATTCAGGCGCAGCAGGTCGCGATGGGTCAGGACCTCGCGCGGCTTGGCCGCCTGCATCGTGCGGGCCTGCGTGCGGGGCACCACGGGCACCACAAAGCGCGCCACGGCCAGGCAGACGACGCCCAGGCACGCGATGGTCCAGAACAGGCCCGACAGCCCCCACCAGCCCACCAGCACCGGCGACAGCACCAGCGACACGGCGAACGACAGCCCGATCGATGCGCCCACCATCGCCATGGCGCGCGTGCGCACCTCGTCGCGGGTGGCATCGGCCAGCCAGGCGGTGACGGCGGCGGAAATGGCGCCGGCGCCCTGGATGGCCCGGCCTATGGTGATCCAGAAGACGTCCGTCGCCTGCGCACAGACAATGCTGCCGGCGATAAAAAGCAACAACCCGAAGATCACCACCGGACGGCGCCCCCAGCGGTCGGACGCCAGACCGAAGGGAATCTGCATGAACGCCTGGGTCAGGCCGTACATGCCCAGCGCAAGCCCCACGCGGACGGGATCGTCGCCCCCCGGCATGCCGCTTGCGGCGACGGCAAAGACCGGCAGCAACAGGAACAGGCCCAGCATCCGCGCGGCGAACAGGCCGGCCAGGGCCACGCTGGCGCGGCGCTCGGAAGGGGTCAATTTCAGTTTTTTATCTGCCGGCATGCGGAAATTTCAACGATGACTAGGGCGGCGCGCATGCTTCTCATGTCATACGCTCACGGTCTGATGCTTGCGGTGCGGCGCCGGCCTCGGGCCAGTCCAACCGGATGAACGGCCTTGAACGCGAGAGGATTCGGCGCGCTATAGTACCAAGTTGGCCTTTGAAACCGCTTAAATGCGCCCAAAAGGTGCGCAGGATCAAAGGCGCCATCGACGACGCAACTGGACGTTACCCATACCGACGTGACCATACGCATCCGGGGTGCCCGCACCCACAATCTCAAGAACGTCTCGCTGGACCTGCCGCGCCACAAGCTGGTGGTCGTCACCGGCCTGTCCGGGTCCGGCAAATCCTCGCTGGCATTCGACACGCTTTACGCGGAAGGCCAGCGGCGCTACGTGGAAAGCCTTTCCGCCTACGCCCGCCAGTTCCTGCAACTGATGGACAAGCCGGATGTGGATCTCATCGAGGGCCTGTCTCCGGCCATCTCGATCGAGCAGAAGGCTGCGGGACACAATCCCCGCTCCACCGTCGGCACCATCACCGAAATCCACGACTACCTGCGCCTGCTCTACGCGCGGGTCGGCACGCCTTACTGCCCCGACCACGGCCTGCCGCTGCAGGCCCAGAGCGTCAGCCAGATGGTGGACGCAGTCCTGGGCTGGACGCCCGAGACGCGGCTGGCGGTGCTGGCGCCCATTGCGCGCGGCAAGAAAGGCAGCTTCGAGGACGAATGCGCCAGCCTGCAGGCGCAGGGCTACGTGCGCTTGCGCGTCGACGGCCAGTTGGTGGAAATCGACGGCATGGCGCCGCTGAAGAAGACCGAGAAGCACGATATCGACGTCGTCATCGACCGCCTGCGCATCAAGCCCGAGAGCAAGCAGCGCCTGGCCGAAAGCTTCGAGACGGCGCTGCAGCTTGCCGAAGGCCGCGCCCTGGCGCTGGACATGGACAGCGAGCGCGAACAGGTCTTCTCCAGCCGCTACGCCTGCCCGGTGTGCAGCCACAGCCTGCCCGAACTGGAACCGCGCCTGTTCAGCTTCAACAATCCGATGGGCGCCTGCCCCAGTTGCGACGGCATCGGACAGGTCGGCTTCTTCGATCCCAAGCGGGTCGTCGCCTTCCCGGAGCTGAGCCTGGCCGCCGGCGCGATCCGCGGCTGGGACCGCCGCAATGCCTTCACGCATTCGCTGCTGACCAGCCTGGCCGCCCACTACGAATTCGACATCGAGGCGCCCTTCGAAGAGCTGCCCGAAGCGTTGCGCGACAAGGTCCTGTACGGGTCCGGCGAAGAAGAAATCTCGTTCCTGTACCTGAACGAAAAAGGCCGCAGCACCGTCAAGCGTCATACCTTCGAAGGCGTCATCCCGAACCTGGAGCGCCGCTGGCGCGAAACGGACTCGGCGACGGTGCGCGAGGAACTGGGCAAGTACCGCAACATCAAGACCTGCCCCGATTGCGCCGGCTCGCGCTTGCGCCCCGAAGCGCGCAACGTGCTGATCGGCCATGACCCGCGCGGCGGCGAACGTCACGGCCAGGCCATCTACGAAGTCGAGGCCATGCCGCTGTCCAGCTGCCTGGACTGGTTCCGCAATCTGAACCTGACGGGCGCCAAGCAGGAGATCGCGCAGCGCATCGTGCGCGAGATCGAGGCCCGCCTGAGCTTCCTGAACAACGTCGGCCTGAACTACCTGTCGCTGGACCGCAGCGCGGACACGATTTCCGGCGGCGAGGCGCAGCGCATCCGGCTGGCCAGCCAGATCGGCTCGGGCCTGACGGGCGTGATGTACGTGCTGGACGAGCCCTCCATCGGCCTGCACCAGCGCGACAACG
>NZ_DAMCTG010000074.1:0-28332 GCF_032113835.1 Achromobacter sp. | reverse complement strand
CGCCAGCCGCCTCATGACGCTGGACTGCGCGGCCCGCATGGACGCGGGCCTGCCGGTCAAGCAGCAAAGCGCCATGACCAAGGTCTTCGTGTCCGACGCCGTGAACCGCGTGGCCGACCGCGCGGTGCAGATGATGGGCGCTCTGGGTCTGTCCGACGACACGCCGGTGTCGATGATCTGGCAGGAGATGCGCCCTTTCCGCATCTACGACGGCGCCAACGAGCTGCACCGCGCCACGCTGGCGCGCCGGCTGCTGGCGCAAGCCTGAACTTCCCTGGAGACGACGATGGAAAATCCCGAATTCCAGGCCTACCGCCTGCACGCGGGCGAACCGCCGCAAGGCCGCTTCGAGACGCTGACCGCCGACCAGTTGTCTGCCGGCGACACGCTCATCAAGGTGGCCTATGCCGGCCTGAACTACAAGGATGCGCTGGCGCAGGCGGGACGCGGCGGCATCGTCCGCGACTATCCCCGCATCGGCGGCATCGACCTGTCCGGCACCGTGGTGCATTCCGCCGATCCGGCCCTCGCGCCGGGCCAGGAGGTCGTCGTGCACGGCTTCGGCGTGGGCGTGGATTGCGACGGCGGCTATGCCGAGTTTGCGCGGGTGCGCCATGACTGGGTGCTGCCGCTGCCCGCCGGCATCGGCCTGCGCGACGCGGCCGTGCTGGGCGCGGCCGGCTACACCGCCGCGCTGTCGCTGCACTGGATGGAACACTGCGGACTGACGCCCGCGCACGGCGACGTGCTGGTCACCGGCGCCACCGGCGGCGTGGCCGGCGTCGCCATCGACATCCTGAGCCAGCGCGGCTACCGCGTCTGCGCCATGTCCGGCAAGCCGGACGCGGCGGACTATTTGCGCTCGCTCGGCGCGCAGGAGGTGATCGCCCCGCCCGATCTGTCGGCCGGCATCAAGCCGCTGATGAGCGCGCGCTGGGCGGGCGTGATCGACTCCGTGGGCGGCGCGCTGCTGGCCCACGCGCTTTCCAGCGTGAAGCCGGACGGCGTCGCCGCGGCCTTCGGCAACGCGGGCGGCGCGGAGCTGCCCACATCGGTCATCCCCTTCATCCTTCGCGGCATCAAGCTGCTGGGCATCAATGCCAACAGCCCCATGCCATTGCGGCGCGAGGTCTGGAACAAGCTCGCCGGCGAATACCGCCCCGCGCACCTGGACCTGATCGCGCGCGTCATCGAACCCCAAGCGCTGCCGCAGGCGCTTGCCGCCATGCTTGAACGCGGCAGCACCGGCCGCAGCGTCGTCCGCTACTCCTGAACGCCGATATCCATGAACCCGTCTGCCCTCCCCTCCCTGTCCCGCCTCTTCGATCCGCAAGGGATTGCCATCGTCGGCGCCTCGGCCACGCCCGGCAAGATCGGCGCGATGCCCGTCAGCCTGCTGTTGCAGCACGGCTACGGCGGCCGCATCGTCCCCGTGAATCCCCGCGCGGACACCATCGCCGGCCTGCCCGCCGTACCCGGCCTGGACGCGCTCGATGCGGACATCGACCTAGCCATCCTGGCGGTGCCTGCCGCCCACGCCGCGCAGGCGCTTGAACGCGCCCGCCCCGGCCAGGTGGGCGCGGCCGTGGTGTTTACCTCCGGCTTTTCCGAAACGGGCGAACAAGGCGCCGCCGAGCAGGACAGGCTGTGCGCCATCGCGCGCGAGCGCGGAATCCGCCTGCTCGGGCCGAATTGCCTGGGCTTCATGAACGTGCGGCGCAACGTCTACGCGACGTTCTCGCCCGCGCCCGCCAACGGCATCGTCGCCGCCGGCGGTATCGGCATGGTGACGCAAAGCGGCGCGTTCGGCGCTTACGCCTACAGCATGGCGCGCGAGCGCGGCCTGGGTTTGTCGCACTGGATCAGCACCGGCAACGAGGCCGACATCGACGTTGCGGACTGCATCGAATGGCTGGCCGGCGATACGCATACCCGCGTCATCATGGCCTACATGGAAGGCTGCCGCGACGGCGCCAAGCTGCGCCGCGCCCTGTCCGCGGCGCGTGCTGCCGGCAAGCCCGTGGTCGTGACCAAGATCGGCCGCACCCAGGCCGGCGCGCAAGCCGCCGCCTCGCACACGGCGGCCCTGGCCGGCGACGACGCCGTCTACGACGCGTTGTTCCGCCAGTACGGCGCCCTGCGCGCGCGCACTATCGAGGAATTCTTCAACCTGGGCTATGCGCTGGACACCTGGAAGCAACCGCCGCAAGGCCGCCGCCTGGGCATCTTCACCATCTCCGGCGGCGTGGGCGCGCTGATGGCCGACGACGCCGCCGACAGCGGACTGACGCTGCCCGAACCGGCGGCCGACGCGCAGGCCAGGCTGCTGGAACGCGTACCCTTTGCCAGCGGCCGCAATCCCGTCGACGTCACCGGCCAGGCCGTCTCCGAGCCCGGGCTGCTGCTGGCCACCGCCGACGACATGCTGGCCGATGGCCGGTACGATGCCTTGGCCGTCTTCCTGGCCGCCGCGGGTTCGTCCGAAGCGTTGTGGCCCACCTTCGAAGCATTCGCGCAGCAGATGCAGGCGCGCCATCCCGACGTGCCGCTGGCGATCAGCGCGTTGTTCCCGCCCGCGCGACGGCGTGAACTGGAGCGTCTGGGCTGTCTGGTCTTCCCGGATCCCAGCGCCGCCGTCCGCACGATAGCGGCAGTGGCCGCAATGGCGTCCCATGCCGGCCACGGGACGACGGAAGCGGATCCTTACCCCGCCACTGCGAACAGCGCGCCGCTACGGGATACCTATACCGAAATCCAGGCCATGCAACTGCTGCGCGAGGCCGGCATGCCGGCCTCCCCGTGCACGCTGGCAGCCGACGCCGAGGCGGCGGTGCGCGCCGCCGCCGGCCTTTGCGCGGCGGGCCAGGACATTCCCGTGGTGCTCAAAGTCGTCTCGCCCGATATCACGCACAAGAGCGACGTGGGCGGCGTCAAGCTCAACATCCGGGGCGAGGATGCGGTGCGGCGCGCTTACGCCGACATCATGGCCTCGGTGACCCAGCATCGGCCGGACGCCCGCATCGAGGGGATACTCGTCGCGCCCATGGCGCCTAAAGGCGTGGAGTGCATTGCCGGCGTGCATTGCGACCCCGTGTTCGGACCCGTGGTCATGTTCGGACTTGGCGGCATTTTCGTCGAGGTGCTCAAGGACGTCAGCTTCCGGCTGGCGCCCTTCGGCCGCGATGAGGCGCTGGCCATGATTCGCGAGATCAAGGGCTATCCGCTGCTGCAGGGCGCGCGCGGCGCGCCCCCGTGCGATGTCGATGCACTGGCCGACGCGCTGGCCACCCTATCCCGCTTCGCGCATGCACGTGCGGGGGATTTCAGCTCGGTCGAGATCAATCCCTTGCTGGCGCTTCCCGATGGTCAGGGAGCGATGGCGCTGGACGCGGTGGTGATTCGGGAAGGCAGGCAGGAATGAGTCACGGATCGTTCGAACCCGTTCCATCTATTGTTCCTTCAGCCCCAACGAATTCAGCGCCGCTGGATGCGGTGCGCGACTGGTAAGCGGGATCGGGCGCCGGCAATGCCCGGCGCCCGTCCTTCAAGCGATCAGAAGCGCCAACGCACATTCACCTGGGCGCCGTGTTCGCGGCTGTCCTTGGCGAGCTGGCCGGTATAGCTCACGCCCAGGGTGGTCGCGCGACCCACGGCGAGGTCCGCCCCGAGTTCAAGCACGGCCGCGTCGCGCGCGATGGGCGCACCGATTGCCGTGAAAGGCTGGCTACCCTCGAAAGCCAGCAGCGACGTCGGCGTCACGTCGCCGAACAGGTGGCGCCAACCGACCGTGGCGCGCAGCTGGCCCGCCAGCGAGCCCAAGTCGACGTCTTGCGTGCCGCGCAGGCCCAGCGTCGTCGTGGTCTGCGTGGTGCTCGTCGAACGGCCCGACAGCGCGGCCGCTCCGCCCGATTCCGTGAACGAACGGGTGCGCAGGTCACTCCATGCCACCCCCACGAACGGCTCCAGCGTGGCGCGCGCGGTGGCGTCCCAGCGATAGCCCAGCTCGGTGAAAAGCTGCGTAGTACTCGCGCCGTAATCGGCTTCGAGCTTGGCCGCCTGGCTGAGCGCGGAGCGCTCGGTCGAAATATCGTGCCAGGTATAACCCGCGCCCAGCATCAGTTTCCAGGCGCCGGGGCCGGCGTCGAACGACCGGCCGCCATACAGGAGGGCCGTATAGCTTGAGACATCCGCACGCGAGGCGCGGTCGCGCGTGTCGATGCGGCTGTCGGCATAGCCGAGGGCCGCGCCCGCCCGCCAGCCTGCGCCCACCGCATGGTCGGCGCCCACGAACACGCCTCCCATGTGTTCACGGGTGCCCGCGGTGTTGCCATTGCCGTCTTGCGTGCGCCAGTTGCCGAAGATCTCGGCCCACGCAGGCTGGGCGTTCGAGGCGGGGAGCGTGCTGGCCGACGGTGCGGCATCCGACACGCCCGCTGCCGCCGTCGGTGCACCCGCGCGCAGGCCCGCATCGAGGTTGGCGCGCAGTTTGTTGAACGTCAGGGCGCGCGGTTGTGCCGCGCTCTGCGACAGCGAACCGGCCACGCCCGCGTGCGCTTCGCCCGACAGGCTATCGAACACCGCCGGCGGCTGGCCCTCCTGCAGCGTCAGCACGAATTCGTGCAGGGCATTGCTGGCCGGCAATGTCTCGAGGGCGCGGGCCACTGCGCGTTGATTGCCGCTTTGCGCCAGATCGGAGAACGCGATAGGCCGGGTCGGCGTGGGTGCAGGCGGGGTGACCGGATTGACCGGATCAACCGGCGTGACGGG
Organism: Achromobacter sp.; assembly: GCF_032113835.1. Classification (GTDB taxonomy): domain Bacteria; phylum Pseudomonadota; class Gammaproteobacteria; order Burkholderiales; family Burkholderiaceae_B; genus Achromobacter. The sequence continues at coordinate 23,565 of NZ_DAMCTG010000074.1, read as the reverse complement.
GTCGACGGGCACCTCCTTGCGCTCCAGCGACAGCGTGACGCGTTGCGTGCCGTAGGTCAGCGTGGGATCCAGGTAGGCGAAGTTCGAACTCACCGACCGGAACGTGCCGTCCAGCGTGCCCGACGTGAGGATGGTGTAGGTGCGGCGTGTGCCGAAGCCGCCGTCGGCGCCCACGTGCAGGACCGAACCGTCGATCGCGGTATGGCCGCTCACGTCGATACGGTCGCTGTTGTTGGAGGCGGGGTCTGCCTCGACCTCATAGACCGAGGTGGGCGAGAAGGTCAGATCGCCTGCGATGGACAGGGTGCCGATGCCGTTGCCGGGCGCGATGCGCGCGCCGTTGCTCAGGTAAGTGGTGCCCACCGTGCCGGAGCCGCCCAGCGTGGCGCCACTGGCAACCGTGACGGGGCCGCCCAATTGGCCGTTGCCGCCCGCCGTTCCGACGATCAGGCTGCCCGCCTGGACCGCCGTGGGGCCGGTAAATGCACCGCTGTCGCCGGTGAGCGTGAGAACGCCAGCGCCCATCTTGGTCAGGCTGCCCGCCCCGCTGATCTGACCCGTGTAGGTTGCCGCGGCCGGCTGCACGAAACGCAGGCCGGCGACCGCGTCGATGCGGGCGTCACTTTGGAAGTTGGCCGCGTCGACGGCCAACGTCCCTTGCGTGAGATCCCAGTTGCCCGACGACGTGCCGGTCAGCGTCAGGATTGAACCACCCGTCTTCTGCAGCGTGCCGGTGCTGGAGATGTTGCCGGCGAAGGTGCCGGGCGTCGCCTGCTCGAACACCACGGCGCCCGCGTTGGCGACGTTGCCTCGAATGGAGCCCGCGTCGCCGATCAGCGTGCCAGCGCTGACGATGGTGTCGCCGTACGCTTGTGTGCCGGACAGGCGCAACGTGCCCGGGCCGGACTTCAAGAGGCTGCCGGTCCCGTTCAGGGGTTGCGTGATCGTGAAGGTGTTGGCGGCATCCGCGATATTGAGGCCGCCGCCGGCAGCGCTCCACTCGATGGCGCGCGCGGTGTCGTTGAAGGTGTTGCCGGTGATCTCGAGCGTGCCGCCTTGAAAGCGCAACGCCGCCGTGGGACCGCCCAGGCTTGCGTCGCGCGTCACGGACAGCGTGCCGCCGGACAGCACCGTTTTGCCGGCGTAGGTGTTGGTGCCAGTCAGCGTCAGCGTGCCGGATTCGGTCTTGTCGATGCCGCCCATGCCCGAGATGACGGCGCCGATGGTGGCGCTCTCGCCGCCCAGCACCCGGATCTCGCTGCCGGCGCTCTTGGTTTCAAGGGTGCCGGCGCCGATCAACGTGTAGCCGCTGGTGACGAACTGCAGGCCAGCGAAGGATTGCGTGCCGGCGACGGCGATCACGCCGCCGGCCGGGGTGATGAAGGCTGCGTGGTTGCCCTGCCATTCGATGGGCATGGTGCCGCCATCGTTGAACCAGTTGGTGCTGACGCCATCCCAGGTCGGGCCGCCCGCCCACTGTTGCAGCGTTGGGCTGCCGGCCACGCCGATGCGCAGATCCACGATGTTCGGCATGTCGTAGACCAGGCTGACGGGGCCGGACAGCCCCGTGGGCACGTTGCCGATCTGCAGCGTGCCGGAGCGCGCGCCGTCGTAACGGAGGACGCGGTAGTAGCCGACGCCTGTGTAATTCGCGGGATTCAGCAGGTCGAAGTTGCCGTTCAGTGTCAGATCGCCGCCAACCACGCTGTACGCGTTGCCAAGAGCCGGCCTTGAGACGGTCGGGGTGCTGCCGAGGGTATAGGCAAGGGTCGAGCCGCTAGCCAGCGTAAGGTCGTTCGTCACGCTGACGCCGGTGGAAGCACCGATGCGCATCGTCGCGCCGGCGTCCAGGACGGCGCTGCCAATGTCGCCGGAGCCCGTCAGTTGGCTGCCTGCCTGCATCCGGACGGCGCCCGTGGTGCTTCCGGTCACGCTGAGCTCGCCGCCTTCGACGCGAATCTGGCCCGTGTGATTGACAGAGTTTCCGCTCAGCGTGAATTTGCCTGAGCCCGTCTTGACGAGATCGCCTGCACCGATGATCGTGCCGGACAAGCTCGAGTCGGCGTTGTTGCCGCCGAAGGTAAGCTGACCGCCATTCGTGATGGTGCCTGAGCCGGAGAGGCTCGCCACCGTCTGCGCCGTGCCATTCATGTCGAACGTCGCACCGAACCCGACGTTGAAGTAGCCAGTCCCGAGCACGTTGTTGGCTCCGGCAGTCAGGGTGCCACCGCCCACGCTTGTGCCGCCAGTGTGCTCGTTCGCGCCGGTCAGCCGGACCTGTCCTGTTGTGCTGATCAGGCCCGTCCCGCTGATGACACCGTTGAACGTTTGTGGGGTGTTGCCGCCGAAGAGAACCGTATTGGCGCCCAGCAGAACGCGGGAGCCACTGACACCCGACAGGCCGTTGAACAGGCGCGGGCCGGTCGCGCCGCTGATGTCCAGCGTGCTGCTCGCATCGTTCAATGCCACCACCGTGGCCGAAGACAGCAGGCCGATGCCTGCGAGCGCAACGGTACCGGCGTCCACAGTCAGCCCTTCGATCCAGTTTGCGCCCGCCAGGGTCAGCGTACCCGTGCCCCGCTTGACCAGCGCGCCGGTGCCGTTCGCAGTGCCAGCAAACGTAGTGGCCGCCGTCTGGTTGACGATCAGGTTGTTGGCGCCCAACTGCAAGGTGCTGCCGGCCACGCCCGACAGCGCGCCGAATTCCCTGGCGCCGTTGGCGCCACTGATGTCCAGGACCGCTGTTGCGCCATTCAGCGTGGTTAGCTGCGCGGCGGGCAGCGCGCCCGCACCGGTCAGGGCGAGCGTGCCCTCCCGGATGACAGTGTTGCCGGTGTAGCTTTGAGCGCCGGACAGGGTCAAGGCGCCTGTCCCGAGCTTGGTGACGTCGCCGGTGGTGGTGATCGTGCCGCCAAACGTCGTGTCGGCGGTCGAGGTGAGGGCAACGGGAAGCGTGCCTGCCGTGACGCGGGATCCGGACACGCCCGAGAGGTTGTACAGGTTGGACGCGGTGCTTGCCTGCGAAAGATCCAGGACGGCGGTTGGGCCAGTGAGCGAGACCGGGGCAGCACCGCTCAGCCTTCCGGCGCCGCTCACGAACAGCGTGCCGCGTTCGACGGCGATGCCGCCCGTCGCACTCACGTTGCCGGTCAGCGTGAGGTTTTGCAGGCTCGTTTTCTGTAGACTGCCCGCGCCCGAAATCGGGCCTGACAGCGTGAGCGCGTTGCCGAACACGTTCAGGGTACCGCCGGCATTCAGCACGACGGCGTTGGTCGGGCTCAGATCGAAAAGCGTCTGCAGCGTCGCGTTTCCGCTGACGCGCAGTGGCCCGGTGCCCAGCGCCTGAGCGTCGCCAATGTGAAGGGTGCCGCCGTCGAGCAAGGTGCCGCCGGTGTAGCTATTGGCGACGTTCAGCACCAGCGGGTAGCTGCCTGTCTTGGTGAGTTGCCCGGCGCCGGAAATGTCGCGGCTGGAATAGAAGGTGCCGTCGCCGACGGTGAGGCCGCTGGTCCCCAACTCGATGTTTTGGTAGATGTCGATCCGCGTGGCGGGCGTGATGCTGGCCAGCGTGCCGCCTTCGGCGCGCAGGATGCCGGCTACTGGCGTACCCAGCGAGACACCGTTCTCGATGAGGGCAGTGCCCCGCAGCGTCGTGTCCCTCGACGAGCTTCCCCCGGTAATCGTCCATACGCCGCTGTCGATGATCAGCGTGTCGAAGTTCACATAGTTCTGAAGCGCCATGGCGCCTGTGGGCGAGATGCCCGCGCTCAGCTCGAGCGTATTGCCGCCGGCTCCACCGCCATCCACGATGCCCGCCGATGCAAAATCGATGCGTGCCGAGGTCGTGCCGAGAAAGGTGAGGTATCCCGGGGCGGTGCCGGCGCCCCGCAGTACGCTCGACCCCGTTTTCGCGATGAATCGGTTCCCGCCGCCGTTGCCGAGCGAGACGCTGCCCGTGATCGTGCCAGCGTTGGTGAAAGTGTTGCCCGGCGCGGACGCACCAAAGCCGATACGGCCGGTAATGGTGCCGTCGTTGGTCATCAGCACTTGCGCGCCGCCAGGCGCGGCGATCGCGATGGCATCTACGTTGGCGATGCCGGTGATGCCATCCCGGGCCTTCGCGGTGATCGTGCCCCCGTTGTAGATCGTGGTGCGTCCAGCGTTGCCCGACCGCTGATTGTGCACGATGATGGCCGCGGTAGAAGGCGACGTCGCGCTGGTGAAGGCACCCGAAATCGCCCCCCCGGCGTAGTTCATGATGTTTTTGGTGCTGACCGTCTCGCTGATCATGCTTACGCCAGAGACGCCCGCCCCCGCCTGGATAGGCCCATTGGTTTGTGGGTCGATCGTGCCGTAGTTCGTGAGCGACGTCCCCGAACCCCGAAGGTTGATCGGGCTCGCGGTAGCGGAGGCGTTGGCGCCCATTCGCACGCCCGTGTTGACGCGCACGCTCATGCCATCGGCGCCGCTGTCGTAATTGGGCTGGGCGGGATCGGTGATGGCACATACGACATCGGTCCCCGTCTCCAGGCACGCAGCCCAGGCGGGCGCGCCCATCACCGCGGCAATGGCCGCGCACAAGCCAGACAGCGCGAAATGCCTGACCTCGCGCGAGGAGGGACGGGACAACATGGGGTGCATGCTTCGGACTCCAGAGAGGCAACCGAAGCTCAGGTGCAACGAACTGAGAGCCAGGCGGCGGTGTGATACGCGCTGTTACAGCGCAAAACAACCGCATATTACGATAAGTAACCTTGCTCTGAACAGGGCCTTTAGTCGGAGGCGCGCGTCAGGGGTCGAACCTCATCGAAGGCCCAGCCTGCTACTGTTCCTTCAACCCCAACGATTTCATCAACGGCGCGAACAGTTTCTTTTCTTCCTGCACGCGCGCGGCATAGTCGGCCGCACTCAGCGGTATTGCCTCGGCGCCCGCATCCAGAAAGCGCTTCTGGATCTCCGGCCGCGCAAGCACTTTATTGAGCTCGGCGTTCATGCGAGCGACCACATCATCGCGCGTGCCAGCGGCGGCATACACGCCGAACAGGCTGTCGGCAAAAACCCCGTCTATGCCAACCTCAGAGAACGTTCGAATGTCGGGCGCCACCGCAGCGCGTTGCCGGCTCGCCACCGCCAGCACCTTCAGCTTGCCCGCTTGCACCATGGGAAAGACCGTCGCGGGGCCAAACGCAAAGTCGATCTGGCCCGCCGCCAGGTCTTGTATCGCCGGCGCCACGCCGCGATACGGCGCATGGGTGGCCTGCATGCCCGTCGCCTGCTTGAGCAGCTCGCCGGCCAGATGCGGCGTCGTGCCGTTGCCGGCCGAACCGTAATTGAGCGGATCGGGCCGCTTGCGCGCGTATTCCACAAACTCCTCGAGCGTGTTGACGCCGAGCGAGGACCGGACAAACAGGAACAACTGGCTGTTGGCCAGCAAGCCCACCGGCCGCAAATCCTGCTGCGGATCGAACGGCATGCTGACGAACATCAGCGGGTTGACCGATTCGGTCGTCGAAGGATTCAGCAGGAAGGTATGGTTGTCTTTCCCGTTGCGCGCCACCTCGGCTCCCGCCACGTTGCCGCCCGCACCGCCCCGATTCTCCACGATGACGGTCTGCTTAAAGGCCTCGGCCAAATGCGGTTGCACGGTGCGCGCCAGCACGTCGACCAGCCCGCCGGGCGCCAGCCCCACAACCAGACGCACGGGCTTGGTGGGCCAGGCCTCAGATGGCGTTTGCGCATGGCTTCCCGTCGCCCAGCCAGTCAGTGCCAGCATCATCATGGCCAGACAACGTCTACGCAACAGCATGCGATTCTCCATATGGGGCTCACCCGTCGATCCCGCGAATGGTGCGTCACATGCCGCACCACGGTGAACCGCCCTCATGCCTCATCGCGGCGGCGGCTCTGCATCCGCCGCTCATTCTTCACAAAAGTTTAAGCATAAAGAATCCCGGAATAACCCTAATCTTGCCGGCGACACGCGAGCCGCCTATTCGGTGGCGTGAGATAGCTCATGCATCAAGCCGGCTTCAAGCTGCCGCGCCACGCGTCCCAGGCCGCGATTAAGAGGCCATACGATGTCCAGATCGAGACCGCCTTCCACATCCACGGGCACGACACTCAGCCCGTGTCGCTGCGCATACAGACCGCTCATGCTATCCAGGATGGCCACGCCCAGGCCGCGTTCCGCAAAGGCGCAGGCCGCCGAGTACTGATTCACCTCGATCACCGGCAGAAACGGCAAGCGTTCCTGCTCGAACTGCCGCGCCGTCAGCGCCCCCACCTGCAAGTGACGGCTGAGCGAGATGTAGGGCACGTCCGCCAGATCCGCCAATGCAAGACGGTGGCGATGCGCCAGCGCGTGGCCCGCCGGCATCACGGCCTGCAGGCTTAGCCGCGCCAGCGTGCGCTGACCCACGTTCGGCAGCGCGGCCGAGCCGATCACGATGCCGATATCGATGCGCTGATCGGCCGCCAGCCCCGCCACGCCCAGCGTCATGTCAGTACGCACGCTGACGCGCACACCGGGCTCGCGGGCCTGCAACCAGGCCATCGCACCGGGCAGGATGCTCGCGCCCACGGCCGCCACCGCCCCCACGTCCAGCCGCGCATGCGCCCCGCCCCGCATGCTGGCCGCCACCCGTTCGGCGTTGTCCATCGCGGCCAATGCATGGACGATCTCCGGCAGCAGCAAGCGAGCCTCGGCGGTCAGCGCCAGCCGGCGCTTTTCGCGGCTGAACAGCGCGAAGCCCAGCTTGTCTTCCAACGACTTCAGCATCGCGCTCGCTGCGGGCTGCGACATCCCGGTGGCGGCAGCCGCCAATGTGACCGAGCCGGTGCGCCCTACGGCTTCGAAGAGCGCCATCTCGCGTTTATTCATGTGAACCTCGCTGTTCATACATATCCATGTATGAAATGACTCAATTTATATATTTGACTATATCAATCTGCCTGCCGGACACTGGCTCCACATCACAACAGCCGGCGCGGCTTCGATACCGCGCACGGCGATATGGCGAGGAGACACCCATGCAAACGAAACCTGGCGACCACCCACGCAGACTGCTGGCCAGACTGCTCGCACCGCTGCTCGGCAGCGCGTTGCTCGCGTTGGGCGCGCCCGCAATGTCCGACACCTCGGCCGGCGGCACGATCCGGATCGTCGTCGGTGCGCCGCCGGGAGGCGCGCCCGACACCGTGGCCCGCATCGTGGCGCAGCACATGCAGGTGGGCGGACGCGCCGTGATGGTCGAGAACAAGAACGGCGCCGCCTCCATGATCGCGGCGGCCTACGTGGCCCGCGCGCGGCCCGATGGCAACACCCTGCTGCTCGCCAGCCAGACGACGGTCGCGGTGGCGCCCACGCTGCAGAACGTGACGACATTCGACCCCATGAAGGACTTCACCGGCGTGGCCCTGGTGGGTAGCGCGCCGCAAGTGCTGCTGGCCGGGCCGAAGCTGCGCGCCAACTCCGTCCAGGAGCTCATCGCACAGGCCAAGGCCGCACCGGGCGAGATCGATTTCTGCTCGGGAGGCATCGGCACCTCGCCCTACATGGCGGCCGTGTTGTTCGCCCAGACGGCGGGCATCGAGTTGCACAGCATCCCGTTTGCCGGCGAACAGGCCTGCATCACCGAGATGCTGGCGGGCCGGTTGCCGTTCATGTTCGCCAACGCCTCGACGGCCCTGCCCTACATGAAGGACCAGCGCCTTCGCGCCCTGGCCGTGACCAGCAAAGCGCGCGTCGACTTCGCGCCGCAGTTGCCGACCACGGCCGAAGCGGGGCTCAAGGACTACGAGGTCGCGACCTGGCTTGGCCTGCTTGCGCCCGCCGCCACGCCGCCCGACGTGGTCAACGCGCTGAACGCGGAAGTTCGCCGCGTGCTGCGCCTGCCGGACGTGCGCGAGAAGTTGGAGGCGCAAGGGTACGCGCTGTCGGACGACAGCCCGGCGGCCTTCACCCGCTATTACCAGGCGGATCGGGACAAGTGGGTGCGGCTGATCCAGACCGCCGGCATCAAGCAGAACCCCTGAACGCGGCCGCGTGCACGCCCTTCCCCCTCATCTCTCCGAGCATCCCATGAGCCGTACGCAGCCCGACTCTTCTTCCGACGACCCACGCACCGTGCTGGGCGTGCATCATCGCCCGGTCACCGGCACGATTCCGCCGGGCGCGTGCGATTGCCACGTGCATATCTTCGGTCCGTTCGACCGCTATCCGCTGGCCGAGAACCGCGTGTTCATGCCGGGGCTCGCTTCGACCGACGACCTGCTTGCGCTGCACGCGGCGCTTGGCATTGACCGCGCAGTGGTCGTGCAGGCCAGCCCGCAAGGCACCGACAATAGCTGCATGACCGATGCGCTTGCCACCCTGAATGCGGCAGGCCACGCGTCACGCGGCGTCGCGGTCCTGGCGCCCGATATCTCGCGCGACGGCCTGCGTGCGCTGCACGCGGCGGGCGTGAGAGGCGCACGCGTCAACCTGCAGTCGTTCGGTCAGCAGGACCCAACCATCGCGCGCGATGCCCTGGCACGCACCGCCGAGCAGGTGGCGGACCTGGGCTGGCACGTGCAGATCTACACCACACTGCCGGTCGTCACCGCGCTCGCCGCCGCGTTGCGCGACTGCCCCGTGCCCGTCGTGATCGATCATTTCGCGCTGGCGAGCGCCGTGGCCGGCACGGGCCAGCCCGGCTTCGATGCGCTGCTGGAAATGGTGGCGACGGGCAACGTGTACGTAAAGCTCTCTGCCCCGTACCGCCTCACGGTCTGGCAGGACGGCCGCCCGCCCACCGAAGCGCGCCAGATCGCACGTGCCCTGATCGATACGCGGCTCGATCGCATGCTGTGGGGCACCGACTGGCCGCACTCGGGGGCCTGGCCCGGCGTGGCCCGCACGCGCGATCGCAGCGAACCGCTGCATCCCATCGACGATGGCGAACAACTCTCGGCCTTCTGCGCGTGGGTGAGCGAGACCGAGAAGCAGGCCATCCTGGTCGACAACGCCGCGCGGCTTTACGACTTCTGAGGACGGCGCCAGGCAACAATCGCACTGGCCGTCTTCGATCCGGCTGGGCCCTGCGTCTATTGCACCCGGCCGAAGTCACGCATGCCCGACATGTAAACCTTGTCGAACAGGTTGTTGACGTTGGCGCCAATCATCAGATTCCAATCGCTCTGATACCGGGCCATCAAGTCCCTCATCCGGAATTGCGGCTGCTTCAGCTTGCCCGCCACGGCCTTGCTCTGCCAACGCGCGGCGGCGGTAGTTTTTTTCCGCAGGAATGCTAAATTCGTTTTCGACGAAGACGGAGATGCCATGCCTGAACGCGCGATTATTCGAAAAGGGGATAGAAGCTCGCATGGCGGGACGGTTGCTGAAGGCCTTCCCACCGCGATGCTATTCGGAAGGGAAATCGCCTTGGTGGGCCACAAGGTCGTATGCCCGAAATGCAAGGGCGCCTTTCCGATCCTGCCAGATCCGGGCCGCAATCATTCCTTCATGGGCCACGACACCGCCGTAGAAGGAATGCGTACCGCATGCGGAGCAATATTGATTGCTTCGCAGATGATGGCTCGCATCAGTGAGGCTGAAGGCCTGTCTGCCTCCCAACCGGGGACAACCCCACAGAGCGAAACCCTCTGCCAGGAATGCTTGGAGTCGGCGGCACGCACTGCCGCAACGACTGTGGCGCGGGGGTGACGCAGTGACGGCTCAAGTCGAGGAATACCTGCGCTCGCGACAACAGAAAATAGCCTTTCCGCTGCGGTTATATGGTCTAGTGGACGGGTTGCTATATCGAGACCATGCAGGTGAATCTCCCTTGTCACGGTCCTCCTCCCGCATTGCACTGTTTGACGGCACGCCCGATGAAGCGTTGGCCCATGCCGGCCCTTGGCTGCTAGATTGCTCAGCCGATCACGACAGTTACTTGCCAGCGCTGCATCAGATGGGCGACAGCGCGACGGGATGCATCTGGATTGTCAGCGCCTACGCGCCTGAAGACTTGGCGGCAGCGTTACGCGCCCGACTAAATGTGTGCATGCCCAGCGGCGCCATCGCACTATTGCGTTATTACGATGCGAGAATCACGAGCGATATCACCGCGCTCCTGACCCCCGTCCAACTAGCTGCATTTTTCGCACCTGTCCTGGACTGGCTGATTCAACGGGACGGGATACTTACCAGGATTTACCAGAGCCATGGAACTTGAACTCTCAATGGAGCAAGTCGCAGGCCTATGCGCAATTGACGCAAAAGGCTTTGTTCAGTCCATCGAGAAAGATATCGTTCGAGACTATCCTGGTCTTGCCCAGGCGGGCTTGACCGAGCGGCTCGCCGCCGCCTTGACACGAGCGAGAGCCATCGAGATTAATGAAGATGTGAATTTGGTTCACTTTCTCAGAACGGAAGCCGTGGTGCCGAGTTTTTACAAGCAACCGGGATTCTGTCGCTGGATGGAAAAACCTGGCCGTTCGGCCGATCAGCGATTTCATGACTTCCTACAAGTGATCCACTGGAAATTGCGACACGAAACTCACCAGCAACAAGCGGAGTAGATCAAGATGCCGGGCCCCTTGGCTTTCCCAATTGCAGGTTGGATCGCAGAAGCTATTGCGGCGGCGACGGCCAGAGCAGCCGCGAGTGCTGCAACGACAGCAGTACTGGGTGGAGTGGCTACCCTGCCTGGCGACACACCACGCGAGAACAGCGAAGCCAAGCCTGCCGATCGTGCATTACCCCGGACTGAAGAACCTTGTAAGAAGTGTCCACCAGATTTGGGGATGAAGGTCAGGCGCAGGCATGGAGTGAATTGGAACGCCTATCGATACCAGGCCAGAGTAACGGGATTCGCCTATGACGCCGAATATTGTCAGTGGAGCGACGAATGGAACTGGGAGAACACGGACTTTGACGGATTCGTATCCGCAGAGTGCTTACTCCAGGAAACGAAGGGAAACTATGACCAATTCCTGGACGGTTCCATTCGGGGTTCGGAAGATTTTTTTCGAGGGTTTGATGCCATGGAACGGCAAGCGATCATGCAAGGGACGCTAGTGCGGACGCATCCACCAACCAAGCTGAAGTGGTATTTCCAAACTCACCTCACCCATCAGAGGATGGCTGTCCTGCTAGCGCAATTGGGCGCTCTATCAGAAACCAGACCATAAGGCAGATATGAATATCTCCGCAATGTTCCGCGATGAGAGGCTCGCGTCACGAGATTTTGAAGAAATTCTTGAACGTGAATTCAAAATCGCTTCAGCACTCGCGACGCATAGTCCTTCCATGGCTGCGGCCAATTGGCTGCTCAAGGGAGACAGCGTCGAGGAAGCGAACCTCTACAAGGTATTTGAATCAGACGGCAAAGCGACGCCCGCTGCGCTGGCCGTTCTGAACGAGGAGTTCCGCGGAGACAAAGGAACATTCTCGTTCGTCGCAATCTGGAATGGTCGGAGGATCAAAGGTGAAGGAGGGTCAATGGTCTGCCATGTCGGACCGAAAGTTCTTCCTGACAGAATCGACCTGCGGATCGGCGACCCCGCGTGCTTCAGCCGACCAAAAGATCTACTGGACACGCTCCAAGTCGTCATTAAGGAATTTCACCCCCTGTTTATTGAGGTGTTCCCAGAAGGTTATTTCCCGCTGCGAGTTTTCACGGACAAGCCCGGCGTGGGCTGGATGCTCTACCTTCCCCAAGTGATCACCGCTCAACAGGTTCCGGAAGCTCAGGCGCTGATTCCCTTTCCTGCCGCCGGAAAGGAGCAGACCGGCACGGTCATCGTCAGCGTGGCAGACGAAGTGTTTTCGATTGACAACCCCAAGCATGTCGAATTGGCCAACCGCATTGAAATGCGCCTGGTGGATCAAGACTTGTTGCCGCGCTACGCCGACCTGTAATTCCTGATGCCGTCGGACGGATGGCCGAGCGATTACCCCCGCGATCATACCTACAAGGAGCAGCTGAAGCCGCATGCAACAGGGACGGCGGCGCCGGCGAATGCATCAAGCCTGCGGAAACCGCACCGTCACACCTAATCCTTGCCCTTCGAGTCCGACGCCCACCTCGACCGTGGCGCCATGCAGGCGCGCGATGCGCGCGACGAGCGACAGACCGATGCCGCTGCCGTGGCCGATGGCATTGGGGTCGCGGTAGAAGCGGTCGAGAATGCGCGGCCGTGATGCTTCGGATACGCCGGGCCCGTCGTCCGATACCGCCACCACCACCTCGTTTGCAGCGCCGTCGTGGCGGCAACTGAGGACGATACGCCCGCCCGGGCCGCTGTAGCGCAACGCGTTGTCGAGCAGATTTCGCAGCAGAATGCCCAGACTGTCGAGATGGCCGCGCACTGGGCCAGGCGCGAGATCCGTTTGCAGAATCTGTCCGCGCTGTTCGGCCCTCGACTCGTAGTCACGGGCGACCGCGGCGCCCACGGCCGCGAGATCGATGCGCACGGCCGCGTCGAGCAGGCCGGCGGCCTCCATGCGGGCCATGTCGAGCAACTGCTCAGACATGCGGGCGCTGCGCTGCGTGGCCTCGAAGATCTGGCGCACGGTGGCGCGAATCTCCTCGGGATCGTCGCTGCGCAGCACGTTCTCGGCCTGCACCGTAAGCACCGCCAGCGGCGTGCGCAGCTCGTGCGCCGCATCCTGCAGAAAGCGGCGTTCGTTTTCGATGGAGGCTTCGGCACGCGCGAGCTGCTGATTAAGCGCGCCGACGAGCGGCTGGATCTCGTCGGGCATGCCTGCGTCGGGAAGTGGCTCCAGGTCGAGCGGCAGACGATTGCGCAAGGCGGTGGAAAGCCGCAGCACAGGCGCGAAGGTGGCGTACGTAATGGCCCACGACACCGCGGCGAGCAGCACGAACAGCGCGCTCATGAGGGCCAGCGCAGTACGCAGCCGCTCGCGCAGTTCGTTGCGCAACTGCCAGGTGGCCTTGCCGACTTGCACCTGAATGCGGCCTTCGGCATCGCTGATCGCATAGGTGCGCCATTCGGTGCCCTCCACCATGGCGGAGGCGAGGCCGTCCAGGCCGGATGGAACCAGCGGTGTCTTGGGTGCATTGGGCGAGGCCAGCAGACGGCGGCCATCATCGAGCGCGTAGGCCTGGATCGCAACGTCTGTCTGGTCGGGCGCCATGCGCAGCTGATCCGAGATGGTGTAGCCATCCGGCAGACCGGTGAGCTCGAGCCCGCGGGGCAGCGATAGCAGCGCGGTCTGGCCCACGCTCTGCAGGTTGTAGTCCCACTCGCCGGTGCGCTCGCGCGTCATGTCGGCGCGGTACCAGGCCAGCATCGCCACACAGAAAACCAGCAGTACCGCCAGAATGCCCGCCTGCAGTCGCATTCGCAGCGAGCGGTGAGATGACCACCGGATCATGGCGCGGCGGTTCGGATGCGGTAGCCGTAGCCGTGCACGGTTTCTATGCAGTCCTCGCCTAACTTTCGGCGCAACTGGTGCACGTAGACGGCGACCGTGTTGCTGCTGGTGGCCGCGCTGTCGCCATACACCGCGAGCTCGAGCGCCGCACGCGAGAGCGACTTTCCGGCGCGCTCCATCAGGGGCTGCAAAGTGCGGTATTCCTGGGTGCTGAGCGCGACGGGCTCTCCGTTGAGCGTGACCTGATGATTGGCGGGGTCCATCACGATCGCGCCACATTGCAGCACGGGCGCGACCCGCCCGGAGCTACGCCGTAACACCGCGCGCAGCCGCGCCAGCAGTTCGTCGATCTGAAATGGCTTGACGAGATAGTCGTCGGCGCCGGCGTCGAGTCCGGCGATGCGCTCGCTCAGCCGGTCACGTGCCGTCATGATGATGACCGGCGTCACGTCGTAGCTCGACCGCATTTTCGCAAGCACGCCCATGCCCGAGCCGCCGGGCAGGCCCAAATCGAGCAGCACGAGATCGAAATCCTGGTCTATCAGCGCAAGCTGCGCCGCACCGGCATCGCGTGCGAGCGTTACGCCGGCGCCGTCACGCCGCAGGGCCACGGCCAGCGCATCGGCGAGCATGGCGTCGTCTTCGACGAGCAGAATCCGCATGGGGGCCTTCATGGAAGTGGCGGGCAAGCGCCGTAGTATGCGGCACGGCGCTTTAAGAACTCTTTAATCGCTGGCCCGACGCGCGAGAACGGCACCCAAAAGGGCAAATTCCTTGTTTTGGCCGTTCTTAAAAAATTCCTAAACGGCCTTCGTCATCATAGCGGCCTGACACGGTGGCCGGACGCGCCGCCGTTGGAATCGACAGGAGCCATCATGCTTGGATCAATGTGGTCGCGCGGTGCGGCCGGGCTGGCGCTGCTCGCCGGCGCAGCAGGGGCGAATGCCCAAAGCAATAATTTCATCGGCCTGGGCGTGGGTGTCGTGCCGGTCTACGAAGGTTCGCGAGACTATCGCGCCGTGCCGCGGCCGCTGATCAATTATTCGTCAGGCCCGTTCTTCATTTCGCCGCGCGCCGGTCTCCCGGCCATGGGCCTGCGCACCAGCCTCGCCACCGACCTCGAGGGCGGAATTTTCCTGGGCATGGACCTGGGCCGCGATTCCGATGACGCCGATCGCACCAAAGGCATGCGCGATATCGATTTCCATGCGTCGTACGGGGCGTACATCGAATGGACACCGGGCCGCTACGCGCTGGGCGCCGCGTACCGCCAGGCCGCAAAGAGCGGGTACGGCGGCACGCTGGAGCTGCGCGCCTCATATGCCGTGCTGCAGACCGAGCGCCAGCAGCTGCGCCTGGGCGTAAGCACGCAATGGGCCAACAGCGATGCCATGCAGACCTGGTTTGGCGTAAGCGCCCGCGACGCTGCGAACAGCCGGGAAGGATTACCGCAATACTCGGCCTCTTCAGGCTTCAAGTCGGCCGCCGTGGCCGCCAGCTGGAACTACAGTCTGACCAAGGACTGGAACCTGATGAGCACGCTGGGTGTGAACACAGTGTTCGGAGATGCGCGTGACAGCCCGCTCAACGAGCGTAAGGCAAACGTGTTTGGAAGCATGGGCGTAGCGTACCGCTTCTGAGCGGTCGGGGTGGCCCGCATGGCGCATGGCGAAAGTGGGCCATGTGGGTTGCCCCGAGAAGCCACACGGCACTATCTATCCTTCTTCTCGACTACGGAACATCCCTCGAAATTGAAGCTTGCAGGGTCTTTCAGCACGTTGAAATAAGGGCTCAGAGGATTATCGGGAAAGATTCGCACATACGTAACCGATATGTGCCCCAAATAGACCTCCCTGCTGGCCTCGCATCTGAAATCTCGAATCGAGATATCACCAGCGTCATCAGCCGTCGCGGCTGTCACCTTCTTGTACGTGAATCTCTGGCCGAAAAGCGTACTGCTTCCCGGCGTCAGCCCCTCGTTTTGAGTGACTCGCCATCTCCAGTTGCGAAAAGGCTCGTAGCTGATGCGATAAGGCGACCCGTACACGGATTCACTGCTCGCATCGAATAGGTGGATGTGCATTCGCGAGGGCCAGAATACATTTAACAGTACGACAAAGAGCACAACCGCGCCCCAAGCGAGCCACCTCTTGCCACCAAGCAACATGATGAACCAGGCTCCGAGCGCCACCTGGATTCCAAACAAATTCAGCCACGGCGGAATCTCGTTATCGCTCCACGGCCGGTATGTGACGTTATAGAAACCAGCCAGATTGGCGACGACGGACAGCAACGCTCCAACGACACCAATGCGACTTGCCAACCGCACGGTTTTAATACTGGGGGGAAACAACACAATAATTTAGCCTCCGGGGTTGAGCTTCAGTTGCAGTATTCGCCGTTGCAAATATCGGAGAACGCCAACTCACTTCCGAGAAAGCCAACTCGCCTGCCACATCCGCGATGCGGCGACACGATATAGAGATCGATTGCGCATTCGAATCAGACAGGTTCGAAACTCGTTATCGAGCAGGAGCGCGGGTGGCATGCGAAGGACATCTGACATCGAGTCCGTCAGACCAAGGCGCCGGGATCCCTGCCGCCGGGCCCAAATATGTAACAGCGCCCCCCCCCCCTTGAACCTCAGAACATCATCCCTATAATTAGCACTCGACTCCGGTGAGTGCTAACGCCTCCCGGGCAACCGACCACCTCTTTCATTTAGTTAACAGGAGTTCCTCATGGCCTTGCGTCCCCTGGGCGATCGCGTGATCGTCAAACGCCTCGAAAACGAGCGCAAGACTGCCTCGGGCATCGTCATCCCCGACAGCGCCGCTGAAAAGCCCGACCAGGGTGAAGTCGTGGCCGTTGGCCCCGGCAAGAAGACCGAAGACGGCAAGATCCTGCCGGTCGACCTGAAGGCTGGTGACAAGGTTCTGTTCGGCAAGTACGCCGGCCAGTCCGTGAAGGTTGATGGCGAAGAACTGCTCGTCATCCGCGAGGACGAAATCCTCGCCGTGGTTCAGTAAATCTCCCGCCTCAAACGAATTTTCCAAGGAAGCTAACAAATGGCTGCCAAGCAAGTATTGTTCGGTGATGACGCTCGCGTGCGCATCGTCCGTGGCGTGAACGTTCTCGCCAACGCTGTCAAGACCACCCTGGGCCCCAAGGGTCGCAACGTCGTGCTGGAGCGCTCGTTCGGCGCCCCGACCGTGACCAAGGACGGCGTGTCCGTCGCCAAGGAAATCGAACTGAAGGACAAGTTCGAAAACATCGGCGCTCAACTCGTCAAGGACGTCGCGTCCAAGACTTCCGACAACGCCGGTGACGGCACCACGACCGCCACCGTGCTGGCCCAGGCCATCGTTCAGGAAGGCCTGAAGTACGTTGCCGCCGGTTTCAACCCGATCGACCTGAAGCGCGGCATCGACAAGGCTGTCGCCGCCGCCGTCGCCGAACTGAAGAAGCAATCCAAGCCGGTCACGACCAGCAAGGAAATCGCTCAAGTCGGTTCCATCTCGGCCAACAGCGATTCGTCCATCGGCCAGATCATCGCTGACGCGATGGACAAGGTCGGCAAGGAAGGCGTCATCACCGTCGAAGACGGCAAGTCGCTGGAAAACGAGCTGGACGTCGTCGAAGGCATGCAATTCGACCGCGGCTACCTGTCGCCCTACTTCATCAACAGCCCGGAAAAGCAAGTTGCCGTGCTGGAAGATCCGTTTGTCCTGATTTTCGACAAGAAGATCAGCAACATCCGTGACCTGCTGCCCGTGCTGGAACAAGTTGCCAAGTCGAGCCGTCCCCTGCTGATCATCGCGGAAGACGTCGAAGGCGAAGCGCTGGCCACCCTGGTTGTGAACAACATCCGTGGCATCCTGAAGACCACCGCCGTCAAGGCGCCTGGCTTCGGCGACCGCCGCAAGGCCATGCTGGAAGACATCGCCATCCTGACGGGCGGCACGGTGATCTCCGAAGAAACCGGCATGTCGCTGGAAAAGGCCGGCCTGGCTGAACTGGGCCAAGCCAAGCGCATCGAAGTGGGCAAGGAAAACACCACGATCATCGACGGCGCTGGCGACAGCAAGTCGATCGAAGCTCGCGTCAAGCAAGTTCGCATCCAGATCGAAGAAGCCACGTCCGACTACGACCGTGAAAAGCTGCAAGAACGCGTGGCCAAGCTGGCCGGCGGCGTTGCCGTGATTCGCGTTGGCGCTGCCACCGAAGTCGAAATGAAGGAAAAGAAGGCTCGCGTCGAAGACGCCCTGCACGCCACCCGCGCTGCAGTGGAAGAAGGCGTTGTGGCTGGCGGCGGCGTTGCACTGCTGCGCGCCAAGCAAGCCATCGCTGACCTGAAGGGCGACACGCCTGACCAGAACGCCGGCATCAAGCTGATCCTGCGCGCTGTGGAAGAGCCCCTGCGCACCATCGTCACGAACGCCGGCGAAGAAGCCAGCGTCGTGGTCAGCAACGTGCTGAACGGCAAGGGCAACTACGGCTACAACGCCGCGACTGGCGAGTACACCGACCTGGTCGAGCAAGGCGTGCTGGATCCCACCAAGGTGACCCGCACCGCCCTGCAAAACGCTGCCTCCGTCGCCAGCCTGCTGCTGACGGCCGAAGCCGCCGTTGTTGAACTGGCTGAAGACAAGCCCGCTGCTCCGGCCATGCCCGGTGGCATGGGCGGCATGGGCGGCATGGACTTCTAAGTCCCGCTGTTCTTGCAAGGCCTCCCCGGCTTCGGCCGGGGGATGCAGTATCCGAAAAACCCCCGGTCCTTCGCCCCGGGGGTTTTTTTTTTTTGGGTCCGGCAATGGCGCCCGATACTTTGCGTGTTGTTTCAATAGCGGCAAATATCCCGGCGTTTGAAAACGTTTGCCAACAATCTGGCCGTATCTGGGGCTTGTACGCGTCCCTACAATGAAGGCTCGCCATACCGAGACATTGCCCCATGCGACTGCCCAGAACCGTTCTGCAAGTATTGCGACCCTCACAGATCGGCGGTTTGCTGATGGACTCGGCCAAGCAATGGTCCAGCCACCGCGCCTCCAGCAAGGGCGCCGCGCTGGCGCTGTACATGGTGTTTTCGCTGGCCCCGATGCTGCTGCTGGTGATCGCGGTGGCGGGCGCGTTCTTTGGCGAAGAAGCGGTGCGCTCCGAGCTGTTTGCGCAGTTGCGCGACCTGATCGGCGAGCGCGGCGCTGAGGTGATCCAGACGGTACTTGCCAGCGCACACGAATCCGGCAGCGGCTGGATCGCGGCCATGGTGTCGATCGGCGTGCTGATCTTCAGCGCGACCACCGCCTTTGCGGAATTGCAGGCCAGCCTGGATGAGTTGTGGGAAGTGCGGGCCAATCAGAAGAGCGGCATAAAAGGCCTGGTGCGAAGCCGCCTGCTGTCGTTCGGACTGGTGCTGGTGCTGGCGCTCTTCCTGCTGGTGTCGTTGACCGTGAACGCGGGCTTGGCGGCTGCCCGAGGCATCTATGGCTCGCTCTGGGCCAACTCGACCTTCTCGATCGTGGCGGAGTGGGCATCCAATCTGTTTTCGTTTTCGGTCGTCGCGGCGCTGTTTGCCGTGATCTTCAAGCTGCTGCCCAGCGCCAGGATTTCGTGGCCGGACGTCATCCCGGGCGCCGTCGTAACGGCTGCCCTGTTCCTGCTGGGCAAGTGGGGCATCGGGCTGTATTTGAGCCGGGGCGCCGCGGTGTCGGCCTACGGCGCCGCGGGTTCGCTGATCGCGCTGTTGCTGTGGATCTGGTATTCCGCGCAGATCTTCTTCTTTGGCGCTGTGTTTACGCGCCAGTTTGCGCTGCGGTTCGGGAAGGTGGAACGGCCGCGGGCGACGGCGGCGCAAACGCCTGCGCAGACATATCCACAAGCGCCTTCGCAAGCCCCTTCGCAAACGTCTTCTCAATCGCCCCCGCCTGCGCCAGTGCCCAAAAGCGACAGCTGACCCGCTTCGATCCCGGCGGCTTCGCCGTCAAGGCGTGGGCACGGTTTCCAGACCCGCCATCAGGCGCAGGCACTGCAGGAACACCGGCCGCAATTCCTCGGGGATCGGGGCCAGCACCTGCGCCTCGACCTCGGCGTCTCGCGGCAGAATTCTTGCGAGCAGCGCCACCCCTTCGGGCGTGATCTCCAGCGCATAGGCGCGTCCGTCCTCCGCCGACCGCGTTCGGCGCACATACCCCTTCTTCGTCATCCGCGCGATCATTTCCGCAAAGGAATTCCGATCCAGCGCGATCAGCTCGGCGATGCGATTCTGCGTCGCGCCGGGATTCTGATAGACCGTGACCAGCAACGCCTTCTGGCGCGGCGTCAGATCCTCGTCCGGAAAAGCCTGCGTGAAAAGCGCCTCGGCCCGGAAATGGGCGCGGCGCAGCAGGTGGGACGCCACGTGCGTCAGGTCGAATTCCTTCAGGGTCCGGGCGGAAGCCGGGCGGGCGGATCGGGAAGCGGCGGTCATCTGGCGTCCATGGAATGTGCCTGGCGAATGTGCCTGGGGATTGTAGGCGCAGCCGTTCTCGCAAATGCGCATTGACTTGGATTCGCCCACTGCCTAATATCCGCCAATATAGTACGTATACGTATTTATTTGAATCGCCCTATCTGACTTCACGGGAACACGCCGATGCCGACTCGCCAACTGCGCAACTACCTGGACGGCCGCTTCGAAGACGGCGCGTCCACCTTCGACAAACATAGTCCGGTGGACGGGCAATTGATCGCGCAGGTGCATGAAGCCAGCCGCGACCAGGTCGACCGCGCGGTCATCGCGGCACGGCGCGCCCTGCCCGCCTGGGCGGCGCTGCCCGTGGCGGCGCGCACCGACTATCTGCTGGCGCTGGCAGACGGCATCGACCGCCGGTTCGACGACTTCCTGCAGGCCGAGATCGGCGACACCGGCAAGCCCATCGGCTGGGCCGGCAAGATCGACATTCCGCGCGGCGCGGCAAACTTCCGCACCTTCGCGGAACTGGCGCGCACGCTGGACATGGAAAGCTACATGACCGACACGCCCGACGGCCGCCAGGCGTTGAACTACGCCTACCGCAAGCCGCTCGGCGTGGTGGGCGTGATTTCGCCGTGGAACCTGCCGCTCTTGCTGCTGACGTGGAAAGTCGCGCCCGCGCTGGCCTTCGGCAACACCGTCATCATGAAGCCGTCCGAAGTCACGCCGTCCACCGCCACCCTGCTCGCCGAAGTCGCGCACGACGCCGGCCTGCCGCCCGGCGTCCTGAACCTGACGCACGGCTTCGGCCCGAACTCGGCCGGCGAATTCATGACCACGCATCCCGACATCGACGGCATCACCTTCACTGGCGAATCCTCCACTGGCGCGGCAATCATGCGCGCGGTGGCGCCCGGCGTGAAACCCGTGTCCTTCGAACTCGGCGGCAAGAACGCCGCGCTGGTGTTCGCCGACGCAGACTTTGACGCGGCCGTCGACGGCGTTACGCGCTCGGTCTTCGCCAACTGCGGCCAGGTCTGCCTGTGTACCGAACGCGTCTACGTCGAGCGCCCCATCTACGACCGCTTTGTCGCCGCGCTGGCCGAACGCGCGCGCGCCATGCGCATCGGCTGGCCGCTGGACCCCGACACCGAAATTGGACCGCTCGTCTCGCGCGAGCACCGCGAAAAAGTGCTGTCCTACTTCGCCCTCGCCCGCGAAGAAGGCGCAACGGTCGTCACAGGCGGCGGCGTTCCCGTCTTTGGCGACTCCCGCGACGAAGGCGCCTACGTGCAGCCCACCATCTGGACCGGCCTGTCCGAAGACGCACGCTGCATCAAGGAAGAAGTCTTCGGACCGGTCTGCCACATCGCCCCCTTCGACACCGAAGACGAAGCCATTCGCCTCGCCAACGACACCCGCTACGGCCTCGCCGCCGCCGTCTGGACCCAGAACCTCACGCGCGGTCACCGCGTCGCGCAGGCCATGCAGGTCGGTCTTGCGTGGGTCAACTGCTGGTTCCTGCGCGACCTGCGCACGCCGTTCGGCGGCAGCGGCCTGTCCGGCATCGGTCGCGAAGGCGGACGCCACTCGCTGCACTTCTATACCGAACCGACCAACGTCTGCATCAAGCTCTGACGGCGCTAAGCCGCACCCACGACATCTGCATCAAGCTCTGACGGCGCTAAGCCGCACCCACGACATCTGCATCAAGCTCTGACGGCGCTACAACGAAAGCACCGACGCCTTCGTGACGCGCTGACAGCGCTACACCTACCCACCGAACGCTTGCACCACACCTACACAAAGGACCGCCCGATGAACCAGCCCACCGCCAGCGCCACCGTCGTCCCCGGCAAGGCCACGCCCCGCGGCAAGTATCCCCACATCAAACGCGCCGGCGACTTCCTATACGTCTCCGGCACCAGCTCGCGCCTGCCAGACAACCGCATCGCCGGCGCCGAGGTCGACGCCATGGGCACCACCACCCTCGACATCCGCGTACAGACCCGCGCCGTCATCGAAAACATCCGCGACATCCTCGCCACCGCCGGCGCCACGCTTGCCGACGTCGTAGAGATCAGCACTTTCCTGGTCAACATGAACGACTTCGGTGGATACAATCAGACCTACGGCGAGTTCTTCGACGCCGACGGTCCGGCGCGCACCACGGTTGCGGTGCACCAACTGCCGCACCCGCATTTGCTGATCGAAATAAAGGCCGTCGCCTACAAGCCCGCCGCCCGCTAGCCGATCTCCGGCGATCCGGACAACGCACCATGGGCGGCGGCATGTCGGACTCACCCAGGGAACAGGACCATCGTCCGCGGCCGCGCGCCGGGGCGGCCGCACGGATGTCGAACTTCCGCATAACGCCCAACGCGCTGAGCCACAAGCTCAAGCTGCATCAGCTCCAGATCTTCGAACGCGTCCTGGCGCGCCGCTCCCTATCGCGCGCCGCCAGCGAACTGCACCTGACGCAACCCACCGTCACCAAGGCCATCCACGACCTCGAAGCGTTCTTCGGATCGACCTTGTTCGAACGCTCCAACCGCGGCGTCACCCCCACCGAACTCGCCCTCGTACTGGGCCGCCGCGTGCACGCCATGATGGCCGAAGTGCGCTACATGGCCGACGACATCGACGCCGTGCTGGGCGGCGCCAGCGGCCACGTCGTCGTCGGCACCTTGATTGCCGCCTCCGCCAAGCTCCTGCCCGAAGCCATCGCGCGCCTCATGACCGAACACCCCGGCATCCAGGTCACCGTCCGCGAAGGCCCCTCCGCACAATTGCTGCCCGCGCTCGCCACGGGGGACGTGGATATCGTCGTCGGCCGCCTGCCCGGCGCGGATATGGCTTCGATCTCCGGGGTCGCTGTCGATCATCACAAGCTCTACCACGAGGATTTGTGCCTAGTCGTGGGCGCCCGTCACCCGCTGGCTGGCGCGACTGACGTGGCCTTGGCGGATTTAATGGACCACATCTGGATCCTGCCCGCGCCGACGTCTCCGCTACGCGCGTCGATAGAGCGCACGTTCTTTGATGCGGGCTTGCGTTTGCCTGCGCGGCATGTCGAGTCGCTGTCCTTGCTGACCAACATCGGCGTGCTGATGCATAGCGACGCGCTGGCGCTCATTCCCTACGACGCCGCGGCGCAGTTTCTTTCGATGGGCATCCTGGCCCGACTGCCTACCAATGTGTTTGGCGCGTTTGGGGATGTCGGATATTCGATCAGAGCCGATCGGCCGTTGACGCCGGCTTGTCAGCGGTTGGTGGATTATTTGAAGCAGATTACGGCGCAGCGGCTGGCGACGACGGAAGATCCGGCGGGCGGGGTCTGAGGGCGGGGTCTGAGGCCGGAGCCGCGCGATGGCTGGCGGCGACCGAGCTTCGTAGGCCGGTGTCAGACACCTGGGAGACATCGGCTAGATGCGGTATGTCATCGCTGCGGTGTCAGACACCTGACGCTTACGTAAACGCAGCCACACGCGAAGCGTCATCACGACGACGCAAGACGCCGCGTAAGCCCCACCAGGCCGCCCGCGCGGCCGACGTGGGGCGGGCACCGCAAGCCGCTCCAAACACGCGCTGCCCCGAGCAAGAACCTCAAGAACCCAACTCGCCCCACCGGCCGCCAAGCTGAATTCATCGCAGCCGGGTGCGGCGTCGGCCTGGGGTGCGCGGGGCGTGTAGATGCGCCCGAGGGAAACCGAAGGGAGCCGAAGGCGTACGA
>NZ_DAMCTG010000073.1:0-29080 GCF_032113835.1 Achromobacter sp. | reverse complement strand
CGAAGCCCATCGCCGCCATGAAGGCCGCTGCGCCGGACAGGCCGGCCAGCAATCCCACGCCTGTGAGCAGCGCGCCGCAGACCAGCACTTGCGCGACGCCCAGGCCGAAGATTTCGCCGCGCAACTTCCAAAGGCGCGACGGCTGCATTTCGAGGCCGATGATGAACAGGAACATCACCACACCCAGTTCGGCGACGTGCAGTATGGATTTGGGATCGGAGAAAAAACCGATGCCAAAGGGACCGATCGCCAAGCCGGCGGCCAGGTAGCCCAGAACCGAGCCCAGCCCGAGCCGCTTGAACAGGGGAACGGCAATCACCGCTGCGCCGAGCAGGACGACGACATTGAGGACTTGATTGCCTTCGGAAGGCAGGGCCATGGAGCGCTCCTGGTGACATGGCGGGCCGAAGCGCCTGGGACGCCGCCCAGCCCGCTAGGCGCGGGCTGGAGCCATTTTCCGGCAAACCGCGGGATTGGCAAACAGGAACTTCGGCAATGAAAAGCCGCCCCGAAGGGCGGCGGCTTGGGAACGGCGCGCGCGGCGGCTCAGTCTTCCCGGAACTGCATTTTGTACAGCGCCGCGTACAGGCCGTCGGCTGCCAGGAGCTCCGCGTGCGGACCCTGTTCGACGATCCGGCCGGCGTCCAGCACGATGATGCGGTCGGCGTTCTGCACGGTGGACAGGCGGTGCGCAATGACGAGCGTGGTGCGGCCCTTCATGAGGCGTTCCAGCGAGGCCTGCACCTGGCGTTCTGACTCGTTGTCCAGCGCCGAGGTGGCTTCGTCCAGGATCAGGATGGGCGCGTTCTTGATGAGCGCGCGCGCGATCGCCAGGCGCTGGCGCTGGCCGCCGGACAGGCGGGCGGCGTTTTCGCCCACCTGCGTGTTGATGCCTTGCGGCAGGCCTTCGACGAATTCGAGCAAATTGGCGGCGGCAAGGGCATCGCGCACCTTTTGCTCGCTGGACTTGCCCAGCGCGCCGTAGCCGACGTTGGCGGCAATGGTGTCGTCGAACAGCACGACGTCCTGGCTGACCAGCGAAAGGTGCGAGCGCAGGCTGCGCAGCGTCAGGTCGTTGATGGGCACGTCGTCCACGAGGATCTGGCCGCTGTCGGTCAGCACGAAGCGGGGCAGCATGTTGACCAACGTGGTCTTGCCGCTGCCGGAACGGCCCACGAGGGCGACGGTCTGCCCGGGTTCGACCACGAAGGAAATGTCGTTGACGGTATCGCGGTCGGCATCGGGAAAGCGATGCGACACGTTGCGGAATTCGACCTTGCCGCGCACGGGCTCGGGCAGTTCCTTGGTGCCGGTGTCGTTTTCCGGCACCTGGTCGATCAGCGTGAACACGCTTTCGGCCGACACCAGCATTTTCTGCATGCGGGCGGCTACGTTGGTGAGGCGCTTGATGGGGTCGAAGATCTGGGCCAGCGCGGCCATGAACGAGGCGAAGCTGCCGACGGTGAGTGAGCCGCTGTTGGCCTGGCTGAGCGCCACGGCGATGACCGCGCCCACGGAGATCGAGATGCAGACCTGGGTAAGCGGGGTCAGCGCCGCGTCGGCGGTGGCCGTGCGCATGGCGAAGCGGCGCAGGCGGCGGCTGACGAAATCGAAACGGCCGCGTTCAACTTCGTAGCCGTCGAACAGCTTGATGACGCGCTGGCCGTCGATGCCCTCGCCGACCACGCGGGTCAGCTCGGCATTCATATTGACGGTTTCGCGGTTGATGCGGCGCAGGCGCTTGATGAAGAAGCGCGAGATCATGACCGAGACCGGCAGCATGACCAGGATGATCAGCGTCAGCACCCACGACATGTAGAGCAGGACGCAGATCAGGGCGATGACCACCAGGGTTTCGCGCACCAGCACCGTGATGACGTCGGTGGCGTAACCGGTAACGTTGCCGGCGTCGATGGTGAAGCGGTTCAGGAGGCGGCCGGTGTCGCCGCGCTTGAAGTCCGCGTCGGGCAGGCCCAGCAGGCGCTCGAACATATCGCGCCGCATGCCCAGCAGCACGTTGTTGGCCACCCAGGCCAGCAGGTAATCGCTGAAGAAGTTGCAGATGCCGCGCAGCAGGATCAGTCCGACGACCGCCAGCGGCAGCGCCCAGACGTAATACGGTTTGGCGCCGGAAAAGCCGCCGTCGAGCAGGGGCTTCATGATGACCGCCAGCACTGGCTGCGTGGCCGCGGCGCCCGCCATCAGCAGGATGGCAGCCAGCAAGCCCTTCCAATAGGAACCCACGCGGCTGTAGATCCGGGACCAGAGTTCGGATTTGACGGGTTGGGAACCCGCTGGCGCATTCCGTGCGGCAGAATTCAAAGGAATCACTCGCTTTAATACAATTGTGCCCAGGATTGTACCGGCTGCGCGCCCGCGCGCCGTCCCTGCCCCTTAGCCCTACCGCGCCCGTGCGCCCTTCCATGTCCGATATCAGTTGCCTGTATGTCCGCCTGCCCAACTGGGTGGGCGATGTCTGCATGAGCCTGCCCAGCCTGCGCGCCCTGGCCGCAAGCGGCCTCCCCCTGGTTCTTTGCGCCCGTCCCTGGGCCCGCGACCTGCTCGATGGCGTGGACAAGCTGGATTTCATCCCCATGCGAGGCAAGGTCGGCCCGGATCGTGCGGAGGTCAGCGCGCACCGGCGCGGGCTGGGCGCGCAGGGCCGTCGCGCCCGGGGCCTGCTGCTGCCGGATTCGCTGTCCAGCGCGCTGGTGTTCCGCCTGGCGGGCGTGCCGTCGGCGGGCTACCGCGACGATGGCCGCAGCTTCCTGCTGCGCTGGCCGTTCGCCAAGCCCGCCCAGCCGATGCATGCCGTCGAGTCCTGGCATCACCTCACCCGCGAAGCCCTGAGCCGCTGGAACCTGCCGAGCGGCCCGGCCCAGCCGGGGCCGACGCTGGACCTGCCGCTGACCGCGGCGCACGAACGCGCGGCCGGCGAGGCGCTGGCCCAGGCCGGGCTGGACGGCCGGCCTTTCGTCCTGATCGCGCCCACCGCCACCGGCTTGCACAAGGGCAGGATCAAGGTCTGGCCGGGATTCGATACACTGACACGCGCCCTGCAGGCCCGCGGCCATACCGTGGTAATGTGCCCCCCTCCGGCAGAAACCGACGAAGCCCGGCGCAACGCGCCCACGGCGCAGTTGCTGGCCCCGCTGGGACTGGGCGCTTTTGCGGCGCTGACCGCGCGGGCCACGCTGGTGATTTGTAACGATTCCGGCGTGTCGCACGTGGCGGCGGCGGCATCGGCCCGGCAGCTCACGCTGTTCGGCGTGACGCAGCCGCAGCGCACCGGCCCCTGGTCCCCGCGCGCGGTGTGCGTCGGCACCGACCAGGCCTGGCCGTCGGAGGAAGAAGTGACACAGCACGCCCAGCGCCTGCTGGATGGTACGTAGTAATCAGGACAGTCTCGAAATGACCTTTTCCAGCTATCTCACGAATCTGATCATTCCCTTCAACTTGTGCATCACCCTGGTGGTCCTTGGCCTGGTGCTGGGACTGTTCCGGCTTCGCAAGACCGGCCTCACCCTCGTGGCCGCCGGCCTGCTCTGGGCGCTTGCCTGGTCCTTGCCCGCCACGTCGCTGTGGGCCGGCGGCGCGTTGGAGAACCGCTATCCGCACAAGCCCGCCGCCGAAATGCCCACGGCCGATGCGATTGTCGTACTGGGCGGCAACACCGCCAACGGCCGCGCCAACTGGTTCCTGCCCTATGACAAGGACACCGCCGTGGTGCGCGTGGACGCCGCTGCCCAGCTCTATCTGGCAGGTCGCGCGCCCAAAGTGCTGCTGTCGGGCGGCGCGCTGGAAGGCGACGTCAGCGAAGCCCGCGGAATGGCGCATTCGATCCGGCAGCAAGGGGTGCCGGAGTCGGCGCTGATCCTGGAAAACGCCAGCCGCACCACCTACGAAAACGCCATGCTGACCGAAGACCAGCTCAAGGCGCGCGGCATCGGCAAGGTGCTGCTGGTCACGTCGGCGTTGCACATGCCCCGCGCGATGGCGGCCTTTTCCAAGCAGGGCGTGGAGGTCATTGCCGCCCCCGCGCCGCCACAGATCGTGGCGCCGGCCGACGGTTCGCTGTCGTTGTGGCTGCCCGACGAACGCACGTTCGACGCCAGCCGCTCGATCGTCAAGGAATACGCCGGGCTCTTCGTCTACTGGTTGCGCGGATGGGTATGAGCTTGGCCGGCGCCGCCCTGGCATGCCGCTCGGGATGCGGCGCGTGCTGCATCGCGCCGTCGATCACGCGGCCCATTCCGGGCATGCCGCAGGGCAAGCCTGCGGGCGTGCCCTGTATTCAGTTGCTGCCGGACATGCGCTGCGCCATTTTTAACGACCCTTCCCGCCCGGACTTCTGCGACGGCCTGCAGCCCGAGCACGAGATGTGCGGCCCGGACCGCGAATATGCGATCCACTGGCTGGCCGACCTGGAGCGGGCGACGGCGCCGCACCACTGAAAAAAAACGGGGCACACAGGCCCCGTTTTTCAATTGCGGTCGAGCAGCACCTGTTCGTAGAGCGCCTCGTAGCGCGACGCCACGGTTTCCCAGCTTTGGTCGCGGGCGATTTCCAGACCGCGCGATGTGAGCGCCTTGCGCAGCTCGGGATCCGACCCCAGGCTTTCCAGCGCCTGCGCCAACTGGGCGCCATCCCGCGGGTCCTGCAGGATGAGCGCATCCTTGCCCGCGGTCAGATACTGCGCGAATCCGCAATACACCGGGGAACTGACGATGACCGGCAAGCCGTGCGACATGGCTTCCAGCGGCGCCATGCCATAGCTGTCGTTCAGCGTCGGGTGGGCGTAGATGTCGGCTGCATTGAAATACTGGCCGACGTCCGGCGTGGGGTCGACCAGGGTGACACGGCTCGCGACGTCGCCGGCGGCGCGGACGCGATCACGCGTGGGTTCATCGGCGCCCACGATCAGCAGCTTGTATTGGGGGGGCAGCAGCGCCAGCGCGTCCAGCAGCGCGGGCAGGCCCTTGCGCATCGGATTGCGCGCCACCAGCAGACAGCCGATCGTGTCGGCGTCCCAGCCCAACCGTGTGCGCATGGCCGTGCGGGCGCCGTTGCCATCCGGGGCCGGCAGTTTGACGCCGGGGGCAATGATGTCGACAGGAAGCTGCTCGCCGTAGCTGCGGTGCAACTGGTCCATGATGAGGCCGGACACCGCGACGACGCGACGCTGGTGCGTCTTGCGCACGCGCAGCCGTTCCAGCGTCAGATAGGTAGCGAGGCGCGGGCTGAGCCAGGCGGTCACACGCTGCAGCGGCTTGACCCGGGTGACGCGGTTGTAGCGGACCGGCGTCACGTGCATGACCTGGATCTCGCCCGCCCAGCCGTTCATGTGCGAATGCACGATGTCGTAGCGGCCGCGCGTGAGACGGTCAGCGCGCCAGGCGAAATACAGCACCCGCGTCCAGCTTGGCAGCCAGCCGGGAAACCGCACGGGCAGGTAGTCGAACGGCAGATCGCTGTCGAAATCGCGCGCGATCACGGCCACGTCGTGCCGCTTGCCCAGCACGCGCATCAACTCGACGCCATACGCCTCTGCGCCCCCGAAGCGATTGCCGAATCGGTCGACCAACAGCGCAATGCGAAGACGCCGATTACGGGCGCCGGCGGTTGTCTTCATACCGGGTAAGGCACTTCTGGAGAAAACGGATGATGTTGGTGGAACGAGCCACCGTCACTCGCGGGAGACCGAAGGGATCGTCGGACGCCGCCGCCAGGCCGCGCTTGGTGAGCGTGGCGTTGTCGTAGCCGGCCTCGCGCGCCATGGCCTGGTGCTCCGGGCCGTGGTCGCCGTACGGATAGCAGAACGCGGTGACGGGCGCGCCGAGCGCCTGTTCGAGTTCGTCCTTGGACTCGACGATCTGGCGACGCGCTTCTTCGGGCGCGAGCTGGGGAAGATGAACGTGGTCAAGCGTATGCGAACCGACCTCGTTGCCCGCCTGCGCCCATTCCCGCATTTCCTGCACGGTCATGAGCGGCGAAAACGGGATGCCCTTTTGCAGGTCCCACACGTTGCCGCCGTCGAACTGCCGGGCCACGAAATAGTTGGTGGCGGTGAATCCCAATTCGCTCAGTACCGGCATCGCGTTGTGGTGCACGTTGCGATAACCGTCGTCGAACGTGATGCCGAACACCTTGCCCTGGCGCTCGCCGCGGACATAAGGCATGACGTCGCGCATGGACAATCCGCGATAACCCAGACGGCGCATCCAGCGCATCTGGCGGGCAAAGCTGTCGGGGTGTACCGTCAAGCCGCGAAATGGCGTGCCCTTGCGGTTGGGCTCGCCAATCTGGTGGTACATGAGGATGGGTATGGACATGTAAGCGATTATAAAGGGATGATTCGTGTACCTGTCCATGACCTAACGCCCATCAGGCCAAACTTAAGTAAACCTGCTCCGTGCGCTGGGCAAATTTGTCCAGGCCGAATTCGGCCACACTCTTGGCCCGTGCGGCGGGTCCCATGCGGGCGATGCAAGCCGGATCGGCCAGGATGCCGGCCATGACGCGCGCGACCGCGTCGGGAGCTTTCTTTGGCACCACCCAGCCGTCGACGCCTTCGTCGATGTTTTCCGGAAGCCCGCCTTGATCGGAGACGATGACCGGCAATCCCATCGACATCATCTCGCGGCAGGCAAACGAAATCGTTTCGACGCGGTACGACAGTACGAAACCGACATCGAGCGCGGCCAGGAACGGGCGCACGTCATCGAGCATTCCGGCAAAAATGACGCGATCGGCCAGACCCAGTTTTTCGACTTCCTGCAATTGCGTCTCGGTGGGCGCGGCGCCGGCAAGGGCGATGTGGACGCCCTCGGCGCTGGGACCGAGCTGGGCGACGGCCCGCGCCATGTCCATCCAGCCCTTGTAGTCGTTCGTACCCGCGTTGCTGCCGACCAGCAGCGTGCACTTGGCCGCGCGATCGCCGAGCAGCGCGTTGCGGGCAGCCAGCGCGCGCTCGGCCGGCCATGGCGCGTACCGCGCGTTGTCCACGCCGTTGGCAATGGTGGAAAGCGGCCGCGCCGCGTACGGCGAGGCGCGCAGCATGCGCTCGACGAAGTCGCACACGCCGATCACGTGGTCGGTGCCCATGCGCGTGCGCACGGCGGCGCCAAGGTACGAGATGGGGATGTCATTGTGCTTGGTCAACACGATGCGCGGCCGGCGTTTGCCCAACCCCATGCAGGCCAGGATGACGGTGCGGTGGTCGGACGATCCATTGACGTGAACCACGTCGATCTTCCGGGAAACGATCACGCGGCGCAGGCTGCGCGCGGCAGCCAGGCGCTTGCCCAGCCGGCTGGGATAGTCCTGGGCGACCGCATGCACGCCGGGCACTTCGCTCGCCAGCCGGTAAAGGCTGCTGCCGCCGGGGACGGCAACCGTCAACTGATGATGTTGGGCCAGCGCGCGCAGCAACGACACTACGTAGATGGTGTGACCGCCAATCGTCGTATTGCTGTGGTAATTCGTGTACAGAATATTCATGGATTCGGGACGCGATGCCTCGTCGAATTTAATTGCCGCGGGATGCGAGGAACATGAGTTTGGCGTAGCGCAGGAAGCTTCCCATCGCCGCTATCACTGCGAGCACCAGCCCGTGGC
Source organism: Achromobacter sp. (assembly GCF_032113835.1). GTDB lineage: Bacteria > Pseudomonadota > Gammaproteobacteria > Burkholderiales > Burkholderiaceae_B > Achromobacter. The sequence goes on along the minus strand of NZ_DAMCTG010000073.1, from coordinate 21,463 downwards.
GGCCATCCAGGAAACCGCGCCGGATCAGGTAGATGCGCACGAAGGTCCAGAAGCCGTGGCCCAGCGCCCCGAAGATTGTGGTGCGCTTGCCCTTGGCATACATCATGGCGGCCGCGTCGGACGAATAGCGGTTGACCTTGGTGATCAGCGCGTCCAGGTTGTCGTACGGATAGTGGTTGAAGTAGCCGCGCATCTGCAGGGGACGGCCGTTGGCCGGCACCACGCGTTCGTGGACGGCGGCGTCGGTGAAGCGCGCCGTGCCGCGCTTGAAGAGGCGCAGCACGTAGTCGGGCCACCAGCCGCTGTGGCGGATGTCTCGGCCGCAGAAGTTGGACAGGCGCGCGATTTCATAGGCGTCGGCCTGGGGCGCGCGCAGCACGTCCTGGATTTCCTGCGCCAGCTCGGGGGTGACACGCTCGTCCGCGTCGATCGACAGCACCCAGTCGCCCGTCGCCAGATCCAGCGCGCGATTCTTCTGCGGACCGAAGCCGGGCCAGTCGGGGGTGACTTCGACCCGGGCGCCCAGCGCCTGTGCCAATTCCACGGTGCCGTCGGTGCTGCCCGAATCCACGACGATGAACTCGTCGGCGAACGACACGGACTTCAGGCAGGCGGCGATGTTTGCCGCTTCGTTCTTGGTGATGATGATGACTGATAACTTCATCCGCGATTCCTAAGACGCTTTTTCCAGGCCTTCCAGGCGTGATAGCGCGGTCCCCAGAACGGGTCGCGCGACAGCCAGATCCGGCGGTTCAGCCAGGACCCGCCCTGATTGCGCACCGCGAAGCGATAGATGTGACCGGGATCCGCACCAGGGAGGTTCTGGCCGAAAGGGTCGGTAGTGTACAAGTGCCGGAAACCGGCCTGCCGGGCCGCGGCCACGTAGTCCGCATCGAAATAGCCCTGCGGCCAGCAGAGATGGTCACTGACGCCGCCAAGCCGGCGGATCAGGGCGTCGCGCGAATCGTGCAGATCCTGCGCGATGCGCTCGCGCTTGGCGGCCACATCCGCGCCACAGACCTTGTCCCAGCGGGTGTGCGTGTTGGTATGGGAATGGAACTCGAAGGTGCCGGCGGCCTGCATGGCCTCGATCTCGCTCCAGCGCAGCATCGCCTCGTCCGCACGGCCCGCGTCCACGAGTTCCTTGCAGGCGTGGTGGTCGGGCGTGGGGGGCAGCGGGCCGCCCTGCCCCGCGTGAGGCCGCACAGGGCCGTCGCCGATCCAGCCGGTGATGGTGAACAGCACCGCGCGCATGCCGTGACGCGCCAGGATCGGATGCGCATGCACCCAGTTGTTGAGATATCCGTCATCGAACGTGATGAGCACCGACCGTTCGGGCACGCTGCCGCCGGCCAGATAGCCGGCGAACTGCGCGGCGGTCAGCGACTGGTAGCCGGCGCGGGCCAGACGCGAGAGCTGCGATTCGAAGACCTCGGGCGTCGAGGCGATCATGCCGCCCGCCGGCGTGACGTGGTGATACATCAGCACCGGCACGTTGGGCGCGTTCATTTGCGGCGCTCCGCCAGCCCGCGCATATGACTGGGCGTCATCAGTACGTGACCTCCACGCCGTCCGGTTTGGTCCAGGCGTTCAGGTTGGCCAGCAGCGTATCGGCCATGCGCACGCGCCATTCTTCGCCGAGCCTGACCGTGCACAAAAAATTGTTCTTGGTGTAGACGATGTCGACCGGCACGCCCGGAATGCCGTTTTCGGGTTCGGCGCGGAACGGGTTGAGCATCTGGCGCAGGCGGGCCGCGTCGGCGCTGCCATTGAGCTTGACGCGCAGCGACTTGGCGCGGGCCTCGCGCGCAAGCTGCAGGTCATAGAGCTGCTCGGCGACGATGCGCATGCCGCCGGAATAGTCGTCGTTGCTGACCTTGCCCTGCACGATGACGAGCTGGTCTTCGCGCAGCCGGTTGCGGTGCTTTTCGAAGAGTTCGTTGAAGACCGAGATTTCCACCTGCGCCGTGCCGTCGTCCAGCACGGCAAAGACCATCTTGCCGCGGCGGGTCATCATGACGCGCACGCTGGCCAGCACGCCGCACATCCATTGCAGGTCGCGTTGCGGCTCCACGCGGGCCAGTTGCATCGGCACGATACGGCGCACTTCATCGCGCCATGCGTCGAACAGGTGACCGCTGTAGTAATAGCCCAGCGCGGATTTTTCTTCGGTCAGTTTCTTGTGCAGATCCCAAGGCGCGACCTTGGCCAGTTCACCCGCGACCACGTCGCCGCTGTCGTCGCCAAAGAGCGATGCCTGGTTGGCGCTGCGCGCGGCCTGCTCGGCCGCTTCCATGGCGGTGGGCACCGACGCCAGCATCGCGGCGCGGTTCGGCTCGATGGTGTCGAACGCGCCGGCCTTGATCAGGGCCTCGATGGTGCGGCGGTTGACGGCCTGCTTGCTGACGCGCCGGCAGAAGTCGAACAGGTTGAGGAACGGGCCGCCTTCCTTGCGCGCGCGCAGGATGTCCTCGACGGCGCCCTGCCCGGTGCCCTTGACGGCGCCCAGGCCGTAACGCATGGTGCGCGGCGGCTTGCCTTTTTCGGTGTGCTTGTCGGCGACGGGTTCGAACCGGTAGCCCGAATGGTTGACGTCGGGCGGCAGCACCTCGACGCCGTTGTCCTGGGCGTCGCGGCAGAAGATCTGGACCTTGTCGGTGTCGTCCATGTCCGAGGACATGGTGGCGGCCAGGAATTCGGTCGGGTGGTAGGCCTTCAGCCAGGCGGTCTGGTACGAGATGAGCGCGTACGCGGCCGAGTGCGACTTGTTGAAGCCGTAGCCCGCGAATTTTTCCATCAGGTCGAACAGCTTGACCGCCAGGTCCGGATCGTGGCCCTTTTCCTTGGCGCCCTGTTCGAACAGTTCGCGATGCTTGGCCATTTCCTCGGGCTTTTTCTTGCCCATGGCCCGGCGCAGCAGATCGGCGCCGCCCAGCGAGTAGCCCCCGATGATCTGGGAGATCAGCATCACCTGTTCCTGGTAGACGATGACCCCGTAGGTGCTCTTGAGGGTGGCTTCCAGGTCCGAGTGGAAATAGTCGACCGCCGCGCGCCCGTGCTTGCGGTTCACGAAGTCGTCCACCATCCCGGATTCCAGCGGCCCCGGACGATACAGGGCCAGCATGGCGATGATGTCTTCGAACGTATTGGGCCGCAGCTTCTTGAGCAGCTCTTTCATGCCGCGCGATTCAAGCTGGAACACCGCGGTGGTGTTGGCGTCGCACAGGATCTTGTAGGCCGCCGGATCGTCCAGGGCCAGCGCCATGACGTCGAAGTCGCGCTTTTCGGCGTTGAACTGGCGCACGTAGCGCACGGCCCAGTCCAGGATCGTCAGGTTGCGCAGGCCCAGGAAGTCGAACTTCACCAGACCGGCCGCCTCGACGTCGTCCTTGTCGAACTGCGAAACCGCGCTGTTTTCCTGGCCCGGCTGGCAATACAGCGGGCAGAAGTCGGTGAGCTTGCCGGGCGCAATCAGCACCCCGCCCGCGTGCATGCCGATGTTGCGGGTCAGGCCTTCGAGCGGCTTGGCCAGGTCGACCAGCGCGCGGACCTCTTCTTCCTGCTCGTAGCGGTCCTTGAAGGCGGGTTCGTCCTTGAGGGTGCGTTCCAGCGTCCAGGGATCCATCGGATTGAACGGGATCAGCTTGGACAGGCCGTCGCAGAACATGTAGGGCATGTCCAGCACGCGGCCGGCGTCGCGCACCACGGCCTTGGCGCCCAGCGTGCCGAAGGTGGCGATCTGGCTGACAGCGGCGCGGCCGTATTTTTCCTTGACGTAGTCGATGACCCGTTCGCGGTTGTCCTGGCAGAAGTCGATATCGAAGTCGGGCATGGAGACCCGCTCGGGATTCAGGAAGCGCTCGAACAGCAGGTCATAGCGGATGGGGTCGAGGTCGGTGATGCCCAGCGCGTAGGCCACCAGCGAACCGGCGCCGGAGCCCCGGCCCGGGCCGACCGGCACGCCGTTGTTCTTGCCCCAGTTGATGAAGTCCTGAACGATCAGGAAGTAGCCGGGAAAGCCCATCTGGATGATGGTCTTGCACTCCCAGCGCAGCCGCTCGTAGTACTGCTCGCGCTTGGACTCGCGCTCGGCGACGTCCGGGAACAGGAACTCCATGCGCTTTTCCAGACCCTCCTCGGAGAGCTGGACCAGGTAATCGTCCAGCGTCACACCGTCGGGCGTGGGGAAATTGGGCAGGCGCGGCTTGCCCAGCACGAGGCTCAGGTTGCAGCGCTTGGCGATTTCGACCGTGTTGGCCAGCGCCGACGGCACGTCGGCGAACCGGCGCGCCATTTCCTCGGAGCTGAGCAGGTACTGCTCTTTGGAGAACCGGCGCACGCGGCGCGGGTTGGCCAGGATTTCGCCTTCGGCGATGCAGACGCGCGCCTCGTGGGCCTGGAATTCGAACTCGTCGAGGAACTGCACGGGATGGGTGGCGACCACCGGCAGCCCGGCTTCCGCGGCCAGCCGCATGGCGGCCTGGCAGTAGCCTTCGTCGCCGTCCATGCCGGCGCGTTGCAGTTCGACGTAATAGCTGTCCGGGAACATCAGCGCCCACTGGCGGGCCAGGGCCAGCGCCGACACGGCGTTGCCGGCCTCGAGCGCCTGCCCGACGTCGCCCGCGCGCCCCCCGGACAGGGCGATGAGCCCAGCCTGCCCTTGCAGCCATTCGCGGCGGATTTCGGCGCGGCCCTTGCCTTGGTTCGTGAGGAACGCCTTGGACAGCAGTTCGCACAGATTCAGGTAACCCTGGTGGTTGCGCACCAGCAACAGCAGGCGGAAGGGCTTGGACGGGTCTTCGTCGTTGGAGATCCAGACGTCGCAGCCCGCAATGGGCTTGACCCCCGCGCCGCGCGCGCCCTTATAGAACTTGATCAGTCCGAACAGGTTCGACAGATCGGTCAGGGCGACGGCGGGCTGGCCCAGCTTGGCCACGCGCTTGATGAGATCGGGGATACGCACCGTGCCGTCCACGACCGAGAACTCGGAGTGGACGCGCAGGTGAACAAATGGGGTCGGGGTCGTTACGGCTTCGGACATGGCGGAATTGTACCCAGCGCCCGACCTCCCTAGAACAATCCTCGCATCAGAATCCGCCGAATGCATCCCGTCCTGAAGGAGTCCCCACGGAGGCTTGTGGGACAATACCGCCCATACCGCACTACCCCGTCGCACGACGAGAAATACCTATGAAATGGCTAATACCTGGAATCTGGCTGGCCGCCATCCTGTTCGCGCACTTCCGAGGCCGCGTCAAACTGCCGCTAGGACGGCAAATGCTGGATCATTCGGTGCTGCTGGCGCCGATCAACGCATTCATGGTGCTGACGTCCCGCGTGCCGACCACGCCTTACCTGACGACCAGCGAAATCGCCGAACTGAAGGTGCTGGACGACAACTGGGAGACGATCCGCGACGAAGCCATGCAAATGGCCGAGCTTCGCCGGATCAAGGCGGCCGACACCCATAACGACATTGGTTTCAACTCGTTCTTCAAGTACGGCTGGAAGCGGTTCTACCTGAAGTGGTACGACGCCCGCCACCCGTCGGCCGAGGAACTCTGCCCCAAGACGGTCGCCATCTTGAAGGGTTTGCCCAAGGTCAAGGCCGCCATGTTTGCCGAGCTGCCGCCGGGTGGTCAGCTCAATCCGCACCGCGATCCGTTTTCCGGGTCCCTGCGCTATCACCTTGGGCTGGTCACGCCTAACGACGACCGCTGCCACATCATCGTGGACGGCGAGCACTACAGCTGGCGCGATGGCGAAAGCGTGGTGTTTGATGAAACCTACGTCCACGAGGCCTACAACAAGACGGACGAGAACCGGATCATCCTGTTCTGCGACGTCGAGCGTCCCTTGAAGTGGCGCTGGGCCGAAGCCTTCAACCGCTGGTTCGGCCGCAAGGTCATGTCCGCGGCCAGCTCGCCGAACGACGGCGGCGACCAGACGGGGGCCATCAACAAGCTGACCCATGCGCACTGGGTGATCGACCAGAAGCGCAAGGCGTTCAAGAAGTGGAACCGTACGGCGTACAAGGTCACGAAGTACGGGTTGATTGCGCTGGTGATCGTGGGGTTTTTGGCGCTGTAAGGCGCGCGTGCATTGGCATCCTGCAGAAAAAAACAGCCGCAATGCCAATTGCGGCTTTTTTTTGCCGGTGTCTGACACCCGGGTGAGACCCCGGCAAGCGTGGCGCCGGCTCTGGGGTGTCAGACACCTGGACTGGCGCTGCGCCGGCTCTGGGGTGTCAGACACCTGGACTGGCGCGGCGCCGGCTTTGGGGTGTCAGACAACTGGACTTGCGCTGCGCCGGCTTTGGGGTGTCTGACACCCAAGCTAGCGCTGCAAGGATTCCCAGCTTTTCATCAGCCGCTTGACCGACACCGGCATCGGCGTGCGCAGCTCCTGGGCGAAAAGCGCGACCCGCAGCTCCTCGAGCAGCCAGCGGAACTCGTCCAGGCGGGGATCGGCCGCGCCTTTCAGCGCCGCGCGGGCACGCTGGTATTGCGTGAGCAGCGGCGCCATTTCCGACACCAGTTTCGCGTCCCTTGCCGGATCGGCGCGCAGCTTGTCGATGCGCGCCACCGCCGCCTTCAGGTAGCGCGGGAAGTGCGACAACTGCGCATACGGCGTGTCCCGGATGAACCACTTGGGCATCAGCGCACCCAATTGCTGTTGCAGATCCGCGTACGCGGCCGCGTGGGGCTTGGCCTGCGGCAGCTTGCGCTGCAGCGCCGCGTACTCGGTCAGCACCGCGCCGGCCAGCCGCGCCACTTCCTGGGCCAACAGACCCAGGCGCCCCTTGCCATCGGCGCGGCGGGCTTCGAACTGCTGTTCGTTCACCGGCCACGGCTCGGCAAGACACGCCTGCCCCAGCGCGCAGTCGATGATCTGGTCGCGCAGTTCTTCCTGCGTGCCCAGCGTCATGTACAGCATGCTGATCTTGGTGAGATCGGTGAGGTTCTTTTCGAGGAACTTCACCTGCTCGCGCAGCGCCAACCGGAAGAGTTTCAGGAGGCCCGCGCGATGGTGCTTGCGCGCCTCGTCGGGATCGTCGAACACGTCCAGGTCGCAATGCGCGCCCCGGTCCACCAGCGCCGGATAGCCGATGACGGACTGGCCGCGCCGCTTGATCTCCATGATCTCCGGCAAGGGCCCGAACGACCAGGAGGTCAGGTTTTCGTGCGCCAGCGCCTGCGCGACCTGCGTGTCGCTGGCTGCCAGTTGTTGGAAGGTGGCCTGGGCCTGCTTGCCGAACTCGGCGCGCAACTGCGCCAGATTGCGGCCGGCTGCCAGCATGCGGCCGTGCTCGTCCACGACGCGGAAGTTCATGAACAGATGCGCCGGCAGCGTTTCCAGCTTGAAGTCCCCCACCGCCGGGCGGACCTGCACCTGATCCCACATGTCGGCGATGATGGCGTCCACCAGCCCCGTCTGCGGGTCGGCCAGGCGCTCGAACCAGCGGTCGTAGAAGCCTGCGGCGTAGTCGGGCAGCGGCACGCAATGGCGGCGCAGCTTCTGCGGCAGGGACTTGAGCAGCAGGTGCACCTTTTCCTTGAGCATGCCGGGCACCAGCCACTCGCAGCGCGCGGGATCGATCTGGTTCAGCGCGAAAAGCGGCACCGACAGCGTGACGCCGTCGCGCGGCGAGCCCGGTTCGAAGTGGTAGTCCAGCGCCATCGACACGCCCTGCCATTCCACCTTCTTGGGAAAGACATCGGTCGTGACGCCGGCGGCCTCGTGCCGCATCAGTTCGTCGCGCGTCAGCATCAGCTTGGCGGCGGCCGCCTTGTCCAGGCCGCTTACCCATTTTTCCAGCGTCGCGGTCTGCGAGATGTCGGCGGGAAGCTGCCGGTCGTAGAACGCGTAGATCAGCTCGTCGTCGACCAGGATGTCCGGCCGCCGGGTCTGGTGTTCCAGCTTTTCGATGCCCGCGATGAGCTTGCGGTTGTGCGCGACGAACGGCAGCCGCGTGTCGATCTCGCCGGGCACCAACGCCTGGCGGATGAAGAGTTCGCGCGCATGCGTGGGGTTCACGCGGCCGTAGTGGATGCGCCGGCCGGTGTAGATGGCCAGGCCATAGAGCGTGGCCCGCTCGTTGGCCACGACCTGCCCGGCCTTCTTTTCCCAGCGCGGGTCCGACCAGTTCTTGCGGATCAGGTGCGCGCCGACCTTTTCAAGCCAGACCGGGTCGATGCGCGCCACGCAGCGTGCGTACAGGCGCGTCGTCTCGACCAGCTCGGCCGCCATGATCCAGCGGCCGGCCTTCTTCACCAGGCGCGAGCCCGGATGGATGTGGAAGCGGATTTCGCGGGCGCCCTGGTAGCTGCCGCCTTCGTCGCTCTTGAAGCCGATGTTGCCCAGCAGCCCGGACAACAGCGCCATATGCAGCTGTTCGTACGTGGCTTCGGACTGATTGACGCGCCAGCCCTGTTCGCCCACCAGCGCCGAAAGCTGCGTGTGCACGTCGTGCCATTCGCGCAGGCGGATGGGCGACAGGAAGTTCTGACGCAACAGGCCCACCAGCTTGCGCTGCGACGCCTTGTGCTGCACCTGCTCGCCGTACCAGCGCCACAGCTTCACGAAGGAGATGAACTCGGACTTGTCGTCCCCGAACTTGGCGTGCGCGGCCTCGGCGGCCTCGCGTTCCTGCATGGGGCGGTCGCGCGGATCCTGCACGGACAGCGCGGAGGCGATGATCAGCATCTCGGCCAGGCACTGGTGTTCTCGTGCGGCCAGGATCATCCGGCCGATGCGCGGGTCCACGGGCAGTTTTGCCAGCTCATCGCCGGTGCGGGTCAGGACAAACGAGGCGCCCGTGCGCCCGTCGTCCGTGTCGTCGTCGGACGCCGACGCCAGTTCGATGGCGCCCAGTTCCTGCAGCAGGTGGTAGCCGTCGGCCACCGCCCGCCCCGGCGGCGCCTCGACGAAGGGGAATTGTTCGATGTCGTCGAGCTTGAGCGACTTCATCCGCAGGATGACCGACGCCAGCGACGAGCGCAGCACTTCGGGGTCGGTGAAGGCCGCGCGGTTGTTGAAATCCAGCTCGTCGTAGAGCCGGATGCAGACGCCCGGCCCCACCCGGCCGCAGCGGCCTGCGCGCTGGTTGGCCGAGGCGCGGCTGATGGGCTCGATGCGCAGCTGCTCGACCTTGTTGCGCCACGAATAGCGCTTGATGCGGGCCAGACCGCTGTCGACGACGAAGCGGATGCCGGGCACGGTCAGCGAGGTTTCCGCCACGTTGGTGGCCAGCACGATGCGGCGCGCGTTGCCGCGCGGGCGGAAGATCTGTTCCTGCTCGGCCTGCGACAGGCGCGCAAACAGCGGCAGGACCTCAGTGCCGGCCGGGTGCCGCTTGCGCAGCGCTTCGGCCGATTCGCGGATTTCGCGTTCGCCGGGCAGGAACACCAGCACGTCGCCCGGACCATGACGGGCGCATTCGTCGACGGCGTCGACGATGGCGTCGATCAGGTCGCGCTCTTCGTCGCCCGACATGCGCTCGCGGTCGCGGCCGCCCTTGTTGGGCGCGGGCGCGTTGTCGTCGGCGGCGGGCTCTTCGCGCACGGGCCGGTAGCGCACTTCGACGGGGTACAGGCGCCCCGAGACTTCGATGACCGGCGCGGGCTTGTCTTCCGACGCGGCGAAGTGCCTGGCGAAGCGCTCGGCGTCGATGGTGGCCGACGTGATGATGAGCTTGAGATCCGGGCGCCGCGGCAAGAGCTGCTTGAGATAACCCAGCAGGAAGTCGATGTTCAGGCTGCGTTCGTGCGCCTCGTCGATGATGATCGTGTCGTAGCGGCGCAGCAGCGGATCGCGCTGCGATTCGGCCAGCAGGATGCCGTCCGTCATCAGCTTGATGGACGCGTTGGGTCCGGTGCGGTCGTTGAACCGCACCTGGTAGCCGACGACTTCGCCCATGGGCGTGTTCAGTTCCTCGGCGATACGCTTGGCCACCGAGGTCGCCGCCAGGCGGCGCGGCTGCGTGTGGCCGATCATCTTCTGGCGGCCGCGGCCCAGCTCCAGGCAGATCTTGGGAAGCTGCGTGGTCTTGCCCGAGCCGGTTTCGCCGCTGACGATCACGACCTGATGGCCGGCGATGGCGCGCGCGATCTCCTGCCGCCGGGCGCTGACGGGCAGGTCTTCCGGGTAGGTGACGGCCGGGATGGGCCGTTCGGGACGGGGCGCGGCGGGGCGGCCTTCGGGCCGGGCCCGGGGGGCTTGCCGGGTGTCTGGCCGAGGAGCTTGCCGAGAGGCTTGCCGGGGGTCTGGCCGAGGGTCTGGCTGAGCACTTTGCCGGGCGTCTTCCGGGGACTGCTCCCGGTCAGTGGCGCGCGGCGCCGGCTTCTTCGGCGCCCGCGGGCTGGAGGATTCAGGCATGTAGGATTTATCCGATTAGCCCGCCATTATAAATTTCTGGCGGCCTTCGCGCGCGCGGCCCCTGCCTGCCCCCCGCGCGGATCCCTACAGCAGCTTGCCCGGGTTCATCAGCTGGTTGGGATCGAGCGCCCGCTTGATCATCAGCATCAGGTCCATTTCCACCGGCGACTTGTAGCGGCGCAGCTCGTCGCGCCGCAACTGGCCCACGCCGTGCTCGGCGCTGATGCTGCCGCCGCGCTGCGCGACCAGGTCGTGCACGCGGCGGTTCAGCGCCGCGGTCAGCCGGGCGTATTCGGCGGGCGCCACGTCCAGCGGCAGCAGCACGTTGTAGTGCAGGTTGCCGTCGCCGATGTGGCCGAAGTTGATGATGGGCAGTCCCGGAAAATCCGACACCAGCGCCAGATCCGCTTCCTCGACGAACGCGGCAAGGCGCGAGATGGGCAGCGCGATGTCGTGCTTGACGGCCTTGCCCGCGCGCACCTGCGCCTGCGAGATGCCTTCGCGCAGCCGCCACAGGGATTGGACCTGCGTGTCGTTCATCGCGACGACGCAGTCCTGGATGACGCCGTCCTCCAGCGCCGCGCCGAGCGCCGCTTCCAGCAAGGCGGGCAGGCCGGCGGGCTCGGTGTCCGACAGCTCCAGCAGCGCGTGATAGGCGTGGCGGCCGGCCAGCGGGCTGGCCGCGCCGCTGACGTGCGCCACCACCAGGTCCAGGCAACGCGCGGACATCATTTCGAACGCGGTGAGCCGTTCACCGCAACTGCTTTGCAGGCGGCTGAGCAGCGCCACCACCTGCGCGGGCGTGTCCGCGCCCACCCACGCCGCCACGCGGCCCGCCGGCGCGGGATACAGCTTGAGCACCGCGCCGGTGATGATGCCCAGCGTGCCCTCCGACCCGATGAACAGGCTCTTGAGGTCGTAGCCGGTGTTGTCCTTGCGCAGGCCGCGCAGGCCGTTCCAGACGCGGCCATCGGGCAGCACCACCTCCAGCCCCAACGCCAGGTCGCGCGTGTTGCCGTAGCGCAGCACCGCAGTGCCGCCGGCATTGGTGGCCAGATTGCCGCCGATGGTGCAACTGCCCTCCGCGCCCAGACTCAGCGGGAAGAATCGGCCGGCCTCGCGTGCGGCGGCCTGCACGTCGGCCAGCAGCACGCCGGCGTCGGCGCACAGCGTGTTGTTGACCGGATCCACCTCGCGGATGCGTTTCATGCGGTTCAGGCTCAGGATCACCTGCGCGCCGCTGCCGTCTGGCGTGGCGCCGCCGCTCATGCCGGTATTGCCGCCCTGCGGCACCACCGGCGTACGCGTCTGGTGGCACAGCCGCATGACGGCCGACACCTCGGTGGCGTTGCGCGGCCGCACCACCACGGGCGTGCTGCCCTGCCACTTGCCCAGCCAGTCGCGCACGTAAGGCCCCTGGCCCTCGGTATCCAGCACCAGCCCGTTGTCGCCGACCAGGTGGGACAGCCGTTCGATCAGTTCGTGATTGCGCATGGAGGCCTCAGGCGCCGTGCCAGTTCAGGCGGATGCGGCCGATCGCCATCGCCGCGGCCGCCTGTGTCGGCTCGACCACGGGCAGGCCCAGCTCGGCCTGCAGCCAGCCGCGGTAGGCGGCCATGCCGGCGCAGCCGAGCACCAGCACGTCGGCCTGGTACTCGTCGCGCAACCGCGCGCCGACGTGCAGAAGGCGCTCGCGGGTGCGCGCCTCGTCCGACAGCTCCACAACGCCCAGATCCAGCGGTAGCTCGGCCGCCACGCGGCCCGACAGGCCGATCGCGCCGAACATGCGGCCGTGGCGCGGCAGCGACTGGCGCAGGATGGCAATGACGCCAACGCGCTGGCCCAGCGTCAGCGCGGTCAGCATGCCGCATTCGCTGATGCCCAGCACCGGCTTGCGCGTGGCTTCGCGCACCGCGTGCAGGCCCGGATCGCTGAAGCACGCGATGACGTAGCCTGCGGCGGCCGCGCCGTGCTCGGCATCCAGCTTGCGGACCAGGGCGGCGAGCGGCAGCGTCACGCTTTCGACGTCGAGCTGCGTCTGGACGCCCGCCGGCCCTTCGGCCAGCGTCAGGCATTGGATGCGCGGACCGCCGGCCATGCGCAGCGGTTCCAGCGCCGCGTCGAACGCGTCCGTCACGGCCTGGGTGGAATTGGGATTGATCACAAACAGGGTCTGTTCCATTCGTCCGTCCTGGTCGTCCGTCCTGGTGGTGGCGGGGCCCGCGCCATGTTGAGGCGGGCCGGGGCAAGGTACGGCGCCAGTCTATCTGCGGGCGGCCTGAGCATGTATTGTCAATTTGTGCGCTGCCCTTAACCCTTTGTTATGCTCGTCGCGTCAATTCGGAGCGGGCGCGCCATGCAACTGAATCTGCGGCAAATCGAAGTTTTCCGGGCGGTGATGACCACAGGTTCGATCAGCGGGGCGGCCAAGCTGCTGTTCGTCTCGCAGCCCGCGGTCAGCAGGCTGCTGTCGCATACGGAACAGCGATTGGGCTTCGCGCTGTTCGAGCGCATCAAGGGCCGGCTGTATCCCACGCCCGAATCGCGGCAGCTCTTTCGCGAAGTGGAAACGGTCTATGCCGGCGTGCGGCGCGTGGAGGAACTGGCTTCGGAATTGTCCGAGCGCCGCAGCGGCATCCTGCACCTGGTGTCCAGCCCCAGCATCGGCCACATGCTCGTGCCCCTGACGATCTCGCGCTTTCGCGAAACGCACCCGGACGTCAAGGTCACCTTCCAGCCGCTGACGCAACAGCCCCTGACGCAGATGCTGCTGGACAACCGCGCCGAACTGGGCGTGGTGATCCTGCCCGTGCAGCATCCGAATCTGCTGACTCAGCCAATCGGCCAGGCCCGGCTCGTCTGCATCTGCCCGTACAACCATCCGCTGGCCCATCGGTCGCTGCTGTCGATCGGCGACCTGCTGCCCTATCCGCTCATTTCGTACGGCGGCGACACCCCGTTCGGCATGCTGGTCGAGCAGATGTACCACGAGGCGGGACAGGCCCGCCGGCTGGCCGTGGAAGTGAGTTCGCCGCAGAACGCGTGTTCGCTGGTGCAGGCCGGCGCGGGCATCGCCATCGTCGATGAATTCTCGGTCAAGAGCCGCACGCAGGGCGACTTCGTGGTGCGCCCGATCGACCAAGCAAAGATCCTGACCGCGAGCCTGGTGCAGTCGCGCTTCGAGCCGCTGTCGCAGCTTGCGCAGGCCTTTGTGGAAGTGCTGCGCCACACGCTTTGCGAACAGGGATTCGAGCTCTCCTCAAACGTCCAGACAAACCCTGCCAAGGGTAAACCTTGACTTAACTGGCTGTTATACCAAGGCAATAAAAAAGCAAGTGGAGTTCTAAAACTTCCGCTTTAGGATGACATCGAAACGTCGCTTCCGATTTCGGTTTTCACGCATCCTGACGGAGAAAAGATGGCAGCCTCCATCGACGCCAAAGGCGTCTTCACGATTTGCCCCACGCCCTTTGACGATGCGCTGCGGGTCGATGCCGACAGCATCCGCACGCTGGTCGACTTCCTGCTTGAAACCGGCGTGACCGGGCTGGCCATCCTGGGCTTTCTAGGCGAGCTGCACAAGCTGTCCAACGACGAACGCCGGCTGGTGCTGGAAACCTTCGTGAAGCACACGGACGGCCGCGTGCCGGTGTGGGTCGGCGTGCGTGCCCACGGCATCGCCGGCGCCATCGAGCAGGCCCGCGAAGCGCAGGAGCTGGGCGCATCGGCCGTGTTCGCGGCGCCCCTGGACAACGCCAGCGACGCGCTGCTGTTCGACTACTACAAGGCCGTGGCCGACGCCGTGAAGATTCCGGTCGTGATCCACGACTTTCCGGATTCCTTCGGCACCGAAATCCGCCCCGAGGTCGTGGCGCGGCTGGGCCGCGAAGGCGGCGTGCACATGATCAAGATGGAAGAGCCGCCGGTGGGTCAGAAGATTAGCCGCATCCGCGAACTGGTGCCTGACGCCGACATGGCCATCTTCGGCGGATTGGGCGGCGTGTACTTCCTGGAAGAGCTGCAGCGCGGCGCCGTCGGCACCATGACCGGCTTCGCGTTTCCCGAAATCCTGGTCGCCATCTACGAACGCTACGCCAGCGGCGATCACGCCGGCGCCGCCGCGATCTTCGACCGCTACTGCCCGCTGATCCGCTACGAATTCCAGCCCAAGATCGGACTGGCTCTGCGCAAGTACGTCTATCAACGCCGGGGCGCCATCAAGAGTCATGCGCTGCGCGCGCCGGCGATGCGTATCGATCCGGTGACCGCGGCCGAACTGGAAGCCACTGTTGCGCGCGTCGGCCTGTCGCTGGCCGCCACCGGTCGCCAACCCGTGCAGGGTTGAAAGGAGCAAACGCATGGATCTCGGCATCAAGGGCAAGCACGCGCTGGTGTGCGCATCGAGCAAGGGCCTGGGCTACGCCTCTGCGCTATCCCTGGCGCGCGAAGGCGTGAATCTGGTGATGGCCGCGCGGACGGCGGCCACGCTGGACGCCGCTGCGGACGCGATCCGCCGTGAGACCGGCGCATCGGTCGTCACCGTGGCCGCCGACGTCACCACCGAAGCCGGCAGGCAGGCGCTGCTGGCGGCCTGCCCCGAACCCGACATCCTGGTCACCAATGCGGGCGGGCCAAAGCCCGGCGACTTCCGAGAGTGGTCGCGCGAAGACTGGATTGCGGCGCTGGACGCCAACATGCTGACGCCCATCGCGCTGATCCGCGCCACGGTGGACGGCATGATCGCGCGCCGCTTTGGCCGCATCGTCAACATCACGTCCGCCGCCGTGAAGATGCCCATCGACATCCTGGGCCTGTCCAACGGCGCGCGGGCCGGCCTGACCGGCTTCGTGGCGGGACTGGCGCGCCAGACCGTGCGCCACGGCGTCACGATCAACAACCTGCTGCCCGGGCCGTTCCTGACGGACCGCCTGCGCCAGACCGCCGAACGCGGCGCGCGCGACAGCGGCAAGACGGTGGACGACGTGCTGGCCGCGCGGCTAGCCGGCATTCCTGCCGGCCGTTATGGCGACCCCGCCGAATTCGGCGACGCCTGCGCCTTCCTGTGCGGCGCGCGCGCCGGCTATATGACGGGACAGAACCTGGTGCTGGACGGCGGCATCTATCCCGGAACGCTCTGACCCACTCCTTGCGCGGAACCCCTTACCCATGACCGATACCGCAGCATTCGACCTGACGATCCGCAATGGCCGCATCAGCACAGCCACCGACACCTTTCACGCCGACATCGGCGTGCGCGACGGCGTGATCGTTGCGTTGGGACAGGGCCTGCCGCCGGGCGCGCGGGACATCGACGCCGCTGGACGGTGGGTGCTGCCGGGCGGCATCGACAGCCACTGTCACGTCGAGCAGCTGTCCGGCATGGGCATCATGTGCGCCGACGACTTCTACAGCGCGACCGTCTCGGCGGCATTCGGCGGCACCACCACCATCATTCCGTTCGCCGCCCAGCACCGCGGCAACGCGTTGCCGGAAGTGGTGGCCGACTACGCCCGCCGCGCCGAGGAAAAGGCGGTCATCGACTACGGCTTTCACCTGATCCTGTCCGATCCCACGGAACAGGCGCTCAAGCACGACCTGCCCGAACTCATCAAGAACGGCATCACGTCCTTCAAGGTGTTCATGACGTACGACCGCCTGAAGCTGGACGATTACCAGTTGCTGGACGTGCTGGAGGTCGCCGACCGTGAAGGCGCGCTGGTGATGGTGCATGCCGAAAACAACGACATGATCCGCTGGGTGGCCCGCCGCCTGGCCGAGCGCGGCATGACGGCGCCCAAGTACCACGCCGTGGCGCACACGCCGCTGGCCGAAAGCGAGGCGACCCATCGCGCCGTGACGCTGGCCCGGATGATGGACGTGCCCATCCTGATCGTTCACGTCGCCGGACTGGAAGCGGTGCGCGTGGTGCATTCGTCGCAGGCCTTGGGGTTGCCCATCCACGCGGAAAGCTGCCCGCAGTACCTGTTTCTGACGGCCGACGACATCGACGCGCCCGGCCTGGAAGGCGCCAAGTTCTGCTGCAGCCCGCCCCCGCGCGACGCAGCCTCGCAGGAAGCCGTCTGGCAGGGTCTGACGGACGGCACCCTGCAGATCTATTCGTCCGATCACGCCCCCTACCGCTTCGACGCCAGCGGCAAGCTGCCCAAGGGCGACGCCACCACGTTCAAGGACGTGGCCAACGGCGTGCCGGGGCTGGAAGTACGCATGCCGCTGCTCTTTTCCGAAGGCGTGCTGGGCGGGCGCATCCCGATCGAACGCTTCGTGGCGCTGACCGCCGCCAATCATGCCCGCACGTACGGCCTGTACCCGCAAAAGGGCACGATCGCGGTGGGCGCGGACGCCGACATCGCGATCTGGAATCCGGAACGCGAGGTCACGATCTCCGCATCCATGCTGCACGACAACGTGGGCTACACGCCCTACGAGGGCCGAACCGTGCGCGGCTGGCCCGAGGTGGTGATCAGCCGCGGCCGCATCGCCGTCGAGAACGGACAGCTGCATGTCGAGCGCGGCAGCGGCCGCTTCATCAAGCGCGGCACGCCCGAGCCCGTATTGCGCCAGCGCCTGACCGGCAATCCAAACGCGCTGGTGCGCAAGTATTTTTCGGCCGATAGCGCCGCCTGATTCATAGCTAAAGGAACCCGGCATGAGCAAACGTCCCTTCGGCCTGGCGGTCGCGCAGATGGGTCCGGTGCAACCCGAGGAAACCCGGCGGCAGGCGGTGGCGCGCCTGCTCGCGATGATGCGCGAGGCGCATGGACGCGGCGCGCGCATGGTGGTGTTTCCGGAACTGGCGCTCACCACCTTCTTTCCGCGCTACTGGATGACGGAAGAAGAGGCGATGGCGCGCTACTTCGAAAAGGAGATGCCCGGCCCCGAGACCCGCGTGCTGTTCGACACCGCCCGGGAACTGGGCATCGGCTTTTACCTGGGCTATGCCGAGATCGCTTCGGACGGCCGGCGCTTCAACACCAGCATCCTGGTCGACGCCAACGCGCGCATCGTCGGGCGCTACCGCAAGATCCATCTTCCGGGCCACAGCGATCACAAGCCCGAGGCCCCGTTCCAGCACCTGGAAAAGAAGTTCTTTGACGTCGGCAACGACGGCTTCAACGTCTGGGAAACGCTGGGCACGCGCATCGGCATGTGCCTGTGCAACGACCGCCGCTGGACGGAGACCTGGCGCGTGCTGGCGCTGCAGGGCGCCGAGATCGTGGCGCTGGGATACAACACGCCGTCATTGAATATCCACTGGAACGAACCGGTCCACTTGCGCATGTTCCACCACCTGCTCAGCCTGCAGGCGGCCGCGTACCAGAACGCGGTCTGGGTGGCCGCGGCAGGCAAGGCCGGCATCGAGGACGGCAGCCACCTGATCGCCGGATCGGCCATCGTCGCGCCCACGGGCGAGATCGTGGCGCAGGCGCAGGGGGAGGAGGACGAGGTGATTTTCTGCCAGGCCGATCTGGCGCTGGGAGACACCTTCAAGCAGCACATCTTCAACTTCGCCGCCCACCGGCGCCCGGAACACTACGGCCTGATTCTTGAGCGCGTAGGGGCCGGGCCCGCCCTGGGCAAGACGCCTCTTCCCTAAAGGACCTGCCATGACCCGCCTTCTCCGCACCCTGACATTTGCCGGCCGCTGCGGTCTCACGCTGTGCCTGGCCGGCGCCAGCCTGGCCGCGGCCGCCCAGCCGCTGACGACCGGCGTGGACGCCACGTTTGCCCCGCACGCCATGCCCAAGCTGGGCGGCGGGCTGGACGGCTTCAACATCGAGCTGGGCCAGGCAATCGCCAAGCAGCTGGGCACCACCATCAAGATCGAAGGCACCGAGTACGCGGCGCTGATTCCGGGCCTGAACGCCAAGAAGTACGACTTCGTGCTGGCCCCCACGACCGCCACCGAGGAACGCGCCCGCGCCCTGCTGTTTTCAGAGGGTTATCTGAATACCGACTACACCTTCGTGGTCGGCAAGAACGGCAAGGACATCAAGGGTCTGGACGACCTGAAGGGCAGGAAGCTGGCGGTCAACAAGGGATCGGCCTACGAGAACTGGGCGCGCGACAACGCGGCCAAGTATGGCTTCACGTACGACGTGTACGCCTCCAACGCCGATGCGGTGCAGGCGGTGCAGGCCGGCCGCGCGGACGCCAATCTGGCGGGCAACACCGTGGCGGCCTGGGCCGCCAAGCAGAACCCGGCCGTGCGCACCAGCTACACGATCAAGACGGGCCTGGTCTGGGCGCTGGCGTTCCGGCTGGACGACAAGGCGGGCCGCGACCGCGTGTCCATGGCGCTCAAGTGCCTGAAGCAGGACGGCACGGTCTCCAAGCTGGCGCAGAAATGGTTCGGCTTCACGCCTGCAGCCGGTTCCGCAGCGGTCACCGTGACGCCGGGCCAGGGCGTGCCGGACCTGCCGGGCTACGACGCCCAGCCGGTCGCGCTGCGCTGCAGCTGATTTTCCGACGCACCGCCAACGACAGGGGGAGGAGCCGCTTCGCGGCCCCTGCCCGCGCTTTGAGGAGCTTTCGATGAAAACGCCGATCCTGAAAATCGCCGGGCTGCACAAGTCCTATGGCGACAACGCGGTCCTCAAGGGGATCGACCTGGACGTGAGCCGCGGCGAGCTGGTCTTCATGATCGGCCCGTCCGGTTCAGGCAAGAGCAGCCTCCTGCGCTGCTGCAACCGGCTGGAGGAGCCGACCGCCGGCAGCATCCATGTCGACGGCGAGGAGATCACCGCCCCGTCGGCCGAGCTGAACCGCATCCGTCAGAACATCGGCATGGTGTTCCAGCACTTCAATCTGTACCGCCACATGTCCGTGCTGTCGAACATCACGCTGGCGCTGCGCAAGGTGCAGAAGCTGGCGCGCGCCGAGGCCGACCGGCGCGGCATGGAAGCGCTGGACCGCGTGGGACTGGCCGACAAGGCGAGCGCCTATCCCGACCAGTTGTCCGGCGGCCAGCAGCAGCGCGTGGGCATCGCGCGGTCGCTGGCGCTGCGGCCCAAGGTGGTGCTGTTCGACGAGCCGACCAGCGCGCTGGATCCGGAGCTGGTGGGCAGCGTGCTGAACGTGATGCGTGAACTGAAGCGCGACGGCATGACGATGATGGTGGTCAGCCACGAAATGGGTTTTGCCCGCGCGGCGGCCGACCGGGTGGTGTTCATGGACGGCGGGGTCATCGTCGAGCAAGGCCCGCCGCAGGACGTCTTTGGCGCCCCCCGGCAACCCCGCACCCAGGCCTTCCTGGCCAGCATGACGGAACATGCCGCGTAAGGCGGTTTGAAGAGTGCTCCATGGATCTGAATGCCCTGCTGTTCTCGTTCTTCAACGCCGAGGTCGCCTGGCGCTACCTGCCCGACATCCTGGCCGGCATGTGGGTCACGCTGCAATTGGGCGTGGCGGTGGCCGCGACGGGCGTCGCGCTTGGCCTCGTGCTGGCCGTGGTGCGCGCGCTGCGCATCCGGCCGGTGAACTTCCTGATCATCTGCTTTGCCGACATCCTGCGCGCGCTGCCGCCGCTGGTGGTGATCATGGTGCTGTTCTTTGCGTTCCCCTACATCAACCTGTCGATGTCGGCGTTCATGGCGTGCTGGCTGTCGCTGTCGCTGGTGCTGGCCGCGTTTGCCGAGGAGATCTTCTGGGCGGGCATCCTGTCGGTGCCGCGCGGCCAGGCCGAGGCGGCGCGCTCCACGGGGCTGAACTGGCTGCAGAGCATGGTGTATGTCGTGATGCCGCAGGCGATGCGGCTGACGGTCGCGCCGCTGACCAACCGGGTCATCGCCATCACCAAGAGCACCGCGCTGGGTTCGGTCGTGGGCCTGAGCGAAGTGCTCAACAACGCGCAATCGGCCAGCAGCAATGCCGGCAACGCCACGCCGCTGACCTTGGCCGCGGTGGCGTGCCTGCTGATCTTCCTGCCCGTGGTGATTCTGGGGCGCTGGACCGAAACGCGCTTCAAGTGGAAGCACTGACGGGAAGCTCTGACCGGACGCATCTTTACGAATAAACACCGGGCGGGACGCAAGGCCGATCACGCCCGCCCGGCACAACAAGGGAGCCCCGAACGGGCCCCAGGGGAACCGCATGGACGAAATCCTGCAGAATTTCTTCAATCTGAACATCTACGTCAGCGTGGCGCCGTACCTGTTGCAGGGCCTGGGCCGCACGCTGATGCTGTCGGCCATGGTAATCCCGGTGGGATTGGCGTCGGGTCTGCTCATCGGCGTGCTGTCCGTCACGCTGAAGGCCCGCTGGTCGCGCGTGCTGCTGGCCATCTACATCGACTTCTTCCGCGCGTTGCCGCCGCTGGTGCTGCTGATCTTCATCTATTTCGGGGCGCCGTTCCTGGGCCTGGACCTGCCCAAGCTGCTGGCGGTGGCCGTGGGCTTCATGCTGAACAATTCGTCCTATTACGGCGAGGTGTTTCGCGCCGGGCTGGAAAGCGTGCCGCGCGGGCAGATCGAGGCGGCGCGCTCCACCGGGCTGTCCGCCTGGCAGACGATGTGGCACGTGCAGATTCCCCAGGCCACTCGCAACGTCATGCCGGACCTCATCAGCAACACGCTCGAAGTGGTCAAACTGACCACGCTGGCCAGCGCCGTGGCGCTGCCGGAGCTGCTGCGGGTGGCCCGCGACGCCCAGTCGCTGGTGTACAACCCGTCGCCCATCGTGCTGGCGGCGCTTTTCTACCTGGCGCTGCTGTGGCCGGTGGTTCGGCTGCTGAGCCGGCTGGAACACCGGCAGCTTTCCCGGCATTGATCCTTTTCGCGCGGCTGCCAGCGCGGCGGCTAGCGCGGCGGCCAGCGCGGCGGCCGGAGCGTCTGCCCGGCCCGCCCGCGCGACATCCTGTGGGGCGCCCGCAACAATGCGTGCTGCGCATGGCGCGGACCGGGCCATCGCGCGCCCTATAATTCCGCGTAGCGCCGCCCCCTGAGGCGGCGCTCTCCGCAAGGCCTGCCGGCCTGCGCCGTCCCGCGACCCATAGGATTCTTAAGCAACTCACATCATGCCCGACCTGGAACCAGACACCGTCTCCGCCCTCGAAGCCCCTGAATTCGCC
>NZ_DAMCTG010000072.1:14829-29284 GCF_032113835.1 Achromobacter sp. | reverse complement strand
TCGCCGGTGTCGGCGACGACGGTGGTGTGGTCACGCAGGGCGTCAAGTTGGCTGGGCATGGACTTATACGACTCGCAGCTGGCTAGGGTTGAAGGTGCTGCTAGCGTATCACCGACGCTGCCGGGCCGCAGTCGGCCGCAAGGGCGAGGGCCGCTGATTGCACGTCGCGCAATGGCGCGGCAAAACGGCCGAAAAACCCTGTTTCGGCCTTATTTGGCGCGGTTCTCCGGGAAAAATGGCCGCTCGGGGTATAATCCGAAGGTTTGATTATCGATTCTAAAACCGGGGTTTACTGTGCTGCCGCAACTCTTTCCCGAGGGGATCAACCGCTTCCCTCCTGCAATTCTGGCTCTGGCGGACGGTACCATTTTTCGAGGCGTGTCGATCGGTGCGCCTGGCCATACCGTTGCCGAAGTGGTGTTCAACACCGCGATGACCGGGTACCAGGAAATTCTCACCGATCCCAGCTATAGCGGCCAGATCGTCACGCTGACCTATCCGCACATCGGCAATACCGGCGTCAACGCCGAAGACGTGGAATCCAATCGCGTCTACGCCGCCGGCCTGGTGGTACGCGACTGCCCCGCGCGCGTGTCGAACTTCCGTTCCACGCAATCCTTGCCCGACTACCTGACCGAGCAGGGCATCGTTGCCATTTCCGGCATCGACACCCGCAAGCTCACGCGCATCCTGCGCGAAAAGGGCGCCCAGGGCGCGTGCATCTTCGTGGGTTCCGACGCCGAGCGCGCCGTTGAACTCGCCCGCGGCTTTCCCGGCATGGCCGGCCAGGATCTGGCCAAGGTCGTGTCCATCAAGGAAAGCACCGGCTGGACCGAAGGCACCTGGCAGCTCGAAGGCGGGTTCACGTCGCCCGACCAGTCCAAGTTCCACGTGGTCGCCTACGACTACGGCGTGAAGAGCAACATCCTGCGTCTCCTGGCCGACCGCGGCTGCCGCATCACGCTGGTGCCGGCCCAGACCACCGCCGAAGACGTCTTCAAGCTCAATCCCGACGGCGTGTTCCTGTCCAACGGCCCCGGCGACCCCGAGCCCTGCGACTACGCCATCGACGCCACCCGCGCCTTCCTGGACAAGAAGCTGCCGGTGTTCGGCATCTGCCTGGGCCACCAAATCATGGGCCTGGCGGTGGGCGGCAAGACCGTCAAGATGAAGACGGGCCATCACGGCGCCAACCATCCGGTGCAGGACCTCGCGTCCAAGCGCGTGTTCATCACCAGCCAGAACCACGGATTCGGTGTCGACGCAGCCAGCCTGCCGGCCAACGCGCGCGTGACGCACGTCTCGCTGTTCGACGGCACGCTGCAAGGCTTCGAGCTCACCGACCGCCCGGCCTTCTGCTTCCAGGGCCACCCCGAAGCCAGCCCGGGTCCGCACGACATCCTCGAGCTGTTCGACAAGTTCATCAGCCTGATGTCCGGCCAAAAGTAAAGACTGCATCATGCCCAAGCGTACAGACCTAAAAAGCATTCTCATCATCGGCGCCGGCCCCATCATCATCGGGCAGGCCTGCGAATTCGACTACTCCGGCGCGCAAGCTTGCAAGGCGCTCAAGGCCGAGGGCTACCGCACCATCCTGGTGAACAGCAACCCGGCCACGATCATGACGGACCCGGAAACGGCCGACGTCACCTACATCGAGCCCATCACCTGGCAAGCCGTCGAAAAGATCATCGAGCGTGAAAAGCCCGATGCGCTGCTGCCCACCATGGGCGGCCAGACCGCGCTGAACTGCGCGCTGGACCTGGCCCACCACGGCGTGCTCAAGAAGCACAACGTCGAACTCATCGGCGCCAACGAACACGCCATCGAAAAGGCCGAGGACCGCCAGAAGTTCAAGCAGGCCATGACCGACATCGGCCTGGAATCGGCCAAGTCGGGCGTTGCCCACAGCATGGACGAAGCCTGGGAAGTGCAGCGCCGCATCGCGGCCGAAGTCGGCACCTCCGGTTTCCCCGCGGTCATCCGCCCCAGCTTCACGATGGGCGGTTCGGGCGGCGGTATCGCCTACAACGCCGAAGAATTCGAAACCATCTGCCGCCGCGGCCTGGAAGCCTCGCCCACCAGCGAACTCCTGATCGAAGAGTCGCTGCTCGGCTGGAAGGAATTCGAGATGGAAGTGGTCCGCGACAAGGCGGACAACTGCATCATCGTCTGCTCCATCGAAAACCTGGATCCGATGGGCGTCCACACGGGCGACTCCATCACCGTCGCGCCGGCCCAGACGCTGACCGACAAGGAATACCAGATCATGCGTAACGCATCGATCGCGGTGTTGCGCGAGATCGGCGTGGATACGGGCGGCTCGAACGTGCAGTTCGCCGTCAACCCCAAGAACGGCCGCATGATCGTCATCGAGATGAACCCGCGCGTGTCGCGTTCGTCCGCGCTTGCGTCCAAGGCCACCGGTTTCCCCATCGCCAAGGTCGCCGCGCGCCTGGCCGTCGGCTACACGCTCGACGAGCTGCGCAACGAGATCACCGGCGGCGCCACGCCGGCCTCGTTCGAGCCCACGATCGACTACGTGGTCACCAAGGTGCCGCGTTTCGCATTCGAAAAATTCCCCACCGCCGACGCGCGCCTGACCACCCAGATGAAGTCCGTGGGTGAAGTCATGGCCATCGGCCGCACCTTCCAGGAATCGTTCCAGAAGGCGCTGCGTGGCCTGGAAGTCGGCGTCGACGGCCTGAACCAGAAGACCACCGACCGCGAAAAGCTGCAGGTCGAACTGGGCGAGCCCGGTCCGGAACGCATCTGGTACGTGGGCGACGCCTTCGCGCAGGGCTTCACGCTGGAAGAAGTGCACAACATCACGCACATCGACCCGTGGTTCCTTTCGCAAATCAAGGAAATCGTCGACATCGAGCTGGCGCTGGAGCAAAAGACGCTGGCCGACCTCGACTACGCGACGCTGTTCGAACTGAAGCGCCGTGGTTTCTCCGACCGCCGCCTCGCGTTCCTGCTGGATTCGGTTGAATCCGAAGTGCGCAAGCTGCGTCACCAGCTCAACGTGCGTCCGGTCTACAAACGCGTCGACACCTGCGCCGCCGAATTCGCCACCCGCACCGCCTACATGTACTCCACGTACGAGGAAGAGTGCGAATCCGCGCCCACCGATCGCAAGAAGATCGTGGTGCTGGGCGGCGGCCCGAACCGGATCGGCCAGGGCATTGAATTCGACTACTGCTGCGTGCATGCCGCGCTGGCGCTGCGCGACGACGGGTACGAGACCATCATGGTCAACTGCAACCCGGAAACCGTGTCCACCGACTACGACACCTCCGACCGTCTGTATTTCGAGCCGCTGACGCTCGAAGACGTGCTGGAAATCGTCCACAAGGAAAACCCGGTCGGCATGATCGTCCAGTACGGCGGCCAGACCCCGCTGAAGCTGGCGCGCGCCCTGGAAGCCAACGGCGTGCCCATCATCGGCACCAGCCCCGAATCCATCGACGTCGCCGAAGACCGCGAGCGCTTCCAGAAGCTGCTCAACAAGCTCGGCCTGCGTCAACCGCCCAACCGCACCGCGCGCACCGAAAGCGAGGCGCTGGCCCACGCCACCGAAATCGGCTACCCGCTGGTGGTGCGTCCCAGCTACGTGCTGGGCGGCCGCGCCATGGAAATCGTGCACGAGCAGCAGGACCTCGAGCGCTACATGCGCGAGGCCGTGAAGGTCAGTAATGACTCGCCCGTGTTGCTGGACCGCTTCCTGAACAATGCCACCGAAGTGGACGTGGACTGCCTGGCCGACGGCGAAACCGTCTTCATCGGCGGCGTCATGGAACACATCGAGCAGGCCGGCGTGCACTCGGGCGACTCGGCTTGCAGCCTGCCGCCTTACTCGCTGTCGGCGGAAGTCATCGCCGAGATCAAGCGCCAGACCACGATGATGGCCAAGGCCCTGAACGTCAGCGGCCTGATGAACGTGCAGTTCGCCATCCAGGGCGGCGACGTCTACGTGCTGGAAGTCAACCCGCGTGCATCGCGCACGGTGCCGTACGTCTCCAAGGCCACCGGTCTGCAGCTCGCCAAGATCGCCGCGCGCGCCATGGCCGGCCAGACCCTCGCCGCGCAAGGCATCACGAAGGAAGTCGTGCCGCCTTACTTCTCGGTCAAGGAAGCCGTGTTCCCGTTCGTGAAGTTCCCGGGCGTGGACACCATCCTCGGCCCGGAAATGAAGTCGACCGGCGAAGTGATGGGCGTGGGCATGAGCTTCGGCGAAGCCTTCGTGAAGTCGCAGCTTGCCGCCAGCGTGCGCCTGCCGGAGTCCGGCACGGTGTTCATCAGCGTCAAGAACCAGGACAAGCCCCGCGCCGTTGAAGTGGCGCGCGGCCTGCACGCCCTGGGCTTCAAGCTGGTCGCCACGCGCGGCACGGCCGCCGAGATCGAAGCCGCCGGCATTCCGGTGCAGGTGGTCAACAAGGTCACCGAAGGCCGCCCGCACATCGTCGACATGGTCAAGAACGGCGAAATCTCGCTGGTCATCAACACCGTCGAAGAACGCCGCAACGCCATCGTCGACTCGCGCACCATCCGCACCCAGGCGCTGGCCGCCCGCGTGACCTTCTTCACGACCATCGCCGGCGCCCGCGCCGCGGTCGAAGGCATGCAGTATCTGCGCCAGGGCCTCGGCCTGCAGGTGTATCCGCTGCAAGAGCTTCACGCTTCCCTGCAGAAGTAAGCCGGCAGTACACGATTAGGGCACGCGAAAGCGTGCCCTAATTTTTTGCAACGCGACAACAGGCAGGTCAGGACATGGACAGAGTCTTCATCACCGGCGCAAGCAGCGGCTTGGGCCGCGCCCTGGCGCAGCAATATGCGGCCAAGGGCGCCACGCTGGGCTTGCTGGGCCGCCGCGAGGAAGCGCTGCGCGAACTGGCCGCCAGCCTGCCGGGTGAGCATCGCTGCTATGCCGTGGACGTGCGCGACCGCCCGGCGCTGCACGCCGCGGCGCAGGACTTCATCGCGTTCTGCGAGAGCAGGGTGGACGTGGTCATCGCCAGCGCCGGCATCAGTGCCGGCACGCTGACCGACCACGGCGAGGATTTCGACGTCTTCAAGGCCATTGTCGACACCAACCTGCTGGCCACCGTGTCCACGTTCGAGCCGTTCATCGCGCCGATGCGTGCGGCGGGGGCGGGCAGGCTGGTCGGCATCGCCAGCGTGGCGGGCATACGCGGCCTGCCCGGCGCAGGCGCTTACAGCGCGTCCAAATCGGCGGTGGTGACCTATTGCGAAAGCCTGCGGCTGGAACTGGCCGCGCAGGGCATCAGCGTCGTGACCATCGCGCCCGGCTACATCAAGACGGCCATGACGGCGCACAATCCGTACTCGATGCCTTTCCTGATGGAAGCAGACGCCTTCGCATCGCGCGCCCGTGCGGCGATCGACAAGGGGACGAGCTACACGGTGATCCCGTGGCAGATGGGCGTCGTGGCCAAGCTGATGCGCCTGCTCCCCAACGCCGTCTACGACAGACTGGCCCGAAACGCCCCGCGCAAACCGCGCAAGACGGTCTGACGCAAGCGGCGTAGTTCTCAGGTGTCTGACACCCCACGGAAGCAATCTACAACCGACGCATCTGCTCCAAGGGTGTCAGACACCTGAGAACATTTTCAAGGCACCACGTCGTCGCCCACTTCGGCGGCGATGTGCGTCACATCACCCCAATCCAGCACTTCCCACTTGCGGCCATTCACGCCGACCCGGTTGATGCTGACATTGAGCAGCGCCGCGTCGCGCGGCGCGTTCAGCGGCACGCCCGAGGCATGGCGCCAGATGATGTCCAGCACGCCGCCATGGGTGAACAGCAGGATGCGCTCACCTTCGTGGCGGCTGGCAATATCGTCCACCGTGCTGATGACGCGCGATTGAAATTGGCCAAGCGTTTCGCCGCCGTCCAGCGGGCGTAGGGGATCGCGGCTCTTCCAGGCGGCTGCGGCCTCGGGCGCCAGCACGTCGATCCGCTCATGGTCCAGCCCTTCCAGCACCCCAAAGCCCCGCTCGCGGATGCCGGGCTCGACGCGCACGCGCAGTCCTAGCTGTTCCGACACCGGCACGGCGGTCGCGTGCGCGCGTTGCAGGTCGCTGCTGTAGATCGCATGGATCGGCGTGTGCTTGGCTTCTTCGTGCAGGCGCGCGGCCAGCAGGCTGGCCTGATTGACGCCGAATTCGTTCAGGGGAATGTCTTGCCAGCCTTGCAGGCGCCGCTGGCGATTCCAGTCGGTTTCGCCGTGGCGGATGAACCAGATTTCAGTCATTGCAGTCTTGTTGCGGGGATTGAGCCTTATGCCTGGACCGGCGCGATGGGTGCGCGCGGCTTCCAGATGGCTTGAATGATCGAGCTTAACGCGACCAGCGCGGGCTCGCTAGCGCGTTCGTAAGGCAGCATGAAGCCCAGCACCGCGTCGACGCGCGCCTGGCCCCACACGATGAAGTCGCTGGACGCGGCGCCGGCCAGCGCGGTTTCCTCGCGCAACAGCGCGCAGCCCGCGCCGGCCCGCACCAGCGCGTCCATATTGGCCTGGTCGTCGTTCTGCATGACGATGCGCGGCGACAGTCCGTGGCGCTCGAACATGTCGCGCAGCAACAGATGCGTGTGGCTGCCCGAAGGTCCGTCCAGCCACGGCAGTTGCGCGACTTCGCGCCAACCCCCACGCTTCAGAACCGCGGCGTGCTCGCCCGGCATGGCAATTCGGTAGCGCACGCTGCGCAGCGGCTGCCACAGAACGCCGCGCGGCGCGTTGGCGGCAATGGTCAGCGCGGCCGGCAGGCGCCCGGTGCTGACCTGTTCGGCCAGCGCCGCCGCAGGCTGGGTCTGCGTCTTCAGTTCGACCAGCGGCAACCGCTGCGTCACGGCCGAGGCCAACTCGCCCAGGCGCAGGAAATCCGGCTTTTCGCTGGGAACACCCAGTTCGACAACGCCATGAAGATTGCCCTGCAGTTGCTGCGCTTCGGACTTGAATTGCGCGCCCAGCACCAGCAGCGATTCCGCCGTCGGCAGCAGGACTTCGCCCGCCTTGGCCAGGGCCAGCCGTCCGCCGCTGCGGTCGAACAGCGCCACGCCCAGGCTCTGTTCCAGCGCCTTGATCTGCGCGGTCACGGCAGGCTGCGTCAGCGACAGCGCCTCGGCCGCCTTCGTCAGGTTGCCCAGCCGGGCGACCGTGACGAAGGCGCGGATCTGGTAGATTTCCATGGCCGCGAGTGTAGGTCAGGCGGCCAGCAGCCGCACCTGTGTCGGCTCCAGTCCCACCGACACCGGCGCGCCCGCCGGAAACGGCGACAGGCCGGCCAGATGCGCTTGATCGGCCGTCAACCGCTGTTCGCCCACCTGCACCTGATAACGCGTGAATTCGCCCAGGAACTCGCTGCTTTCCACGATGCCCGGCAGCCAGACATAACGCGCATCGCCCAGGCCGTCCGCCATCTCGATCTGCACCGTGTGGGGCCGAAAGCTCGCCGCCAGCCGCGTGGCTGCGGGCGCCTCGCCCGTCAGCGGCAGATGCAGGTCGCCCACGCCATCCACCGCCAGCGTCACGCTGCTGCTCGTGCGCTCGCGCACATTGCCTTCCAGCACATTCATCGTGCCCACAAAATTCGCCACGAAGCGGTTCACGGGATAGTCGAACAGCGTGCTCGGCGCGCCGATCTGTTGCACCACGCCGTGGTCCAGCACCGCCATCCGGTCGGCCGTGGTCATCGCTTCTTCCTGGTCATGCGTGACGAAGATCGTCGTGATGCCCAGGCGGCGCTGCAGGCTCAGCAGATCCTGGCGCATCTGCACGCGAAGCTTCTTGTCCAGGTTGGACAGCGGCTCGTCCAGCAGCAGCACCTGCGGTTCGATCACGATGGTGCGCGCCAGCGCCACGCGCTGCTGCTGTCCGCCCGAAAGCTGATTGGGGCGCCGCTTGGCATATTGCGACAGCCCCACCAGATCGAGCGCGGCTTCAACCTTGGTGCGGATCTCGGCGCGCGGCAACTTGCGCTCGACCAGGCCGAACGCCACGTTGTCCCACACCGTCATGTGCGGCCACAGCGCATAGTTCTGGAACACCATGCCGATGTTCCGATGCCAAGGCGGGGTGCCGCTGATGTCCTTGCCGTCCACCAGCAATTGCCCCGCGCTGTGCCGGTTGAATCCCGCGATCAGCCGCAGCAGGGTGGATTTGCCCGACCCCGACGGACCGAGCAGCGCAAAGAACTCGCCCGGCTCGATGCTGATGCTGACGTCCTTCAGCACTTCCGTCTTGCCGTAGGACAGCTGGATGTTGCGGCATTCGACGCTGACTTTCTTCATGCGGATTCCCCTTCATTGCGCGCCGGTTGCTGGCGCTTCGATGCGCGGTCCACCAGCAGGTGCGATACGTATGTGCCGATGCCCACGGCGACCACCGCCAGGACGCCCAGCGCGGCGCCCGGCCCGCGGCCGGCGGCGCTCTGCATGTACAGATAGATGCCGTAGCTCATGGGCGCCTGGCTGTCCTTGGTCACCAGCATGATGGTGGCCGACAGCTCCACTGCCGCCGTGACGAAGCTGGTCACGAACCCGGCCAGCATGCCGCCCGCCATCAGCGGCACCACCACGCGCCGGATCGTGCTCATGCGCGTGGCGCCCAGCGACTGGGCCGCCTCTTCGAGCGACACATGGATCTGCTGCAACGCCGCCACGCACGAGCGCAGTGCATACGGCAGCCGGCGCACGGAATACGCGAGCATGATGATGATCCAGGATGACGTCAGCATCGTCCCCGTGCCTGGCAGTTCGATACCGCGGAAGGTGCGCAGAAAGCCGATGGCCAGCACGATGCCCGGTATCGCCAGCGCCGCGGACGCCAGAAAGTCCAGCCACTGCCGCGCCGGAAGCCGGGTGCGCAGCATCAGGTAGGCGATTGCGGTGCCCAGGATCACGTCGATGCCCGCGGCAAGGCCGCAGTACAGCAGCGTGTTGGCGATCATGCCCTGGGACTCGGAAAACACGGCCGAATAGTGCGCCAGCGTGTACCCGTCCGGCAGCGGCGCATAGCTCCAGACGCTCGCCAGCGACAGCAGCAGCACGCCGATGTGAGGCGACAGCACCAGCAGCAGCACCAGGATGATCCAGCCATAGGCCAGCACGCTTTCCATCGGACCCAGTTTGCGTTTCTGGATCGAATTGCCGCCCTTCTGCAGCGTGGAGTAGTCGCGGCCCTTGAGCACGCGCGCCGACAGCCACAGCGCCAGGATCGAGAAGCCCACCATGATCACGCTGATCACGTAGCCCAGCGGATCCTCCAGCCCCACCTGCGTGATCCGCAGGTACGCCTGCGGCGCCAGCATGTTGGTCGTACCCAGCACCAGCGGCGTGCCCAGGTCGTCGAACACCTTCACGAACACCAGCGACGCGCCCGCCACATAACCGGGCAGGGCAAGCGGAAAGATCACGCGGCGAAACAGCCGGAACCCGCGCGAGCCCAGGTTGAACGCCGCTTCCTCCATGGCCCCGTCGATGTTGCGCAGCGCCACGACCAGGTTCATCAGGATGAACGGGAAATAGTGGATGGCTTCAACGAAGATGACGCCATTCAGCCCTTCCATGAACGGAATCGTGAAGCCGAACCAGTCATTGAGCAGCAGGTTCACGCTGCCCGACCGGCCAAAGATCAGCTGCATCGCCACCGCGCCCACGAAGGGCGGCATGATGAGCGGCAGCACGCCCAACGTCTGGATCAGCAGGGCGCCGCGGAAATCGAAGCGCACCGTGAAGTACGCCAGCGGCACCGCGATCAGGGAAGCGATCAGCGCCGACCAGCCCGCCACGTACAGGCTGTTGAAGAACGCTTCGCGCATCAACGGCTGGTTGAAGAAGGCGCCGAAGTGCCCGGTGGTGAAGCTGCCGTCGGCATTGACGAAGGCGCTGTGAAAGACCGTGCCCACCGGCACGGCCAGGAAAAGCAGCAGAAAGCCGAACACCAGCAGCGCCGCCAGGACGGGGCCGGCGGGCAGGCGCGAATGGCTCGAATGATTCATCGAGATTCCCGAAAAGCGTTGCCAGAAGACAGGCGCGGCCCACGGCGTGCGGAGCTAGTCCGCCAGCCGTGTTCAGCGCATCCGGACGATCAGAGCGCGGCGGCTTGCCGTGCCAGCTTTACGGCTTCTTCGTAGTTGGCGCGCGCGCGGCCATTCCACTCGCCTTCAAGCTGCGTGATCTGCTGGTTGACGGCCGCGTCCTTCTTGTTGCCGGCGAAGATCGCCAGGAACGCGGGGTCGGCCGCCTTCTTGCTGTCGATCAGCGGCGCCCAGGCCAGCTTGCGCGCCTGGTCCAGCAATTCCGCTGCCTTGCCGCTCTTGGCCTTGTCGCCCAGCTTGGCTTCGGCGTCATAGATGGCCTTGGTGGCCGCCTGCAATTCCTTCAGCCGGAACGTGACGGTCTGGTCGTACAGCGACTGCACGACGTAGTAGCGCGACTGCGACAGGTCCGCGTCGAAATGGACCTTGCTGCGCTTGGCGATTTCCGCCGGGTCGGGATAGCCCGGAGGAATCTTGCCCGCCAGCGCGGAGTAGGGCAGCACCGGCAGCCGCGAAATCTTCGGCTCCAGCAGCAGCTCCTGGCCCGCCTGGCTGAGAGTGAAGGCGATGAACTTCTTTCCTTCTTCCGTGTTCTTGGCGCCCTCGATCAGCGCGATGTTGGCCGGAACGATGGCCGTCTCGGACGGATAGACGAACTCGACCGGGAACTTGGAATACTTGCTCGACAGCCCGAAGAAGTCGATGACCGGACCGGCGCCGAACTGGCCGTTGTTCACGCCGTCCGGCACGCCGAACGAGCGCTCCGTCACCGCGCTGCTGTTGCCCGACATGCGCAGGAGCGTGTTCCAGCCGTCGTCCCAGCCTTCGCCTTGCAGGATGGTCTCCACGGTCAGGTGCATCGTGCCCGAACGCGACGGCGACGTGATGCCCACGTGGCCGAACCACTTGGGCGACAGCAGATCCTTCCATTCGACGGGCGCCGGAATCTTATGCGCCGCGATATACCGGGTGTTGTAGATGATGCCGTAGCCCGCCAGCGCCTGGCCCAAATACATGCCGCCCGGATCGTTGATTGGATAGCTGCCGATCTTGTCCGGCACATCCTTGTTCGCGATATCGGCCGACTTGGCCAGCAGCTTGTCCCGGCCCAGCACCTCGAACGCATCAGGCGCGCTCGCCCAGAACACCTCGGGACGCTGACCCGCCGGCGTCTCGCGCACGAAGGCGATGCCCGACACCGTGTTCTTGTTCAGGATTTCCAGCGTGATGCCGGGATTGGCTTTCTCGAAGGCGCTCTTGTAGGCCTGAGTCAGGTCCTTGGGGAACGACGTGATCACCGTGACGGTGCCGGCCAGGGCCGGCGCCGCGCAGACGGCCAACAGCGCGCCCGCCAGGGCTGTGCGCATAGCGTGCATGGTTTGTCTCCGTGGTTTTAGATTTGTCTGGAGACAGTACCGGCACGCCCGCCAAGCGTCCAATCAGAAATTTTGATGCGCGCCATCAGTGACGGCGCCGCGATGTTCGCCCGGGATCAGGCCGTGGCCGACACGCCGGTGCCCTGAGACCCGCCGCTGCTTTGGGCCGCACGCGCCTGCATCGCCAAGACCTGTGCGATCTGGCCTTGAATCTGCACGGCCTGCGCGTTCAGCGCCATCACCTGCTGCGCCTTCATCTCGGCCGACATGCCGCTCGCCTGCACCTTGGCGATCTGGTCCATGATGCGCTTGAGCTGCTTCTGCAACTCCTTGATCTGACGGGTGTATTCGTCTTCGTTGTCAGTCTCTTCGGCGGCCTGAGCGGTGGCCACCTTGCTGGCGCCCGGCGTATTGACGCGGATCTTGCCCTCAGCAGTCACCGATACGGCGTCCTGCCCCGAGGCATTCTTCGCTTCCTTGTTGGCCTGGATCTTTTCGGCCCACAGGTCAGCAAGGCTGCCGATCCGGGAGGTGCCGCTGATGCTGTTGATACCCATGACTGCTCCTGTATGCCTGGGATTTCGGGTTTTCCACTAATACGGCACTCCGGCGTCAAAACTTAAACGTTGCCGCCTGTGGATGGCCCCCTTTACACTGGCGCCCGCTCGCAGTCTGAAACCCTAATCCGTACCATCCCCCGGGGAATCCATGTCCAATTCCTACTTTCCGCGCTGGCGCCTGGCGGACGACGCCGAGCCCGGCGTCATCATCGCGCCCGATGAACGGTTGTCCTGGCCCAAGAACGTGGCCATGGGCGCCCAGCACGTCGTTGCGATGTTCGGCTCGACCGTGCTCGCGCCGCTGCTCATGGGTTTCAACCCCAACGTCGCGATCCTGATGTCGGGCATCGGCACGCTGATCTTCTTTCTGTTCGTGGGCGGGCGCGTGCCCAGTTACCTGGGCTCCAGCTTTGCCTTCATCGGCGGCGTCATTGCGGTGACCGGCTATGGCGGCGACGGCGCCAACGCGAATATCGGCGTGGCGCTGGGCGCAATCATCGCCTGCGGCCTGGCGTACACGCTGATCGGCGTCATCGTCTGGATCGTCAATGCGCGGGCAGGGGGCGGGGCCAACTGGATCGATACCCTCATGCCGCCCGTCGTGACCGGCGCGGTCGTCGCGGTGATCGGGCTGAACCTCGCGCCCATCGCCGCCAAGGGCGCGATGGGCGCGTCGGGCTTCGATAGCGTCATGGCCATCGTCACCATCGTGTGCGTCGGCGGCATCGCCGTCTACACGCGTGGCATGGTGCAACGCCTGTTGATTCTGGTCGGCCTGATCCTCGCCTGCGTGGTGTACGCGGTGCTGGCCAATGGACTGGGCCTGGGCAAACCCATCGACTTCTCCGCGGTGTCCGCCGCCGCGTGGTTCGGCCTGCCGCACTTTTCGGCGCCGGTCTTCAAGGCCGAGGCCATGGGCCTCATCGTGCCCGTCGCGATCATCCTGGTGGCCGAAAACCTGGGGCACGTGAAGGCCGTCAGCGCCATGACGGGCCGCGACCTGGACCGCTACCTTGGCCGGGCCTTTGTCGGCGACGGCGTGGCCACCATGGTGTCGGGCGCCGTCGGCGGCACGGGGGTCACCACCTACGCCGAGAACATCGGCGTGATGGCGGTCACCCGCATCTATTCCACGCTGGTGTTCGTGATCGCGGCCCTGATCGCCATCGTGCTGGGCTTCTCGCCCAAGTTCGGGGCGCTCATCCAGACGATCCCGGGACCCGTCCTGGGCGGCATGTCGGTGGTGGTCTTCGGCTTGATCGCCATTGCCGGCGCCCGCATCTGGGTGGTCAACCAGGTCGATTTCACCGACAACCGCAACCTCATCGTGGCCGCGGTCACCCTGGTGCTGGGCGCGGGCGACTTCACCGTCAAGCTGGGCGACTTCACGCTGGGCGGCATCGGCACCGCCACGTTCGGCGCGATCATCCTGTACGCGCTCTTGCGGCGCACGAAGTAACCGCGACAATCCGGGGCGCCGCTGCGTCCCGGATCGCATCACAAGGCTATCGGCCAGTAGTTTCCTGGCGAAAGTGCCTCCCGGAAAACCCGCATGTTGCGCGGGCGCCGTTCAAAGCAGGCAAGGTCGCATAGCATTTTCGGTGCGAAATCGCCGGTTTTAGCGGGTTACAGCGCCGAAATGCGCCGAAAAGGCCGTTTTCTCCGGCGGCTTGCAATTCCCGCCGAGATTGACCACAATATGACCTTGATTGCCCCGGTTCCGACCCGAGCCGGGGTTTTGTTTTGGTCGCCCGCGCCGCTCGCCAGATTTTTCCAAGCATTAAATGGCAAGCCAATGGCAAGCGCGCCGGTCCTGCGGCCTTCACCGAGAACGCTCCTTCGGGGCGTTTTTCTACTTTTTGTTTGGGAAACGACATGTCTGCCATTCCTTTGACCGTGCGCGGGGCCGAGCGCTTGCAAGAAGAGCTCCAACGGCTGAAAACCGTCGAACGTCCTGCCGTGATCAACGCGATCGCCGAGGCTCGCGCGCAGGGTGATCTGTCGGAAAACGCCGAGTACGATGCCGCTCGCGAGCGCCAAGGTTTCATCGAGGGCCGGATTGCCGAGCTTGAAGGCACGCTTTCCAATGCCCACCTCATCGACCCATCCTCGCTCGAGGCCGAAGGCCGCGCTGTGTTTGGCGCTACCGTCGACATCGAAGACCTGGATTCGGGCGATCGCGTCACGTATCAGATCGTCGGCGACGTCGAAGCCGATATCAAGTCCAACCTGATTTCCGTGTCCAGCCCCGTGGCTCGCGCGCTGATCGGCAAGAGCGAAGGCGATGTGGTCGAGGTCGTTGCCCCGGCTGGCGTTCGCGAGTATGAAGTCCTGGGCGTGCGTTACATCTGACGCATTCGCCACAAGCAGTAAAAATGTCAAACCACCCTGGCCCGGACGCTACGTTCGTCTGAATTCCGCGGTAAATTGCGGATCGCTATGGTGGACCGGGCGCGT
>NZ_DAMCTG010000072.1:0-14819 GCF_032113835.1 Achromobacter sp. | reverse complement strand
TTTTTGTGCCTGGACTTACCTTTTTGCGGTCTTGCGGCTGGTGCCGCTGCGGGCTCCGGCACGCAGGCTCAAGGCGCTGCCGGCGCGGCGCGGAATGCCGTGGCCGCCAGCTGTGGAGCGCTTGTTGGAAGGCCGCATGGGCTTGCCGTTCTTGTTGAGTTCGTCCTGGGGGACGTAACGCTTCTTGGCGGGTGCGGGCTCTTCGGATTCGCTGCGGCGCGGGCGCTTGGCAAGGGTCCTGCCTTCGGCGGCCAGCTTCTTGGGCGTGTAAGGCTCCGAAGCGCGGCGTTTGGCAGGCGCTTCGGGTTCCTGGGTAGCCAGCGCGGCAGGCTTGATGTTGCCGGGCAGCGGGCGGAACAGGATCAGGGTCTTGCCCAGGTGATGCACGGGCGCGCAGGATAGCGTCTCGCAGATCGTGGCGAGCATGGCATCGCGGGCTTCACGGTCGTCGCCGCCGGCGCGAACCTTGATGAGGCCATGCGAAGTCAGCGCCCGATCGATTTCCTTCAGCACGGCGTCGGTCAGGCCGTTGTCGCCAATCAGGACGACAGGGCGCAGAGGGTGAGCGGCGGACCGCAGGTCGCTGCGCTCACGAGAGGTAAGTTCTAATATAGGCATGCGTGGAATTGTACGGTAATGGCCAAGAATAAATTCTCTAAAGACTGGATTCACCAGCACATCAACGATCCCTATGTGAAGCTGGCGCAACAGAAGGGCTATCGCGCCCGCGCCGCCTTCAAGCTGATCGAGATCCTTGACACCGAAAAGCTGATGCGCCGTGGCGACCTGGTCGTTGACCTGGGCTCCGCCCCGGGCAGCTGGTCGCAGGTGGCGCGCGAGCGGCTCGCCGGGCCGGGTGGCATTGTGGACGGCCGCATCATCGCCCTGGACATCCTGCCGATGGAGCCCGTGGCGGGCGTGGAATTCATCCAGGGCGACTTCCGCGAAGACGAAGTCTTGAAACAATTGGAAGACATGGTCGGATCGCGCGCGGTGGACCTTGTTATTTCAGACATGGCCCCCAACTTGTCCGGGGTGGGTATTGCCGATGCCGCGCGCATCCAGCATGTTTGCGAATTGGCGATGGAATTTTCCTGCGCCCACCTCAAGCCCAACGGGGCGCTGATCGTCAAGGCTTTCCACGGCACGGGCTTTTCGCAGATCGTGGAATCCTTCAAGAAGCGCTTCCGCCGGGTGGTCGAACGCAAACCGAAGGCTTCTCGGGACAAATCCTCAGAAACCTTTCTGGTGGCGCGCGATCTGAAGTAACCCTGCCGTAACCATCCGGGACAAATCGTCCTGGCCAAGAAAACCCCCGTCCCGCCGAGACAACGACCAGAAAACTCAAGAATCAAATGTAATTAAATGGGCCCCACGGCTGCCAGGACGCAACTCCGTCCTACAGGTTAGAATGGGCTATTGACATACTTGTGACTGTGCCATACGCGGGTGCGCAGTCGCCGGTCGGAATCGAAAGCAGGAGATCGACCTTGAACAATTCATTTTCCAAAGTCGCTGTCTGGATGGTGATAGCCCTGGTGCTGTTCACCGTCTTCAAACAGTTCGACGGACGCGCCCAGACCCAGGACGGCGTGACCTACACGCAGTTCATGGACGACGCCAAGGCGGGACGCATCCGCAAGGTCGACGTTCAGGGCGACGTGCTGTACGTCACCCCGGACGCGGGCCGCGCCTACACGCTGACCTCCCCCGGCGATCTCTGGATGGTCTCCGATCTGCTGAAGTACGGCGTGCAGGTTTCGGGCAAGCCGCGCGAAGAGCAGTCGCTGCTGATGAGCATCTTCGTCTCGTGGTTCCCCATGCTGCTCCTGATCGGCGTATGGGTGTTCTTCATGCGCCAGATGCAGGGCGGTGGCAAGGGCGGCGCATTCAGCTTCGGCAAGTCGCGCGCCCGGATGCTCGACGAAAACACCAACCAGATCACGTTCGCCGATGTCGCCGGCTGCGACGAAGCCAAAGAAGACGTCCAGGAACTGGTCGACTTCCTGCGCGACCCCAGCAAGTTCCAGAAGCTGGGCGGCCGTATCCCGCGCGGCGTGCTGATGGTGGGTTCGCCCGGTACCGGCAAGACGCTGCTGGCCAAGGCCATCGCCGGCGAAGCCAAGGTGCCGTTCTTCAGCATCTCCGGTTCGGACTTCGTTGAAATGTTCGTCGGCGTGGGCGCGGCCCGTGTCCGCGACATGTTCGAAAACGCCAAGAAGCACGCACCGTGCATCATCTTCATCGACGAAATCGATGCAGTCGGCCGCCAGCGTGGCGCCGGCCTGGGTGGCGGCAACGACGAGCGCGAACAGACCCTGAACCAGATGCTGGTTGAAATGGACGGCTTCGAATCCGGCCAGGGCGTCATCGTGATCGCCGCGACCAACCGCCCCGACGTGCTGGATCCCGCGCTGCTGCGTCCGGGCCGTTTCGACCGCCAGGTTGTGGTGCCGCTGCCCGATATTCGCGGCCGCGAGCAGATCCTGAAGGTTCACATGCGCAAGGTTCCGCTGTCGCCCAACGTCGACGCGACCATCCTGGCGCGCGGCTGCCCGGGCTTCTCCGGCGCCGACCTGGCCAACCTGGTCAACGAAGCCGCACTGTTCGCCGCCCGCCGCAATGGCCGCACGGTGGATATGTCCGACTTTGAAAAGGCCAAGGACAAGATCATCATGGGCGCCGAGCGCCGCTCCATCGTGATGCCCGAAGAGGAACGCAAGAACACTGCGTACCACGAATCCGGCCACGCGATCGTCGCGCGCATGCTGCCCAAGACCGACCCGGTCCACAAGGTCACCATCATCCCGCGCGGCCGTGCGCTGGGTGTGACGATGCAGTTGCCGGAAACCGACCGCTACAGCATGGACAAGGGCCGTCTGCTGTCCACGATCGCCGTGCTGTTCGGCGGCCGTATCGCCGAAGAAATCTTCATGGACCAGATGACGACGGGCGCCTCGAACGACTTCGAACGCGCCACCGCCATCGCCCGCGACATCGTCACGCGCTACGGCATGACCGACGAACTGGGCCCCATGGTCTACGCCGAGAACGAAGGCGAAGTCTTCCTGGGCCGCAGCGTCACCAAGACCACGCACATGTCCGAAGCCACCATGCAGAAGGTGGACACCGAGATCCGCCGCATCATCGACGAGCAGTACAGCGTTGCGCGCAAGATCCTGGAAGACAACCGCGACAAGGTCGAAGTCATGACCTCCGCGCTGCTCGAATGGGAAACCATCGACGCCGACCAGATCAACGACATCATTGAGGGCCGCCCCCCGCGTCCCCCGAAGACGCCGCAAGGCCCGTCGGACACGTCCGATACGCCGCCGACCGGC
The DNA here is from genome assembly GCF_032113835.1 of Achromobacter sp. GTDB lineage: Bacteria > Pseudomonadota > Gammaproteobacteria > Burkholderiales > Burkholderiaceae_B > Achromobacter. Next base: position 11,478 of record NZ_DAMCTG010000072.1, on the reverse strand, counting down.
CTGGCTGCAGGCGGTAGCACGGCAGCTGCGGTCTGAGGTTCTTCGTTCTGGTTTATGGCAAATAACTTCCTTTGCGGGCGCTTCGAGTTTGATCTCGAGCGCCCGCTTGTCATGGGCATCGTCAATGTCACGCCGGACTCGTTTTCCGACGGCGGCCAGCACGACGATACCGATTCCGCTGTGGCGCATGCGCGCCGGCTGATCGAGGAAGGCGCCCAGATCCTGGATCTGGGCGGCGAGTCCACCCGTCCTGGGGCCGATCCCGTTTCCGTCACCGACGAGCTGGACCGGCTGCTGCCGGTGATCGAGGCGCTGCGCGACTGCGGCGTGCCGCTATCCATCGATACGTTCAAGCCCGAGGTCATGCGCGCCACGCTGGACGCCGGCGCGGACATGATCAACGACATCTACGGCTTCAGGCAGCCGGGCGCCATTGAGGCGGTCTCGCAATCGCGCTGCGGCCTGTGTGTCATGCACATGAAAGGCGAGCCTCGCACCATGCAGGCAGCGCCACCCGAGTACACCGACCTGATCGGTGAAATCGGCCTGTTTTTGGGGGCTCGTGCACAAAAGCTGCGCGCGGCCTGGATCGATCCTCGCCGCATCGTGCTGGACCCGGGTTTCGGGTTTGGCAAGACGGCCGACCAGAACTTTCAACTGCTGCGCCGGCTGTCCAGCCTGCGCAGTACCGGTTATCCATTGCTGATCGGCCTGTCGCGCAAAAACATGATCGGCCAGGCCACCGGCCGGCCGGTTGGCGACCGGCTGCCCGGCAGCATTGCCGCCGCGCTTGCCTGCGTCGCGCGTGGTGCCTCCATCGTGCGCGTGCACGATGTTGCGGCCACGGTGGATGCGCTTAAGGTATGGCAGGCGGCTGAACAAGGAGCAATCAGTTCATGATTCGACGCAAATATTTCGGTACCGATGGTGTACGCGGTGAAGTCGGCGGTCCGGTGATCAACGCCGAATTCGCCTTGCGCCTGGGTTACGCGGCCGGCCGCGTGCTGGCGCGCGAGCACGCGGTGCGCGGCGCAACGCGCCCGCAGGTCGTCATCGGCAAGGACACCCGCATTTCCGGCTACATGCTGGAATCCGCGCTGGAAGCGGGCCTGTCCGCCGCCGGCATCGATGTGCTGCTGGCCGGCCCGATCCCGACGCCCGCGGTGGCCTACCTGACCCGCGCATTGCGCCTGGTCGCCGGCATCGTCATCAGCGCGTCGCACAATCCCTACCAGGACAACGGCATCAAGTTCTTCTCGGCCCAGGGCATGAAGCTGCCCGATGAAATCGAGGCCGATATCGAGGCCGCGCTGGACGAGCCCCTGGGCTGCGTCAGCTCTGAAGGACTGGGACGCGCCCGCCGCATGGGCGACGCCCAGGGCCGCTACATCGAGTTCTGCAAGAGCACGTTCCCCAACGATCTGGACCTGAACGGCATGACGATCGTGGTCGACGCCGCGCACGGCGCCGCTTACAACATCGCTCCGCACGTCTTCCGTGAACTGGGCGCCGAGGTCCACGCGATCGGCGTGAACCCTGACGGCTTCAACATCAACAAGGGCGTGGGCGCGCTCCACCCGGAGCTGCTTGCCAAGGAAGTCAAGGCGCGCGGCGCCCAGCTTGGCATTGCGCTGGACGGCGACGCCGACCGCCTGCAGATGGTGGACGGCGAGGGCCGCATCTACAACGGCGACGAGCTCATGTACGCTATCGTCCGCGAACGCATGCAGCGCGGCAAGGTCGAGGGCGTGGTGGGCACGCTGATGACCAACTTTGGCTTCGAGCGCGAAATGAAGCGCCTGGGCGTGGGCTTTGACCGCGCCAACGTGGGCGACCGCTACGTGCTGGAACAGATGCAATCGCGCGGCTGGCTGTACGGTGGCGAAAGCTCCGGCCACTTGCTGTGCCTGGATTGCCACTCCACCGGCGATGGCATCGTGGCCGCGCTGCAGGTCCTGACGGCCCTGCGTCGCAATTCCACCACGCTTGGCGACTGGGTCAGCGACTTGCGTATGTATCCGCAGAAGATGATCAACGTGCCGCTGACGCCGGGCCTGGACTGGAAAACGCACGCCGGTCTGACCGCCGCGCGGCAGGCCGTCGAGGCAGAGCTGGACGGCCGGGGCCGGATACTGATCCGCGCTTCGGGGACGGAACCCAAATTGCGCCTGATGGTCGAGGCCGAAGATGAGGCGTTGGCGACGAATTCCGCAGAGAAGCTTGCGGCAAGCCTGGGGTAAACCCTGATTTTCGATTTAATATGTGGGCCACGCGTCGAAATCGTCGCGTGGCCTTTTGTTTGTTGGCGTTTTCGATGCCGGTCTAAGCGTCATAGTCACGTAACATATTGGTCAAGTCATTGACATACAGGGCGTCCACACTGGCTGGACTCTCTAGGAGCTTCGCGCAATGCTGGAATTAGCACGCATCAACCCGAGCCGCAGTACCGCAGAACCCTGGACGGGCTCCGCCCCGAAGGTCCTGGCTGTCGGCCTCGCGCGTACCGCCGAAGAAATAGAGCAGATCCAACGCCTGCGCTATGAGGTCTTCACCGAAGACATGGGTGTCGTCTTCCCGGACGCGCAAGACGGTATCGAGCAAGACCGCTTCGATCCGTTCTGTGAGCACCTGATGGTGCGCGAACTCGACACGGACCGCGTCGTCGGCACGTATCGGATCCTGACCCCCCAAAAGGCGCGGGAAGCCGGCGGCTACTACTCGCAGTCGGAATTCGACCTGTCGGGCCTGGGCGCCATCCGCGACGAAGTCGTCGAAGTCGGCCGCTCCTGCACCCACGCCGATTACCGCGGCGGCGCGGTCATCATGCTGCTGTGGTCGGGCCTGGCGGAGTACCTGCGCCGCGGCGGTTACGAATACGTGCTCGGTTGCGCCAGCGTCAGCCTGCGCGATGACGGGGTCACCGCAGCCGAAGTCTGGCGCACGGTCGCCAAGCAGATGCCGCAAGGCAACGAGCCGCGCGTCACGCCGCTGCACCGCTACCCGGTTGAAAAGCTCAACAGCACCTTGCCGGCGCGCGTTCCGCCGCTGATCAAGGGCTATCTGAAGCTGGGCGCCAAGGTATGCGGCGAACCGGCATGGGATCCGGATTTCAATGCCGCAGACTTCCCGGTTCTCTTGAAGATGGAGCGCATGGACGAGCGCTACCGTCGCCACTTCGGCCTGGATCAGCCGGCCATCATCGCTACTCAGCGCTAGACGCCATCCATCATGCGCCGCCTGTTCCGCCGAATGACCATCAGACTGATTCGGCGGGCCACCCGGCCGCTGCGCATGGAGCTCAGACGGCTCGATCGCGAAACCGATCTGTCGCCTTTCTGAGACGCCGGGGCAGCTGTGCCGCCCCGAGTGCCGTCTTCAGAACTCCAGCAGTTCGAACGAAAACCCGACCTTGTTCCACTCGGCTTCTTCCGCGCGCAGCGTGAAGTCGCTGAGCGGGTGTTCGGCCAGCCATTCGCGGTTGACGCGCACCACGATGGAATTGTCGCGGACCGAGGCGGTCAGCGGCAGGGGCTCGATCTCGCCGCGGCGGCGGAACAGCAGCACTGCCAGGCGCAGGGCCAGAATGGCCTTCCATTGCGGGCGCGTGCGCACCAGCGGTTCCACCTTGGCCAGCTTGCCCTGGTGTCCCAACACCAGCAAGGCCAGCAGTTGCTGGTCCGCACGCGAAAAGCCCGGCATGTCGGCGTTTTCCAGCACGTAGGCTGAGTGCTTGTGATACGCGTTGTGGGCAATCGACAGACCCACTTCGTGCAGATCGGCCGCCCAGCCCAGCGCGGGGCGAAGCTCGGCGCGCTCCTGGCCTTCGGGGAACAGGGCGTCGAACAGGCTGAGGGCGGCGTGGCGCACGCGGCGCGCCTGGTTCACGTCCACGTGGTAGCGTTTGACGAACTGGCGCACCGATTCGTCGCGCTTGTCGTGCTCGTCGTCGCGGCCTAGCAGGTCGTACAGCACGCCCAGGCGCAGCGCGCCGTCGCCGGTGTGCATGACGTCGATGCCCAGTTCGTCGAACAGCGCGCTCATGATGGCCAGCCCGCCGGGCAGCACGTCGGCGCGTTCGATCTTGATGCCGGGAAGCTCGGACGGAATGACGCGGCCCGAGCGGATGAGGCGGTCCTTCAGCTTGGTCAGACCCGAGCGCGTGATGCCTCGGTCGGAATAGCCGCCTTCGGTCAGGATGGCGAAAAGCGCCTTGGCGGTGCCGGAGGAGCCATAGGCTTCCTTCCAGCCCATCTTGCGGTACTGCTTGGCGATGACTTCGATTTCGCGGCGGGCGGCCAGCTCGGCCTGTTTCATCTGATGTGCGTCCACCACGCCGTCCGAGAAGAACTGGCGGCTGTAGCTGACGCAGCCCATATAGAGCGAGGACATCAGGCCCGGTTCGTGGCCCTTGCCGATGATGACTTCCGTGGAGCCGCCGCCGATGTCGATGACCAGGCGTTTGTTGGGCGAGGGGGGCAGGGTGTGGGCCACGCCCGTGAAGATCAGGCGGGCCTCTTCACGGCCCGCGATGACTTCGATGGGAAAGCCCAATGCGGCTTCGGCCCGGGGCAGGAAATCTTTCGTGTTGCGGGCGACGCGGAACGTGTTCGTGGCAACCGCACGGACCCGGTTCGGGTGAAAACTGCGCAGGCGTTCGCCGAAGCGTTCCAGGACGGCAATGGCGCGGTCGATGGCGTCGTCGCCAAGCCGTTTTTCGGCGTCCAGACCGGCGGCGAGCCGGACGGTTTCCTTGAGGCGGTCGATCTGGTAGATCTGGGGCGTACCGTCCTGCTGAACGATGCGTCCGATGGAGAGGCGAAAGCTGTTGGACCCGAGGTCCACCGCGGCCAGAAGTTGATCCATGCGGCTCGTAATAATGTCTGTGAGGTGGACCGATTATAAGGACCCCATGTGACAACGCCGTCGGCTACGGGTTTTTGCTTACGGAACAGAGGCTTGGAAGCCGTTGTTCCGTGCGCCATATGTCCCGCATTTGACGTACCCTTAGCGATTGGGCGCTGTCATAGAACCGTCACCTGTTTGCAGTAAAACTTCACGCTCTCTATTCGTATGGAATCCGGTATGCCCACACGTCCGCCAGGCGAGCCTCTGCTCATGAATCGCGAATTGTCGCTGCTCAAGTTCAACGAACGTGTGCTGGCGATGGCGGAGAATCCCAAGACGCCGCTGCTGGAAAGGCTGCGCTACGTGTGCATCGTCAGCTCCAACCTGGACGAATTCTTCGAGATCCGGATCTCCAGCCTGAAAGAGCAGCAGCGCCAGTCGCCCAACCTGGTCGGCCCGGACGGCATGACGCCCGACGAGGCGTTCGAATGCGTCCAGCAGGCGGTGCACGAGCTGGTGAACCGCCAGTACAACCTGCTCAACGACCAGATCCTGCCCGCCATGCACAAGGAGGGCATTGCGCTGCATCACGCCTCCGAATGGAATGCAGAGCAGCAGGCGTGGGCGCTCGACGTGTTCCATCGCGACGTGATGCCGCTCTTGACCCCTATTGGGCTGGACCCGGCGCATCCGTTTCCGCGCGTCTACAACAAGAGCCTGAATTTCATCGTGTCGCTGGCGGGCGCCGACGCGTTCGGCCGCCAGGCGTCGATCGCCATTGTCCAGGCGCCCCGCGCCCTGCCACGGCTCATCAAGATGCCGCAGGAGCTCTCGGGGCAGCCCGAAGGCTACATCCTCCTGACCTCGCTCCTGCGCGCCTTCGTGGGCGAACTGTTTCCCGGCCTGGAGATGCTGGGCTGCTACCAATGGCGCGTGACGCGCAACAGCGACCTCTTCGTGGACGAGGAAGAAGTCACCAACCTGCGCCACGCGCTGCAGGGCGAGTTGTCGCAGCGCAACTTCGGCGCGGCCGTCCGGCTGGAAATCGACAAGCTGACGCCCGTCGAACTAGAAACCTTCCTGCAGCGCGAGTTTTCGCTCAAGGCCGACGACACCTACCGTGTACCCGGCCCGGTGAACCTGTCCCGCCTCATGCAGCTGTGCAATTCCGCGGCGCGCCCGGACCTGCTGTTTCCCGATTACCGCGCGCCCGTACCCGCGCCGTTTGACCGCGTCGGCGACAAGCCTGCGGAACTCTTCGAGGCGGTGGCCGAGTGCGATCGCCTGCTGCACCACCCCTATCAGTCGTTCCAGCCGGTCATCGACTTCCTGACCGCCGCCGCGCTGGACCCCGACGTGATGGCCATCAAGCAGACCATCTACCGCACCGGCGAGGACTCCGAGCTGATGAAGATCCTGCTGCTGGCGGCGCGCGCCGGCAAGGAAGTGACGGTGGTGGTGGAATTGATGGCGCGCTTTGACGAGCAGACCAACATCAACTGGGCCTCCAAGCTGGAAGAGGTGGGGGCGCACGTCGTCTACGGCGTGGTGGCGCACAAAACGCACGCCAAGATGGCGGTCGTGCTGCGCCGCGAAAAGGGCCGCCTGCGCCGCTATGCCCACTTGGGCACCGGCAACTACCATCCGCGCACGGCGCGCCTGTATACGGACTTCGGGTTGCTGACCGCCGATCCCAAACTGTGCGAGGACATGGACAAGGTGTTCGCGCAGTTGACCGGCCTGGGCGCGCGCCGCACGCTCAAGTCGCTGATGCAATCGCCGTTCACGCTGCACGAGGGCATGGTGTCCCTGATCCGCGCCGAGGCGCGCGCCGCCAAGGCGGGCAAGCGGTCACGCATCATGGCCAAGATGAATTCGCTCCTGGAAGAGCAGATCATCGCCGAGCTCTACAAGGCCAGCCAGGCGGGAGTGAAGATCGACCTGATCGTTCGCGGCGTCTGCGCCTTGCGCGCCGGCGTGCCGGGGCTGTCGGAAAACATCCGCGTGCGCTCCATCGTGGGCCGCTTCCTGGAACATTCCCGCGTCTTCTATTTCTACGCGGATGGCGAAGAGACGGTGTACCTGTCGTCCGCCGACTGGATGGACCGCAACTTCTTCCGCCGCGTCGAGATCGCCTTCCCGATCTACGACAAGACGCTCAAGAAACGCGTCATCGACGAAGCCTTCACCTACGCGCTGCGGGACAACCAGCTTGCCTGGCAGCAGCAACCCAGCGGCGACTATGCCCGCGTCAAGAGCCGCCGGGAGCCCTACAACCTGCACCAATTCCTGATGCAGAAGCTGGGCGTTTGACCGACCATCGTCAAATTAGGGGTTCGTCCCCATAATTTCGCTTTTGCCTCACGGCCGCCCGGCAACCGCCTGGCGGCCGTGGTTTTTACGTCGCATCGAACAGCTGCATGAACAGTTTGTGACTGTCATGGTCTTGTCACTTTGGGTCCCTAAGATGCGAAGGTCGCTGAAAGACAGGCAGCCAATAAAGCCTGCCAAGACTCCTTTAACGAGCACAGAAGGAACCCAGATGTTCAAACGTGTCTTCAAGCAAGTTTCCGTGGGCGTCGCGCTGAGCGCCGCCGTTTTTGCCGTCCAGGCCGCCAACGTCACCGGCGCCGGCGCATCGTTCCCGTACCCGATCTACGCCAAGTGGGCGTCCGATTACAAGGCTGCGACCAACAACGCGGTCAACTACCAGTCCATCGGTTCGGGCGGCGGTCAACAGCAGATCATTGCAAAGACGGTCGACTTCGGCGCCTCGGATGACCCGATGAAGGCCGCCGACCTGGAAAAGCACGGTCTGCTGCAATTCCCCGCCGTGATCGGCGGCACTGTCGCCGTCGTGAACGTCGACGGCGTCGAGCCGGGCAAGCTGAAGCTGTCGGGCAAGCTCCTGGCCGACATCTTCCTGGGCAAGGTCAAGAAGTGGGACGACGCTGCCATCAAGGCGCTGAACCCCGACGTCAAGCTGCCCTCGGCCGACATCATCGTCGTGCACCGTTCGGACGGCTCGGGCACCACCTTCGGCTGGACGAACTACCTGTCCAAGGTGTCGCCGGAGTGGAAGTCGCAAGTCGGTGAAGGCAAGGCCGTCAAGTGGCCCACCGGTCAAGGCGGCAAGGGTAACGAAGGCGTCGCCGCCTACGTTGGCCAGCTGAAGAACTCGATCGGCTACGTCGAATACGCCTACGCCAAGCAGAACAAGCTGGCCTGGACGCAACTGCAGAACAAGGACGGCAAGTTCGTCCAGCCCGAGCAAAAGGCTTTCGCTGCCGCGGCCGCCAACGCCGACTGGAAGAGCGCGCCGGGCATGGGCGTGGTCCTGACCGACGAGCCGGGCGCCGATTCGTGGCCCGTCACCGCCGCCACCTTCATCCTGATCCACAAGTCGCAAGACAAGCCGGTTCAGGGCAAGGCTGTGCTGGACTTCTTCGACTGGGCCTTCAAGAACGGCGCCAAGTCTGCTGAAGCCATGGACTACGTGCCGCTGCCGGAAGCCGTGACCAAGGAAATCCGCGCCGCCTGGGGCGAAGTGAAGTCCGCTGACGGTCAGGCTGTCTGGAAGTAAATCAGTACCGTGCGGCCCCGACGCCTGAAGGCGGGCGGGGCCGCCGCCTGTAAATCGACCTCTCTGCTGTTCCCCCAGGTTTCCTAAGGAAAGTCCATCCATGAGCGCGGTAATGGATAATAGTGTGCCGCTTCCGCCCAGCGTGGCGGATTCCGTGACTACCGGCACGCCTTCGCCTATGAAGCAAACAAAAAATGCGCTGATGGATGCGCTGTTCAAGAATCTGACCCGCCTGTTCGCCTTCCTGGTGTTCATTCTTCTGGCGGCGATTCTCATCTCCCTCATCTACGGCAGCCGCGAATCGCTGGCCAAATATGGCCTGTCCTTCCTGTGGCTCAATGACTGGGACCCGGTCAATTCCAATTACGGCGCCGTCGTGCCGATCATCGGTACGTTGCTGACGTCCGCGATCGCGCTGATCATCGCCGTGCCGGTCTCCTTCGGCATCGCCATCTTCCTGACCGAACTGTCCCCGACCTGGCTGCGCCGCCCGTTGGGCACCGCCATCGAAATGCTGGCGGCCATCCCGTCCATCATCTACGGCATGTGGGGCCTGTTCGTCTTCGTGCCCGTGTTCCAGCAGTACGTGCAGCCGTTCATGATCGCGACGCTGGGCAGTGTGCCCATCATCGGCGGCCTGTTCGCCGGCCCGCCGTTCGGCATCGGCATCTTCACCGCCGGCCTGATCCTCTCGATCATGATCATTCCGTTCATCGCCGCGGTGATGCGCGATGTGTTCGAGCTGGTCCCCGCGATGCTCAAGGAATCGGCCTACGGCCTGGGCAGCACGACCTGGGAAGTGATGTGGCGCGTGGTGCTGCCCTTCACCAAGTCGGGCGTCATCGGCGGCATCATGCTCGGCCTGGGCCGAGCCCTGGGCGAGACGATGGCCGTGACGTTCGTGATCGGCAACGCATTCAAGTGGTCCGGTTCCCTGTTCTCGCCCGGCAACTCCATCGCCTCGGCGCTCGCCAACGAATTCAACGAGGCGGGCGGCATCCAGAAGGCGGCGTTGCTGGAATTGGGCCTGATCCTGTTCCTCATCACGACCATCGTGCTGGCCCTGGCCAAGACGCTGCTGGTCCGCCTGTCCGCCGGCGAAGGCAAGAAGACCTGACGCCCGGAGCACAAGGAAAAAATCATGGCTGAATCCGTACTCAACATGCAGAACGGCATCTATCGCCGGCGCCGCGTGGTCAATCGCATGATGCTCGCCGTCTCGATGACGACGCTGGTCTTCGGCCTGTTCTGGCTGTTCTGGATCATTCTCACGTTGCTGATGAAGGGCGCGCCCGCGCTGTCGTACACGCTCTTCACCGAAATCACGCCGCCCCCGGGCCAGGCGGGGGGCTTGCTCAACGCCATTCTCGGCAGCGTGATGATGGCGGGCGTCGGCACGCTGATCGGCACGCCGGTCGGCATCCTGGCCGGCACCTACCTGGCCGAATACGGCCAGCGCGGCTGGTTGGCCCCGGCCACGCGCTTCCTGAACGACGTGCTGCTGTCGGCGCCGTCCATCATCATCGGCCTGTTCATCTATGCCGTGTATGTGGCGCAAGTCGGGCATTACTCGGGTTGGGCCGGCGCCATCGCGCTGTCCATCCTGGTGATCCCGGTCGTGGTCCGCACCACCGACAACATGCTGCTGCTGGTGCCCAACAGCCTGCGCGAGGCCACCGCCGCGCTGGGCTGCCCGAAGTGGCGCATGATCACGCTGGTCTGCTATCGCGCCGCCAAGTCCGGCATCATCACCGGCGTGCTGCTCGCGATCGCCCGCATCTCCGGCGAAACCGCGCCGCTGCTGTTCACCGCGCTGTCGAATCAGTTCATGTCGCTGAACATGAACGGCCCGATGGCCAACCTGCCGGTCGTCATCTACCAATACGCCGCCAGCCCCTTCAAGGACTGGAACAACCTGGCCTGGGCCGGCGCCACGCTGATCACGCTGCTGGTGTTGGGCATCAACATCATCGCCCGCAACCTGTTCCGCAAGTAAAGATCGCTTTGCCGGCGCGCTGGACGCGCCGACAGCCAAGGGAAACCCAATGGAAAACACCGCTACCGCAGTCAAGAACAAGCTCGAGGTCAAGGACCTGAACTTCTACTACGGCAAGTTCCACGCGATTCGCAACGTGAACATGTCGATCCAGGAGAAGAAGGTCACCGCCTTCATCGGTCCGTCGGGCTGCGGCAAGTCCACGCTGCTGCGCACGTTCAACCGCATGTTCGAGCTGTATCCCGGCCAGCGCGCCGAGGGCGAAATCCTGCTGGACGGCGAAAACCTGCTGACGGCCAAGACCGACATCTCGCTGATCCGCGCCAAGATCGGCATGGTCTTCCAGAAGCCCACGCCGTTCCCCATGAGCATCTACGACAACATCGCCTTCGGCGTGCGTCTGTTCGAGCGCCTGTCGAAAGGTGAGATGGACGAGCGCGTGGAATGGGCGCTGAGCAAGGCCGCGCTGTGGAACGAAGTGAAGGACAAGCTGCACCAGAGCGGCAACAGCCTGTCCGGCGGCCAGCAACAGCGTCTGTGCATCGCCCGCGGCGTGGCGATCAAGCCGGAAGTGCTGCTGCTGGATGAGCCGTGCTCGGCGCTGGATCCCATCTCCACCGCCAAGATCGAAGAGCTGATTGCTGAACTGAAGAACGATTACACCGTCGTCATCGTGACGCACAACATGCAGCAGGCCGCGCGTTGCTCGGATTACACGGCGTATATGTACCTGGGCGAGCTGATGGAGTTTGGGCAGACTGACCAGATCTTCGTGAAGCCGTCGCGTAAGGAAACCGAGGACTACATTACGGGTCGATTTGGTTGAACGCGATTCGTCATGCAGTGCCGGAAGCGGCGCGCCTGTGGCGCGCCGTTTTTCAATTCATTGGGAGCAGGGCGGGCATTTTGTTACGTCGCCGAATGGCTGAGCCTTGGCCGCAAGGGATCGCTTTCTGGTATAGTTGCCACCCTTCGGGGCGTAGCGCAGCCTGGTAGCGCATCTGCTTTGGGAGCAGAGGGTCGTGAGTTCGAATCCCACCGCCCCGACCAATAT
>NZ_DAMCTG010000071.1:0-29769 GCF_032113835.1 Achromobacter sp. | reverse complement strand
GCCATGTCCGGCAAGTCCGTCTCCGAACTGTTTCCCTGATGTCCCAAGGATAGATACCCCATGAGCAAGTCCATGATTTTGCGCGGTTTCCTGCGCGCCGGCGCGGTGCTGATGCTGACCGCCACCCTGGCCGCCTGCGGTGGTGGCGACGACGATGACGATGCCGGCGCCCCCACCGACCCGGGCACCCCCACCCAGCCCGAGACGCCCACGCCGCCCGCCAAGCCCGAACTGCGTTGCGCGCCCTGAGCCGCGCTTCTTGTAGACCCATAGGAAAAGAATCCGTGAAGTCCGAAAAAGACACGATCCACGCCGGCAAGCGCCGGTTCCTGCGCAACGCGGCTGCCTCCACCGCCGGGCTGACCGCGCTGTCGATGTTCCCGCCCGCCATCCGCCGCGCGCTGGCCATCCCCGCCAACAACCGCACCGGCACCATCAACGACGTCGAGCACGTGGTCATCCTCATGCAGGAAAACCGCTCCTTCGACATGTACTTCGGCACGTTCAAGGGCGTGCGCGGCTTTGGCGACCGCATCACCATTCCGCTGCCGCAGAACCGCTCCGTCTGGGAACAGACCAACGGCACGCGCGTCGTCATGCCGTATCACCTGGACAGCACGCAGGGCAACGCCCAGCGCGTGGCCGGCACGCCCCACGACTACGTCGACGCCCAGATGGCCTGGGACGGCGGTCGCATGTACCAATGGCCGCGCTACAAGCAGAACCAGTCCATGGGCTACTACCGCGAAAAGGAAGTGGAATTCCAGTTCGCGCTGGCCAACGCCTTCACGCTGTGCGATGCCTACCACTGTTCGACGCATGGCGGCACCAACACCAACCGCCTGTTCCACTGGACCGGCACCAACGATCCGCTGGCGCAGGGCAATGGCCCGTCGACCCGCAACCAGTGGGACAGCCTGGGCGCCTCGTCCACCGGCTGGACCTGGAAGACGTACCCCGAGCGCCTGCAGGAAAATGGCGTGACCTGGAAGGTCTACCAGAACCTGCCCGAGAACTTCGGCGACAACCCGCTGGCCGGCTTTCAGCAATACCGCCGCGCCAACGAACTGGCCGGCAACGGCAGCAACGGCGCGCCGTACCCGGCCTGGACGCCCAGCATGGATGGGGCCAACCCGCTCTACAAGGGCACGGCCAACACCATGCCCGACGGCGGCTTTCTGCAGGCCCTGCGCGACGACGCCCTCAACGGCACGCTGCCGCAGATCTCCTGGATCGTCGCGCCCGCCGATTACTCCGAACACCCCGGCCCGTCCAGCCCCGTGCAGGGCGCCTGGTACATCCAGGAAACGCTCGACGCACTGACCGCCAATCCGGACGTCTGGAGCAAGACCGTCCTGCTCATCAACTTCGACGAGAACGACGGCTACTTCGACCACGTGCCGCCGCCCGCCGCGCCGTCGCTGAACACCGACGGTTCGATGGCCGGCGCTTCCACCGTCAACACCGACCTCGAACGTCACACGCATGCGTCCGCCCAGGATGCCGCCGACAACCGCGTGTACGGCCCCGGCCCGCGCGTGCCGATGTATGTGGTGTCGCCGTGGAGCCGTGGCGGCTGGGTCAATTCGCAAGCGTTCGACCACACCTCGGTGCTGCGTTTCCTGGAAGCCCGCTTCGGCGTCAAGGAAGAGAACATCAGCCCGTGGCGCCGCGCCGTGCTGGGCGACCTGACGTCGGCCTTCAACTTCGCCACGCCGAACGACGAGAAGCTGTCTGGCCTGGATATCCTGACCCGTTCGAAGGCGGACCAGGAGCGCGCTGCCCAGCAGGCGCTCACGGCCGTGCCGCTCCCCGATCCGTCCACGCAGGCCAAGGGCATCCAGGAAAAGGGCATTCGCAACTCCTGCGCCTTGCCGTATGAACTGCACACGAGCGGCCGCAGCCAGCCCGGCACCGGCAACATGTGGCTGGTGTTCTCCAACACGGGCAAACAGACCGCGGTGTTCCACGTCTATGACCGCCTGCACCTGGATCGCCTGCCGCGCCGCTACACGGTGGAGCCGGACAAGCAATTGGAAGGCAGCTGGGACACGGCGGCCGACGGCGGCAAGTACGACCTGTGGGTGCTGGGTCCCAACGGCTGGCACCGCCATTTCGCGGGCGACCTGGCGCACGACCGCACGGCGCAGCAGGATGCCGAGATCCGCGTCTGCTACGACATCGCCAACGGCGACGTCTACGTCAGCTTCATCAACGCCGGCAAGACGCCTTGCTCGTTCGAGGTGACGCCCAACGCCTATTACGCCAACCACGAACGCTGGACGTTCACGGTTCCGGCGGGCGGGCAGGTCGAGCAGCACTGGGCGCTGGCGGGCAGCCATGCCTGGTACGACTTCACGGTCCGTTTGGCCGAGGATCCGTCGTGGTTGCGCCGCTTTGCCGGCCGCATCGAGACGGGCAAGCCGTCCAAGACCGACCCGGCCATGGCCGAGTAAGCCTTACGCGGCGGTTTGCGGTTCGCGTGCGCGGAAAGCCTGCGCGCACGCCTCGCAGATCGCCGCGGTGATGCCCTGGCGGGCATGCTCGCGGCGTTCCAGCATGCCGATCGAGCGCGACAGGGGCCCGAGGTCTTCGGGCAGGTAGAAAATCCGAAGTTCCGGGCTGTGCTGCCAGTTCGCGCCGTTGATCAGCGGCAGCAGCGTGACGCCGACCTCCTGGCGCACCAGTTCCACCAGCGTCTCGATGGCGTTCAGTTCCAGGAATTCATTGACCGGCACCGCCATGCGCCGCAGCAGGCGGTCGATCTGCAGCCCGGTGCGCTGGGTCCGGTCAAAGCGCAGGAACGGATTGCCCGCCAGCACCTCGCGCGCGTCCTGGCCGGCCGCCGACCGCGGGGCGATCACCACCATCTGTTCTTCATATAGCGGCGTCCAGCGCGTGCTGGCCATCTTGCGGCCGGCTTCCACCAGGAATGCGGCGTCCAGCTCGCCGTCCTCGACCTTGCCCGCCAGTTCGCTGGCCTTGCCCGACAGGATGCGCACGTCCAGCTTGGGATGCGCCTTCTTCAACCCCGAGATGACTTTGGACAGCGTGCCCATGCAGGACACGATGCTGCCCACTGACACCGAGCCGGCCAATTCGCCGGGCGCCGTGCTCGGGCGCCTGAGTCTGTCGTATAAATCCAGCAAGTGCTTGATTTCGGGAAGCAATTCGCGCCCGGCCGCGTTCAGGATGGCCAGGCGCCCGCTGCGGTCGAAGAGTTCGCGGCCCAGCTCGGCTTCGAGCGAGCGCATCTGGAAGCTGACGGCCGCCTGCGTCAGGGCGACCTGTTCGGCAGCCTCCGAGAAGGAACCGTGGTGCGCGACCGCCAGAAACGTGCGCAGAAATCGGATCGTACTCATAAAAAATTCTTTTATGACGGAACAAAAAATCAAATTGATTTAATTAAAGCACGAGAGTAACTTCGCCCGCTTAACCGTTATGAGACCCGCCACATGAAAACCTTCGACTGGGCCAACCCGTATCCTTCCGTTCGCATCCCGCTGTTCGCCCGCAACGTGGTCTCCACGTCGCACCCGCTGGCGGCCCAGGCGGGGCTGCGCATGCTGCTCAAGGGCGGCAACGCCGTGGACGCCGCCATCGCGGCCGCGGCTACGATCGTCTTGGTCGAACCGGTCTCGTGCGGCCTGGGCGGCGATTGCTTTGCCATCGTCTGGGACGGCAAGGAACTGCACGGCCTGAACTCGTCGGGCGTCGCGCCCGCCGCCTGGAACACCGAATACTTCAAGCGCAAGTACGGCACCGGCGACAACGGCCTGGCCATCCAGCCCAAGCGCGGCTGGGACTCGGTCACGGTCCCCGGCGTGGTGGCCGGCTGGGCCGCGCTGCATGAAAAGCTGGGCAAGCTGCCGTTCGAACAACTGTTCGAGCCCGCCATCGAGATCGCCGAGCGCGGCTACGCCGTGCCGCCCGTGGTGGCGCACAAGTGGGCCGCCGCTGCCGAGGAACTGAAGTCGCAGCCCGGCTACGCCCAGGCCTTCCTGCCCGAAGGCCGCGCGCCCAAGGTCGGCGAACACTTCCGTTTCCCCGACGCCGCCAACACGCTGCGCCGCATCGCCGAATCCAAGGGCCGCGACTTCTACGAAGGCGAACTGGCCGAGCGCATCGCCGCCTTCAGCAAGGAATGCGGCGGCGCGATGACGCTGGAAGACCTGCGCGGCTACCGCCCGGAATGGGTCAAGCCGATCTCCAAGTCCTACCGCGGCTACGAGCTGCACGAAATTCCGCCGAACGGGCAGGGCATCGCCGCGCTGATCGCGCTGGGCATCGTCGAACGCTTCGACATGGCCGACATTCCCGTGGATTCGGTGCAATCGCAGCACATCCAGATCGAAGCCATGAAGCTGGCCTTCGCCGATCTGTACAAGTACGTGGCCGACCCGCGCGCCATGCAGGTCACGCCCGAGCAGATGCTGTCGGACGCCTACCTGGACAGCCGCGCCAAGTTGATCCGTCTGGACCAGGCCACCCACTTCGAAGCCGGCCGTCCGCACGCGGGCGGCACCATCTACCTGACCGCCGCCGACGAAAACGGCATGATGATCTCGTTCATCCAGTCCAACTACATGGGCTTCGGATCGGGCGTGGTCGTGCCTGGCACGGGAATCAGCATGCAGAACCGCGGCGTGGGCTTCTCGATGGATCCCAAGTCGGCCAACGTGGTCGAAGGCGGCAAGCGTCCGTTCCACACCATCATCCCGGGGTTCCTCACGCGCGCCGGCAAGCCGGTCATGAGCTTTGGCGTCATGGGCGGCGACATGCAGCCGCAGGGCCACATGCAGACCGTCGTCCGCATGATCGACTACCACCAGAACCCGCAGGCCGCGTGCTGCGCGCCGCGCTGGAAGGTCAACCGCGACTTCACGCTGGATATCGAGACCAATATGAAGGCGTCGACGATTGCAGGACTGAAGGATCTGGGCCATGCTCTGAAATCCGTTGACGATCCGTACATGGACTTCGGCGCCGGCCAGTTCATCTGGCGCATGTCCGAGAACGACAACGAACTGGGCTACGTCGCCGCCAGCGACAGCCGTCGCGACGGCCAGGCGGTGGGCTTCTAAAGCGCTTCCTTAAACCGGCAAATGCAGCAACAAGGGGAATAAACACAATGAAACGCTTGACCATGACCTTCGGCGCCAGCCTCTTGGCGCTGGCCGCCGGCGCCGCCAGCGCCCAGAACATCCGGATCGGCCTGCAGGAAGATCCCGATGTCCTGGACCCGCACCGCGCCCGCACCTACGTGGGCCGCATCGTGTTCACGTCGCTGTGCGACAAGCTGGTGGACATCGATCCCAAGCTGCACTTCGTGCCGCAACTGGCCACCTCGTGGTCGTTCAGCGACGACAACAAGGTGCTGACCTTCAAGCTGCGCGACGACGCGCTGTTCCACGACGGCACCAAGTTCGACGCGGCGGCGGCCAAGGCCAACCTGGACCGCGCCATGAGCCTGCCGGACAGCCTGCGCAAGGGCGAGCTGCGCTCGGTGGCCAAGGTCGACGCACCTGACGCCACCACGCTGGTGCTGACCCTGAAAGAACCGGACGCCACGCTGCTCGCGCAGTTGTCCGACCGCGCCGGCATGATGCTGTCGCCCAAGACCTTCTCGGACGACGTCGCCGCCGTGGGCCGCAAGCCCATCTGCTCGGGCCCGTACAAGTTCGTCGAACGCATCCAGAACGACCGCATCGTCCTGGAAAAATTCGACCAGTACTACGGCGCCAAGGATTACGCGTTCAAGCGCGTGACCTTCCTGCCCATCCCCGACACCACCGTGCGCCTGTCCAACCTGCGCGCAGGCGACCTGGACATGCTCGAGCGCCTGAACCCCTCGGACGCGCCGGCGGTCAAGAGCGACGCCAGCCTGACGTTCGCGCCGGTCGCGGGCCTGGGCTTCCAGCAGTTCATGTTCAACGTGGACAACGGCAAGCGCGCCGAAGACAACCCGTTCAAGAACAAGCTGGTGCGCCAGGCGTTCCAGTACGCCATCGACCGCAACGCCATCAACGAAGTGGCCGGCGGCGGCATCTTCGAACCCGCGCAGCAGCCGTTCCCGCCCGCCAGTCCCTATCACAGCGACAAGTTCCCGGTCACCAAGCGCGACGTGGCCAAGGCCAAGAGCCTGCTCAAGCAGGCAGGTTTTGACCGCGTGAAGGCCGAGCTGGTGTTCGGCAACAACACCACCACCTCGTCCGTCGCCGAGATCGTGCAGGCCATGGCCGCCGAGGCGGGCTTTGACCTGTCCCTGCGTCCCACGGAATACGCCGCGCTGCAGAAGGAATCGGCCGGCGGCAACTTCCAGATCGTGATGCTGGGCTGGTCCGGCCGGGTCGATCCCGACGGCAACATCCACGCTTTCGTCACCTGCAAGGGCGCGCTGAACGACGGCCACTATTGCAATCCGGAGGTCGACAAGCTGCTGAACCAGGCTCGTACCGTCCCGGACGAAGCCAAGCGCAAGGCGATTTACGACCAGGCGCAGGCCATCATCCAGGACGAACTGCCCGGCGTGTACAACTACTACCAGCCGTGGCCCTTCGTGATGGGCAAGAAGGTCCAGGGCTTCACGCCCTATCCGGACGGTATGATCCGGCTCAAGGGCGTGACGTTCGCGCAGAAGTAATGTCGGAGCGGCGAATGCCCGCCGCGCCCGCCGGACGCGCCTTGCGCGTCCGGTTGTCGTTTGCGGCGGACGCGCATCGGGCCCTGTCCGGCCGGCGCCGTCCGTCGTTCCAGTCTTACGGTTTCCCACATGCTTAAACTCATCTTGCGCCGCGTGATCGTCGCGATCCCGACACTGATACTGGTGTCGATGATCGTGTTCATGCTGCAGAAAATCCTGCCCGGCGATCCGGTGCTGACCCTGGCCGGCGAAGAGCGCGATCCGGCCGTCCTGGACTATCTGCGCGACAAATACCGCCTGAACGACCCCTTGCCGATGCAGTACGCGGCCTGGGCCGGGCAGGTCCTGCAAGGCGATCTGGGCAAGTCCCTGCGCACCGACGTGCCCGTCACGACGCTGATCGCGCAAAAGCTGCCTGTCACGCTGCAACTAGCCGCCATGGCGATGTTCTTTGCGCTGCTGGTGGGTATCCCGATGGGCATCATCGCCGCGGTGCGCAAGGGCAAGCCCGTCGAAATGGGCGCCAACATCGCGGCGCTCTCCGGCATGTCCATTCCCAATTTCTGGCTGGGCATCATCCTCATCATGGTGGTGTCGGTGCAGTGGAAGCTGCTGCCGGCTTCGGGGTACGTGTCGCCTTCTGAAGATTTCTGGCTGTCGATCAAGACGATGCTGATGCCGTCGCTGGTGCTGTCCACCGCGATCGCGGCGTACCTGATGCGGCACACGCGTTCGTCCATGCTGGAGGCGCTGTCCGCGGACTACGTGCGCACCGCCCGCGCCAAGGGCGTGTCGCCGCGCAGCGTGGTGCTGCGCCACGCGTTGCGCAATGCGCTGATGCCGATCGTCACGCTGGTGACGCTGCTGTTCGGCGAGCTGCTGGCGGGCGCCGTGCTGACCGAGCAGGTCTTCACGATTCCGGGCTTCGGCAAGCTGGTGGTCGACGCGGTGTTCACCCGCGACTACGCGGTGGTGCAGGGCGTGGTGCTCTGCGTGGCGGTGGGTTTCATCCTGATGAACCTGCTGGCCGACATCCTGTACATCCTGGTCAATCCCCGCCTGAGGCACTCATGAGCGCAATTCCTGCAACGGCCGCAGCCGTCACGCCGCCCCGCAGCCGCAATCGCGCGTGGGCCAAATTCAAACGCAACCGCATCGCGATGCTCGGTCTGGGCATCGTGCTGTTCTTCGTGGTGGTGGCCATCCTGGCCCCGTTCATCGTCAGCCAGGATCCGCTGCAAACCAGTTTCACCACCATCCGCAAGGCGCCGTCCGCGGCGCACTGGCTGGGCACGGACGAACTGGGCCGGGACATCTACAGCCGCATGGTCTACGGCGCGCGCGCCTCGCTGATGGCGGGCCTGGTGTCGGTGCTGATCGCGCTGATCGTGGGCGTGCCGTTCGGTCTGGCCGCGGGTTACTTCGGCGGCTGGACGGACAGCATCATCTCGCGCGCCACCGAGGCGCTCCTGGCCATTCCCTTCCTGATCCTGGCGATCGCGCTGGCCGCCTTTCTGGGACCCAGCCTGACCAACGCGATGATCGCCATCGGCGTATCGGCCGCGCCCAAGTTCATCCGGCTGACGCGCGGACAGGTGCTGGCGGTCAAGAACGAGGATTACGTGCAGAGCGCCCGGGCGCTCGGCGCGTCCGACCTTCGCATCATCGGACGGCACGTGTTCCCCAACGTGATGCCGCCGCTGATCGTGCAGGCCACGATCACGATCGCCACGGCCATCATCGCCGAGGCCAGCCTGTCCTTCCTGGGCCTGGGCCTGCAGCCGCCGACGCCGTCGTGGGGCTCGATGCTGAACACGGCCAAGAACTTCATGACCCAGGCGCCCTGGATGTCGATCTTCCCCGGATCGGCCATTTTCCTGGTGGTGCTGGGCTTCAATCTGCTGGGTGACGGGCTGCGTGACGCGCTCGATCCGCGTCAGGAAAAGTAATCGATATGGCAACCATGGATTCCAACCGCGTCGTGCAGGTCAATGACCTGACGGTGCGGTTCAAAACGCCCGAACGCACCGTGGAAGCGGTGCGCAATGTTTCCTTTCACGTGAACCGCGGCGAGACGCTGGCCATCGTGGGCGAGTCTGGCTCCGGCAAGTCGGTGACTTCGCTGGCGCTGATGCGCCTGGTCGAATACGGCGGCGGTCACATCGCCAATGGCGGGATGCTGCTGCGCCGGCGCAACGGCGACGTGCTGGACCTGGTCAGCGCGCCGGATTCGACGCTGCAGCGCGTGCGCGGTGCGGACGTGGCGATGATCTTCCAGGAGCCGATGACGTCGCTGAACCCCAGCTTCACGGCGGGCAACCAGATCGCCGAGGCCTTGCAGCTGCATCAGGGGCTGGACGCGGCGGCGGCGCGGGCGGAGACGCTGCGCATGCTGGAACGCGTGCGCATCCCTGAGGCGCGCGCCATTCTGGACCGCTACCCGCACCAGTTGTCGGGTGGGATGCGTCAGCGCGTGATGATCGCGATGGCGCTGTCGTGCAAGCCGCAATTGCTGATCGCAGATGAACCGACGACCGCGCTCGACGTCACCATCCAGGCGCAGATTCTGCAACTGATCCGCCAGCTCCAGGAAGAAATGGACATGGGCGTGATCTTCATCACGCACGACATGGGCGTGGTGGCGGAAGTGGCGGACCGGGTGCTGGTGATGTACCGGGGCGACAAGGTGGAAGAGGGCGGGTCGGACGAGATCTTTGCGCGTCCGCAGCATGCTTACACGCGGGCGCTGCTGTCGGCGGTGCCGCGGCTGGGGGCGATGCAGGGCACGGATGAGCCGGCGCCGTTTCCGCTGTTGAAGGTGGACGAGGCGGTGCGGGTGCCGGACCCGGCGCGGCTGGTGGACACGCCGGTGGCCGCGCCGTCGACGGTGCGGCGCGAGAACGGTCCTGTGCTGAAGGTGCGTGATCTGACGACCAGCTTTGACATTACCGGCGGCATTCTGGGCCGGGTGCAGAAGCGGGTGCATGCGGTCGAGAAGGTCAGCTTCGACCTGTATCCGGGCGAGACGCTGTCGCTGGTGGGCGAGTCGGGGTGCGGGAAGACGACGACTGGGCGGTCTTTGCTGCAACTGGTCAAGAGCAAGAGCGGGTCGATTGAGTTCGACGGCAAGAATATCGGCGCGTTGCGGGGCAGTGCGATGCAGACGCTGCGCCAGCACATCCAGTTCATTTTCCAGGACCCGTTCGCGTCGCTGGATCCGCGGATGACGGTGGGCTATTCGATCATGGAGCCGCTGCTGATCCACAAGGTGGCGCGCGGTAAAGAGGCGCAGGATCGGGTGCGGTGGCTGATGGATAAATGCGGGCTGCTGCCGGAGATGATCGATCGCTATCCGCACGAGTTTTCGGGCGGGCAGCGGCAGCGGATCTGCATCGCGCGGGCGCTGGCGTTGAATCCCAAGGTGGTGATTGCGGATGAGTCGGTGTCGGCGCTGGATGTGTCGATTCAGGCGCAGATCGTGAATCTGCTGCTGGATCTGCAGCGTGAGTTGGGTGTGTCGTTCTTGTTCATCTCGCACGATATGGCGGTGGTGGAGCGGGTCAGCCACCGGGTCGCGGTGATGTATCTGGGGCAGATCGTGGAGATCGGGCCTCGGCGGGCGATCTTCGAAAATCCGCAGCATCCTTATACGAAGAAGCTGATGGCGGCGGTGCCGATTGCCGATCCGCAGCGGCGGCATCGGGAGCGGTCGCTGCTGGTGGATGAGATTCCCAGCCCGATGCGCCGGTTGGGGGATGATCCGCTGGTGGAGCCGTTGGTTGCCGTGGGAGAGGGGCATTTTGTGGCTCGGCATGCCATTGGGGTGTATTGAGGCGGCTTAGGTTTTTGCTGGCTTTGATGTCTGGTGGGCGGTGGCGCTTTGCTGGGGTTGCTTTGCTGGCATGTGGCGCTGTCCCTGGGCTGCTTTGATTTTTGGCAGCGGGGGTGATTGCTGGCAGGCGGGTGGGTTCTTGAAACGCGGCCGGCGCCGTGCCGGGTGCGAGCGAGGGGCCACGATTGCGGTCCGGAGCCTTCGCTCCGGACTGCCCCGTTGTCATCCTCGTTGCCGCCTGCGGCGCCTGCCTTCGGATTCCCTCGGGCGCATCGACGCCCCTCGCTCGCACCCGTCCCGTCACCGGCCGCTCCGTCAAGGGCTGGTGCTGGTCGGCGGGGCGAGTTGAGTTCTTGCGTTCTTGCCGCGAGTCGGGTGGGGCGAAGGTCTTGCGGGGCCGCCAAAATCGGCCGCGCGGGCGGCCTTCTTTGGCGTTTGGGTGTCTTGCGTCGTGATGATGACGCTGCGCGCTGGTGGTGGGGTATTTGGCGTTGACAGCTGTTCGTGCCCGCGCCGCTCTCAGGTGTCTGACACCCTTACGAGATGAGCGTCGAACGGTAGCCGGCGTCGCCGGGTGTCTGACACCCAAAGGTAAACGCTCTCAGGTGTCTGACGCCCTTACGAGCTGACCCAAAGGTAAACGCTCTCAGGTGTCTGACGCCCTTACGAGCTGACCCAAAGGTAAATGCTCTCAGGTGTCTGACACCCTTACGTGATGACCGTCGAGATGTCGCCGGCGTACCCGGGTGTCTGACACCCATCCAAGCTCCGCCGTCGCTTCAAGCCTTCGATTCAGCGCTTCTCCAGCGCCAACCTCAACCCAAACGCAATAAACACCGCCCCGGTCACACGGTCCAAACCTCGCGTGACGGCCGGGCGGGAAAGCCAGCGGGCCAGCGGCCGAGTGGCGGCGACCAGCAGGACAAACCAGAGCATGCCGACGATCGCGTGAACCGTGGCGAGCAACAGGCTGAAACGCAGCACGTCGGCGCCGGCGGGGATGAACTGCGGCAGGAACGTGATGTAGAAGACACCAACCTTGGGGTTCAGCGCATTGGTCAGGCACCCGCGCACGAACCAGCCCGTGGCGGATGTGCTGGGGCGAGCGGGGGAAGCAAGGATGCCGGAGGGCGACGTCGCCGCGGCTTTGTGGCGGGAGCGCGTGCTCCACAGCAGCTTGACGCCCAGATAGAACAGGTAGATCGCGGCGCAGATGCGCAGGGTGTCGTAGGCGAGCGTGGACACGGCCAGCAACGAACCCAGCCCGAATGCCGCGATGGCGCCCCATAGCAGGCAGCCGGCGCTGATGCCCAGGCCGGCCATGAGGGCGCGGCGGCTGCCTTCGACGGCGGCGGTGCGCAGGACCAGGGCGTTGTCCAGGCCGGGGGTGATGGTCAGGATGGCGGCGGCCAGGGTGAAGGCTAGGAGGGCGGCGGTGGCGGTCATGGCGAGGGAATCGTGAATGGCGTTTCCGGCAGGATTGGCACGGCGGACGCCCGGCAAGTGTAAACCCGGACCCAGCCTTGAGCCGCATGCCTCCCCGCAGCGCCCGGTTATCATGGCGGCCTTCCTGCAATTCGCTTTTGAACGGACTTACGCCATGGCCCTGCGCGCCACCATCTACAAGGCCGACCTGAATGTCGCCGATACCGATCGCCACTATTACGGCAGCCACGGGCTTACCGTGGCGCGTCATCCTTCGGAAACGGACGAGCGCATGATGGTGCGGCTCCTGGCGTTTGCGATGCATGCGCAGGAGGAATTGGCGTTCACGAAGGGGCTGAGCGATACCGACGAACCGGATCTGTGGGTGAAGGATCTGACCGGGGAGATCAAGCTGTGGATCGAGGTCGGCCAGCCGGAAGAGCGTCGGATTCTGCGTGCCTGTGGCCGCGCCGATGAGGTGATCGTGTATTGCTATGGCGGGTCGGCCAGCAAGATCTGGTGGGACGGGGTGCGCAACAAGCTGGAGCGCACGCGCAATCTGAAGGTGGTGAATTTGCCGGCGGAGCAGTCGAAGGCGCTGGGCAAGCTGGCCGAGCGCACGATGCAGCTGAACGCCAATATCTCGGACGGCGTGGTGTATTTCTCGGCGGAGAAGGGCGAAGTGACCATCGAGCCGGAAGCTTGGCGCTGAAAACGCAAAGAGGCCCTCGAGCCGTAGACCGGCCGCTGAAACCGTGAAGTGGCCAATGAGCCGCAGGCCTGGCGCTAATAATCGGGGCCGGGGCTTGCGTTTCGGAATATGGCAGGCGTAATATGACGATCATCATATTTCGGTGTCGCGATCATGTCCGCCTCCCGCAAGGAACAATCCCACGAACGCATCGTTGATGCAGCCGCCCGCGCGATCCGGCGCTCGGGGTATTCCGGGGTAGGCGTCGCGGACGTCATGAAGGAAGCCGGTTTGACGCACGGCGGCTTCTACGCGCATTTCCCGTCGCGCGACGCGTTGCTGGCGGCGGCGATGGAGCGTGCCGGGCAGGACGGCGCGGCGCGGATGGCTCAGGGCATGGCGCGCCGCCGGGCCGAAGGCGCCAGCCCGTTGCGGGCGTGGGTCGAAACCTATCTCAGCGATGCGCATCTGACCGGCTGCGAACGGGGCTGCCCCGTGGCGGCGCTGGCCTCTGAGATTCCCCGGCAGTCAGAGGACGTGCGCGAGGCGGCGGCCAGCCGGGTGCAGCGGCTCTTGGAAGCGGTGCAGCAGGTGCTGCCCGCCGAGGCAGGCGAACACACGGCGGCGGCGGTGCTGAGCACGCTGGTGGGCGCGTTGCAACTGGCACGGGCGTTGGGCGACAACCCTGGCGGTCGCGCAGTGCTGGCATCCGCCCGCCAGGCAGTCTTGGACCAGTACGACCACGAGGGCGCTGCAGCCTCTCACTGATTGATTTTCGCGGCCGCATTGCGCGGCCATTTTGCTGCCCTTAAATATGATGATCATCATATTGTGTGTACCGAAGCCGACGAAATGAAGCCGACTCACTCACACACATCACCTCTCAGGAATACCCATCATGGAACTCAAAAACGCTGTTGTTTTCATCACCGGGGCCAATCGCGGCCTGGGTCTGACGTTTGCCCGCGAGGCGTTGGCCCGCGGCGCCCGCAAGGTGTACGCCGCCGCGCGCGATCCGTCGTCCATCACGCTGGAAGGCGTAGTGCCGGTCAAGCTGGACGTGACGCGCGCCGAAGACGTGGCGGCCGCGGCGGAGTTGGCGAAGGATGTGACGCTGGTGATCAACAACGCGGGCATTGCGGACTTTGGCGGGTTTCTGGCGCCGGGCAGCGTGGAGTCGGCGCGGCGGCATCTGGAGGTGAATCTGTTCGGGCCGCTCCTGGTGGCGCAGGCGTTTGCGCCGGCGTTGGCGGCCAATGGCGGCGGGGCGATCCTGAATGTCCTGTCGATCGCGAGCTGGGTGAACAACCCGGTGCTGGGCGTGTACGGGATGAGCAAGTCGGCGGCATGGGCGCTGACGAACGGGTTGCGCCAGGAGCTGCGCGGCCAGAACACGCAGGTGCTGGGACTGCATATGGGATTCGTGGATACCGACCTGACCAAGGGCATCGATGCGCCCAAGTCCACGCCGCAGGCCATCGTGAGCCAGGCGTTTGATGCACTGGAAGCCGGCGAGCAGGAAGTGCTGGCGGACGAGCGGACCCGCCAGGTCAAGCAGGGGCTGTCCGCCAGCCCGTCGGTGTATCTGTAAGCGCGAGGGGTACGGCCGACATGCGTAACAACTCCACTTCCGCCGGCGCTTCGGCAGCAGGCATGGGCGCCGTGTCCCCCGCCGCCACCGCCCCGCAAACATCCCCCTGGCCTGTCTTCTGGATCGCCAGCATCGCCGTCTTCCTGGTGTCGCTGGACAGCACGATGCTGTACGCGGCGTTCGGTGCGCTGCGCGAAGGATTCCCGACGGCCTCGGCCGCGGACATGTCCTGGGTGCTCAATGCCTACACGGTGGTCTTTGCCGCCATGCTGATCCCGTCGGGCGGACTGGCCGACACGCACGGCCGCAAGCGCATGTTCATGGGCGGGGTGCTGCTGTTTCTGGCGGCGTCGGCGGCCTGTGGGCTGGCGGCCACGGAACAATGGCTGATCGCCGCGCGGGTGCTGCAGGCGGTGGGCGCGGCGCTCTTGACGCCGGCGTCGCTGTCGATCGTGCTGGCGGCGTTTCCGGCGTCGCAGCGGTCGGTCGCGGTCAGTCTGTGGGGCGCGGTGGGCGGACTGGCGGCGGCGGTGGGCCCCAGCCTGGGCGCGTTCGTGGTTGACGTGGCGGGATGGCCGTGGGCGTTCTACATCAACCTGCCGCTGGGCGCGGTGTCGCTGTGGTTCGGTGCGGGGATGCTCAAGGAGTCGGTGAAGCCCGATGCGCGCCGCCGTGTGGATGGCGTGGGCATGGCGCTCTTGATGGTGGGCGTGGGGGCGGTGGCGCTGGCCATCGTGCAATCGGAATCGCCGACGTGGCAGCGCAGCGAACTGGCGATCGCGGCCGCGGTGGGTGTGATGGCGCTGATCGCCTTCGTGGCGTGGGCGCGCGTGACGCCGCACCCGCTCGTGGATCTGGCGCTGTTCAAGCACCGGACCTACCGCTACGTGAACCTGGCGACACTGAGCTTCGGCATTGCGTTTGCCATGATGTTCTTCGCGTTCTTCTTCTACATGACGGGCGTGTGGCATTACAGCCTGCCGCGCGCGGGGCTGGCGGTGACGCCGGGGCCGCTGCTCGTGATGCCGACGGCGATCATCACCGGCCGGCTGGCGGCGCGGATGGGGCATCGGCCCTTTCTGGTGGGCGGCGCGCTGGTGTATGCGGCCAGCGGGTTGTGGTTCCTGCTGGTGCCGGGCGCCGAGCCCGCGTACCTGACCGAGTGGCTGCCGGGTCTGCTGCTTAGCGGCATCGGGGTGGGCATGGTGCTGCCGTCCTTGTCGGGCGCGGCGGTGAACCGGCTGCCGGCGCAGCATTACGCCGTGGGCAGCGCCGTGAACCAGGCGACTCGCCAGGTGGGCGGCGTGCTGGGCGTGGCGATCACGGTGCTGCTGCTGGGGCACGGCGTGGCCAGCCACGCGGACTTCTCGCCGATTTACGGCGCGCACGTGGGGTTGGCGCTGCTGACGGCGCTGCTCTGCCTACCGGTGGATACCCGGCCCAGAACCGCGTAACGCGCGCGGGCGTTGGGCAGGCGCGGCCAGCGTTTCGTGACAGAGGCGCCGCGCCTGCCGTTTACAGGCAGGCGTCCCGCGACACGTTCGCGGGGTCCGTGCATGCCCGCCACGTCGCGGCCGGCATGGCCGGCACCAGCACCAGCCGGCTCATCGGGTCGGTGTACCAAAGAATCCGCCCGGGCTCGTCCTGCATGGCCTTCCAGACCTTTTGCTGGGCGGCGGGATCGAGCGCGCACTGACCCTGCTCGCCGGTCACGCCCTCGGCCAGCACCGTCTGACTGCTCGGATCCCAAGACACCATGTCAGTGTCGTCCAAAGCGATGTCTTCCTTGAGGCGCACGATGCGCCATGCGTTGCCGGCCACGTCGGTCGATAGCCGAGACAGCGCTTCGCGTTCGATCACGTGCAGGCGGTCCTGCGGGGCCACGGGTTCCGCATAGGCGCCGGGACCGTCGTTGCCATCCGGCGAAGGGAATGGAGACTGCCGCCGCACATAGCGCGTGGCCGGCCGGCCACGTTCATCGTAGGTCTGCACCGCGACGGGCTCGTTGGCGGCGGCGTCGATGACACGCAGCAGCGTGCCGGCTGCATCGCGTACGTAGCGCCGCCCGGGGGCCGCGTCCATCGCATCGCCGCAGGGCCCGGCGATAAATGCCTGCAGCGCGCCCTGCGCATCGCGTCGCAGGCAGACCTGGCCGGCAAGCGTGTATGCCGCGCCCTGCGTCCGCTCGAACTCGGCCACGCGCAGCAGGGATCCGTCAGCGTCGTACTCGAAGGCATGGCCGCCGGTTACCGTCGGCGTCCCCAAAGCCCGCCGCTCCAGGCGCTGGACCCGGCAAAGCCGGCCGTCGGCGTCGAAAAGCAACTGCGCGTGGGCCGCACCCTTGCCGTCGTCGACGCGATAGGCGGTCCAGTCCACCTTGTCCATCCACGTGCGCGGCAGCGGGTCGCCGGACGTTGTCAGCCAGATCGGTTGCGGATGCGTGGCGATGCGTTCGCCCTTGCGGCCCATGAGGACGCGCGATTGCGTCACGTCGACGGAAACGCGAAGCGCCGTCAAAGCGCCGGACTCGGAAAACCCCGAGTCCGCAGGACCGCAGGCCGCCAAGGCCGGGGCGGCGTGCAGGACCGAGGCCGAGGCCAACGCAGCGCCAAAGGCGATGCGGCAAAGACGATCACGCATATTGCAGGGCGTCCATGAACGTCACGAGATCCCAGAATTCCCTGGATACGCCGCCCAGGCGCAGTTTGCCATCGCGTTCCTCGAACAGCAGGAAGGGATACGCGTTGCGTGCGAAAACGCCTGGTTCCGGCAGCCGGTAGGGCTTGAAGACGTCGGGGTCGTTGAAGTAGCGTTCCAGGCGCCCGCCGCCGTCCACATGCACGTACCGCACGCGCAGCGCGGGTTGCTGAAACGCCGTTTGTGTTTCGGGATAGATCCCGCCGTCGCCCGCGACGACGGCGTCGGACAGCGCGGCGAGGAAGACGCGCCGGATGCCCACGAAATGGATTTCGCCGGATTTGCCGCCCGAATGGGCTGCCGCCAGCCTTTCCAGCAGCGCCGTGGCGCGCGAGCCGGGCACGACCGTTCCGGCAAACAGGGCGTCGATGTCGCCCGGCTGCGCATCGGCCGATTGCCGCAGCCGGAGCAGGTCTTGCCGGAATTCGCCCAGCCATTGCTGATAGCGCACGTTTTCCGCATGGCGGTCGAAGGGCTGCGCGGCCGCGACGGCGGACTGAAAAGCCATCAGCGCCGCAGCGGCGGCAAGCCATAGCGGATACGCCAGCGCGGCTTTCCAACGAGGCCGCCAGCACGCCAACGTTACGAAAATTAGGGGTCTCATAGGCCCGCGATCATATCTTCCGAAATGATGCAGTTTTGGTGCGAACCGTGACAGAATGTCAGCCACGTTGCGCAGGCTGTACCGATGAATGTCGTATTGATCAGGTCCTGACATGCCCGCTACCGGTGATGCGACCCCGACCCCACCGCCCGGCGATGCCGCCGGCGGCGCGCAGCGCGACCCGGACGGCCCGCTGGACAAGCTGGCGCGCCTGGCCTGCCGCATGTTTGGCGTTGACCTGGCCGACATCGTCTGCACCGATGCAGATGGCGTGTGGCAGGCGGCAGCTGGCGCGGCATGCGCCCATGCACGGTGTCCCTGGTCCCTAGAACTTCCGGTGCGCGCAACGGACGGCCGCCTTCTCGGCGTCTTTCGTCTCGGGCACGGGCAGCCGCGCGATCTCTCGGATGAAGACCGGCAGGCCTTGCAGGACCTCACCAGCCTGGCGGCCACGGCAGTCGAAAAGCGTCACGCGTTGGCGTGCGAGCGCGCCGACGAAGACACCTGGCGCGACGAGGCCCGCAAGCTGTCGCTGGCCATCGCGGGCAGCGGCACGGGGGTGTGGGACCGCAATGTGGTAACCGGCGAGATCACTTATTCGCCCGGCTGGAAGGCCTTGCTGGGCTATGGCGAATCCGAACTCACCACACGCATCGAGGACGCCTACACCCGATTGCACCCGGACGACCTGGTCTACGTGCGGGCCGCCATGCAGGATCACTTCGACGGCAAGACCGACAGCTACGAAGTCGAACACCGCATCCGGTGCAAGGATGGCAGCTACAAATGGATCTGCAGCCGCGGCAAGGTGGTCAGCCGCGACGAGTCGGGCAGGGCGCTGCGCATGATGGGCACCACCACCGACATCAGCGCCGTGCGCGCCATGTCCGAAAGGCTCCAGCGTACGGCGGACCTTGTCGTCAACCTGACCGACGCGGTGCCCGGCCTGGTCTTCCAATGCCGGCCGTTGCCCGAGGGCGGATCGCGCTTCTCGTACGTCAGCGCGGGCATCTGGGACATGTTCGAACTCACGGCGGACGACGTGCGGGCCAGCACGACCGCCGTCGAACAGCGCATCCATCCGGAAGACCTGCCTGTCTATCGCGCATCCCTGCAGGCCGCGGCGGCGGCGCAAACCCCCTGGCATGTGGAGTTCCGCGTGTGCCTGCCGCTGCAGGGCGTGCGCTGGCGGCAGGGCGACGCGAGCCCAAGACGGGATGCAGACAGCGGCGTGGTCTGGCACGGCTTCGTCACCGACATTACAGACCGCAAGCGGGCCGAGCTCGAACTGCGCGAGCTGGCCGCGACCGACGCGCTGACAACCCTGCCCAACCGCCGCCATTTCATGTCGCGCATCGCCGCGGAGCTGGCGCGGATCAAGGGTCACGGCGGTCTGGGATCGGCCGTGCTGATGTGCGACCTGGATCATTTCAAGCACATCAACGACACCTGGGGCCACGCCATCGGAGATGGTGTGCTGCAGCATTTTGCGAGCATGCTGCGCACGCAGTTGCGCGAGATCGACCTGGTGGGGCGCATCGGCGGCGAAGAATTCGCCGTCGTGCTGCCCGATACCGACATCGAACGCGCCCATGTCTTTGCCCGCAACGTGCAGCGCCGCATCGCCGATACGCCCTATCTGTCTGAAGGGCGGCACATCCCGCTGACCGTCAGCATCGGGATTTCCGCACTGCACACCAAGGACGACGACGCCGAGCTGGCGCTCAGCCGCAGCGACCGCGCGCTGTATTACGCCAAGCAGCGGGGACGCAATCGGATCGAGTCGGTGTTTTCCCGATAGAACAACCCGTCGGGCCATTTGTTCCATTGACCGTACATTAGGACACCCCTAGAGTTCCCGTCATGGGAACCTCATTACCACTTCCGAAATACCACCAGATCTATCTCGTCCTGCGCGAGCAACTGCAGGAGGGGCGGTTCGATCAGGACGGCGTGCCCGGAGAGCATGCGCTGGCGGATCAGTTCGACGTTGCGCGCATCACCATCCGCAAGGCGATGGAGATGCTGGTCGCGGATGGACTGGTGTCTCGCCGGCCCGGCCTGGGCACGTGGCCCCTGCGCGGCGCATCCAGCGCCCACAACGCGCCGGCCCCCAGCGCGCAGCAGAAGGCGCACCTGACCGGCCTCCTGGAAAACATCGTCAACATGGGCCTGCGCACCTCGGTGCAGGTGCTGGACAGCACGCTGGTGTTTGCGCCGCCCGCGGTGGCCGAGGCGCTGCACATTCCGTCCGGCACGCCCGTCCACAAGAGTCTGCGCGTGCGCAGCACCGACGCGGGGCCGCTGTCTCACATCACCACCTACGTGCCGCAGTCCGTGGCCGATTTCACGCGGGAAGACCTCGAGCGCGAGCCCCTGCTGATGCTGCTGGAAGCGGCCGGCGTGGAGTTCGGCGGCGCCACGCAGACCATATCCGCACGCCTGGCCGATGCGCAGGTCGCGCGCCATCTGGACGTGTCGGTGGGCTCGGCTTTGCTGGCCGTGACGCGCCTGGTGCGCGACGTCGGCGACCGGCCCGTGCAGTTGCTGCAGGGCCTGTACCGGCCCGACCGCTATCAATATCAGTTGCAGCTATCGCGCGTCGGCAGCATCGACGCCAAGGTCTGGGTCAGCGAAGAGCTGTCGGCCCAATTCCATTGAACCCTTCGGAGATTCGCCCATGAATTCGCGCCGCACTTTCCTCTACCAATCCGCCGCTGCGGCGGCCCTTGTGTCCGCCCCGTGGGTGGCCCGGTCGCAGGGCGCCGCGCCCATCAAGGTCGGCGTGCTGCACCCGGTGACCGGCGCGCTGGCGTATTCGGGCCAGCAATGCCGCCTGGGCGCGCTGCTGGCTATCGAGGACATCAACAAGGCGGGCGGCATCAAGTCATTGGGCGGCGCGCCGCTGCAGGCGGTGCTGGGCGACGCGCAGTCGCGTCCCGAGGCGGGTTCGGCCGAAGTGGAAAAGATGAACGAGGCGGGCGTGTCGGCCATCGTGGGCGCGTATGCGTCGGCGATCTGCCTGGCGACCACACAAACGGCCGCCAAATACAACCTGCCGCACGTCGTGGACGTGGGCGTGGCCGACCAGATCGTCGAACGCGGCCTGAAGAACACCTTCCGTTTCGGACCCGGTTATCGCGCCTGTAGCGAACGCGCCATCCTGGACCTGGCCGCGCTGAACGACGCCGCCGGCAAACCGGCCAAGACCGTGATGATCGTGCACGAGGACTCGCTGTTCGGCACCGGCACGGCGGCGCTGCTGGCCAAGTCGCTGCCGCAGCACGGCTTCGAGGTCAAAGAGATCGTCAAGCACCCGAACCCCACGCGCGACTTCAACAACATCGTGCTGCGCATGCGGTCCGTGAACCCGGACATCGTGATCCCGGCCAACTATTACAACGAATACGCCTTGCTGCTGCGCGCGATGAAGCAGCAGAAGGTGCAGCCCAAGGCCATCTACTCGGTGCTGGGCGGGGCGGCGTCCAGCTACAAGTTCCTGAAGGAATTTCCTGACATCGCCAACGGCATCATCGACTGCAACCACTGGTTCAACCCGAAGGACGCGCGCGTCGCGCCGTTGAAGGCCCGCGTGGAAGAGAAGGGCGCGTACTTCAGCTACGAGGTCTTCATGACCTACACCGCGATGCTGCTGCTGGCCGACGCGCTGGAGCGCGCCAAGTCCGCCGACCGAGGCGCGATCATCGAGGCGCTGGCGGCCAGCACCTTCCAGGACAACCTGATGCCCTACGGCCCGACCAAGTTCGTCAACGGCCAGAACACCGGCGCGCAGCCGTTGCTCACGCAGGTGATCGGGGGCGATATCAAGGTGATCTTCCCGGCCGAGTACCGCCAGGCCGACGCCGTGTTCCCGCTGAAGGCCTGACCAGACCCATGCTCGATCCCGCCATCCTCTTTTCCTCGGTGCTGAACGGCCTGACGACGGGCGCGGTCTACGCGCTCATCGCGCTGGGCCTGACCCTGATCTACGGGGTGCTGCATATCATCAACTTCGCCCACGGCGCGGCGCTCATGGTGGCGCTGTACGCCGTGTACCTGCTCAAGGACCGGCTGGGCATCGACCCCTACGCCGCCTTGCCGCTGGTGGTGGCCGGCATGTTCGTGTTGGGCTACGCCTTGCAGCGCCTCGTCATCAACCGCGCCAGCCACGGCAAGGACGAGAACATCCTGCTGGTCACGCTGGGCCTGGCGATCGTGCTGGAGAACCTGGCGCTGGTCTGGTTCAAGTCCGACACGCGCAGCATCGACACGGCGTACACGCTGTCCACGATCGAGATCGGCCCCGCCATGATCGCGCTGCCCAAGGTCATTGCTTTCTGCGGCGCGCTGGCGGTGGCGGCGGTGCTGTTCTGGATCATCCGCAGCACCGACCTGGGCCGCGCGATCCGCGCCGTGGCCCGTGAAAAGCAGGGCGCCAAGCTCATGGGCATCGACGTCGAAAAGGTCTACGCCGTGTCGTTCGGCATCGGCATGGCGTGCCTGGGCGCGGCGGCGTGCTTCCTGCTGCCGGCCTACTACGTCAATCCGCAGGTGGGCAGCGGCTTCGTGCTGGTCGCCTTCACCATCGTGGTGCTGGGCGGCATGGGCAGTTTCGTGGGGGCGCTGGTGGGCGGACTGCTCATCGGCGTGGTGGAGTCCATCGGAGGCCTGTTCCTGGGCGATTCGCTGGGCCAGATGGGCATCTTCGCGATCTTCATCGCGGTGCTGTTGTTTCGCCCGCAGGGGCTGTTCGGGGCGAGGGGCTGACGATGAAACGGGATCTTTGCGCAATCGCGCTGTTCGGGGTGGTGCTGGTGGCCGTGGCCGCGCTGTCCCAATCGGGCGTGCTGCTGACGTTCGTGATGATGTCGCTGTACGCGGCCCTGCTGTCGCAGGCCTGGAACATCCTGGGCGGTTATGGCGGTCAGTTGTCGTTCGGCCATGCGCTGTTCTTTGGTGTGGGCGCCTATGCGCAGGCGCTGGGCCAGCTCAACCTGGGCCTGAATCCGTGGCTGGTGCTGCCCGGGGCCATCGCGCTGGGCGCGCTGGTTGGCGTGGCGGTGGGCGGCCTGACGTTCCGCTATGGGCTGAAGGGCTCTTACTTCGCGCTGGTCACCCTGGCGTTCGCTGAAGTCTTTCGCATCCTGGCGCTGTCGGCGTCTTTCACGGGCGGCGGCGTGGGGCTCATGGTTCCGCTGCAAGAGGGCGTGGCCAACATGCAGTTCGGCTCGCGCCGCGGCTACATCTATCTGCTGCTCGCCTTCGTGCTGCTGGCGCTGCTGGTGACCGCGTGGCTGCGCCATTCGCGCTTCGGCGCCTACCTGCAGGCCGTGCGCGACAACGAGGACGCGGCGCGCGCCATCGGCGTGAATCCGCTGCGCGTGAAGCTGGGCGGCATCGCGCTGTCCGCCGCCTTCATGAGCGTGGCCGGCGCCTTCTACGTGCAGGTCTTCCAATACATTGACCCGGGCATCGCGTTCGGCTCGGCCGTTTCGGTGGAGGCGCTGGTCGGCGCCATCGTCGGCGGCATGGGCACGCTGTGGGGCCCGCTGCTGGGCGCGGTCACGCTGCATGCGCTGGCCGACCTGACCCGCAACCTGTTCGGCGAGCTGCCGGGCATCAGCATGGTCATCTACGGCATGGTGCTGATCCTGATCGTCATGTTCATGCCGCGCGGCATCACCGGCGGCGGCCAGTCGCTGGGCCGCCTGTTCAAAATGAAGGAGCGCGCCCGTGTCTGACATCCTGCTGCAAGCGCGCAATCTGTCCATCACCTTCGGCGGCCTGAAGGCCGTGCAGGACGTGAGCCTGGACGTGCCGCAAGGCTCGCTCACCGCGCTGGTCGGTCCCAACGGCGCGGGCAAGACCACGCTGTTCGGCCTGTTGTCGGGCTTTCTGAAACCCGGTTCCGGGTCCGTGCACTTTGCCGGGCAGGACATCACGGGCCAGGCGCCGCACGAATCCGCGCGGCTCGGTTTGACCCGCACCTTCCAGATCGTGCAGCCGTTCGGCGCGCAGACGGTGCGCCAGAACATCGCCGTGGGCGCGCACCTGCGTCTGGCGGATCGCGACGAGGCGCTGGCCGCGGCCGAGGCCGTGGCCGCGCGCGTCAACCTGCAGGCCTCGCTGGACAAGCCGGCGGCCGACCTGACGGTGGCCGGGCGCAAGCGCCTGGAACTGGCGCGCGCGCTGGCCACCCGGCCGCGCCTCTTGCTGCTGGACGAGGTGCTGGCGGGCCTGAACCCCAGTGAGATCGACGAGATGATTCCGGTGGTGAAAAAACTGGTGGACGATGGCGTCACCGTACTGATGATCGAACACGTGATGCGCGCGGTGATGAGCCTGGCCGAGCACGTGTGGGTGCTGGCCCAGGGCCGGCTGATCGCGGCGGGCACGCCCGGCGAGGTCACGCGCGATCCCAAGGTGGTCGAGGCCTATCTGGGCCACGGCGCGGCCGCGCGGCTGGCCGCGCAGGGAGCGCCGGCATGAGCGCGCTGCTGGAGGTCAAAGGCCTGCGGGCAGGCTACGGGCGCATGGAAGTGCTGCGCGGCGTGGACCTGGACGTGCAGGCGGGCGAGATCGTGGTGCTGCTGGGCAGCAACGGCGCCGGCAAATCCACGCTGAACAACACGGTGTGCGGCCTGTGCCGGCCGTGGGGCGGAACGGTGCGTTTTGAAGGCCAGGACCTGACCGGCCGCCACTACCGCCAAGTGGTGCAGGCGGGTCTCATCCAGGTGCCGGAGGGCCGCCGCGTCTTCCCGAACCTGAGCGTGCGCGAAAACCTGGAGCTGGGCTCTTTCACCCGGGCGCGCGAACGCCGTGCGCAGAATCTGGACAAGGTGCTCGACATTTTCCCCCGCCTGCGGGAACGCCTGGATCAACTGGCCGGCACGATGTCGGGCGGGGAACAGCAAATGCTGGCAATCGGCCGCGGCCTCATGGCCGAGCCGCGCCTTCTGATCCTCGACGAACCCTCGCTTGGCCTGTCGCCACTGATGGTCGAGGAATTGTTCGGCCTCATCAAGCGGTTGCACGGCGACGGACTGGCGATCCTGCTGGTCGAGCAGAACGTGGGTCAGTCCCTGGAAACGGGGCAGCGCGCCTATGTGCTGGAAAACGGCGCCGTGCGCTACAGCGGCAGCTGTCCCGACCTGTTGGCCAGCGACGACGTGCGCCGCGCCTATCTGGGGATGTAATCATGGCCCAGCCTCAAACCCTGGCCCAGAAGCTGATCGCCGCCGCCTGCGGGCGCGAGACGGTGGCCGAGGGCGAAATCGTGACCTGTTCGGTCGACCTGGCGATGTTCCATGATTCCAGCGGTCCGCGGCGCTTGAAGCCCATGCTGGAAGAGCTGGGCGCCACGTTGTGGGATCCGTCGCGGATCGTGCTGGTCATCGACCACTACGTGCCGGAATCCGACGACGAATCGCGCCGCATCGTGCGCATCGCGCGCGACTGGGCCGCGGAACAGCAACTGCCCAACGTGTATGACTCGGTGGGCATCTGCCACGTGGTGGTGCCGCAGCACGGACACATCCGGCCCGGCATGTTCTGCGTGGGCGGCGATTCGCATTCGCCGACCGGCGGCGCGTTCGGCGCCTACATGTTCGGCATCGGCAGCACCGAGATGCTGGGCGTGGCGGTCACCGGCCAGATCTGGGTCAAGGTGCCCAAGACGCTGATGATGCATTGGCGCGGCCAGCTGGCCGCCGGCGTCACGGCCAAGGACATGATGCTGCACATGATCGGCCGCTACGGCATGAACGGCGGGCGCTACCAGGCGGTGGAGTTCTGCGGCGAGGCCGTGCGCGCGCTGTCCATGCAGGAGCGCATGACGCTGTCGAACATGAGCGCGGAACTAGGTTCGCAGGTCGGGCTCATTGCGCCGGACGAGACCACCGCAGCCTGGCTGCGGGATGCGGGCGTGACCGAAGAGCTGGATCTGGACCGCTGGCAGAGCGACAGCGAAGCCGACGCCGAGCGGCATGAGTTCGATGCGGCCGCGCTGGCGCCGCAGGTTGCCGCGCCCCACAGCCCCGCCAATGCGCGCGGCGTGGATACCTACCACGACGTGCCCGTACAGGTGGCCTACATCGGCGCCTGCACCGGGGCCAAACTGGAAGACCTGCGCGCCGCGGCCACCGTGCTGCGCGGCCGCCGGCTGGCGGACGGCATGCAGCTGATGGTGGCGCCGGCCAGCAGGCAGGACCAGGAACAGGCCGACCGCGAAGGCGTCATGCAGGTGCTGCGCGACGCGGGCGCCCAAGTGCTTGCCACGTCCTGCGGCGCCTGTGCGGGCTATGGCGGGTCCATTCCGGACGGCGCCAGCGTCATCGCCACCACCGCGCGCAATTTCAAGGGCCGCATGGGATCGGAGACCGCGCAGGTCTACCTGGCCTCGCCCTATACGGTTGCGGCCTCGGCCGTGGCGGGGCGCGTGGCCGACCCCCGGGAGTTCCTGGCATGAACACAGACACCACGACGCACCGCGTCTGGCGCGTGGGCGCGGACATCGACACCGATGCGCTGGCCCCGGGCGCTTATATGAAATTCGGCATCGACGAGATCGCGCGCCACTGCCTGCAACGCGTCCGTCCGGACTTTGCCGGGCAGGTGCAGCCGGGCGACGTGCTGGTGGCGGGCCCCAACTTCGGCATCGGCTCGTCGCGCGAGCAGGCCGCAGCCGCCCTGGTGCGCCTGGGCGTGGCTGCCGTGATCGCGCCGTCCTTCAACGGCCTGTACTTCCGCAACGCCTTCAACGTGGGGCTGCTGCTGCTGACGTGCAGCGAGGCCGAGACCCTGGCAGAGGGCGAGGGCATTACGTTCGACCCCGTCGCCGGCCGCATTCATCGTCCCGCCGGCACGCCCGCCGAATTGC
Organism: Achromobacter sp.; assembly: GCF_032113835.1. GTDB lineage: Bacteria > Pseudomonadota > Gammaproteobacteria > Burkholderiales > Burkholderiaceae_B > Achromobacter. Next base: position 3,408 of record NZ_DAMCTG010000071.1, on the reverse strand, counting down.
ACTGCGAGACCGTGCCCGGCTTTCTGCTAGACATGGTGCAGGCCGGCGGACTGCTGAATCTGCTGAAACAGCGTCAAACCTCTTAGGAACAACATCATGCTTGACCCCGTTACCCTGGCGGTCCTGAAGGGCCGCCTGGAACAGATCGCCGACGAAATGGACGCGACGCTGTACCGCAGCGCGTTCAACCCCATCATTGCCGAGGCCCATGACGCCTGCCACGGCATGTACGACGCCGCGACCGGCGCCACGCTGATCCAGGGCAAGTCGGGCCTGCCCGTCTTCGTGGGCGCGATGGCGTTCGCGGTGAAGGCGGCGGCCAAGACCGCGGCCGAGCGCGGCGGCATGACGGACGGCGACGTGTGGCTGTTCAACGATCCGTACGAGGGCGGCACGCACGCCAACGACTTCAAGCTGGTCAAGCCGGTGTTCCGCGGCGGCAAGCTGTTCTGCTTTCTGGCGTCGGCGGCCCACTGGCACGACGTGGGCGGCGCGGTGCCCGGCAACTACAACCCGGCCGCCACCGAATGCTGGCAGGAAGCGGTGCAGATCCCGCCCGTGCGCATCGTGCGCGCCGGCGTGCTGGACCAGGACGTGCTGGCCATCCTGAAGGCGAACACGCGTCTGCCCGACAGCCTGTGGGGCGACCTGAACGGCCAGCTCGCCGCGCTGGAACTGGGCGCGCGGCGCCTGGATGGTCTGCTGGATGAATACGGCGACGCGACGGTGCTGGAATCCCTGGACACGCTGCGTGAACGCGCACGCCGCCTGATGCGCGACCACATCGCCCGCCTGCCGGATGGGGAATACGCCTTCGAGGACATGCTGGACAACGACGGCGTGCGCGACGCGCCGCTGCGCATCGCGCTCAAGCTCACCATCGCCGGCGACCGGCTGGGGCTGGACTTCACCGGTACATCGCCCGCGTGCGCGGGTCCGGTCAACATCTCGCGCGCCACGGCCATCGCGGCCTGCTACGTGGCGCTCAAGCACCTGTTCCCGGACGTGCCGGCCAACGCGGGCGTGCTGGACGCGGTGGACGTGACGCTGCCCGACGGCCTGGTGATCTCGGCCGACCGCCCGCGTCCCGTGGGCGGCTACACCGAAACCATCCTGCGCATGATCGACGTGATCTTCTGCGCGATGGCGCAGGCCGCACCGGAGCGCGCGATGGCGCAGGCCTACGGCACGATCAACGCGCTGTCGATCGCCGGCTATCGCAGCGACGCCGCCCGCAAGGGCCAGCGCTGGGTGATGTTCAGCTTTTTCGGCGGCGGCCACGGCGGTCATTCGGACGGCGACGGCCTGAGCCACGGCAACGCGCCGATCTCCACCGCCACCATTCCGCCGCTGGAAATCCTGGAAGCGGCGTATCCCGTGCGCTTCACCCAATGGGCGCTGCGGCCGGATTCGGCGGGCGACGGCGCGCACCGGGGCGGCCTGGGCGCGATCTATGAAATCGAATTGCTGGAAGACAGCGCCGAAGCCTTCATCTTCGGCGAACGCGGCCGCAGCGCGCCCAAGGGCATCGCGGGCGGAGGCCAGGCCGCGCTCAACGTCTTCCGCTATCAACAGGACGGCCAGTGGCAGTCCCCGCCCATGAGCTCGAAGATGCTGGGCATCCGGCTGCAACGCGGTGACCGCGTGCGGCTGGAAACGCCGGGCGGAGGCGGCTATGGCGAGCCCGCGCGGCGCGATGCCGCGGCGCGCGAGCACGACCGCAAGATGGGCTATGTGAGCGACATTCAGAAGGAGCAGTCGGCATGAGCGCGGCGCAAGGTTTGGTGGTGGGCGTGGACGTGGGCGGCACGTTCACGGATCTGTTCGTGCTGGACGAGGCGGGCGGCAGCGCCCGCGTGGTCAAGGTGCCGTCGACCCGCGGCGAGGAAGCGCGCGGCTTCATGAACGGCATTGCGCGGGTGGCGGACGGCGCGGGCGACATCGCGACCATCGTGCATGGCACCACCGTGGGCACCAATGCGCTGCTCGAACGCAAGGTGGCGCGCACCGGCATCATCACGACCGAAGGCTTTCGCGACGTGCTGGAAATGCGCCGGCGCGACCGGCCGCAAACGTGGGGCCTGCGCGGCAACTATGAACCCGTGGTGCCGCGCGACCTGCGGCTGGAAGTGCGCGAGCGCGTGCTGGCCGATGGCGCGCTGCATACGCCTGTCGACCTGGACCAGGTTGAAGCCGCGGCGCGCGCGCTGCTGGAAGCGGGCTGCGACGCGGTCTGCGTCTTTTTCGTCAATGCCTACGCCAATCCGGTGAACGAGGCTCAGGCGGCGGCCCGGGTGCGGTCGATCTGGCCCAACGGCAACGTCACCGCCGCCACCGAGGTGCTGCCCGAGATCCGCGAATTCGAGCGCTGCTCGACGGCCGTGCTGAACGCGGCCCTGCAGCCCGTGGTGGGCAGCTACCTGACGCGGCTGGAATCCGACTTGCAGCAACACGGCTTCGAGGGCGAGCTGCTGGTGGTGCAGAGCAACGGCGGCGTCATGTCGCGCCAGACGGCGTGCGACGTACCCGTGCGCACCGCCTTGTCCGGTCCGGCGGCCGGCGTCATCGCCTGCGCGGCCATCGCGCGCGCCGCGGGCTTTCCCAACGTGGTCACGGGCGACATGGGCGGCACCTCGTTCGACGTGTCGCTGGTGGCCGAGGGCGAGGCCTCGCTGTCGGCGCAGACCGCCATCGACTTCGGCATGGTCGTGCGCGCCCCGATGATCCAGATCGAAACCATCGGCGCGGGCGGCGGCTCGATCGCCAGCGTGGACGCCGGCGGCCTGCTGCAGGTGGGCCCCGAATCCGCAGGCAGCATTCCCGGTCCGGCCTGCTACGGCCGCGGCAACACCCGTCCTACGGTCACCGACGCCAACGTGCTGCTGGGCCGCATCGCCGCGGAACGTCCGCTGGGCGGCGGCCTCTTGGCCAAGATGGACGTTGAACTGGCGCGCGCCGCCATCGACGAGCACGTCGCGCGCCCGTTGGGCCTGGATGTCCACGCCGCGGCGGAAGCCATCCTGACCGTGGCCAACGCCAAGATGGCCGGCGCGATCCGCGTCGTCTCCATCGAGCGCGGTCATGATCCGCGCAAGTTCGCCTACATGCCGTTCGGCGGCGGCGGCGCGCTGCACGTGTGCGCCATGATGAACGAGGTGGACGCCGCGCACGGCATCGTCCCGCGCTATCCGGGCGTGACCTCGGCGCTGGGCTGCGTCATGGCCGACATGCGCCATGACGGCGTCCAGACCTTGAACGTGGCGCTGAACGCGTTGGATGCGGCCGACCTGCTGGCCCGCATCGACGAGCTGGCGGCTGCGTGCCAGGCGCGTCTGGATTCGGCGGGCGTGTCCTTCGAGGGCATCCGCGAAAGCATTGAACTGGACATGCTGTACGTGGGCCAGAGCC
>NZ_DAMCTG010000070.1:0-29829 GCF_032113835.1 Achromobacter sp. | reverse complement strand
GGCAGGTATTTTGACTCCACTGTGGCGGGCAATCCGCTGCGGTGTGTTCTTAACGGCCATTTCGGCCCAATGGATTTCAACCCCATGTCTTCCGTTTCCACTACCGCCGCCGGCGGCGAAAGCTTCGCCGACCTTTTCGCACAAAGCCTCAAGAGCCAGGACATGAAGTCCGGCGAGGTCATCAGCGCCGAAGTCGTGCGCGTCGACCACAATTTCGTCGTCGTCAACGCCGGCCTGAAGTCCGAAGCGCTGATCCCCCTGGAAGAGTTCCTGAACGACCAGGGCGAGCTCGAAGTGCAACCTGGCGATTTCGTCTCGGTGGCCATCGATTCCCTGGAAAACGGCTACGGCGACACCATCCTGTCGCGTGACCGCGCCAAGCGCCTGTCGGCCTGGCTGCAACTGGAAAAGGCCCTGGAGAACGGCGAACTGGTTACCGGCACCATCACCGGCAAGGTGAAGGGCGGTCTGACCGTCATGACCAACGGCATCCGCGCGTTCCTGCCGGGTTCGCTGGTGGACCTGCGTCCGGTCAAGGACACCACCCCGTACGAAGGCAAGACCCTCGAATTCAAGGTCATCAAGCTCGACCGCAAGCGCAACAACGTTGTGCTGTCGCGTCGCCAAGTGCTGGAAGCCAGCATGGGCGAAGAGCGTCAAAAGCTGCTCGAAACCCTGCACGAAGGTGCCGTGGTCAAGGGCGTGGTCAAGAACATCACCGACTACGGCGCGTTCGTCGACCTGGGCGGCATCGATGGCCTGCTGCACATCACCGACATGGCCTGGCGCCGTGTGCGTCACCCCTCCGAAGTCCTGCAAGTGGGTCAGGAAGTCGAAGCCAAGGTTCTCAAGTTCGACCAGGAAAAGAGCCGCGTCTCCCTGGGCGTCAAGCAACTGGGCGAAGATCCGTGGGTGGGCCTGGCTCGCCGCTACCCGCAAGGCACCCGCCTGTTCGGCAAGGTCACGAACCTGACCGACTACGGCGCGTTCGTTGAAGTCGAAGCCGGCATCGAAGGCCTGGTCCACGTGTCCGAAATGGACTGGACCAACAAGAACGTCGACCCGCGCAAGGTTGTGACCCTGGGCGAAGAAGTCGAAGTCATGGTCCTGGAAATCGACGAAGACCGTCGTCGTATCTCGCTGGGCATGAAGCAGTGCCGCCAGAACCCGTGGGAAGAGTTCGCCACGAACTTCAAGCGTGGTGACAAGGTCCGCGGCGCCATCAAGTCGATCACCGACTTCGGCGTGTTCGTCGGCCTGCCCGGCGGCATCGACGGCCTGGTTCACCTGTCCGACCTGTCGTGGACGGAAGCTGGTGAAGAAGCCGTGCGCAACTTCAAGAAGGGTGACGAAATCGAAGCCGTGGTTCTGGGCATCGATACCGACAAGGAACGCATCTCGCTGGGCATCAAGCAGCTGGAAGGCGACCCCTTCAACAACTTCGTCGCCACGTTTGACAAGGGCGCCGTCGTTCCGGGCACCATCAAGTCCGTCGAAGCCAAGGGCGCCGTCGTGACGCTGTCCGTGGACGTCGAAGGCTACCTGCGCGCTTCCGAGATCTCCTCGGGCCGCGTCGAAGATGCCACCACCGTGCTGAACGCCGGCGAAAACATCGAAGCCATGATCGTCAACATCGACCGCAAGACGCGTTCGATCCAGCTGTCGATCAAGGCCCGTGACAACGCCGAAACCGCCGACACGATCCAGCGCATGTCTGATGCCAGCGCTTCGTCCGGCACCACCAACCTCGGCGCGCTGCTGAAGGCCAAGCTGGACCAACAGCGCAACGACGGTTAATTCGTGACCAAGTCGGAGCTGATCGCCGCCTTGGCGGCCCGCTATCCTCAGCTGGCCGCCCGCGACACCGATTACGCGGTCAAGACCGTTCTGGATGCAATGACCCAGGCCCTGGCCTCGGGTCAGCGCATCGAGATCCGCGGTTTTGGCAGCTTCTCGTTGTCGCAACGGTCGCCCCGTGTCGGTCGCAATCCCAAATCCGGCGAGCAGGTGCTGGTGCCTGGCAAACAGGTGCCGCACTTCAAGGCGGGCAAGGAATTGCGCGAACGGGTCGACCTGGTCGGCGGCAATGACGAGGACGCTCAATCCTCTGGATCGAGCGAGTCGATGCCGTCTTCCATGGCAGGTTTGCACGCCATGCACTGACGCGTCGGCCAGGCAGGGCTGCCTTCGGGCAGATCGGACCGCGAACGAAGCCCCTTGAGAAATCGAGGGGCTTTGTTTTTGTGGCGCCGGTTCGTGCGTACGCTCGGCTCTCGCGGGGGCCCTTACATCGGCCCGCCGTGCTCCGCCTTGGGGCTTTTTTTTCTCTCGTCATGAAGACGTCGCTTACAATTGACGGTCTCGAATCATCTGGAGCATGCGCCATGCGCTATCTCGTCTGGGCCCTGCGATTGCTCGTCTTTGTGGCGGTGTTGATGTTCGCCTTGAAGAACACCGACCCCGTCGCCGTGAAGTTCTACGCCGACTACGTCATCCAGGATGTCCCGCTGATCGTCGTCATGCTGGCCGTGTTCGTGCTTGGCGCGCTGTTCGGCCTGCTGCTGACCGTGCCCGCCGCGTTGCGCCGTCGCCGCGAGGCCATCCGCCTGCGCCGCGAACTGGATCGCATCCAGGCCGCCGCCAACGGCACCACGCCCGTCGTGCCCCCCGAAGCCGTCGCTCCCATGTCGCCGCTGTGACATCGCGCCGCCTTTTTGCATCGAATTACCGCATGAGTCCGAATAGTGGATTTTGAACCTTGGTGGTTGATATTCGTCCCGGTGCTTTTCGCGCTGGGTTGGCTGGCCGCGCGATTCGATATCCGGCAGATGCTGCGGGAAACGCGCAGCCTGCCCGACTCCTATTTCCGCGGGCTGAACTTCCTGCTCAATGAAGAGCCGGATCGCGCCATCGACGCCTTCGTCGAAGTTGCCAAGCTGGACCCGGAAACCACGGAACTGCACTTTGCGTTGGGCAGCCTGTTCCGCCGCCGCGGCGAAATGGAGCGCGCCATCCGCGTGCACCAAAGCCTGCTGAACCGTTCCGATCTGCCGCAGGCCGAACGCGAACACGCCCAGCACGAACTGGCGCAGGACTTCCTGAAAGCCGGGATGCTGGATCGCGCCGAAAGCGGTTTCGAGCAGCTCAAGGACACGCGCTACGCCTTGCCCGCGCTGCGCTCGCTGATCCGCATTTATGAATCCGAACACGATTGGCCTCGTGCGATCGAGGCCGTGAAGACCCTGCAGGGCCTGGTCGACGAGCCCGTCCCGCAAATCGTGCATTACTACTGCGAACAGGCGCAGACCGCGCTGACGGCCAAGCCGCCCGAGGTCGAGGCCGCGCACAAGGCGCTGGACGCTGCGGACCACGCGCTGTCCACCACCGAGGCTGCCTCGAGCAAGGGCACCAAGGTGCGCACGGCCATGCTGCGGGCGCGACTGGCGCTGATCGAACAGGATCCGAAGCGCGAAAGGCTGTATCTGGAATCGGTCATGACCGACGCATCCGAGTACGCCGGGCTGGTGGCCGAGCAGTTGCTGGCCAACTATCGCAACGCCAATCAGGTGGCCGCGGGCCTGGAGTTCCTGCAAAAGCAGTATGGCCGCCATGCGTCGCTGGACCTCTTCAACGTGGTGTTCCGCGAACTGCGTGTGCAGCAGGGCGCCGCAACCGCGTGGGCCTTTGCCCGCGGCGCGCTGCGCAGCCATCCTTCGCTGCTGGGACTGGATCGTCTGCTGGAAGCCGAGCTTGCCAACGGTGACGGCGATGGCGATCACGGCCCGGTGCCGGGCGCCGACCTGACCCTGCTACGCAGCCTGATTCACAAGCATACGCAACGGCTCGATCGCTACGCATGCCGCAATTGCGGTTTTCAAGCGCGTCGCTTTTACTGGCAATGTCCCGGCTGCAACGCCTGGGAAACCTATGCGCCGCGCCGTCTGGAAGAACTTGAATGAACTCTTTTCCCGCCGAAGCCATTTCGCGTAGCCGTGTGCTCGTGGTTGGCGACGTCATGCTGGATCGCTACTGGTTCGGTGAAGTCGAGCGCATCTCGCCCGAGGCGCCGGTACCGGTCGTGCGGGTCGCGCGACGCGAAGACCGCCTGGGCGGCGCCGCCAACGTGGCGCGCAACGTCGCGGCCCTGGGCGGCCATGTGACGCTGGTCGGCGTGCTGGGCCAGGACGAGGCCGGCGACAGCGTCCGGCGCCTGGCCACCGAGGCCGGCATCCAGGGCGACCTTATTGCCGACAACGAACTGCACACCACCCTGAAGATGCGCGTGCTGGGCCGCCAGCAGCAGCTGTTGCGCGTGGACTTCGAACAGCATCCCTCGCAGGCGTCGCTGGACGCCGTGGACGCCGCCCTGGCGCGCCACATGGCCAATCACGACATCGTCGTCCTGTCGGATTACGCCAAAGGCGTGCTGACACGCGTGGAGTCGCTGATCGCGCTGGCGCGCAATGCGGGCATCCCGGTGCTGGTGGACCCTAAGGGCGACGACTATTCGCGCTATCGTGGCGCGACGCTGGTCACGCCCAATCGTTCGGAAATGCAGCAGGCCGTTGGCCGCTGGACGTCCGAAGCCGAATTGACCGATCGCGCGCAGCGCCTGCGCGCCGATCTTGACCTTGAAGCCTTGCTCGTGACGCGGTCCGAGCAGGGCATGACTTTGTTTTCCGATGCGGGACGCGACCACACCGACGCGCAAGCGCACGAAGTGTTCGACGTGTCCGGCGCGGGCGATACAGTGCTGGCTACGCTGGCGGTCACGCGCGCCATCGGCTTGCCGTGGGCCGAGGCCATGGGCTGGGCCAACAAGGCCGGCGGCATCGCCGTCGGCAAGTTGGGCACGTCCATCGTCACCGCCGCGGAATTGGCAGGAGAATCCTCATGATCGTCGTTACCGGAGCCGCTGGCTTCATTGGCAGCAACCTGGTTCGCGGGCTCAACCGCCGCGGCATCGAAGACATCATTGCCGTCGATGACCTGACCGAAGGCGACAAGTTCGTCAATCTGGTCGACTGCAAGATCGCCGACTACATGGACAAGGACGACTTCCGCCGGCGCGTCGCCGACGGCAGCCTGCCCGAAATCCGCGCGGTCCTGCACCAGGGCGCGTGCTCGGACACGACCGAGCGCAACGGCCGCTACATGCTGGACAACAACTACCGCGTCACACTGGAACTCTTCGAGTTCTGCCAGGCGCGCCGCGTGCCGTTCCTGTATGCGTCATCGGCGGCCGTGTACGGCGGATCGACGACCTACGTCGAGCATCCCGACAACGAAGGCCCGCTGAACGTCTACGGCTATTCCAAGCTGCTGTTCGACCAGGTGCTGCGCAAGCGCATGGACAGCCTGACGGCGCAGGTCGTCGGTCTGCGGTACTTCAACGTGTACGGTCCGCACGAGCAGCATAAGGGTCGCATGGCCTCGGTGGCCTTCCACAACATGAACCAGTTCCTGGAGCACGGGCATGTGCGCCTCTTTGCGGGCTGGGACGGCTATGTGGATGGCGGCCAGAGCCGTGACTTCATCTCGGTCGAGGACGTGGTTGCGGTGAATCTGCATTTCCTGGATCACCCCGAGCAGTCCGGCATTTTCAATTGCGGCACCGGCAAGGCGCAGCCGTTCAACGACGTCGCGGCCGCGGTGGTGAACACGCTGCGCGCCGAGCGTGGCGAGGCCGAGCTGACGCTGGCCCAACTGGCCGAGCTGGACCTGATCCGCTATATCCCGTTCCCGGACGACCTCAAGGGCCGCTACCAGAGCTACACGCAGGCCGACGTCACGCAGCTTCGGGCAGCGGGTTTCACCGCGCCGATGCGCGACGTGCAGACGGGCGTGGCCGAATACGTGCGCTACTGGCGTGCACGGAAATAACCCGCCCCGCGGGCAAAGCAGCAAGCAAGGCCACCGCAATGCGGTGGCTTTTTTTTCAGTGGCCTGCGCCGTTTCGCGCGTAGTTGCCGAGGTGGATGTATTGATTCACCGGTCGGGCGTACGGCGCCGCCGGCCCTGATGATGGGAACGGAACGCGGCAACCGTCGCGTCCGGAACCGTCAGGAGAGCCCCATGAATCCCTTCGTCCATTCGACCGTTGCCCGCAACTTGCCGCTGGCCCCGTGGCGCCGCTCGCGTCCGGCTGCTATCCCTGCATGCCCGCGTGGGCGCCCCCACGCACTGCGGCGTGCGCTCGGCGCCTTGCTGCTGTCCGCCGGCCTGGGCGTGGCCGCGCCGCCCGCCCACGCAGTGGACATCAACCAGGCTACCGCGGCCCAGCTTGAAGGCGTGCGAGGCATCGGCCCGCGCACCGCCGAAATCATCGTGCGCGAGCGCGAGCGTGGCGGCGGTTTCGAATCGCTCGACGACCTGACCGAGCGCGTACGTGGCATCGGGCAGAAAAAAGCCCAGGCGTTGCAGGCGGCAGGCCTGACGATCGGCGCGGTGGGCGCCGTGTCCAGGCCGCCGCCTGGCGCGTCCGGCGCGGCGCCCGGTGCCAGGCCTGCGTCGGGCAAGGCAGGTGCGGCAAAGCCGACGACGCCGCCGGCGGCCAGCGCGCCGGCACAGGTCCGCGTCAAACCCTGAGCCAGGCGCTGGCTGACCCTGGCGCGTGCGCGGCTTTTGCGGCCGCGCCGCGCCGGGCGGAGTTATGATCGACCGCATGACTACTACCTACCCCACTATCGAGCAGACCGTCGGCAACACGCCCCTGGTGCGCCTGCAGCGCATTCCTGGGGCGGCGGGCGACGCGCGCGGCAATGTCATCCTGGCCAAACTGGAAGGCAACAACCCGGCGGGATCCGTGAAGGATCGTCCGGCCCTGTCGATGATCCAGCGCGCGGAAGAGCGCGGCGACATCAAGCCGGGCGACACCCTCATCGAAGCCACCAGCGGCAACACCGGCATCGCGCTGGCCATGGCGGCCGCCATGAAGGGCTACCGCATGGTCCTGATCATGCCGGACAACCTGTCCGTCGAGCGGCGCGCGGCCATGGCGGCCTATGGCGCGGAACTGATCCTGACGCCGGCCGACAAGGGCGGCATGGAATACGCCCGCGATCTGGCCACCGAGATGCAGGCCGACGGCCGGGGCGTGGTGCTGGATCAGTTCGCCAATCCTGACAACCCGCGCGCGCACATCGAAACCACGGGCCCGGAACTCTGGAATCAGACGGAAGGACGCATCACGCACTTCGTCAGCGCGATGGGCACCACGGGCACGATCATGGGCGTGTCGACTTACCTGAAGTCGCGCAACCCCGCCGTGCAGGTGGTGGGCGCGCAGCCGGCCGAAGGGTCGCAGATCCCGGGCATCCGCAAGTGGCCCGAGGCCTACCTGCCCAAGATCTTTGACCGCAGCCGCGTGGACGCCTACGAGTCCATCCAGCAGTCCGAAGCCGAAGTCATGGCGAGGCGGCTGGCCGCCGAGGAAGGCATTTTCGGCGGCATCTCGTCGGCCGGCGCGCTGGTCGCGGCCCTGCGGGTTGCCGAGCGCGTCAACGATGCGACGATCGTGTTCATCGTGTGCGACCGCGGCGACCGCTACCTGTCGACGGGCGTGTTCAACTGATACGCGGGCTGGCGTTGAATGAAAAACGCCCCGGCGGTTGAATCCGCCGGGGCGTTTGTTTTTCAGCAACGGGCGCCCGGAAGGCCGGGCGTCCCCGCGCGCCATCACCGGGCCACGCGGGCCTCGATCTCCGTGGCCAGATCCGCCACCGACGTCGCATAGAAATAACTGCGGTTGTACTTGGTCAGCGCAAAGAAATTGGGCGTGCCCACGCGATACTGCGCCGTACCCCGCATTTCCTCGACCAGATCGACCACGCCCAGCGGCTGGCTGATCCAGCCATCGCTGGATGCGCCGGGCTTGAGCTGCGAGCCGGCCGCCGACAGCGTGGTCCAGCTTTGCTTGGGCTCAAGGCCGCCGTCCACCAGGGCGGTGGGGTCGGCGGGCAGCACCACGGGCGCGAACACCGGCAGGCCGCGCTGCCAGCCGTGCTGCGCCAGGAAGCTGCCCACGGACATGATCGCGTCCTGCGTGTTGTTGGTCAGGTCGATATGGCCGTTGCCGTCGCCGTCCACGGCGTAGTGCATCACGCTGGTCGGCATGAACTGCGGCATGCCGATGGCGCCGGCGTAGGACCCTTGCGTTTCCAGCTCGAGTTTGTCGTTCATGACCAGCGTCAGGAAGTCCGCCAACTGGGTGCGGAACATCGTCGCGCGCTCGGGCTTGGCGGGATCGGGATAGTCGAAGGCCAGCGTGGCCAGCGCGTCCAGCACGCGGAAGTTGCCCATGTTGCGGCCATACAGCGTTTCCACGCCGATGATGGAGGCAATGATGGGCGCGGGCACGCCGAACCGTTGCGCGGCCTGGTTCAGGAGGTCGCGGTTTTCGTTGTAGAACTCGACACCCCAGGCGATGCGCTTGGGCTCGACGAAGCGCGACCGGTAGGTCAGCCAGCTTCGCCAGACCTTCTTGCCAGGCGGGGAAGGCGCAATCAGCCGTGCCACCGTGGCGTTGTAGCGCGAGCTTTCCAGCGCGGAGACCATCGGCGCCAGGGGCAGTTGCCGTTCGGCAGCCAGGTTTTCGACGAAGGTGCGAACGTCGGGGCGCAGCGCGCCCGACGGCGTCAGCGTGGCGGGCGCATCGTCCGCCAGTTCGGGGCCGAGCGTCGGCGTGCTGGGCCCGATTCGGATGGGAGTGGTCCCTGAAGCCTGGGCCGTCTGGGGAGCGAGGGAAGTGGAGGGTGCTGCGGTGGGAGTGGTGGTGGAGCACCCCGCCAGCAGGGCGGAAAGCGCGCCGAGTTGCAGTATTCGCCGACAGATGAACATAATCTTCCTTATGGAGACCATGTATCTTACCCACCCGGCATGCCGCTTGCATGAAATGGGAAGCTGGCATCCGGAAAGCCCCCAGAGGCTGGACGCCATCTCCGATCAGTTGCTCGCAAGCGGATTGATGCCTTATCTGGATGACCGGCAGGCGCCGCAGGCGTCCCGCAACGACCTCTTGCGCGTGCACACTGTCCAGTACCTGGACAGTTTGCAGAAACATACGCCGGAGCAAGGGTATTACCCTATCGATCCCGACACCCTCATGAACCCGCACACCTACGAAGCCGCGCTGCATGCCGCGGGCGCCGGGGTGGCCGCGGTCGACGCGGTGCTGGGCGGCGAGGCGCGCACGGCCTTCTGCGCCGTGCGTCCGCCGGGCCATCACGCCTGCCGTTCGCAGGCCATGGGATTCTGCTTTTTCAATAACGTCGCCATTGCGGCGCAGCACGCCATGGACTTCCACGGCCTGACGCGCGTGGCGATCGTCGATTTCGACGTCCACCACGGCAACGGCACGGAAGACGTCTTCGCCGGCGACGATCGGGTGCTGATGTGCAGCTTCTTTCAGCATCCGTTCTTCCCCAACAGCGGCGCGGATCAGCCCGCCGCCAACATGCTGAACGTGCCCGTGCCCGCCTACACGGCGGGCGCCGCGGTCCGGACCATCGTCACGGACACCTGGCTGCCGCGGCTGGAGGCGCACCGTCCCGAATTGATCCTCGTGTCGGCGGGCTTTGACGCCCACCGCGAGGACGACATGGGGCAGATGGGACTGGTCGAGGCGGACTACGCCTGGATCACCGAGCAGCTCGTCGACGTGGCTGACCGCCACTGTCAGGGCCGGATCGTGAGCACGCTCGAGGGCGGTTACAACTTGTCAGCCCTGGGCCGCAGCGTGGTCGCGCACATACGGGCGCTGGCGAAGCTGTAGAATCAGGAAAAAATTGTGCAATGCGATCCCGGCGCAAAGCCGGGTCATTATTTTCCAATTGGAGGCAGCGGGATGAAGGTGTTGGTACCTGTCAAGCGCGTCGTTGACTACAACGTCAAGGTGCGCGTCAAGTCTGATCAGACCGGCGTGGATATCGCCAACGTGAAGATGTCCATGAACCCCTTTGACGAAATCGCCGTCGAAGAAGCCACCCGCCTGAAGGAAAAGGGCGCGGTCGCTGAAGTCGTGGCGGTTTCTTGCGGCGTTGCGCAATGCCAGGAGACACTGCGCACCGCCATGGCCATCGGCGCCGATCGCGGCGTGCTGGTCCAGACCGATGCCGAACTGCAACCGCTGGCCGTCGCCAAGCTGCTCAAGGCCCTGGTCGACAAGGAACAGCCCCAGCTCGTGATCCTGGGCAAGCAGGCCATCGACGACGACGCCAATCAAACCGGCCAGATGCTCGCCGCGCTGCTGGATTGGCCGCAAGCCACGTTCGCCAGCAAGGTCGAACTGGCCGACGGCAAGGTCACCGTGACGCGTGAAGTCGACGGCGGCCTGGAAACCCTGTCGCTCAAGCTGCCGGCCATCGTCACGACCGACCTGCGCCTGAACGAGCCGCGCTACGTCACGCTGCCGAACATCATGAAGGCCAAGAAAAAGCAGTTGGACACCGTCACGCCGCAAGACCTGGGCGTTGATCCCGCGCCCCGCCTGAAGACGCTGAAGGTCAGCGAGCCGCCCGCCCGCAAGGCCGGCATCAAGGTTGCCGATGTCGCGGCGCTGGTGGACAAACTCAAGAACGAAGCGAAGGTGGTCTGATCATGACGACGCTGGTTATTGCCGAACACGATAACGCCCATCTCAAGGGCGCAACCCTGAACGCCATCGCCGCCGCCGCCAAGATCGGAGGCGACGTGCACGTGCTGGTCGCCGGCGCCAATGCGCGCGCCGTGGCCGACCAGGCTGCCCAAGCCGCCGGCGTGGCGAAGGTGCTGCTGGCCGACGCGCCGCATCTGGCGGACGGCCTGGCCGAGAACGTCGCGGCGCAGGTGCTGGCCGTGGCCTCGAACTACAGCCACATCCTGTTCCCGGCCACCGCGTCGGGCAAGAACGTGGCGCCGCGCGTCGCGGCCAAGCTCGACGTGGCTCAGATCTCCGACATCATCGGTGTCGAATCCGCCGACACGTTCCAGCGCCCGATCTACGCCGGCAACGCCATTGCCACCGTGCAATCGGCCGACGCCGTCAAGGTCATCACCGTGCGCACGACCGGCTTTGACGCCGTCGCGGCCCAAGGCGGTTCGGCCTCGGTCGAAGACGCCGCCGCCGTTGCGGATTCGGGCCTGTCGACGTTCGTGGGCCGCGAAGTCGCCAAGAGCGATCGTCCCGAACTGGCCGGCGCGCGTGTCGTGGTGTCGGGCGGCCGTGGTCTGGGCAGCGCCGAGAACTTCAAGATCCTGGATCCGCTGGCCGACAAGCTGGGCGCCGCGCTGGGCGCTTCGCGCGCCGCAGTCGACGCCGGCTACGCGCCGAACGACTGGCAGGTCGGACAGACCGGAAAGATCGTCGCGCCGCAACTGTACGTGGCCGTCGGCATCTCGGGCGCCATCCAGCATCTGGCCGGTATGAAGGATTCGAAGGTCATCGTCGCGATCAACAAGGACGCCGAGGCGCCGATTTTCGGCGTGGCCGATTACGGTCTGGTGGGCGATCTGTTCACCGTCGTTCCCGAGCTGACGAACGCGCTGTAAACCACAGCCGTTGCAATCAAAACCGCGGGCCAGGCGCCCGCGGTTTTTTTTTGCGCTGCGAAACTCGCGCGCCCAAGAAAATCGAAATGGTTTTATTTTCGTAAAGACTCTGATAACGTACCTCGCGCGCTACTCACTGTTTGCGATTGTGCTTGACCTGTACAGAACGAAGGAGATTCGTGATGGAATGGTTCTTTGACACGCTACGTAAGTTCCCGGAGCTGGCGATTTTCTTGACCCTGGGCCTGGGTTATTGGATCGGGGCCAAGAAAATCTTCGGATTCAATCTGGGCGCAGTGACCGGGACATTGTTGGTGGGCGTGCTGGTCGGCCAGCTCAACATCTCGATTGCTCCCATTCTCAAGCAGGTGTTCTTCCTGCTTTTTCTTTTCGGTCTTGGCTACGGCGTCGGACCGCAATTCTTCCGAGGCATGAAAAGCGATGGCCTGCCTCAGGTCATATTCGCCGTCATCATCTGCGTCCTCTGCCTGCTGGTCACCTGGGTGACCGCGATCGGATTCGGTTTTGATGCCGGGACCGGCGCGGGGTTGTTGTCCGGCGCGCAGACGATATCCGCGGTCATGGGCGTGGCGACCGACACGATCAACGGCCTGTCCGTCGACGCGGCGACCAAGAAGCAGTGGATCGACAACATTCCCGTCGCGTATGCGGTCTGCTACATCTTCGGCACGGTCGGCAGCGCCTGGCTGCTTGCTTCCCTCGGCCCCAAGCTGATGCGCGTGGACATCGTGAAGGAATGCAAGGAGTACGAGGCCAAGATGTCCGGCGGGGCCGATTCGATGGAACTGTCGGGCTACCGCAAGTTCACCGCGCGGGCCTACCGGCTGGACCATGCGGAATACGTCGGCAAGACGGTGGGCGAACTGGAAGCGAAGTTCGTGGACGCCCGTGTCTTTGTCGAGCGCATCCGCCGCGGCGACCAGATCATCGATGCCGACTCCAGCACCACGCTGCAGGCCGGCGACGTGCTGGGCGTGACGGGCCGCCATGACGCGTTGGTGCTGCAGGCGGCTGGCCTCATCGGCACGGAGGTCGAAGATCGCGACGCCATCAACCTGCCGGCGGAGATCGTCGAAGTCGTGCTGACCAACAAGAACGTGGCCGGCAAGACGCTCAAGGAGCTTGCCGAGAACGAGACCGTGCGCCAACTGGGCCGCGGCGTGTTCCTGCGCAAGGTCGTGCGGGGCGGCCACGAGATGCCGGTCAACTGGGGTCTGAAGCTGGACCGCGGCGATCGCCTCTTCATCCTCGGCGCGACGCGCGACGTCGAACGCGTGGTCAGCAAGCTGGGTTACGTGGACCGCGCCACCAACCAGACCGACATGGTGTTCGTGGGCTTCGGCATCCTGCTGGGCGGTCTGTTCGGCACGCTGGTGCTGACGGTGGGCGGCATTCCGATCACGCTGTCGACGTCCGGCGGCGCGCTGATCTCCGGGCTGATCTTCGGATACCTGCGGTCCGTGCATCCGACCTTCGGGCGTGTGCCCGAGCCAGTGCACTGGTTCCTGACATCGGTGGGTCTGACCGCATTCGTCGCGGTGGTGGGCATCGTGTCGGGACCGGGCTTCGTGCAGGGCTTCCAGCAACTGGGGGCCAAGCTTTTCATCGCGGGCGTCATCGCCACCAGCATCCCGATGATCCTGGGCGTGCTCATCGCCCGCTACGTCTTCAAGTTCCACCCCGCCATCTCGCTGGGCGTGTGCGCGGGGGCGCGGACCACCACCGCGGCGATCGGCCAGATCACCGAGACCGCAAAGAGTCAGGTCCCGGCGCTTGGCTACACGGTGCCTTACGCCATCGGCAATACCCTGCTCATCATCTGGGGCATTGTCATCGTCATGCTCATGGCTTAGCAGGACTGCCCGCAAGCGCCGGCTTGCAGGTGCTACATAGAAGCGCGGCAATCGTAACGGCGCTCGACCTCATGGCGCCTGTCAACACGCACACCCAGGAGTACACAAAATGGCTTCCACTGCGCCCGTCACCGTCAGCCTGGCCTCGGCCTTGAAGACCACGCGTTCCCACCAACGCGACCTGGAGCAACTCTCACCGTTCGAACTGAAGGACTACCTGATCACGTTGGCCAAGGACAGCCAGCAGTCTGCTGCGGCGTCCATGTTGAATGCGGGTCGCGGCAATCCCAACTGGATCGCCACGGAACCGCGGGACGCCTTCTTCCTGATGGGCCGGTTCGCCATGAAGGAGGCGCGCCGGGTGCGCGACGAGGGCATCCTGGCGGGCATGCCGGCAAAGAAGGGATGCGCCGACCGGCTGCGCAAGTTCCTGTCCAAGCACAAGAGCGAGGACGGCTACGATTTTCTCGTCGGGGTGCTGGAATATGGCGTCAAGATCAAGGGGTTCGATCCGGACGAGTGGATACATGAACTGACCGACAGCATCATCGGCGACCACTATCCTGTGCCGCCGCGCGCGCTGGTGCACACCGAGCAGATCATCCATGACTACCTGATCAAGGAGATGTGCGACGGCCGCCCGCCCAAGGGCAAGTTCGACCTCTTCCCGGTGGAAGGCGGCACGGCGGCCATGTGCTACATCTTCGATTCGCTGATGGTGAACGGCCTCTTGAAGCAAGGCGACACGATCGCGTTGTTCCTGCCGACGTTCACGCCCTACATCGAGATCGCGCACCTGGAGCGCTTTCAGTTCAAGATCGTCGGCATCAACGCCAGCAGCCTGCGCGCCGACGGCACGCACGATTGGCACTATCCGGCCTCGGAAATTGCCAAGCTGGAGGATCCCAAGATCAAGCTCGCGGTCACGGTGAACCCCAGCAATCCGCCTTCGGTGGCGTTCAGCCCCCCCGAGATGAAGCAGATCGTACGCATCATCCGCAAAAATCCCGATCTGGTGCTGGTGACCGATGACGTGTATGGAACCTTCGTGCCGAACTTCCGCTCGCTGATGGCGGAGGTGCCGCAGAACACCATTTGCGTGTACTCGTTCTCGAAAAATTTCGGCTGCACCGGCTGGCGCCTGGGCGTCATCGCCACGCACGAGAACAACACAATGGACCGGCGCATCGCCGAGCTGCCCGCGTCGTGGAAAAAGCGCCTGGACAAGCGTTACGGCGCCATGACGATGGAGCCCGAAAAGCTCAAGTTCATCGACCGCCTGGTCGCCGACAGCCGCGAGGTGGCCCTGAACCACACGGCGGGGCTGTCCTTGCCGCAGCAGGTGCAGATGGGGTTTTTTGCGTTGTCGCACCTGCTGGATCTGAAGGACGCCTACAAGCACCTGACCATGCAGATCGTGCGCAGCCGGCGCGACGCGCTGTGGCGCGGGCTGGGCATCCCGATGCCGCCGGAAGATCCGATGCGCGGCTGGTACTACGTCGAACTGGACTTCATGGTCTGGGCCAAGATCATGTACGGCGATGCGTTCTGCAAATACATGATCGACAACTATGAGCCGGTTGATTTCCTGTTCCGCCTGGCGGAGAAAACGGGCGTGGTGCTGATGGACGGCGGCGGGTTTGGCGGGCCGCCGTGGTCGATCCGTATCTCGCTGGCGAACCTGGATGATGGGGACTACGCCAAGATCGGCAAGTACATGGTTGAATCCGCGACCGAGTACGTCGAAGCGTGGAAGGCATCCGAGCTGGTGCGTTCGGGCCCGACTGCGGGCAAGGGCCAGACGGTCAAGGCATCGGTCGCCAAGAAGCGGTCGGCGGCGGGCAAGACCGCCGCCAAGAAGGCCGTGAAGAAGGCCGTGAAGAAGGCGGACACGGCGGCCAAGTCGGCCAAGAAGGCGGCCGCCAAATAGGCAATCGCAATGCAGGGGACTGCAAAGCAAACAACCGCAGCGTAGGCAAAAACAGGGCGGCGTGGACTCATGACGTGTTCGGTCGGGTTTTTCAATAGCGTTCCCATCGCGGTGCTGTTCGTCACGGTGGGCCTGGGATACCTGATCGGCAAGCTGAAGGTCGGGCCGATTCAGCTTGGCGGCGTGTGCGGCACGCTCATCGTCGCCCTGCTGATCGGCCAGACGGGCTGCCAGATGCGCGGCGACCTGAAGGAGGTCGCGTTCGCCCTGTTCATCTTTGCCATGGGCTACTCGGGCGGCCCGCAGTTCTTCGCGAATCTCAATCGGTCCAGCCTGCGCTATGTGGTCCTGCCGCTGATCGAGGCGGTGCTGGTGCTGACGATCGTGCTGGCTGCCGTGCCGCTGTTTGGACTGGATGCCGGCACCGCTGCGGGTCTGGCGGCGGGCGCGGCCACGGAATCGGCCGTGGTGGGCACCGCCGCCGAGGCGCTCAAGCACCTGGGACTGCCCGACGCCGAAGTGCAGCGCATGGAGGCCAACATCGCCACGGCCTACACGCTGACCTATCTGGTGGGCCTCATCAGCATCGTGTTCTTCACCAGCCAGGTGGCGCCCGCGCTGCTGCGCATCAACCTGCGCGAGGCGTCCAAGGCGCTGGAGGCCAAGCTGGGCGCGGCGCCCGGCGACAACGACGAGTCCAGCCTGCCGACGCTGCCGCGGCTGGTGGGACGCGCGCACGTGGTCAAGGACGTGGATGGCAAACGGGTGGGCGACGTTGAGGCGCAACTGGGCGGGCGCACCGTGATCAGCCGGGTCCTGCGCAACGGCGAGGCCGTCGACGCCACCCCCGACTACGTGCTTGCGACCGGCGACATCGTGGTGGTGCTGGGATTGCGCCGCTTTGCCCTGCGGGCCGGATCGGTGATCGGCCCGGAGATCCAGTTGCCCGAGGCGCACGCGGACGACCTGCAATTGAGCGAGCTGCAGGTCATCGTCAGCAAGAAGACGGTGAACGGCCACACGGTGGGCGAGCTGGCCCTGCGGCCCACCGCAAGGCGCGCGCGAGGCGTGTTCCTGCAATCCATCTCGCGCTCTGGCCATGTGCTGCCCCTGACGCCCGCGACCGTGGTGCAGTTCGGCGACCTGGTCACGCTGGTGGGTGCCCAGCCCGAACTTTCCGAGGCGGGCGCGGCACTGGGATCCGAACTGCGCCGCAGCGGCGTGACGGATCTGGTTTTTCTGGCGTTCGGCATTCTGGCCGGGTTGATGATCGGCAGCCTGGGGGCGAGGTTGTGGGGGATACCCGTATCGCTGGGCAGCGGGGGCGGGGCGCTGGTCAGCGGCCTGGTCTGCGGCTGGATCAATGCCAAGCGGCCGTCGATCGGGCACATGCCGACCCATGCGGTGCAACTGCTCAAGGACCTGGGTCTGGCGATTTTCGTGGCCTGCGTGGGCTTGTCGGCCGGGCCGGATGCGCTGTCGCTGATCCGCGAGCACGGGGCGGTGCTGCCGCTGATCGGCCTGCTGGTGTCGCTGGGGCCCGCGTGCCTGTCGCTGTGGGTGGGGCACAAGCTGCTGAAGATCGAGGGGCCGCTGCTGGTGGGCGCCATTGCCGGGCAGCATGTCAGCACGCCGGCCATCAGCGCCATCCTGACCGCCAGCGGCAGCTCGGTGCCGCTGCTGGGCTACACGGTGACGTACGCCATCGCCAATGTGTTGCTGCCGGTGCTGGGACCGATCATTGTTTCGCTGGCGTATCACCTGAGCTGAGGCGGTCGCCGGGCGTGCTGGCGTCAGCCGATAACGGCTGCGAATATTGCATAAGGTTATATGACTTGCGTATTTCCTCGCCTAAAGGTTTGATGGAAGAATCGTTTCACACGCGGTAACGTCACACGGCAACCTCCGCCACGAAACGCTAATCCGCGCTGCGGCCCATGCCGGGCCGCCAGCCGGCCCCTTCAACTGAATCCCGTACAGGAGACACCATGAGTCAACTACGTCTGGGCGACATCGCCCCCGATTTCGAACAGGAATCCTCGGCTGGCAAGATCCGCTTCCACGAGTACCTGGGCAACAGCTGGGGTGTGCTGTTCTCGCATCCGGCCGACTTCACGCCGGTCTGCACGACCGAGCTGGGCTACACGGCCAAGCTCGCCGACGAGTTTGCAAAGCGCAACGTGAAGGTCCTGGCCCTGTCGGTCGATGGCGCCGATTCGCACGCCAAGTGGATTGAAGACATCAACGACACGCAATCGACGACGGTCAATTTCCCGATCATCGCCGACAAGGACCGCAAGGTTTCCGAGCTCTACGACATGATCCACCCGAATGCCAGCGCCACGGCGACCGTGCGTTCGGTGTTCATCATCGATCCGAACAAGAAGGTCCGCCTGACCATCACGTATCCCGCCAGCACGGGCCGCAACTTCAATGAAATCCTGCGCGTCATCGATTCGCTGCAGCTGACCGACAGCCACAGCGTGGCCACGCCGGTGAACTGGGAAGACGGCGACGACGTCATCATCGTTCCGTCCCTGCAAGACGAAGCGGTGATCAAGGAAAAATTCCCGAAGGGCTACAAGGCCGTGCGTCCGTACCTGCGCATCACGCCGCAACCGAATAAGTAAATTCGAAAAATGGGGGGTTGGCCCCCCGGCTCGAACGCGGTCCCAGGCCGCCCAAACCGCCGCGATCTTCATAGAGGATCGCGGCGGTTTTTCGTTGTTGGGATGCTTGTCCTATATGCCTCTTGGCGATGAGCAACCAAATAATGATTCGTTCCGTTCAGATCGGCCAGCACGCAAACTTGCCTCCACATTGCAGATCACAGGGAGCAAGGGATGTCTTTTAGGAAAGCCGGTTGGTTGGCCGCGTTGGCCGCAGTGACGGTTTCATTTGCCGCGATTGCGCCGGCGCAGGCGCAGCAGAAGCAGACGCTGCTGAACGTGTCGTACGATCCGACGCGCGAGCTCTACCGCGCGATCGATGACGCCTTCATCAAGCATTACAAGGAAAAGGCGAACGTCGACCTGACGATCCGCCAGTCGCACGGCGGTTCCGGCCGCCAGGCGCGCTCGGTGATCGACGGGCTGGA
The DNA here is from genome assembly GCF_032113835.1 of Achromobacter sp. Taxonomy (GTDB): domain Bacteria; phylum Pseudomonadota; class Gammaproteobacteria; order Burkholderiales; family Burkholderiaceae_B; genus Achromobacter. The sequence goes on along the minus strand of NZ_DAMCTG010000070.1, from coordinate 11,402 downwards.
AGCCGACGTGGTGACGCTGGCGCTGGCCTACGACATCGACGCCATCGCCGACCGCGGCCTCTTGCCCGAGAACTGGCAAGCCCGCCTGCCGCAGAACAGCTCGCCGTACACGTCCACCATCGTGTTCCTGGTGCGCAAGGGCAACCCCAAGCAGATCAAGGACTGGGACGACCTGCTCAAGGACGGCGTGCAGGTCATCACCCCCAATCCCAAGACCTCGGGCGGCGCCCGCTGGAACTATCTGGCCGCCTGGGCCTATGCGCTGGAGAAGAACGGCGGCAGCGAGGAGAAGGCGCGCGCCTTCGTCGGCGATCTGCTCAAGCACGTGCCGGTGCTGGATACCGGCGCGCGCGGCGCCACCACGACGTTCGTGGAGCGCGGCGTGGGCGACGTGCTGCTCGCCTGGGAGAACGAGGCCTTCCTGGCGCTCGAAGAACTGGGTCCGGACAAGTTCGACATCGTGGTGCCGTCGCTGTCCATCCTGGCCGAGCCGCCGGTGGCCGTCGTCGACAAGGTCGTGGACAAGAAGGGCACCCGCGCCGCCGCGCAGGCCTATCTGGAATTCCTGTACACGCCGGCCGCGCAGGAAATCATCGCCAAGAACTACTACCGTCCGCTGGACAAGACGGTCGCCGCCAAATACGAGGCCAAGTTCCCCAAGGTCAAGCTCGTCACCATCGACGACAAGATCTTCGGCGGCTGGCGCAAGGCGCAGAAGGATCACTTCAGCGACGGCGGCACCTTCGACCAGATCTACTAGCCGCAGAAGAAGTAACTGCATAACGTTCGGACGACGGCCATGACTTCAGCCTCGAACCCGGCGGCAACCGGCGCGCAAGCGCCTTTTGCCGTTCGGCGCAACAGCCCGGGCGTGCTGCCCGGATTTGGCATTTCCATGGGCTACGCGGTGCTGTATCTCAGCGTGCTCGTGCTGATCCCGCTGGCCGCCTTGCCCATCAAGAGCGCGGGGCTGGGATGGCAGGGTTTCTGGGACGCGGTGACCGCCCCGCGCGTGATGGCCTCGTATCAACTGACCTTCGGCGCCTCGCTGATCGCGGCGCTGGTGAACCTGGTGTTCGGCACAGTCGTCGCGTGGGTGCTGGTGCGCTATCGCTTTCCGGGCAAGAAGATCCTGGATGCGCTGGTCGACCTGCCGTTCGCGCTGCCGACGGCCGTGGCCGGCATTGCGTTGACCGCGCTGTATTCGCAGAAGGGCTGGCTGGGCGGGCCGTTGTCGGAATGGTTCGGCCTGAAGGTGGCGTTCACGCCGCTGGGCATCGTCATAGCGCTCATCTTCATCGGCGTGCCGTTCGTAGTGCGCACGGTGCAGCCGGTGCTTGAAGACGTGGAGCGCGAAATCGAAGAGGCCGCCGCCAGCCTGGGCGCGGACCGTTGGCAGACCTTCCGCCGCGTGCTGCTGCCGACAATCATGCCGGCCCTGATGACCGGCTTTGCGCTGGCGTTCGCGCGCGCGGTGGGCGAGTACGGCTCCGTGGTGTTCATCGCGGGCAACATGCCGATGGTGTCCGAGATCACGCCGCTGCTGATCATTTCCAAGCTGGAGCAGTTCGACTACGCCGGCGCGGCCGCCATCGCGACCGTGATGCTGGTGCTGTCGTTCGTGCTGCTCCTCATCATCAACCTGTTGCAGGGCTGGCAGGCGCGCCGCGGCCTGGGGAGGCAGTCATGAGCGCACCGGATCGTCCCGCTCACCTGACCGAGCCGCGCTGGGTGCGCGGCATTCTGCTGTTCATCGCGCTGGGGTTTCTGGCGCTCTTTCTGCTGGTGCCGCTGGCGGCCGTGTTCGCCGAGGCCTTCCGGAAGGGATGGGCGCTGTACCTGGACGCCATCGTCGAGCCCGACGCCCTGGCGGCGATCCGGCTGACGCTGCTGGTCGCGGCCATCGCCTTGCCGGTGAACCTGGTGTTCGGCGTGGCCGCCGCGTGGGCCATCACCAAGTTCCAGTTCCGCGGCAAGCAGTTCCTGATCACGCTGATCGACCTGCCGTTTTCGGTGTCGCCGGTGGTGGCGGGCCTGGTGTTCGTGCTGTTGTTCGGCTCGCAGGGCTGGTTTGGCGAATGGCTGCAGGCGCACGACATCAAGATCGTCTACGCGGTGCCCGGCATCATCCTGGCGACCTTGTTCGTGACCTTTCCGTTCGTCGCGCGCGAGCTCATTCCACTGATGCAGGCGCAGGGCAGCGAGGAAGAGCAGGCCGCGCTGACGCTGGGCGCGAGCGGCTGGCAGATCTTCTGGCGCGTGACGCTGCCGAACATCAAGTGGGGCCTCTTGTACGGCGCAATCCTGTGCAATGCGCGGGCCATGGGCGAGTTCGGCGCGGTGTCGGTGGTGTCGGGCCAGATCCGCGGGCTGACCAACACGATGACGCTGCACGTCGAGATTCTCTACAACGAGTATCAGTATTCCGCGGCGTTCGCCGTTGCCTCGCTGCTGGCGCTCCTGGCGCTGGTGACGCTGGTGGCGAAGAACGTGGTCGAGTGGCGCAACGCGCGCCTTCAGCAGAATGCGGACCAGCCGGTGGAGTATCCCGGCGCCGCGGTGGCCATCAAGCCGGCGGTCGCCTGACGCGACCGCCCGGGCAAGGAGACAGGCATGAGTATCGAAGTACGCAATCTATCCAAGCGGTTCGGTCAGTTCCGCGCGTTGAACGACGTGTCGCTGCACATCGAGACCGGCGAACTGGTGGCGTTGCTGGGACCGTCGGGCTGTGGCAAGACGACGCTGCTGCGCATCATTGCCGGGCTGGAATCGGCCGATTCCGGCAGCGTGCTGTTTGCCGGCGAAGACGCCACGGCAGTGGACGTGCGCCAGCGTCAGGTCGGCTTCGTGTTCCAGCACTATGCGCTGTTCAAGCACATGACGGTGTTCGAAAACGTGGCGTTCGGCCTGCGCGTCAAGCACCGTTCGCAGCGTCCGTCCGAGGACCAGATCAAGCGCAAGGTGCACGACCTGTTGGGTCTGGTGCAACTGGACTGGCTGGCCGACCGCTATCCGGCGCAGTTGTCGGGCGGACAGCGCCAGCGCATCGCCCTGGCGCGCGCCCTGGCGGTCGAACCGCGCGTGCTGCTGCTGGACGAGCCCTTCGGCGCCCTGGACGCCAAGGTCCGCAAGGAATTGCGCCGCTGGCTGCGGCGGCTGCACGACGAGCTGCATGTGGCCAGCGTGTTCGTCACGCACGACCAGGAAGAGGCGCTGGAAGTTTCGGACCGCGTGGTCCTGATGAACGCCGGCCGCATTGAGCAGGTGGGCACGCCGCGCGAGGTCTGGGAAGGTCCGGCCACGCCTTTCGTCTACGGTTTCCTGGGCGACGTGAACCAGCTTCAGGGCACCGCCACGCGTGGCGTGTTCGAAGGCGCCGGCCTGTCGCTGCCTGCGCCGGAACTGGCGCTGGCCGACGCGCAGCGCGCCACCGCGTATGTGCGGCCGCACGAATTCGAGGTCGAGCGCTATCGCGCCGGCGCGGATGGCATTCCGGTCCGCCTGTCGCACGCTTATCTCGCCGGTCCCAGCGCGTATCTGGAACTGGCGCGCCAGGATACGGACGCGATCATCGAGGCCGAGGTGCCCGAGTCGCTTTATCAGGAACTGAACCTGCAGGACGGCGAGATCCTGCTCGCGCGTCCCCGCCGGGCGCGCATCTTCGCGGTGCAGCCATGACGACGACCGATACCTCTCTTGAACTGGACCCGGTCCTGGCCGCGCGCTGGCGGGATCTGACGTCACGCCTGGCGGACATCCAGCGCCGCTATCCGGATGCCGCGCTGGCGTCGTCGCTGGCCGCCGAAGACATGGTGCTGACCCACGCCATCTACGACTCGGGCCTGGACCTGGAAGTCTTCACGCTGGACACGGGCCGGCTGCATGCCGAGACGCTGGGTGTGCTGGACGCCGTGCGGGAGCGCTATGGCCGCGAGGTCACCGTGTACCGGCCCGTCCAGGCGGCGGTCGACGAGCACGTCGCGGCGCACGGCGCTTACGCCTTCTACGAAAGCGTCGATCTGCGCAAGGCCTGTTGCCAGATCCGCAAGGTCGAGCCGTTGAAACGCGCGCTGGCCGGCCGGGGCGCCTGGATCACCGGGCAGCGGCGCGCGCAGTCCACGACGCGCGGAGAGCTGCTGTTGGAAGAGGACGACGCGACGTTCGGCCTCTACAAGTTCAACCCGCTGGCCGAGTGGAGCGAGGACGAGATCTGGTCCGCTATCCGCGCGCTCGGCATTCCCTACAACCCGCTGCACGACCAGGGCTACCCGTCCATCGGTTGCGAACCCTGTACGCGCGCCATCCGCCCCGGCGAAGACCTGAGGGCAGGGCGCTGGTGGTGGGAGTCGTCCGACTCGAAGGAATGCGGCCTGCATGCGGGCAACAGGGTCATCACCATTGCGGCGCGCGCCGATTGAGCGCGGCCACGAATTCGAATTTGTCTTAGGGGAATACATATGTCTGCCGTGATCCAACGCAGCCACCTGGATTGGCTGGAATCGGAAGCGATCTTCATCCTGCGCGAAGTCGCCGCCGAATGCGAAAAGCCCGTCCTGCTCTTTTCGGGCGGCAAGGACTCAGTCGTGTTGCTGCGCCTGGCCGAAAAGGCCTTCCGGCCGGGGCGCTTTCCGTTTCCGCTGATGCACATCGACACCGCCCACAACTTCGACGAGGTGATCGCCTTCCGCGATGCCCGCGCGGCCGAGCTGGGCGAAACCCTGATCGTGCGCAGCGTTGAGGACTCGATCAAGCGCGGCAGCGTTGTGCTGCGCCGCGAGACCGACTCGCGCAATGCGGCACAGGCGGTGACGCTGCTGGAAGCCATCGAAGAATTCGGGTTCGACGCCTGCATCGGCGGCGCGCGCCGCGACGAGGAAAAGGCGCGCGCCAAGGAACGCATCTTTTCGTTCCGCGACGAGTTCGGCCAATGGGATCCCAAGGCCCAGCGGCCTGAACTCTGGAACCTGTTCAACACCCGCGTGCATCGCGGCGAGAACATGCGCGTCTTCCCGATCTCGAACTGGACCGAGCTGGACGTCTGGCAGTACATCCAGCGCGAACAGCTGGCGCTGCCGCCGATCTATTTCGCGCATGAACGCGAGGTGGTGCGCCGCAAGGGCCTGCTGGTGCCCGTCACCCGCCTGACGCCGCCGGCCGACGGTGAACAGGTCGAACGCCTGTCCGTCCGGTTCCGCACCGTGGGCGACATCTCGTGCACGTGCCCGGTTGCCTCGGATGCCACCGACACCATGGCCATCATCGCCGAGACCGCCGTGACCGACATCACCGAACGCGGCGCCACGCGCATGGACGACCAGACTTCCGAGGCCTCGATGGAGCGCCGCAAGAAGGAAGGCTATTTCTGAATGAGATGACGCGCCGGCGCACGCCGGCGCCTGGGGAACAACATGAACGCACTGAACGATTCCTTTCTTTCCGGCGCCGACACCGGCGTGCTGCGGCTGATCACGGCGGGCTCCGTCGACGACGGCAAGTCCACGCTGATCGGCCGCCTGCTGTACGACAGCAAGGGCGTCTTCGCCGATCAGCTCGACGCAATTTCGCGCGCCAAGCACAAGCGTGTCGCGGGCGACGGCATCGATTTTTCGCTGCTGACCGACGGCCTGGAAGCCGAGCGGGAGCAGGGCATCACCATCGACGTCGCCTACCGTTACTTCTCGACGCCCACGCGCAAATTCATCATTGCCGACGCGCCGGGCCACGAGCAGTACACGCGCAACATGGTGACCGGCGCGTCGACCGCGGACGTCGCCGTCATCCTGATCGACGCGACCCGCGCTGCCGACGGCAAGCTGCTGCCGCAGACCAAGCGGCACAGCACCATCGCACGCCTCTTGGGCATCCGCCACATCGTCGTTGCCGTGAACAAGATGGACCTGGTGGACTGGGACCGCGCGGTGTTCGAACGCATCCGCGATGCTTATGCCGATCTGGCAGGCAAGCTCGGTATCGCGCACTTCGACGCGCTGCCGCTGTCCGCACTGAGCGGCGACAACGTCGTCACGCTGTCCGCCAAGACGCCCTGGTACGAAGGGCAGCCGCTGCTCGCGCTGCTGGAATCGCTGGACCTGTCGGGCGACGGCCGCACGTTGCCGCTGCGCTTTCCGGTGCAATGGGTGGCGCGCCACGGCGGCGACCGCGCGGACGATTTCCGCGGCTATGCGGGCCGCGTCGCCAGCGGCGTGCTGCGGCCAGGCGACGAAGTGACGGTGCAGCCGTCGGGCGTGACGGCGGTGGTGCAGGAAGTGCGTGCGTTTGATCGCGCGCTGGATGAGGCAGTGGCCGGCGATTCGATCACGCTGGTGCTGGACCGCGACGTGGACGTGTCGCGCGGCGACGTGATCGTGCACACCGCTGCACCTGCGCAGGTGTCGCGTGAGTTCGAAGCGGAGCTGTGCTGGCTGGATGCGCAGGCGTTGAATCCCGCGCGCAAGTACCTGCTGAAGTCGGGGACTCGGCTTACGTCGGCAAAGGTGCGCGCGGTGTTGTCGCATCGGGACATCCATGAGTTGCAGGAGGTCGAGAACACCGAAGGCACCTTGCGCATGAACGACATCGGACGCGTGACGCTGACGACGCGCGAGTCGCTGGCGGTCGATCGCTATGACGATGTGGCGGCGACCGGTGCGTTCATTCTGATCGACGAAGCCACGCACCAGACGGCTGCGGCGGGCATGCTGCGGTAAACCGCAATATGGGCTGAAAAGGGGGCCTGCGTGGCCCGTTTTTTCGTGTTGTTTTTCGTCCAAACCCAATGCTGGCGCGGGTTTCCGGGCCATATCGCAAGATGAAATCGAATTGTTCAGACGATGTCTTCTTCTTGCGGTAAAGTTGGGCTGTCTTACGAAAAGGGCTTTTGGTGCTTGTCAAAACCACTGTGTTTTTGTACAGTAGTTTTTATGGCACGCACCGATCATTCTTTTCCCGCCGGTTCTGGGTCCCCGGCTGCCGCCCCCGCCGCCTTGCGCGGTCGGGGTGCGGTTACTAATGTTCGGCATCGCTTCCAACGCGATGACCGCGTGCAGGTCGACGACGGCTGGTCCGCTTCCGGTCTGCCTGCCGACTTCGTCGATTCTGTCCCCGATTCCATTTCCGATATTTCATCGTCTGCGGTTGCAGGCGTTGCAGTTGAACAGACTGCAGGCGCTGCTGCCCGCGCCACGGTCATCCCCATCCTGCCCGACACGCGCTCCGCGCCGCCCGCTCCCAAAACCACGGTCACCGCGGAAGAGGCGCGCAAGATCCTATCGCGCAACGATTCCCCGGACATTCCCTTTGATGTGGCCGCCAACCCGTACCGCGGTTGCGAGCACGGTTGTGTGTATTGCTACGCCCGGCCCACGCATTCGTACCTGGGTTATTCGCCGGGGCTCGACTTCGAAACCCGGCTCGTCGCCAAGGCCAATGCGGTCGAGGCCCTGCGCGCCGAACTGGCCCGTCCCGGCTACAAGCCGTCGCCCATCAATATCGGCTCGGCCACCGACGCCTACCAGCCCATCGAGCGCGACTGGCGCCTGACGCGCGGCATGCTCGAGCTCGCGCTCGAAACCCGCCATCCGGTCACCATCGTCACCAAGAACGCGCTGGTCGCCCGCGACCTCGACTTGCTGGCAGCCCTGGCGCAACAGAACCTCGTGGTGGTCTACATCAGCATCACCACGCTGGACGCCGGCATGGCCCGCACGTTGGAACCCCGCGCGGCCGCGCCGTGGCGCCGCCTGGAAGCGGTGCGCAGCCTGACCGACGCAGGCGTGCCGGTGGGCGTGCTGGTGGCCCCGGTCATCCCGTTCATCAATGACGAGTCCATGGAGCACATCCTCCAGGAGGCCAAGGCGGCCGGCGCCCATTACGCCAGCTACACGGTCCTGCGCCTGCCCTGGGAGGTCAAGACCCTGTTCGAGGACTGGCTCAACGCCCACTACCCGGACCGCGCGCAACGTGTCCTGCATCGCATCGAAGACCTGCGCAACGGCCGCCGCAACGATCCCAACTTCGGATCGCGCATGCGCGGCACGGGTATCTGGGCCGACCTGCTGCGCCAGCGCTTCGCGGTCGCCACGCGCAAGCTGGGGCTCAACCGCACCCGCCTGTCGCTCGATTGCAGCCGGTTCGTGCCGCCGGCGGGTCCCGGGGCATCAGCGTCGTTGTTCGATGGCGCGGCGTCGGGTGAGGTCGTGGGCGCCGGCAATGCGGTCAGCTCCGTCAATGCCGCTACCGATTTTCAATCCCCGGTTGATGCGAAAGCGTCTTCAGGGGTCCCTTTTCCTGGTGGTTTGCCTGCGGTCAGCGGCGCATACGGGCGCGGTGCGCGCCAGTTGCGCGCCATGGCGGCCGGCCAATTGTCTTTGTTCGATTGACCGCAGGCCGCAGTTGCCTCGGGTGCATGCCAGGGCGAATCGCCTCGGCGCTGGAACGTTTATCCAAGGAGTTCCCATGAACACCGCTGATTTTTCCGTCCTGCAGGATGAGCTCGTCGTTTCCCTGAATCCGCTGCGCCGCGGCGCCAACCGCGCCCGCGCCTTTTGCGCCCGGCTGACCGGTGTGGCCATGCCTTGGACCGGGGCGGCGTCCGATGCGCGCACGCGCGCCACCCGCATGCCCGCCCGCTGGCCATTCCCGCCGGCTCCGACGCCCGACGAGGCTTCGGTCGGCGGTCCGGTGGCCGGCATTCCGGTGGCCGGCATTCCGGCGGCCGGCGCTCCGGCGGCCGGCGCTCCCGCAAGCCTGCCCGCCGCGGGGGTATCCGTCGTCGCCCCGGCCGCTCCCGCCGCCACCGTGGCGCGCGATCAAAGCATCGGAGACGCCCAGGCGCAACCGGCTGGCAATCAGCTCACGATGAAAGCCATGATTACGGATGTGGTGCTGGTGCTGGCCTGGGGCGCGATGATCCCCGGCCTGATGTGGTTGGGCGTGGCCGGCGGCTTCTGATGGCCGCCTGCCTTTGATGCCCGCCGGCGGCGCTCAGCTCGATCCCAGCAGGATCACGCCCGCCAGAATGGACACGCAACCGGCCAGACGGCCCACACCCACCTTTTCGCGCAGCAGGAACATGCCGGCCAGGGTGCCGAGCATCATGGACATTTCCCGGGCAGGCGCCACCAGGCTTAGCGGCGCACCGTTGCGCAGCGCATACAGCACCAGGATGTACCCCAGCGGCGACAGGAACCCCACGGCCAGCGCCAAGTGCCAATGGCCGCGCATGGATTCCCACGATTGCGTGGGGCGGCGCAGCATGTGCGGGGTCATCATGGCGGTGCGGGTCACACAGGTGAACCAGTCGAACAGCACCGGACTGATCAGCAGCACTTTCACGCCGTACGCGTCCACCACCGTATAGGCCGCGATGAACAGGCCAATTACGACTCCCCAGCGCACCCCGATCCACGCCTGCGCCTGCTTGAAGATGGCGAGCCGTCCCTGGGTGGCGATCAGCAGCACCCCGGCGACGACGCACAGCATGCCGACGATGCCGGTGCTGGTGGCGGGTTCGCCCAGCAGCAGGAAGGCGCCAGTCGTCGACAGCAGGGGACCGGTGCCCCGGGCAATCGGATAGACCACGGACAGGTCGGCCACCTGATAGCCGCGCTGCAGGCAAAGGCTGTAGCCCAGATGCAACAGGCTGGACGTCAGGATCGCGCCGACGACAGGCCACGTCCAGTTCATGCCGTCGTGCATCAGCACCCAGATCACCCAGGGCGCGTACAGCACCGTCGCGCACAACCCGTAGGCAAAGACGAACGGCGCGCCCACCATGGCCGCGCGCTTGGCAAGGAGGTTCCACGTGGCGTGGGCCATCGCCGCCAGGACGACCAATATCAGGGACGAGTACGACATGAGGGAACAGCGTCAGATGACGTGTTTGTTACAGGGAGTTGGAAGGGTACCGCAAACCGTGCTCAAGGCGCACATGTTACCCGAGGCTCTGGCGAATTTTTGGTGTAGAATCATTGGTTTGCCAAATCTCATCCTCTGCTTGCGGCATAGCATCGCGACACAGGCTCACGGAAATCCGCATTGCGGACAACCCATGAGAACCAGTAGCCATGCACACGCACCAGGCCGGTTGCGACCGAAGACTTGAATCTCGACTCTTCGATCACACGAAAGTCCGGGCGTGAACAACATCGATCGGCAAAAGTTTTAGTCCGCAAAGACATGATGATCTAGGAGTTCAAATGAACCTCATCGCTATCCTGGAACAGGAAGAAATTGCCCGTCTGACCGGCGGTCAAGCCAAGCCTGAATTTGCTCCTGGTGACACCGTCATCGTGAGCGTCAACGTCGTTGAAGGCACTCGCAAGCGCGTGCAGGCTTTCGAAGGCGTTGTTATCGCCAAGCGCAATCGCGGCCTGAACTCCGCGTTCACCGTGCGCAAGATTTCGTCGGGTGAAGCCGTGGAACGTACGTTCCAGCTGTACTCGCCGCAAATCGCCAGCATCGAAGTGAAGCGCCGCGGCGACGTGCGCCGCGCCAAGCTGTACTACCTGCGCTCGCGCTCGGGCAAGTCGGCTCGCATCAAGGAAAAGCTGGTCAGCAAGCAAGCCTCCGCGGCTTGATCGCTTATCGGTACACGGCCCTGACAGTGTCGGACGTTCACGCCAATCCGCGTTTCCGTCCGGCACGGTTTTCCGGGTTAAAAAGGCACCTGCGAGGGTGCCTTTTTTCTTATTTCTGAGCGTATGTCTGATACCTCGTCCTCCGCGCGGCCTCGACGGCCGCTGGCGCGCCCCGGATTCGATCCGGCGACGCAACCGTGGGTGGTGGCCAACGAATCGCTGCCGCCCGTGCCTACCCGCCTGCTGACGCCGGATTCCCTGCGCGGCACGTTGAGCCAGCCGTCCACCTGGACGCTTGAGCTGTCGCGCGACAACGATCTTCGCTATCCCGGCCGCGAGGGCACACCCGTGCCGGCGGCCGTGCTGATTCCGCTGGTGACGCGCGACGAGGGCGTGAGCATCATGCTGACGCAGCGCGCGGCGCACCTGCACGATCATGCGGGCCAGATCAGCTTTCCCGGCGGTCGCATCGAGACCAGCGACGCCACGCCCGTCGATGCGGCGCTGCGCGAAGCGCAAGAGGAAACCGGTCTGCCGGCCAATCACGTCGAAGTTCTGGGCAGCATGCCGCCGTACCTGACGGCGACGGGTTTTTCGATCATTCCCGTGGTGTCGCTGGTGCGGCCGGGTTTCGAGCTGGCGCCCGATGCGTTCGAAGTGGCCGAGGTGTTCGAGGTGCCGCTGTCGTTCCTGATGGATCCGGCCAATCATCGCCTGTACGAAGCCCGGCTCGATGACGGGCGCGTTCGGCAGTATTACGGCATGCCGTACGGCAAGCACTTCATCTGGGGCGCCACCGCGGGCATGCTGCGCAATCTCTATCAC
>NZ_DAMCTG010000069.1:0-30434 GCF_032113835.1 Achromobacter sp. | reverse complement strand
CGCCAGATGGCCGGCATGCGCCGGCGCGCCCAGCGACCGGGCGGCGTCCAGCACGGTGACGCGCCAGCCGCGGCCCGCCAGCGCCTGGGCGATGCCCGCGCCGGCCAGCCCCGCCCCCACGACCACCGCATGCCGTTCCGACGAGACCGCCGCCGGCAACGCGGCGCTTCCGGCCTGGCGGACCTGCCCCACCGTCATATGCCATTTGCCCCCATATCCGGGCGCCCGCCGCACGTCGAAGCCGGCGTCGGCCAGATTGCGGCGCAGTTCGCCGGTGCAGGCCCAGGTGGCGACCGTGGCGCCCGGCGCGGCCACGCTGGCCAAGGCGCGCAGGAGCGGCGGCGCCCACATTTCGGGATTGCGCTCGGGCGCAAAGCCGTCCAGGAAGAAGGCGTCCACCCGCGCCCCCAGGCGCGGCGCCAGCACCTGCGCATCGCCAAAGCCCAGGGTCAGCGTGACGGCGCCATGCTCGAATTCCAGCCGATGCAGTCCCGGCAGCAGCGCCGGCCACTGCGCAGCCAGCGCGCGTCCCAACCCCGCCAGCGGCTCCGGCGCGTGGCGCGCCAGCAGCGCGGCCACGTCGTCCCGCGAAAACGGGTGCGCTTCCATCGAGACGACGTGCAGCGCCGCGGGCCGCTGCGGATCGTCCCGCCACGCCTGCCACAGCGCCAGGAAGTTCAGTCCCAGCCCAAAGCCCGTTTCGCAGACGGTGAACGAGGCGCGGCCCCGCCAGCGCTCCGGCAGACCGTTGCCGCGCAGGAAGACGTGCTCGGCTTGGCCCAGCGCCCCGGACGGCGAGTGATAGACGTCGCCATAGACAGAACTGGCCAGCCTGCCGTCGGCATCGACACCAGCCTTTGCGGGAACCAGCGGAACGTAAGTCACAGACATCCAGCCCAATTAAATACAGATACGATGAAGCGCGAATTATCGGGCCACCGGCCGATTCGCGTTGGATGCGCACCACGCCGTCCAATGGATTAGCCCGTTTGCCACAGGTTTGACGCATGGGCGGGCTTACACTGGGCCAATGGATACCTACGATCAGCCCCAATCGCTGGCTTCGCCCATCGACCTGTGCGCCGCGATCGACGCGGCAGTCACGGCCGCCCATGCCGGCGCAGCCATCCTGCAATCCTACGCGCACCACCGCGCCGATCTCGTGATCGATCGCAAGGCCCGCAACGATCTCGTATCCCAAGCGGACCGCGAGGCGGAAGCCGCGATCATCCAGGAGCTGAAGGCGCGCACGCCCAAGTTCGGCATCGTCGCCGAAGAAACCGGCGGCAAGGCGCAGGGCGCGGCCACCTGGTACATCGACCCGCTCGACGGCACCACCAACTTCTTGCACGACATCCCGCACTACGCCGTCTCGATCGCCTTGATCGCGCACGCCGGCACGTCGATGTCGGCCAACCAGACCCTGGCCGAAGATACGCCGGTCATCGGCGTGGTCTACGACCCCTGCCGCGAAGAGCTGTTCACGGGCGTGTACGGCGTGGGCGCATGGCTGAATGGCCGGCGGATCACGTGCTCGCGCACGCAGACGATCGAAGACGCCGTGCTGGCCACGGGCTTCCCGTTCCGCGACTTCTCATTTGCCGCGCAATACATGCCGATGCTGCATGACGCGATCAACCGTTCACGCGGCGTGCGCCGCATGGGCGCCGCCGCGCTGGACCTGGCCTGGACCGCCTGCGGCCGTTACGACGGCTATTGGGAAATGGGCTTGGCGCCCTGGGACGTGGCCGCAGGCACGCTGATCCTGCGCGAAGCGGGCGGCGTGTGCACCGACATGCACAAGCAGGATCCCTGGCCGATCGGCGGGCGCGTGGTGGCGGGCAATCCCGCCATCGAACGCGCGCTGCATGAAATGATTGCCCCGCATCTGGACAAGCAGGGCTGAAACTCAAGCCGCAGGCAGCCGAGAGGCGGCCTGGACACCAGAGGCCGCCTTGCGCGGCCTCTGGCGCTTACGCGGACGTCTTCGCGGATGCCGCCGCGGCTTGCGCGTCCGGCCGCAGCTCGCGCCGCAGGATCTTGCCCACATTGCTCTTGGGCAATTCGTCGCGGAACTCCACAAAGCGCGGGCGCTTGTAGCCCGTCAGCTTGTCCTTGCACCACTGCTGCACCTGCTCTTCGGTCAGCGACGGATCCTTCTTCACGACGAACACCTTGACCGCCTCGCCGGAGTGCTCATCGGGCACCCCAATCGCCGCGCACTCCAGCACGCCGGGATGCTGCGCGACCGCCGCCTCGACTTCGTTCGGATAGACCTTGAATCCGGACACCGCGATCATGTCCTTCTTGCGGTCCACGATGCGCGTATAGCCCTGGTCGTCCATGATGCCGATGTCGCCGGTACGGAAGTAGCCGTCTGCCGTCATCGAATCGCGCGTTTCATCAGGCTTGCGCCAATACCCCAGCATGACCTGCGGCCCGCGGATGCCGACCTCGCCACGCTCGCCAAGCGGCACCTCGTTGCCGGCGTCGTCCAGAATCGCCACATCCGTCGACGGCAACGGCAGCCCGATCGAACCGGAGTACGCCGTCGCGTTGGTGGGATTGACCGTCGCCACCGGCGACGTCTCGGACAAGCCGTAGCCTTCGATCAGCGGCCGGCCGGTGATCTTCAGCCAGCGTTCGGCCACTTGCTGCTGCACGGCCATCCCGCCGCCCAGCGTCAGCCGCAGGCCGGAAAAATCCAGCTTCGCAAAGTCTTCGTTATGCGCCAGCGCGTTGAACAGCGTATTGACGCCCGGAAACAGATTTACCGGCGTCTTGCGCCATGCGTTGATCAGCGACGGCTGATCGCGCGGATTGATGATCAGCACGTTGCGCATGCCCGCATGCAGGGCATACAGGCCGCAGACCGTCATGGCGAACACGTGATACAGCGGCAGCGCGCTGATGATGGTGAGCTGCTGGTCCGCCAGGTCATGCACGACCGGCTGCGCCACCGCTTCCGTCTGCAGCACGTTGGCCACCAGATTGCGGTGTGACAGCATCGCGCCCTTTGGCACGCCCGTGGTGCCGCCCGTGTACTGCAGCACCGCTACGTCGTCCATCGAAATGGCCGGCGGATTGAAGGGCATGTGCGCGCCTTCGCGCAGCAGCTTGGGCAGCGCATGGGCGCCGTCGATGTGCCACGCAGGCACGATCTTCTTGATATAGCGCGCGGCCAGGTTGACCAACGGCGCCTTCAGGCCGCCGAGCAGATCGCCCGGACCGGTCACGACGATGTGCTTGAGTTCACCGCGATTGGAGACCTGCTGCAAGGTATGCGCGAAGTTTTCCAGGATGACGATGACGGACGCGCCGCTGTCCAGCAACTGGCGCTGCAATTCGTCCGCGGTGTAGAGCGGATTGACGTTCACCACCGTCATGCCCGCGCGCAGCGATCCCAGCATGCACACCAGATACGCCGGCACGTTGGGCATCATCAGCGCCACGCGCGAACCCTTTGCGAGGTTCAGGCCTTGCAGCCATGCCGCGAACGCGCGCGCCTGCCCGTCAAGCTGCGCATACGTGATGTTGCTGCCCATCGCCGTGCAGGCGATTCGCGGTGCGTAACGCTTGCAGGCCCGGTCCAGCAAGTCGGTGAGCGAGGAATACTCCTCGGTGGAGATCTCCGCAGGAACGCCTTGGGGATACTGAGCAAGCCACGGACGCGTCATGGTATTTGTCTCCATTAAATTGATTTTTGAATGATGATACCCTTTGTCCGTTCCCCATATTCCGCCCGAGTTCGCTCATGAAACTCCTTGAACCCATCGTTGCCTGGCACCAGGATATTTCCAAGATCCGACGCGACATCCACGCGCATCCCGAACTGGCCTTCGAAGAGTTCCGCACCGCCGACGTGGTGGCGGCCAAGCTCGAGGAATGGGGCATCGAGATCCATCGCGGATTGGGCGGCACGGGCGTCGTGGGCATCATCCGCGGCAACCAGCCCGGCGATCGCGCCGTGGGCCTGCGCGCCGACATGGACGCGCTGCCCATGCAGGAAGTCAACACCTTCGCGCATGCCAGCCAGAACGAAGGCAAGATGCACGCCTGCGGCCACGACGGCCACACCGCCATGCTGCTGGCCGCGTCCCAATACCTGGCTGCGAACCGCGATTTCGCGGGCACGGTCTACGTGATCTTCCAGCCGGCCGAGGAAGGCGGCGGCGGCGCCAAGCGCATGATCGACGATGGCCTCTTCACGCAATTCCCCATGGAAGCGGTGTTCGGCATGCACAACTGGCCCGGCATGAAGCCCGGCCAGTTCGGTCTGACGCCCGGCCCCATCATGGCCTCCAGCAACGAATTCTCGATCGTCATCAAGGGCAAGGGCACGCACGCCGGCATGCCTCATTTGGGGATCGATCCCGTCATGGCCGCGGTGCAGATGGCGCAATCGCTGCAGACCATCGTCACGCGCAACCGCAATCCGCTGGATGCGGCCGTGCTCAGCATCACACAGATCCACGCGGGCAGCGCCGACAACGTCGTGCCCAACCACGCCGAATTGCGCGGCACGGTGCGCACCTTCACGCTGGACGTGCTGGACCTGATCGAACGCCGTATGGAAGAGATCGCCCGCCACACCAGCGCGGCGATGGACTGCGAAGTCGAATTCACGTTCCAGCGCAACTATCCGCCCACCATCAACCACGCCGACGAAGCCGCGTTCTGCGCCGACGTGCTGCGCGACATCGTCGGCGAGGACAACGTCAACGCCAACGTGCAGCCGACCATGGGTGCGGAAGACTTCGCCTTCATGCTGCAGGAACTGCCAGGCTGTTACGTGTGGATCGGCAACGGCACCGGCGAACACCGCGACAGCGGCCACGGCCTGGGTCCCTGCATGCTGCACAACGGCAGCTACGACTTCAACGACGATCTGCTGCCGCTGGGCGGCACCTACTGGGTGCAGCTCGCGCTCAAGCGGCTGGCCAAGGCCTGAACGGCCTGGCCGTCATTCCGCTCCCGCGTCCGGCCCGCCGACCGCCAGGCACATCGCCAGAAAGCGTTCGGCGGCGCGGGCAGCAGCGTCGGCGTGCGGGACCAGGATGCTCAGCGTTCTGGTAAGCGGCCGGGGCAGCAGACGCAGGGCCGCCAGCGCCCCGTCTTCGTGACGCATCGACATCACGGACACGAAGCCCACGCCCAACCCCGCGCGCACCGCCTGCTTCACCCCTTCCACCCCCGCCAGTTCCAGGCCGACCGACGGCGCCAGACCGCCATCGCTGAACGCCCTTTCGACCAGCCGGCGCACGCCGGAACCGGGTTCGCGCATCACCAGCGGCGACCCCGCCAGATCCCCTAGCGTCGCGGCGCCCTTGCCCGCCAAGGCGTGATCCGCCCGCACGATCGCCACCACTTCGTCCTGCCGCCACGCGTGCACCGCCGTGTCGGCGGGCAGCCCTGCTGGCACATCGCCCTCGATGAACGCCAGATCCAGCGCCGGCAGACGATCCACGATCTCGCGCGTATTGCCGTCCGACAGATGCAGGCTGACGGCCGGAAACGCATGGCGAAAGTCGGCCACCAGGCGCGGCAACAGATAACTGGCCGGCGTGGTGCTGGCGCCCAGCCGCAGCGCGCCGGTTTCCAGGCCGCGCCACGATTCCCGCACCGCCTGCGCCTGCCGGTACACCTGGCGCAACTGCCGCGCCTGCTCAGCCAGGCGCTCGCCGGCTTCTGTCAGCGCAATGCCGTGCCCGCTGCGGCGGTACAGCGGCTCGCCAAACCACTCCTGCAAGGCGCGCAACTGACCCGACACTGCGGGCTGCGACAGATGCAGCGCCTGGGCGGTGCGGCTGATGTTGCCGGTATCGGCGACTGCGGCAAATGTGAGCAATTGATCCGGCGTCATGGGCGTCGATATCAGAATTTCTGATATTCAATATTTAGATTGAAGATTTTTCAAATAATACGGCCGGATCTAATATTTCGTCTAGTTATGTAGTTATGCCCAAAGGGCCAGTAATGAATACCTCGACCAGCACCGCCGTTCCCCTCCCAGCCGCTCCGGCTGCCGCAGCACCGGCTGCCGCCGCCACGCCTTGGCGCGACAAGCTCAACGGCGTGCTGTTCGTGGGCCTGATGGCCGGCGCCGTGATGCAGCTGGCCGATCTGCCCTTCATCCGCCAGCTCGGCTTTTCTCCGCTGGTCGTGGGCATCGTCTGCGGCATGCTGTACGGCAACTTCCTGCGCGGCACCATGCCCGCGGACTGGGGCGTCGGCGTCAACTTCACCGCGCGCCGGCTGCTGCGTATCGCGGTCGCCTTTTACGGGTTGAACATCAGCATCCAGCAGATCGCCGCCGTCGGCATGCCGGGGCTGGCCGTATCGGTGGCGGTGGTGGTGGGCACGTTGCTGATCGGCACCGTCGTCGGCCAGCGCCTGCTGGGACTGGACCGCGACACCGCCATGCTGACCGCCGCGGGCAGCGCCATCTGCGGCGCCGCCGCGGTGCTGGCGTTCGAGCCCACGCTGCGCGCTGCCCCCCACAAGAGCGCGGTGGCCGTTGCCACCGTCGTCCTGTTCGGCACGCTGTCCATGTTCCTGTATCCCGTCTTCTATCACGCGGGCTGGCTGAATTTCGACACGCAGGCGCTCGGCATCTACATCGGCGGCACGGTGCACGAAGTGGCGCAGGTCGTGGGCGCCGCCAGCAACATCGACCCGGCCACCACCGAAGTTGCCACCATCGTCAAGATGACCCGCGTGGCGCTGCTGGTGCCCGTGCTGCTGGTGCTGGGCATGTACCTGCGCAGCGCCGCCTCCCACGCGGGCGGCCAGGGCAAGAGCGCCAAACTTCCGATCCCCTGGTTCGCCGTCGGGTTCCTGGTGCTGGCCATCATCAATTCGCTGGACATCATTCCCGCCGATATCGTCGCGGCCATCCGCCGGCTCGACGTCTTCGCGCTGACCATGGCCATGACCGCGCTGGGCATCGAAACGCGCTTCGCCCAAATCCGCAAGGCCGGCCCGCGCGTGATGGCCCTGGGCTTCATCCTTTACGTCTGGCTGTTGGTTGGCGGCTACGGGATCGTCAAGCTGGCAACCTGATCGCCGCGCGGGGTTGGAACGGCGAGTGGTGCGGCGGGCGCCAACGCGCACGCCGCCGTCTCGTTTTTCCTGCATAATCGGCTGGTTCTCTAGCATTGGAGTCGGCCGCATGACCTCCAGCACCAAAACCCCGTTTACGACTCTGCCTGCCCATCGCGACGCGGTGTTGCGCGTCATGCCGATGCCGGCCGATGCGAACATCCACGGGGACGTTTTTGGCGGCTGGATCATGGCCCAGGTCGACATCGCCGGGTCCATCCCCGCCGCACGCCGCGCCGCCGGCCGCGTGGCCACCGTGGCGGTCAATGCCTTCCAGTTCAAAGAGCCCGTGTTCGTGGGCGACCTGCTCAGCTTCTACGCCGCCATCGTCAAGACCGGCACCACGTCCATCACGGTCTCCGTCGAGGTCTACGCGGAACGCCAGCGGCTGGACGCCGAAGTCGTCAAGGTCACCGAGGCCACGCTGACGTATGTCGCCACCGACGAAGCGCGGCGCAGCCGCCCTCTTCCCACACTTTGAGCCGTAACGCATGACGCAGTCCGCCGCCGCGCAGAAACCGCCCGCGACGCCCCGCCGCCTCGATCCGGAAGACGCCCAGACCGCCCTCGCGGAAGTCCAGGAGCGCCTGCGGCGGCAGCAGCTCGTCGAAAGCCTGGTCCACCGCCAGGAAGAAGGCGACGCCAAGGCGCCCCTGGTCGAAGATCTGGTGCATCGCCAGCACGAAGCTGAGTTGAAGACGCTTGTCGACAACCTGCACCCGGCCGACATCGCCTTCATTCTTGAATCGCTGCCCAAGGACGAGCGCCAGGCGATCTGGAAGCTGGTCAGCCCCGAGCACGACGCGGACGTCCTGCTCGAAGTCGAAGACTGGGTCCGCGAATCGCTGATCGAGGCAATGGACCGCCAGGATCTCGTCGCCGCGACCGAAAGCATGGACGCGGACGAGCTCGCCGACCTGGCGCCCGACCTGCCGCCCGACGTGGTGGCAGAGGTGCAAAAGGGCCTGACCGAGGAAGAACGCGCGCAGCTCCTGGAAGCCATGGGCTACCCGGAAGACAGCGTCGGCGCCATCATGGACTTCGAGATGGTGCGCGTGCGCGAGGACGTCACGCTCGAAGTCGTGCTGCGCTACCTACGCCGGCTGCACGAACTGCCCGACCACACCGACCAGATCTTCGTCGTGGACCGCCAGGACAAGCTGCAGGGCATCCTGCCCCTGTCGCGCCTGTTGGTCAGCGAGCCCGAGACCGAAGTGCGGGCGGTCATGAATTCCGATTTCCTGACCTTGAACCCGCTGGACTCCGACGCGGACGCGGCCGGCGCCTTCGAACGTTACGACCTGGTTTCCGCCCCCGTGATGGACGACCAGGGCCGGCTGATCGGCCGAGTCACCATTGCCGACGTGGTGGACGTGATGCGCGAAGACTCGCAGGAACAGGCGCTGTCGCGCGCCGGTCTGCAGGAAGAAGACATCTTCGCCCCGGTCAGCACCGCGCTGCGCAACCGCGCGCCGTGGCTGCTGTTCAACCTCTGTACCGCCGCCACGGCCTCGTTCGTGGCGTCGCAGTTCGAGGGCACGGTCAGCCAAATCGTCATCCTGGCGTTCCTGATGTCGATCGTGGCAGGCATCGGCGGCAACTCCGGCAACCAGACCATGACGCTCATCATCCGGGCGCTGGCCATGGGCCGGATCACCGGGCGCAACCTGTGGCAGCTCGTCAAGCGCGAGCTGTTCGTGACCTTGCTGGTCGGCCTGTGCGGCAGCCTCGTGGCCGCCCTGTTCGCGTGGGTGATCTCGCGCTCGCTGTCCATCGCGCTGGTGATGATGGCCGCCATGATCTGCAACATGCTGGTCGGCGCGTCGGTCGGCGTGCTGGTGCCCATGGTGCGCGCGCGCTTCGGCAAGGATCCCGCGATGGGCTCGTCGGTGCTGCTCACGTTCGCCACCGACTCGCTCGGCTTCTTCATTTTCCTGGGCCTGGCCACGATCTTTCTGTTGTAGCGCTCCCGCCACATCCCGGCGCCGCATCGGACGGTCTCACCCCTTGCGCCCCCCAGGTGACAGCCCGCTGACAGGGAAGATGACACGCGCTCCGTTACAGTAACGGAACTGTCATTTTCACCCTGGGGCCCGCAATGACCGCCAGACTCCGCGCCGCGCTGCTCTGCCTGCTGCTGTCCGTTTTCACCGTATCCGCCCACGCTTGCGAAGACATGCCCTCGTGGGCTCAGTCGGCGTGCAACCGCATCGACCAGATCTGGTCCGAAGGCGGCAACGACCTGTATGTCAGCGGCTGGGCCTGGCACAACCGCGCCAAGTACAGCGCCGAAAAGATCGACAGCTTCCGCGAACTCGCCTGGGGCGGCGGCTACGGCCGCAGCATCTACGACGAGGACGGCGATTGGCAGGGCCTGTACGCCATGGCGTTTCTGGACTCGCACTCCAAGGTGCAGCCCATCGCCGGCTATGGCTTTCTGAAGATCGGACAGGTCAGCGACGACTTCCGGCTGGGCGCGGGCTATACCGTGTTCCTCACCGCGCGCCACGACATCATGAGCTACGTGCCGTTTCCCGGCATCCTGCCGCTGGTCAGCGCGGGCTACAAGGACGCCATGCTTTACGCCACGTACATCCCAGGCTCAAGCGGCGCGGGCAATGTGCTGTTCATGTTCGGCCGCTGGCAGTTCTGATCGCGTCAGAACGCGTGGCCCAGCTTGCGCACCAGGTCGCCCAGCCGCCAGTCGTCGATGCCATGCGCACGCAGCGCGCGCGCCGTTTCCACCACGTAGTCCAGGCAAGGTCCGGAATGTCCGACCGCATTGCGCACGGACGTCAGCAGACGATCGTCGCAGAGATCGGCCGCGTACTCGCGGCAGGTGCGATTCAACAGGAACACCAGACCGCGCACCGGCGCGGCATCGGTGTGGCAGGTCAGCCAGCGCGGGCGGTAGGCGCCCGTGACCATTTCCCGGCGCCACAAGGCTTCAAAGACCTGCGGCACGTCGCTGGCCGCAATCTGGAAGGCAACGCCCCGGCAGCAACCCCCGCGATCCAGTCCGAACACCAGGCCGGGATTGTCAGGCGACCCGCGATGGTCATGCGACCACAGGCACAGCGAGCGGTGATAGCCCCGCACCGTAGCCAGGCGCCGCTCGCGCCAGGCAAACCCGGGATGCCAGATCAGGGAACCGTAGGCGAACACCCACAGGTCGTCGACGCCGTTCCAGCCGGCCAGGAGGTCATCCACCGATGCTGCTTGCCGCGATTCTTGCAATCCGGCGCAGCCGGCGGGCACTGCCAACGACATAGGGTCCTCTGATATCCCGATTCACTCCAAGACTGGAGTGAGCGATATCCTACGCCGCGCACCGCGCAAAAGCATTGCCAGATTGGGCCCGCGCAACACGCAGAAAGAAATTTGCATCCGCGGCGGAGTGGGACTCAGGAAAAATTTTGCGCGCGTCGCGGCTACACCGCGCCCAGCGGCAATTCCGTGGTGCTTTTGATGACTTCCATCGAGAAGCTGGCGCTGACGTCCAGCAGATCCACCGCGCCGATCAGCCGGCGGTAGAAGCGGTCATAGGCCGCCATATCCTCAACGACCACCTTCAGCAGATAGTCCACGTCGCCGGCCATGCGATGGAACTCGACCACATTGGGCAGGGCCATCACGGCATTGATCAGGCTTTGCGTCCATTTCTCGTTGTGCTGGCTGGTGCGGATGGACACGAACACCGTCAGGTTCAGGCCCAGCGCACGGGGATCCAGCAGGATGGCGTTGCGCGCAATGACACCGTCGTCCTTCAGCTTCTGGATCCGGCGCCAGCATGGTGTCACCGAAAGGTTCACCTGTTCGGCCACTTCGGCGACCGAGCAGGCGGCGTCCTTCTGCAGCAGCGCGAGTATCTTCAGGTCCGTCTGGTCCATGGGATGTCTTGACGCCATCAATAGGTCCCGGGGTAGCCGCCCCCGTCGATCAGCAGACTCTGCCCCGTCATGTAGCCGGAATGCGCCGAGCAGACATACGCGCACAGCGCGCCCAGTTCCTCTGGCTGGCCATACCGGCCGGCGGGATTGCTGCGCGCCCGTTCGTCCCACAACTGCTCGAACGTCTTGCCGCCCTGCTCCACCATGCCTTGGATGTGCCGGGTTTGCGCATCGGTGGCGAAAGCGCCAGGCAGCAGATTGTTGATCGTGACGTTGTGGCGCACGGTCTGGCGCGCCAGGCCGCCCACGAAGCCGATCAGGCCCGAGCGCGCACCGTTGGACAGCCCCAGCTCGGCATGCGGCGCCTTCACGCTGCGCGACACGATATTGACGATACGGCCGAACCGGCGCTCGACCATGCCGTCCACCACGCGGCGGATCATGTCGATCGGTCCCAGCATCATGGCGTCGAGCGCGGCGATCCAGTCGTCGTGCGACCAGTCCCGGAAGTCGCCCGGCAGCGGGCCGTCGGCGTTGTTGATGAGGATGTCGGGATGCGGACAGGCGGCGATCGCTGCGTCGCGCCCTTCCGGCAGCGTCAGATCGGCGGACACCCAGCCCACGCCGATGCCGGTCTCGCGCGATATCTCGGCGGCGGCCTGCTCGAGCGTCTGCGGGTTGCGCGCCGCGATGGTCACCGCCACGCCCTCGCGCGCAAGCTGCAGGGCGCAGGCGCGTCCCATGCCGCGGCTGCCGCCAAACACCAGTGCCTTTCTGCCGCTGATCCCCAGGTCCATGCCTGCCCTCTCTGCTGTCGCGTTGACGGCGCCGGACCTCCGCGGCCCGCCGCTCCGAAGCGATCCAGTATAGGAGCGCGCCCGCCGCCAGGGAATTTTTTTCTAATCGGCCCGGCCAAGAAAATTGGGGCCCCGCGAAGGGCCCCATTGTGATGCAAGGAATGCGATTACCGCATCAGCCCATCCATTGGCTCACGGGCGCCGCCGTGTCCTGCAGCGGCTGCGCGATCACATCGATCAGCGCGGGGCCATCGTGTTCCATGGCGGCCTTGATCGCGGCGTCCAGCTTGGACGGGTCCTCGACGCGCCATGCCTTCACGCCATAGGCTTCGGCAATGCGCGCATGGTCGGTGCGGTTGAAGTCCACGCTGTAGTAGCGCTTGTCGTAGCCGGCCTTCTGGCTGGCCTTGATCCAGCCGTAGACCGAGTTCGAGAACACCACCATCAGCAGCGGCGCCTTGTGGCGCACGATGGTTTCCAGCTCGCCCACCGTGAAGCCGAAGCTGCCGTCGCCCATCACCGACACGCACTTCGATTGCGGACGGCCGACCCAGGCGCCCAGCGCCGCCGACATCGAGAAGCCCAGCGCGCCGTGGGCGCGGTTGGTGATGAAGTGACGGCCAGGACGCGAGACGTCGTAATAGGCCGAAAAGTACGGGCAAGGCGTGCCGGGGTCCGCGCAGACCACCGCATCGTCGGGCAACAGGCGGTTCAGCGACTGCACCACGCGCTCGGGGCGGATGGGCGCATCAAGGCTGGCGGCCAGCGGCTCGAGCTGCGCGCGGCGCGCCTCCTTGGCGCGGCCGGCCAGCACCGCGCCGTCGGTCGCGTCGGACGGCCGATGCTTGATGCGCGCCTGCACTTCGGCGGACAGCGCTTCGAGCGCCAGCTTGGCGTCGCCCACCAGACCGACTTCGGTCAGGTAGTTGGCGCCGATCACCATCGGGTCGATGTCGATGTGCAGGATCGGCACATTGCGGTTCGGGAAGCGCCAGTGTTCGGTCGAGGTCGACCCCGCTCGGCAGCCCACGAAGAGCACCACGTCGGCAGCCGCCACCACGTCGCGCGTGGCCATCACGCCGCCGTTCGACCCGACCACGCCTGCGTTCAGCGGGTGGGTGTCGGCCAGGCTGCCCTGCCCGCTCACCGTCACGCACACCGCGGCCTTCAAGGCCTCGGCGACTTCCTGCAGCGCGCCGCAGGCGCCGGCGATGACGACACCGCCACCGCAGATGATCACCGGCGAGCGCGCCGCCACCAGGCGTTGCGCGGCGCGCGCCACGTCGGCGGGATCCGGCGCGAAGCGCATGGCCGGGAAGCTGCCGTGCTCGGGCTGCGCCCACACGTCGGACGCATCCACTTCCTGCTTCATCACGTCATAGGGAAAGCACAGGTGCGCCGAGCCAGGCTTGCCGGTCGTCATGGCGCGGAAAGCCGCGCGCACCATGCCGGGAATCTGGTCCGCGCGGTCGATCGTGCGGTTCCACTTGGTCAGCGGGCGGTAGAGCGCCTCCTGGTCCAATTCGGTCAGCGGGTATTTGCCGCGCGAGCCGACGGCCACGTCCGACGTGATGCCCAGCACGGGAATCGACGATTCATTGGCTTCGACCAGGCCGGGCAGCAGATAGGTCGCGCCGCCGCCGCTCGGGCCTTCGCACACGCCGACCTTGCCGGTCACGCGCGCATAGGCGTCGGCCATGTAGGCCGCGCTGCGCTCGTCTCGCGTCAGGATGTGCTGCATGCCGTGATCCAGGCGATACAGCGCGTCGTAAAGCGGCAAGGTGGTGTCGCCGCACAGGCCGAAAATATGTTTGACGCCGTTGTGTTGCAGCATCCGCACCATCGCTTCGGCGCCGTTCATGTGTTCCATGTCATCTCCACGTAATCCGGGAGCCGGGCCGGAACGGGGGCTTGCCGCCCCCATCGGCCCGACGCCGCTCAGTTATCCAGATTGATCTTGCTGCTCTTGATGAAGGCGCTCCAGCGGTCGTATTCCGACTTCACGTACGCATCCAGCGCCGGACCATCGGAAGCCACGATCTCGAAGCCCGCCTCGGTGATCTTCTTCTTGATCTCGGGATCGGCCAGCACCGCCTGGAAATCCGCGGTCAGCTTCTTGACGGTGGCCTCCGGCGTGCCCTTGGGCGCGAACATGCCGCTCCACGAATAGGCGACGAAGCCCGGGAAGCCCGATTCGGCCACGGTGGGCACATTGGGCAATTCGGGCAGACGCTTTTCGCCGGCGACGGCCAGCGGCTTGATCTTGCCGGCCTGGATCTGGCCGCGCAGCGCCGCGAAGCTCAGCCACGTCATGTTGGCCTGCCCGCCCACCACGGCCTGAATGGCCGGTCCGCCGCCGCCATACGGCACGTGCAGCAGCTCGACCTTCGACAGCCGCTTGAGCTCTTCCGGCGCCAGGTGGTTCAGCGAGCCCACGCCCGTGGAGGCGTAGTTGAACTTGTTGGGCGGCTGCTTGGCGGCCGCCGCCAGGAACTCTTTCAGGTTATCCCCAGGCACGCTCGGATTCGCGCCGATCACCAGCGGAAAGCGCACCGTCTGCCCGATGGCGACAAAATCCTTGAACGTGTCGTACGGCAGCTTGGGCTTCACGGCCGGATTGATGCCGTGGTTGTCGAAGCTGACCAGCAGCGTGTTGCCGTCCGGCTCGGCCCGCGCCACGAACGCCGTGGCGATCTGGCTGGCGGCGCCCGGACGGTTTTCGACGACCACCGCGCGGCCGCCCATCTGCTGCGACAGGCGCGGCTGCAGGATGCGCGCCAGGATGTCGGTGCTGCCACCCGGCGGATACGGCACGACGAGAATCAGCGGCCGTTCCTCGGCCATCGCCGGCGCGGCGACAAATGCGCCCCCGGCCGCGGCCAGCGTGCATACCGCCGCCAGCGCCCGCTTGATCGTTCTATTCATCAGTTTTCCCCTGCTGTTGTGGTGTTGGCCGGCATTACCTTGGCGGGTTCGGCCTGGTCCCGCATGTAAATCGTTGAAAAACCCGTGCGTATGACGTCGGTGATCTGGTCCAGCCGGCGACCGATATGCGCGCTGATGAGGCCGGGCAAGGCCTCGATGTCGCGCTTCTGCAAAGCATCGACAATGCGCAGATGCTCGCCTTGCGTATGGCTGCGGCGTCCTTGCTGCATGTCGATCCAGCGCACGAAATGAATGCGCGCGTTGACGCTTTCCAACGCGCGCACGAATTCTTCGTTCCGGGAGTAGCGCGCCAGCGCCAGGTGAAAGGCTTCGTCCAGTTCCAGCAGCCGGGCGGCATCGCTGTCGTCGGGTTCGTCGCGCGAGCGTTCGACGAAGGCGCGCAGGCTGGCAAGTTCCTCGTCGGTGGCGCGCTCGCACGCCGCGCGCACGATGCCGGCTTCCAGCACCGCGCGGTATTCGTAAAGGCTGTGAATCTGCTTGGCGTCCAGCAGGCGGGCAATGAAGCCGCGGTTGACCGCGCGCGTCAGAAACCCCTCGACCATCAACTGGTTCAGCACCTCGCGCAGCGGCGTGCGGCTGACGTTGAGCCGGCGGGCCAGCTCGACTTCATTGATGCGTTCGCCCGGCTTGAACTCAAACCGCACCGCCATGGCCTTGACGGCGCCATATAGCTCGGCCTGCCCGGCCGAGGTGCGGGCCGCGCGGGAGGTGGCCGGCGTTGCGGCTGGGGTCGCAGGTTGGGGAAGCGTCATACCGGATCGCCTGTGGCAAATCTCCAGTCGGGATGAAGTGCATACTAAAGTGCATACACTTTGAGCGGCAACTCGGGTTTGCCCGAAGCGGATGGCGTTCGGCAGATGGAATCTGCATCGCGCGGAAAGCTTTCGGGCATGAAAAAGCCCGCCTGAAGCGGCGGGCTCGTCGAGCGGCGTTCGGACGGTTGCGGCCTACAAACCGGTGTCCAGCGTGTAGTGCGCGCCGTCGCGATTCTCGAGGGTCAGCGTCGACAACACAGGCGTCTGCGCCGTGTCGTCCTGCTGGACGTGAATGCGCAGGTTCGCCAACGGCACGTCCCACCCGCCATTGACGGGTTCGGCGGTCACGTCCGCCACAAACGCCAGGCGCTCGGCCACGCCGCGGGCGTCCGCCGCGCGCGCGTCGATACGTTGCAAGCTGCGGGCGCCGTTGGGATGCGCCATCAGCTCGGGCGACCAGACGCACTCGGGCGTCAGATGCCGGCAGAAATACATGCGGATGCCGGGCAAGGGCTGCTCGGCAAAACGCACGGTATGAAAACGGGCCTGGACTTCCTGGCCATCCAGCATGGCGGGACGCGACAGGTCCTGCACGGGATTGACCGCAAAACCGGCGTCGCGCAACCGCGTGTAGGTGGCCTCGGCGTCATAGGTCCGGAACACCAGCGCTTCCAGGCCAAATGGCGAATCGGCGATTTCCTTGCGCGCGGGCGGCGCGCCCGGCGGCCAACCCAGCAATTCGACGTACGTGCCTTCCAGCACGATCAGGCGGTTGCACGACCCCAGGTTGTGCACAGCCTTGTCGCTGAGGTGAAAGCCCTGCCGTTCGTAATGGGGCGCCAGCGCATCCAGCCGGTCTCGCACCATGACGACGGCGTGGTCGAATTCAGTGCGGCCGACAGAATGCAGCATGAAGTCTAACCCCTTTTATCAGACCAGCTTACCGTGGCACTGCTTGTACTTCTTGCCGCTGCCGCACGGGCACGGATCGTTGCGGCCGACCTTGGGCAGCGCGTTGCGCGTGGGCTGCGCGCCCGTTTCCTGCGCATCGGAGGCCAGCGCCTCGTCGTAGTCGGAGTGGTGATACTGCACGTTCTGCACATGCGACTGCGCCGCTTCGGCTTCGGCCTGCTCGACCTGTTCCGACGACTGCACGCGCACCGTCATCAGCACCTTCACGACGTCGTCGCGCACGCGTTCCAGCATGCCCGAGAACAGTTCGAAGGCTTCGCGCTTGTATTCCTGCTTGGGGTTCTTCTGCGCATAACCGCGCAGATGGATGCCCTGACGCAGGTAATCCAGCGCCGACAGGTGTTCGCGCCAGTGCGTGTCGATCGCCTGCAGCATGATCGAGCGCTCGAACTGCGACCACGATTCCTCGCCCACCTGGTCGACCTTGGCCTGGTACGCATCGCGCGCCGCGGCCACCACGCGTTCGCGCAGTTCTTCGTCGTTCAGGTTGGGTTCTTTTTCCAGCATCTCGGTCAGCGGCAGATGCAGGTGCCAGTCGGCTTCCAGCGCCTTTTGCAGCGCGGGGATGTCCCACTGTTCTTCCACCGATTCCGGCGGCACGTACGTGTTGAACATGTCGGTCACCGCCGCATCGCGCAGGTTCTGCACGGTGGCGCCGACGCTGGCGGCTTCCAGCACGTCGTTGCGCTGCGAGTACAGCACCTTGCGCTGGTCGTTGGAGACGTCGTCGTATTCCAGCAATTGCTTGCGGATGTCGAAGTTGCGGCCTTCCACCTTGCGCTGTGCGGTCTCGATCGAGCGCGTGACCATGCCGGCCTCGATGGGCTCGCCCTCGGGCAGCTTGAGGCGTTCCATGATGGCGCGCACGCGGTCGCCCGCGAAAATGCGCATCAGCGAATCTTCCAGCGACAGGTAGAAGCGGGACGAGCCCGGATCGCCCTGGCGGCCGGCGCGGCCACGCAGCTGGTTGTCGATACGGCGCGATTCATGACGCTCGGTGCCGATGATGCGCAGGCCGCCGGCGGCCTTGACCTGATCGTTCAGCGGCTTCCATTCGGCGCGGATCTTCTCGATGCGCGCGGTCTTTTCGGCGTCGGAGAGCGATTCGTCGGCGCGGATCAGGTCGACCTGCTTGTCGACGCTGCCGCCCAGCACGATGTCGGTACCGCGACCGGCCATGTTGGTGGCGATCGTGATGTGGCCCGGCTTGCCGGCTTCGGCCACGATCTCGGCTTCGCGGGCGTGCTGCTTGGCGTTCAGGACCTCGTGCGGCAGCTTGGCCTTCTTCAGCAGGCCGGACAGCAGCTCGGAGTTCTCGATGCTGGTGGTGCCGACCAGCACGGGCTGGCCGCGCTCGTGGCAATCGCGGATGTCTTCGAGGATGGCGTTGTACTTTTCGCCGTCGGTCTTGAAGACCTGGTCGTTCTGGTCTTTACGGACCATGGGCTTGTTGGTCGGGATGATGACCGTTTCGAGCCCGTAGATTTCCTGGAATTCGTACGCTTCCGTGTCAGCCGTACCGGTCATGCCGGACAGCTTTTCGTACATGCGGAAGTAGTTCTGGAACGTGATCGATGCCAGCGTCTGGTTCTCGTGCTGGATCTTCACGCCTTCCTTGGCTTCGACGGCCTGGTGCAGGCCATCGGACCAACGGCGGCCCACCATCAGGCGGCCCGTGAATTCGTCCACGATCACCACTTCACCGTCCTGCACGACATACTGCTGGTCGCGGAAGAACAGGGTGTTGGCGCGCAGCGCCACCATCAGGTGGTGCATCAGCGCGATGTGGCGCGGATCGTACAGCGATTCGCCTTCGGGCAGGATGCCCAGGCGGGCAAGAATGCCTTCGGCGTGTTCGTGGCCGGCTTCCGACAGGTAGACCTGCTGGCTCTTTTCGTCGACCCAGTAATCGCCTTCGGGTTCCGGTTCCTGCGGCTTGGGCTCGTGCGCCATGCGCGTAAGCAGCGGCGGCACCGCGTTCATGCGGACGTAGAGTTCGGTGTGGTCTTCGGCCTGGCCGGAGATGATCAGCGGCGTGCGGGCCTCGTCGATAAGGATCGAGTCTACTTCGTCGACGATGGCGTAGAACAGCACGCGCTGGCGGCGGTCCTCAACACGGAATTCCATGTTGTCGCGCAGGTAGTCGAAACCGAATTCGTTGTTGGTGCCGTACGTGATGTCGGCGGCGTACGCGGCCTTCTTTTCGTCGTTCGGCTGCTGCGGCACCACCACGCCGGTGGACATGCCCAGGAACCGGTACAGACGGCCCATCCATTCGGCGTCGCGGCGGGCCAGGTAGTCGTTCACCGTGACCACATGCACGCCCTTGCCGGCGATGGCGTTCAGGTAGACGGGCAGCGTCGCCATGAGCGTCTTGCCTTCACCCGTGCGCATTTCGGCGATCTTGCCGTTATGCAGGGCGATGCCGCCGAGCATCTGCACGTCGAAGTGCCGCATGCCGAACACCCGCTTGCCGGCTTCGCGCACAACGGCGAAGGCTTCGGGAAGCAGATCGTCCAGGGACGTGCCCTGGGCGTGGCGGGAACGGAATTCGTCGGTCTTGGCCGCCAGTTCCGCGTCGGAGAGCGCGGAGATCTTGGGTTCGAGCCCATTGATCTGGGTTACCAGCTTGCGATACTGCTTAAGCAGCCGGTCGTTGCGGCTGCCTATGAGTTTTTTGAGCAGAGAAACCATGCGTATGTCGGCCGCACGAGCCACACCACACCCGAAAGCGCTTGGGGCAGCGTCACCCGTGACTTGATGTTATTGGTTGAGCGGGGGTCCGCTGGGAAACGAACCAGTTTAACGCACCTGGAGCGTAATAGCCTGGACCTATGACCAGGGTAGCACTGTTGGCCGGTTTGACCGGCCAACCCGCGAAGGGTTCACGGCGCGGCGGCCTGCGCGACGGCGGGCGGCGCGTGCTGAGGCTGGGGCCCCAGGAAGAGCCGCGGATCCAGCGGCTGTCCGGCAAGGCGGACCTCGAAATGCAGGTGCGGCCCGGTGGAGCGGCCGGAGCTGCCGACACGCGCGACCTGCTGGCCGCGCTCGACCAGATCGCCCTGCTTGACCAGCAACGAGGACGCATGCGCGTAGCGGGTAATCAGGCCGTCGCCATGGTCGATTTCGACCATGTTGCCAAAGCCCGGCGCCCACTTGGCCTCGAGCACCACGCCGCCGGACGCGGCCAGGATCGGCGTGCCCGAGGGCGCCGCGAAATCCAGCCCTTCGTGCATGGCCGAGCGGCCCGTCACCGGGTTGCGGCGCCAGCCATACGACGACGACAGATAGGGGTAATCGGTGATCGGCATGGCGGTCGGCATGCGCGCCTGATCCGCCGAGCGCTTGGTAAGGGCCGCATCCAGCAGCTTCAGATTGTCGGTCTGCTGCGCCAGCCGTGCCTGGATCTCGTCGAGCTGCCGGCCCAGCGCCTCGGCCGACGCCGCGCTGGGCGGCGGATGGTCGGTGAAGAGATCGTCCATGACCTGCGTGGCCTCGGGGTGAGCCGGCGCCTCGGGCTGCGCCGCCGCCAGTTGCTGGGCCAATTCGGGGTCGGTATAGGCGACGCCCGCCACCTTGGCCACGCGCTGGCCCAGACCGTCGATGCTGACCAGCTTGGCCTGCAGCGCGCCGACCTTCGAGGCCAGCAAATTCATGTTTTCACGCAGGAAATCGGCATCGCGCCCCGGCTGCTCCGACAGCGGCCATCCCATCGTGTGCACGGCGGGAAGGATGGGAGTGATGTATCGTTGAAGCGCTGCGCCGAAAACGGCCGCGGTAATCAAGGCGCCACCCAGAAACAACGCCAGTCGCGCGCCGCCCAGGGTGAAATGCCCGTCCTGCCCGTCGCGGGCGTGCATAATCACGATCTTCAAGGTTTGCTTCCTAATTCTTTTAAAGCCGGCATGAATAGACCCGCTTCATACCGTCAACGTTCCAGTACCAGCCGGCGCGGAGAAAATACCGCCCTGGGATGGCTGGGTCATGACATGCGGGGCGCCGGTGTGTTGGCGACTGCCCGCAAGCATCTGCAAATTCAGTATGCGGTGGCGGCGGTGTTGCCCGCCCCGCTGGGTGCTGTGTGCCAGGTCGCCAAACTGGAAAACCTGTGTCTGCATCTGGTGGTGCCCACCGCCGCGCATGCGGCCAAAATGCGTCAATTGGCGCCGCGCATCGCGCGATCACTGGCGGACCAGGGCTGGAACCTTAACGAAATTGCCATCAAGGTACAAGCCGGGTTACCCAAGCCCGGCGCCCGGCAGCCGCGCCCTCCCAAAGAGGCGCAGCCCCTGAACGACAAGGCCCTGGGCGCGTTCGAGACGCTGCACGACAATCTGCGGCCGGGTCCGTTGGCCGACGCCGTCGCCAAGCTCTTGAAGCATCACAAGAGTAGCTGAGCAACCGGGCTTTGTCCGGCAACTCAAGGGACCGGAAACGTCACGAAACCAACTTTTCAGACCGATGGCCGGATGGTTGGCTACCGGATTGCGACTATCGCGCGAGGGGATGACGGCCAGCGTCGTCCCTAAGTAGAAACCCAAGCGGGAATCTGAATGGAAACCCGCGCAGGATCGGGGTCAGGCCCCATGCGCGGGTTCAGCGGAAAGCCTGGCGTCAGGCCAGCTTCCATTCGTGACGAAACGCCTGGGGCGCTTCTGCCTGCGATTCGTACGTGACGATTTCCCAGGCGTCGCGCTGCTCGAGCAGCGCGCGGGCGAGCTGGTTGTTCAGGCCGTGGCCCGACTTGCACGCCACATAGCGCGCCACCAGCGGCTTGCCCAGCAGATACAGGTCGCCGATGGCGTCCAGGATCTTGTGCTTGACGAATTCATCGTCGTAACGCAGCCCGTCGCTGTTCAGCACGCGGTACTCGTCCATGACGATGGCGTTGTCCAGGCTGCCGCCGCGGGCCAGGCCCATCGACCGCAAGGCCTCGACTTCATTCACGAAACCAAAGGTGCGCGCCCGCGCGATCTCGCGCACGTACGAATGCGTGGCGAAATCGATTTCCGCAAAATTTGCCGTGGAGTCGATGGCGGGGTGGCGGAAGTCGATCGAGAAAGCCAGCGCGTACCCTTCGTGGGGTTCGAGCCTGGCCCATTTCTCGTTGCGGCCTTCGCCTTCACGCACTTCCACCGGCTTCAGGACACGGATGAATTGCTTGGGCGCGTTCTGCTCGACGATGCCCGCCGAGCGCAACAGATAAACAAACGTCGCCGCGCTGCCGTCCATGATGGGGACTTCTTCGGCAGTGAGGTCGACGTGCAGGTTGTCGATACCCAGGCCGGCCAACGCCGACATGAGATGTTCCACAGTGGACACGCGAACATTGCCCTGCTGCAGCACGGACGCCATGCGGGTATCGCCCACGCCCGTGGCTTGCGCGGGCAGGTCAACGACCTGTGGCAAATCTACACGGTGAAAGACGATGCCTGTATTGGGCTGTGCCGGACGCAGGGTGAGCTCCACCCGCCGTCCTGAGTGGACGCCGACGCCGGTCGTGCGGACGAGATTCTGGATGCTGCGCTGTCGGAACATGAGACTTGGAATTTTGAACCCGGAAGCCGGCAAGATAAGTACGGATTGCCGGCGTAACCGAAGTATTGTAACGCTGTCCGATCCAGGCCGCCATTCAAAGTGGCGCTCTGACCGACCGAAACCTCCGTCCCTTATTTAACGTGCAAGGGAAACACGGACCGCTCTGCCTCCGGCTCGCCCGTGGGGACAGGCGAGCCGGAGATGAGGGAGTGCAGTTAGAGCCGTTGACCGGCTCTAGGTTCAGTCCGCCTGCTTGCGCAGGAAGGCCGGGATGTCGAAATGATCCATTCCCGAGCTTTCCAGCGCGCGTACCTGGGCCGACGCCTGGCTGCGCGGATTGCGCATGACCGACGGCATGTCCAGATTGCGGTAGTCACCGCCTTGACCGGCCGGCATCGTGCCCATGGGCATGTTGTCGGTGCCGGTGCGCAGCACTTCAGCGGTGGTCTGCACCAGTTGCGGACGGGCTTGCGCACGGCCAAGGCCGGTTGCAACCACCGTGACGCGCAGGTTTTCACCCATGGATTCGTCATAGGCGGTGCCGAAGATCACGGTCGCGTCGTCCGAAGCGTAGCTGCGGATCGTTTCCATGATTTCGCGCGTTTCGCGCATCTTCAGCGAGCGGCTGGCGGTGATGTTGACCAGCACGCCGCGCGCGCCGTTCAGATCCACGCCTTCCAGCAGCGGGCAAGCAATGGCGTGCTCGGCGGCAACGCGTGCGCGATCCGCGCCCGATGCCGACGCCGTGCCCATCATGGCCTGGCCCTGCTCACCCATGATCGTCTTCACGTCTTCGAAGTCGACGTTGACGTTGCCTTCGACGTTGATGATTTCGGCGATACCTGCGCACGCGTTGTGCAGGATGTCGTCGGCCGAACGGAAGCAGTCTTCCTGCGTCGCGTCCTCGTCCATCAGTTCATAGAGGTTCTCGTTGAGCACCACGATGAGCGAATGCACGTGCTTGGCCAGTTCCGAGATACCGTCCTCGGCCATCTTCAGGCGCTTGTTGCCTTCAAAGGTGAAAGGCTTGGTGACCACGCCCACGGTCAGGATGCCCAGTTCCTTCGCCACTTCGGCCACGACCGGACCTGCACCGGTACCGGTGCCGCCGCCCATGCCCGCGGTGATGAAGACCATGTGCGCGCCGTTCAGCGCGGCACGGATTTCCTCACGCGCGGTTTCCGCCGACGCGCGTCCCTGCTCGGGCTTGGCGCCCGCGCCAAGGCCGGTGCGGCCCAGGCGGATCTGCACCGGCGCATTGGTTGCCGCCAGCGCTTGCGCATCGGTATTGGCGCAGATGAAATCCACCCCGTGCACACCGCTGCGAATCATGTGCGCCACGGCATTGCCGCCCGCACCGCCCACACCAACGACCTTGATTACGGTCCCTTTGGTGTTGTTCTCAAGCATCTCAAAGTTCATCATGATGACTCCCTCACAAGTCCGATTTTGCAAATCACAAAAATTCCCCAACAACCTATTTGTGAATCGCCTCAAAGCCGACGCCGGCTACATAGGCCCGCCACGGGTTTGAGACGCCTCCTCTTTCTGGCGCTCTCCGCTAGACAGCCGCGGTTCGCACCAAGGAGCAGGCCCCAACCTGCACCCTTTAATTCATGAACCACTCTTTCATGCGCGCAAGCAGGCTCTTGAAGTTGCCCGTCTGCGCTGCCACCTTGCGGCCACGCACACGCTGCATGCGCGCTTCCTGCAGCAGCCCCATCACCGTCGAGAAGCGCGGGTTGCGCATCACGTCGGCAAGGCTGCCTTCATACTCGGGGACCGCCACGCGAACCGGCTTGAGGAACACGTCCTCGGCCAGTTCGATCATGCCGGGCAGCTGCGCGGATCCGCCGGTCAGGACCACGCCGGAAGCCAGCAGGTCCTCGTAGCCGGAATCGCGCACCACCTGTTGCACCAGCGTGAACAGTTCTTCCACGCGCGGTTCGATTACCGCGCCCAGCGCCTGGCGCTTGACCTGGCGCGGGCCGCGGTCGCCCAGGCCCGGCACTTCCACGGACTCGTCCGGGCTGGCCAGTACCTGCTTGGCAACGCCGTAGCGCAGCTTGATTTCTTCGGCATCGGGCGTGGGCGTGCGCAGCATCGCCGCGATGTCGTTGGTGATCTGATCGCCGGCGATGGGCAGCACGGCGGTGTGGCGGATCGCGCCGCCGGTGAAGATGGCAACGTCGGTCGTGCCCCCGCCAATGTCGACGAGCACGACGCCCAGCTCCTTTTCGTCGGCCGTCAGCACGGCCAGGCTGGAGGCCAGCGGCTGCAGGATCAGGTCCTGCACTTCCAGGCCGCAGCGGCGCACGCACTTGACGATGTTCTGCGCGGCGCTGACCGCGCCCGTCACGATGTGCACGCGCACTTCCAGGCGCAGGCCGCTCATCCCGATGGGTTCGCGGATGTCTTCCTGGCCGTCGACGATGAACTCCTGCGTCAGCACGTGCAGCACCTGCTGGTCGGTCGGAATGTTCACCGCCTTGGCGGTCTCGATGACGCGGGCGACGTCGGTGGCGGTGACTTCCTTGTCCTTCACGGCGACCATGCCGCTGGAATTGAAGCTGCGGATATGGCTGCCGGCGATGCCGGTGTAGACGTCTCGAATCTTGCAATCTGCCATCAGCTCGGCTTCTTCAAGCGCGCGCTGAATGGAATTCACAGTGGTCTCGATATTGACGACCACGCCCTTGCGCATGCCGCGCGATTCGTGCTGGCCCAGGCCTAGCACCTCGAAGCGGCCTTCAGGCAGGATTTCAGCCACCACAGCCACCACCTTGCTGGTGCCGATATCGAGGGCGACGATAAGGTCCTTGATGTCACGGGTCATGGCGTTAGCGTTTCTTGGGAGGTTTCGGTGTGGATTTGGATTTGGTTTCCGACGCGGGCAACGGGGCCAGCGCCAGGGCGAAACCATTCGGATAGCGCAGGTCGGCCTGCGTGAGGGTGCGCCCTTCCAGGCGCCCCGCCACGGTGGGCCACGCCTGCACAAAGCGTTGAATACGAGCCGCGAACGGCAAGGCGCCGGGCAGGCCGTGCGGGTCCGGCGCATCCGCGCCCGGATCCCGGCCCAGGTCCAGCAGCATGCCGTTGGAAAGCACGACGCGCCAGGCGTAGCGCGGGCTCAGTTCCAACTGTTCCACATGCATGTCCAGCGGCGCGAACCAGCGCGCCAGCTCGGCGTAGCGCTGCACGACCAGCGCTTCCGTGCCGTCGGGTCCGGAGAACTGCGGCAGCACCGTGTCGTCGTCCACCTCGCCCGTGTTGGCCGTGAACGCCTCGCCCCAGGTGTTGATCATCTGGTTCTCGTTCCACAGCGCCAGGGGCTGCTGCTCCTCGATGCGCACGCGCAGCACGTTCGGCCAGATCCGCCGCACGGTGGCATGCCGGACCCACGGCACCGATTCGAAGATCTCGCGCGCGTCGTCCAGGTCCACCGTGAAGAAGTTGCCCTTCACGCGGCCCGCGATCGCCGAACGCACGGCGCCCGTCGACACGTAGTGCAGCTCGGTGTCCGGCATCGATTCCAGCTCGATCGCCGACAGCGTGAAATACGGACGCTGCGCTACCCACACCACGCCCGCGATGAGCAAGGCGGCAACCGCCAGCACGGCAAGCGTGTTGGCGATCAGGTTGGTAGTACGAGCGTCGTTCCACACGGAGTATCCAGGTCAAGCGTTGCGGGCGTGGCCGTGCACCTTGCACGAGGCCTCGGACAGGATGGCCACGCACAATTCTGCATAGCTGATCCCCACGGCTTTCGCGGCCATGGGCACCAGGGAGTGGCCGGTCATGCCGGGCGAGGTATTCATTTCAAGCAGCCAGGGACGGTTGTCGGCATCGAGGATGAAATCCGCGCGCCCCCAGCCTTCGCAGCCCAGCGTCTGATACGCCTTCACGGCAATCCGCGCGACTTCTTCAGCGACGTCCGCGGGCAAGGCGGCCGGGCAGAAATACTGCGTGTCGTCGGAGAAATACTTGTGTTCGTAGTCGTAGTTGCCGCCCGGCGCCGCGATCTCGATCACCGGCAGCGCACGCGCCGCCTTGCCCGAGCCCAGCACCGCCACGGTCAGCTCGCGTCCGGTGATGAACTGCTCGGCCAGGACCTCGCTGTCGTACTGCGCGGCCGCGGCGTAGGCTTCCTTCATGTCGGAGTAACCAACGACCTTGGTGATGCCCACGGTCGAGCCCTCGTGCGGCGGCTTGATGATCAGCGGCAGCTGCAGGCGGTCCGGAACCAGGCGCAGTTCGGTGTCGGCATCAAGCACTTCGAAGTCGGGCGTGGGCAGACCATGCTGCAGCCAGATCCGCTTGGTCATGGTCTTGTCCATGGCCAGCGCCGAGGCCATCGGGCCGCTGCCGGTGTACGGGATGCCCAGCAGTTCCAGCGCGCCCTGCAAGGTGCCGTCTTCGCCGTAACGGCCGTGCAGCGCGATGAACACGCGGTCAAAGCCTTGATCGGCCAGCTCGGCAAGACTGCGCTCGCCGGTGTCGAACAGATGCGCGTCCACGCCGGCGCTGGTCAGCGCCTCGTGCACGCCCTTGCCGGACATGAGCGAGACCTCACGTTCGGCGGACCGGCCGCCGTACAACACACCCACCTTGCCGAATTGCTTGCTCATGCCAACTCTCCCACCTGGGCCGGGACCTTGCTGATCGAACCCGCTCCCATCACGACGACGACGTCGCCATCGCGCACGAAATCCACAATGGTCTGCGGCAGCTCCGCCACGTCTTCCACGAACACCGGCTCGACCTTGCCGGCCACGCGCAGCGCGCGCGACAGGGCGCGTCCGTCCGCCGCGACCAGCGGCGGTTCGCCAGCGGCGTAGACCTCGGTCAGCAGCACGGCGTCGGCGGTGCCGAGCACACGCACGAAGTCCTCGAAGCAATCGCGAGTCCGCGTGTAGCGGTGCGGCTGGAAGGCCAGCACGATGCGGCGGTCGGGCCAGGCGCCGCGCGCCGCAGCCAGCGTCGCCGACATCTCGACCGGATGGTGGCCGTAGTCGTCGATCACCGTGAAGGTGCCGCCGCCATGGTTGGCCGGCACAGGGAATTCGCCCGTCTGCGTGAAGCGGCGGCCCACACCCTTGAACGAAGCCAGCGCCTCGCAGATGGCGGCGTCGGACACGCCCAGCTCGGTCGCCACGGCAATCGCGGCCAGCGCGTTGCGCACGTTGTGCAGGCCCGGCAGGTTCAGTTCGACGTTTAGCGGCGGCAGCAGCGTGTCACGGTGGGTGCGCTGCACGTTGAAGCGCATGCGCGTGCCGTCGGGCTGCACTTCGTATGCCCGCACCTGGGCTTCCTCGTTCAGGCCGTAGGTCGTGATGGGACGCGACACGAACGGCATGATTTCGCGCACGTTGGCGTCGTCCGAGCACAGCACGGCGCTGCCATAGAACGGCAGGCGCTGCGTGAATTCGATGAAGGCGCTCTTGAGCCGCGCCACGTCGTGCCCGTAGGTGTCCATGTGATCGGCATCGATATTGGTCACGATGGCCATCACGGGCAGCAGGTTCAGGAACGAGGCGTCCGACTCGTCGGCCTCGACCACGATGTAGTCGCCCTGCCCGAGCCGCGCATTGGCGCCCGCCGAATTCAGCCGGCCGCCAATCACGAACGTGGGATCCAGATCGCCCGCCGCCAGCACGCTGGCGACCAGGCTGGTCGTGGTGGTCTTGCCGTGCGTGCCGGCCACGGCGATGCCGCGCTTCAAGCGCATCAGCTCGGCCAGCATGATGGCGCGCGGCACCACCGGGATACGCGCCGAGCGCGCCGCGATCACTTCGGGGTTGTCGCCCGCCACCGCGGTGGACGTGACGATGGCGCTGGCACCCGTGACGTTGCTGGCGGCATGGCCGATCGCGATCTTCACGCCCAGGCCGGCCAGGCGGCGCGTCACCGCCGACTCGTTCAGGTCGGAACCGCTGATGTCGTAGCCCAGGTTCAGCAGCACTTCGGCAATGCCGCTCATGCCCGAACCGCCGATGCCTACAAAATGGATATGTTGAATTCTGTGTTTCATGATGAACGCCCCGCTGCTTGTTCACAGACGTCGGCGATATGGGCGGCCGCGTCGGGACGCGCGTGCGCGCGGGCCCGGACGGCGACAGCCTCGAGTTCTTGTCGGGTGCGCTGGCCCAGCCAGTCCGCCAGCCACTCGGGCGTCAGGGCGGTCTGCGGCTGCAGCCAGGCGGCCTGCGCGTCGCTCAGGAAGCGCGCGTTGGCGGTCTGGTGGTCATCGATGGCGTGGGGGAACGGCACGAACAGCGCCGCGACGCCGGCGGCCGCCACTTCGGACACCGTCATGGCGCCTGCGCGGCAGATCAGCAGGTCGGCGTCGGCCATGGCGCCCGCCATGTCGTCGATGAAGGCGCGGCAATCGGCCTGCACGCCCGCCTGGGCGTAGGCCTGCTGCAGCGCCGGCAAATGTTGTTCACCGGCTTGGTGGACGACCGTCGGCCGGTTGCCCTGCGGCAGACGCGCAAGCGCCTGCGGCACGGTGGTATTCAAGGCTTGCGCCCCCAGGCTGCCGCCCACCACCAGCACGCGCAGCGGACCGGTGCGGCCGGCATAGCGTTCGGCGGGGTCCGGCAAGGCGCACAGGTCGGCGCGCACCGGGTTGCCCATGGCTTCGCCCTTGGGCAGCACGCCGGGAAATCCGCTCAGCACACGGCGCGACATCTTCGCCAGGCACTTGTTGGCGGTGCCGGCGACGGCATTCTGTTCGTGCACGACCAGCGGCGTGCCGCGCAGCGCCGCGATCACGCCGCCCGGAAACGCCACGTAGCCACCCATGCCCAGCACCACGTCGGGACGCACGTCGGACAGCCGTGACCACGCTTGCGCGAATGCGCGCAACAGCAGGAAGGGCAGCTTCAGCAGCGCGGAAGCACCCTTGCCGCGCACGCCCTGGAAGCGCAGCGGCACCAGTTCGATGCCGCGCGGCGGCACGAGGCGGCCTTCCATCTTTTCGGGATTGCCCAGCCACAGCACGCGCCAGCCGCGCGCGCGCAGCACATCGGCCACGGCGAGGCCCGGCATGATGTGGCCGCCGGTTCCGCCGGCCATGATCAGGATGGTGCGGGCGGCGGTCATACCCGTCCCCCGCGCATCATGATGCGGTTTTCCACGTCGACCCGGATCAGCATCGCCAGCGCGCACAGGTTCATCACCACGCCCGAACCGCCATAGCTCATCAGCGGCAGCGTCAGACCCTTGGTGGGCAGCAGGCCCAGGCATACGCCCATGTTGATGAACGACTGCACGCCGAACCACATGGCTACGCCGTGCGCGACCAGGCCGGCGAACGTGCGTTCCATGGCGATGGCCTGAC
Organism: Achromobacter sp.; assembly: GCF_032113835.1. GTDB lineage: Bacteria > Pseudomonadota > Gammaproteobacteria > Burkholderiales > Burkholderiaceae_B > Achromobacter. Next base: position 1,093 of record NZ_DAMCTG010000069.1, on the reverse strand, counting down.
GGCCGATGTCGAAACCGCGATAGACGATGATCGCAAACAGCGTGATCACCAGCATGACGCCGGCAAAGCCCAGCTCCTCGCCGACCACCGCCATCAGGAAGTCGGTGTGCGCCTCGGGCAGGTAATGCAGTTTCTCGACGCTGGCGCCCAGGCCCACGCCGAACCATTCACCGCGCCCCAGCGCGATCAGCGAGTGCGAAAGCTGGTAGGCGCTGCCGTAGGCGTTGTCTTCGTTCCAGGGATCCAGGTAGGCGAACAAACGCGCGCGGCGCCACGGAGACAGCCAGATCAGCATCAGGAACGTGCCAACCAGCACGGCCAGCAGGCTGCTGAAATATTTGCCGTTGATGCCGCCCAGGAACAGGATGCCGATGGCGATGGCCACGATCACCATGAACGCGCCCAGGTCGGGCTCGAGCAGCAGCAGCATGCCGACGCCGGCCAGCGCGAACGCCATCGGCAGGAAGCCGCGGGCAAAGGCCTGCATGTGTTCCTGCTTGCGCACGGTGTAGTCGGCCGCATAAAGCAAGGCGGCAAGCTTCATCAGTTCGGACGGCTGGAAATTCAGCGGACCCAGCGGGATCCAGCGATGCGCGCCGTTGACTTCGCGGCCGATGCCCGGAATCAGCACCGCCACCAGCAACACCATCGTCACCACGAAAAGCGGCACGGCCAGACGTTGCCAGACCCGGATGGGGATCGCCAGCACCACGGCGGCGCCCAGCAGACCCGCGCTCACGAAGAGACCGTGGCGGATCACGAAGTAATAGCGGCCATAGGACGCGTAGCGCGGGCCGTCGGCCAGCGCGATCGACGCCGAATACACCATCAGCAAGCCAAGCAGCAGCAACGTCGATGCCGCAATGACCAGCGGCATGTCGAAGTTGCGCATGCGGGTACGGCCGGGCCGTACGGCATTGACGCTCGCGGTGAGATCGGCGATCAGGCTCATTGCATGGCCTCGGCGCCACGCGCGGTGGATTTCACGTCAGGAGTGGCGTTGCGGCTCATGCCACCTCTCCACGGTCGCGGGCCAGATCTTCGACCTCTTCCACGAACACCTGCCCGCGATGCGGGTAATTGCGGAACATGT
>NZ_DAMCTG010000068.1:0-30790 GCF_032113835.1 Achromobacter sp. | reverse complement strand
CACGTCATGCTGATCGACCTGGCGCGCAACGACGTGGGCCGCGTCGCGCAGGTGGGGTCGGTAAAGGTCAGCGACACCATGGTGATCGAGCGCTACTCGCACGTGATGCACCTGGTGTCGAATGTGACCGGCACCCTGAACCCCGGCATGAGCAGCATGGACGTGCTGCGCGCCTCGTTCCCGGCCGGCACGCTGACCGGCGCGCCGAAGGTCGAGGCCATGAAGATCATCGACGAACTCGAACCCGTGCGCCGCGGCATCTACGGCGGCGCGGCCGGCTACCTGAGCTACGGCGGCGAGATGGACGTGGCCATTGCCATCCGCACCGGCGTCATCAAGGACGGCACGCTGTACGTGCAGGCGGCCGCGGGCATCGTGGCCGATTCGAACCCCGAAGCCGAATGGGCCGAGACCGAGGCCAAGGCGCGCGCCGTGCTGCGCGCGGCCGAACAGGTCCAGCACGGCCTGGACGAACCCATCTGAGCCCCGGCCAATCCGACACCGCCCGGGCCGCAGAAGGCCCCGAGGAGAAAAAAATGCTGTTGATGATCGACAACTACGATTCCTTTACCTACAACCTGGTGCAGTACTTTGGCGAGCTGGGCGTGGACGTGCGCGTGGCGCGCAACGACCAGATCACGCTCGAAGAAGTGGCTGCGCTCAATCCCGACCAGATCTGCGTGTCGCCCGGCCCGTGCTCGCCGGCCGAAGCCGGCATCTCGGTGCCGCTGATCCAGGCGTATGCCGGCAAGAAGCCCATTCTGGGCGTGTGCCTGGGCCACCAGGCCATCGGCGCGGCCTTCGGCGGCGACATCGTGCGTGCGCAGCAGATCATGCACGGCAAGACGATCCAGCTTTCGCACACCGGCACTGACATCTTTGAAGGCCTGCCGACGCCGTACACTGTCATCCGCTACAACTCGCTGACCATCGACCCGGCCACCCTGCCGGACTGCCTAGCGGTCACTGCGACGGCGCCTGACGGCGACATCATGGGCGTGCGGCACAAGACGCTGCCGTTGTACGGGGTACAGTTCCACCCCGAATCCGTACTGAGTGAGCACGGCCACGCCCTGCTGCGCAATTTCCTGAACCTCGCCTGAAAGGACGCACCGTGACGATTTCCCCCTCCGAAGCGCTGACGCGCTGCATCGAACACCGCGAAATTTTCCACGACGAAATGCTGCACCTGATGCGCATGCTGATGCGCGGCGAGATGTCGCCGCAGATCGCCAGCGCGCTCTTGATGGGCCTGCGCGTCAAGAAGGAAACCGTTGGCGAGATCACCGCCGCGGCGCAGGTCATGCGCGAGTTCGCCACGCCCGTTGTCACTCCCAATCCGAACGACCTGCTGGACATGTGCGGCACGGGCGGCGATGGCAGCCACACGTTCAACATTTCCACGACTGCGATGTTCGTCGCGGCCGCGGCCGGCGTGCCGATTGCCAAGCACGGCAACCGCAGCGCCTCGTCGTCCAGCGGCAGCGCCGACGTGCTGGAGGCGCTGGGCGCCAACCTGGTGCTGACCCCGGAACAGGTGGCCGAATGCATCCAGGCGACCGGCATCGGTTTCATGTTTGCGCCCGCCCACCACGGCGCAATGAAGAACGTGGCCGCCGTCCGCAAGGAACTGGCGGTGCGCACGATCTTCAACATCCTCGGTCCGCTGACCAATCCGGCCGGCGCCGCCAACCAGCTGATGGGCGTGTTCCACCCCGACCTCGTCGGCATCCAGGTGCGCGTGCTGGAACGCCTGGGCTCGCGCCACGTGCTGGTCGTGCACGGCAAGGACGGCATGGACGAGGCCTCGCTGGGCGGGGCCACGATGGTCGGCGAACTGAAGGACGGCGTGGTCCGCGAGTATGAGATCCATCCCGAGGACTACGGGCTATCCATGATGTCCAACCGAAGCATCAAGGTGTCCAATCGCGAGCAGTCGCGCGAGCTTGTCATAGAGGCGCTGGAGAATGTCGAGGGCGCGGCCAGAGACATCGTCGCCCTGAACGCCGGGCTCGCCATCTATGCCGGCAACAAAGCCGATTCCATTCCCGAAGCCTTAGCGCTAGCATTTGAACTAATTTCCACCGGCGCGGCGCGAGCCAAGCTGGAAGAATTCTGCGCATACACCCGGACATTCCAGAAATGAACGATATTCTCGCGAAGATCCTCGCCGTCAAGGCCGAGGAAGTCGCCGCCGCTCGCCAGATGCGCAGCGAAGCCGAAGTCCTGCGCGAAGCGCAGGCGCGCCAGGACGTGCGCGGTTTCGCCCAGGCCATCGAAGACAAGATCTCGCAGGGCAAGGCCGGCGTCATCGCTGAAATCAAGAAAGCCTCGCCCTCCAAGGGTGTCATCCGCGAGGGCTTTGCGCCCGCGGAGATCGCGGCCACCTACGCCGTGCACGGCGCAGCCTGCCTGTCCGTGTTGACGGACGTGCAGTTCTTCCAGGGTTCGCACGACCACCTGCGCCAGGCGCGGGCCGCGTGCGCGCTGCCGGTGCTGCGCAAGGATTTCGTGATCGATCCGTACCAGATCGTCGCCGCGCGCGCGATGGGCGCCGACTGCGTGCTGCTGATCGTGGCCGCGCTCAGCCCCGCGCAATTGCGCGACTACGAAACGCTGGCGATCGAGCTGGGCATGGACGTGCTGGTCGAGGTGCATGACGCGCAAGAGCTGGAGGTTGCGCTCACGCTCAAGACGCCGCTGCTGGGCATCAACAACCGCAACCTGCGCACGTTCGAAACCAGCTTGCAGACCACGCTGGATCTCCTTCCTCGCATTCCGGCCGGCAAGCGCGTCGTGACCGAAAGCGGCATCCTGAAACCGGAAGACGTGAAGCTGATGCGCGAGCACAAGGTCGACGCGTTCCTGGTGGGCGAAGCATTCATGCGCGCCAAGGATCCGGGTGCGGAACTGGCGCGTCTGATCGGCTGAACGCGCGGAGCGGGGCGGCGTTATTTGGGCCGGGCCAGGCCCCATGCGGCGCCGCGCCGGTACACCGTGCTACGGTGCACGCCCAACGCGCGCGCCGCGCGGCTGACGCTGCCGCCGTTCTCGGCCAAGGCGGCCCGGATCGCGGCGTCCGTCATGGCGTGCAGATCGCCGGATCCGCTGGCCGGTGCGGGCGTCAATGTTGCATCGCGCAATTCCGCCGGCAGCATGTCGGCATCCACCCTGCCCGCCGGTCCCGCCAACACATGCAACGTGCGCAGCACCGATGCCAGTTGCCGGTAATTTCCGGGCCATGAATACGCCGCAAGAACGGCTTCGATGGCGGGCGGCAGCGCGGGACCCGCGCCTTGCGCCGCCCACAGCTCGCGCAGCAATTCCAGGCGGTCGGCCCGAGCGCGCAGGGGCTCGAGCGTGACGGTGTATTCAGCAATCCGGAAGTACAGGTCAGGACGCACCGGTGCGTCGGGGCCTTCGTGCGCCAGCGGCCGATGCGTGGCGCACACCAAGGTGAAGTCGACCGGCACGGGCCGCGCCGCGCCCAATGGCGAGACCTCGCGCGTCTGCAGCACGCGCAGCAGGCGAGATTGCAGCAGCAGCGGCATGTCGCCGATCTCGTCCAGGAACAGCACCCCGCCGTGCGCTTGCCGCAGCAGGCCCTTGCTGCCCTGGCGGCGCGCGCCGGTGAAGGCGCCGTCTTCGTAGCCGAACAATTCCGATTCGATCAGGCTTTCGGGCAAGGCGGCGCAGTTCACCGCCACGAAGGGGCCGGCCGCGCGTTGGCCACGCGCGTGGATCTGGCGCGCAAACACCTCCTTGCCCACGCCCGTTTCGCCCTGCAGCAGGATCGATACGCCGGCGTCCGCCAGATGCACCGCCCGCGCCAGCGCGCCTAGCGTCGCGGCGTCGAAGCTGGGGGCCGGCGTTCCGGCCAGCGCGCCCGGCGCGCGCGCCGCCGGCGCGGCAGGCGGCTGCGGCGCCCGCGTGCGCGGCATGCGCAGTCGCGCGTGATAGCTCGCGCCTGTTCGTGTGTGCACCCTGCCCGTCGCGTCCGGGCATCGTTCGATGTCGCCGTCGAACACGTCCGCGTAGCGGTACACGCCGAGCGCGGTCGCCGCCAGCGCCAGCGCCTGCAACGCGCGCCGGTTGGCGCCGATGAGCAGGTCGCCCTGGAATGCCAGCAGCGCTTCGCCGGGCTGGCCTAGCCCCGCAGGGTCGGCATGCAGGCGCAGCACCGTGCATTGTTCATAGGCGCTTTCGAACAATTGGTGTTCGATGCGGTCCACCGCCCCGCGCACCAGCGCCAGCACATCGGGGCGCACGTCGCGTGCCTGGCTGGAGAGATCGAGCACGCCGAGCGTGCGGCCTTCGCTGTCGGTGATGGGGACGGCGGCGCAGGTCAGGATGCGGTTGGGTTCGAAGTAGTGTTCGGCGCCATGCACGGCGATGGGCCGGCCTTCGACCAGCGCGGTGCCGATGGCATTGGTGCCGGCGGCGGCTTCGTCCCACGGCGCGCCGGGCATCAGGGCCACGCGCGAGGCGCGATGTGCAAATCCCGTGTCGCCGTCCGAGTCCAGCACCAGACCCTGCGCGTCGGAAAGGATGACGAGGTTGCCGCTGCCGCCGGCCTGGCGGCGCAGGTAGGCGATGGCGGGTTCGGACAGGCGGCGCAGCGCTTCGTTGCGCTGCTGGGCTTCGCGCAGTTCGCCCTGCGTCATGAGCTCGGCGCGGCGCACGCCCCGCATGTCGAAGCCCAGGTCGGCGCAGCGGCGCCACGAACGCAGGATGGGTTCGGCAACCATGCCGCCCGGCACCGCGCCCTGCTGGTTGAAGAGCATCCGCGCCTGCGTCAGCGCCTGCCGACCGGAGTGAGAGGCCATGTATGTCTCCTGGGACCGGCGTTCTGCGACGCCTGTGCTGCGACACCTGTTGCGCGACACCGTCGCGGATTGCGACAGTGAACGAACGAAAAACTACTTTCGCACGCGTGCGGCGGGCTGTCCAGCCGGGATGCCCCGACTGGCACACGTTTTGCTTGATACCGGACAGGCAGCCCACTGCCGCCATTCCAACGATACGGAGACAAGCATGGATATCGCGACCCGCGTTACCCCGGAGACCTACGGCACCCGTCTGGACCTCAAGACGCAATACGACAATTTCATCGACGGCAAATGGCAGTCGCCCGCGGATGGCGAATACTTCGACAACGTCACGCCGGTCACGGGCCAGACCCTGACCCGCAACGCACGCTCGAAGGAGCGCGACATCGAACTCGCGCTGGACGCCGCGCATCGCGCCGCGCCGAAATGGGGTTCGACCCCGGCCGCCGAGCGCGCCCGCATGCTCATGCAGATCGCGGACGTCATGGAAGCCAACCTGGAACGCCTGGCCACGGCGGAAACCTGGGACAACGGCAAGCCCATCCGCGAAGCCCGCGCCGCGGACATTCCGCTGGCCATCGACCACTTCCGCTATTTCGCCTCGTGCATCCGCAGCCAGGAAGGCGGGCTGTCCGAGATCGATCACGACACGGTGGCCTACCACTTCAACGAACCGCTGGGCGTGGTCGGCCAGATCATCCCGTGGAACTTCCCCATCCTGATGGCCGCGTGGAAGCTTGCGCCTGCGCTGGCGGCCGGCAATTGCGTCGTGCTGAAACCCGCCGAGCAGACGCCGCTGGGCATCCTGCTGCTGATGGAACTGATCGGCGACATCCTGCCGCCGGGCGTCGTGAACGTGGTGACCGGCTTCGGCCTGGAAGCCGGCAAGCCGCTGGCATCCAGCAAGCGCATCGCCAAAATCGCCTTCACCGGTGAAACCACCACCGGCCGGCTCATCATGCAGTATGCGTCGCAGAACATCATTCCCGTCACGCTGGAACTGGGCGGCAAGTCGCCCAACATCTTCTTTGCCGACGTGGCCGCGCAGGACGACGACTTCCTGGACAAGGCGGTCGAAGGCTTCGTCATGTTCGCCTTGAACCAGGGCGAGGTGTGCACGTGCCCCAGCCGCGCGCTGATCCAGGAATCGCTCTACGACAAGTTCATGGAACGCGCCCTGAAACGCGTGGCCGAGATCAAGCAGGGCAACCCGCTGGATGCCGACACGATGCTGGGCGCGCAGGCCTCCACCGAGCAGCTCGAAAAGATCCTTTCCTACCTGGACATCGGCAAGCAGGAAGGCGCGGACGTGCTGGCGGGCGGCTCGCGCGCGCAGATGCAGGGCGGGCTGGAAGGCGGCTATTACGTGCAGCCCACGGTTTTCAAGGGCCACAACAAGATGCGCGTGTTCCAGGAAGAAATCTTCGGGCCGGTCGTGGCGGTCACCACGTTCAAGGATGCCGATGATGCGCTGGCGCTGGCCAACGACACGCTGTATGGCCTGGGCGCGGGCGTGTGGTCGCGCGACGCCAACACGTGCTACCGGATGGGACGCGCGATCAAGGCGGGACGCGTGTGGACCAACTGCTATCACGCCTATCCGGCGCACGCGGCGTTTGGCGGCTACAAGCAATCGGGCATCGGACGCGAGAACCACAAGATGATGCTCAACCATTACCAGCAGACGAAGAACCTGCTGGTGAGCTATTCGCCGAAGAAGCTGGGGTTCTTCTGATCAGCCTGGCTTGATCTGTCCATCCCAAGCCGCTTGCGCGGCCAACCTGCGCGCCGGGCCCGCCCGGCGCGCTTGCAGAGGAATCCCGTCATGCCAGAGCACACGCCACGCGTGGTCGCGACCGATGAGGCGCGCCAGCTGATCGACACCCTGCGCGCCAAGCACGGGCCGCTGATGTTTCACCAGTCCGGAGGGTGCTGCGACGGCAGCTCGCCCATGTGTTATCCCCAGGGCGAGTTCATGGTGGGCGGCTCGGACGTGCTGTTGGGCGATCTGGAAGGTTGCCCGTTCTGGATCGGTGAAGACCAGTTCGCTTACTGGGAACACACCCAGCTCGTCATCGACGCCGTGCCCGGACGCGGCGGCGCGTTTTCGCTGGACAGCGCGGAGGGCAAGCGGTTTCTGTTGCGATCGCGGCTGTACTCGGATGAAGAGTGGGCGAATGTCGGGCCGGTGACGAAGGGATAGCGCGCCTCATCCGCGCTTGCCGTGGCCGCCGCCTTTGGACTGGGTGTCGTCTGGAAGGCCGGCGCGTTCGGCCTGTTTCCATTGGAAGGACACCCGCCGGATGCGGGCCGCGCGAAATTGCGTGAACGAGCGGCCGCCCGGCATGGGCGCGCCGCGATAGGCGCTGCTTGCGTTTTTCATTGCTGATGATGCGTTGACGAGGAAACTTTGATGCGTGGGGGATTGGTACGGCCGGTTAGGCGCGGCCGGCTAGGTACGGCCGGTTAGGCGCGGCCAGCTAGGCGCGGCCGGCTAGGCGCGGCCGGCTAGGCGCGCGCGGGCGGCGACCAGGCGCTGGCGGGCGCTTTGCGGCGAGTCCAGTCCAGCGCATCTTCCAAACGGTCGTTGCCCCAGAACATTTCCCCCTCCACGAAGAACGTGGGCGCGCCGAACAGGCCCAGGTTGCGCGCGCGGTCGACCTGCTTGCGCAGCGCCTCCTTGGCGCTTTCGGTCTTGGCGCGGGCGATGAGCGCATCGGCATCCAGCGACAGGCCAATGAGCAGATCGCGCACGACGTCTTCGGACTGAATGTCCAGGTCATGCTGGAAATTCGCGCGGAACACTGCCACGCAGAAATCGCGGCCCCAGGGTTCGTCCTGGCCCAGCAGCGCGATGCGCGCGGGCAGCACGCTCATACGCGGAAACAGGCGCGGACGGTTGTAGACCACACCGTATTTGTCGGCCAGGCGGGCGATGTCGCGCATCATGTACGCGCCCTTGCCGGGAAACAGGCGGAACGGCGTGTCGTTCCAGCCCTGCGCCTGGAAGATCGGCCCCAGCAGAAACGGCCGCAGATCGACCTTGACCTCGGCCTCGCGCGCAAGACTGTCGATGCGCTCGATCGCCAGATAGCTGTACGGGCTGGCGAAATCGAACCACATTTCAATGCGGGGCGTATCGGGCAAGGACGCGGTCATGTCAGGAGCTCCGGTTGTAGCGCGACCTGCGCATCCGGCAGGCCGCTGAGGACGACGTCGCGATCGCTGCGCACGGTCAGGGATTCGCCCGCTTGCAGCACGCTGTCATCGAAGCGGCGGTATTCGGAAACCCACACGGTGCCGGCGTGACACACGATGCGGACGCCTGAAGCGCGCTTGAGCAGCATAGTCGAGCCGCTGCCCAAACGGAATGACATTCCCGCGGTGCAACATAACTGGATCATGGCGTACCCCTCGGCCGCAACAGCGGCGATCACGGCGGATGACCACGATCTTGTCCCGGTCACCCAACGTCTGAGTCATATTGGACGCCCGCGGCGTACTATTGCTCAAGCGACTTTTCCGTCCGACACGCATGAGTTTCACGAATGCCATATCCGCTTGCGAAACTGCCTCCGCTTGATCTTGTCCGCGGCTTTGTCGCCGTCGGCCGCCGCATGAGCATCACGCTCGCCGCGCAGGACCTGCATGTCACACAGTCCGCCGTCAGCCGCCAGATCCGCGCGCTGGAGGCGCATTTGGGGGTGCCGCTCCTGGTGCGCGGGTTTCGCAGCGTGACGTTCACGGCTGAAGGCGCGCAACTTTTCCGGATGGCCGACGTGTGGCTCAGCCAGCTCGGCGACCTGACTGAACAACTGCGCGCCCCCGAGCGGCGCACGCCCGTCACCGTCACCACCACCATCGGCGTGGCCTCGCTGTGGCTGCTGCCCCGGCTGGGCGATTTCCAGGCGGCGCATCCGGACATCGATGTGCGCGTGGCCGCCGACAACCGGCTGATCGACATCGACCGCGAAGCCGTCGACATCGCCATCCGCTACAGCGAGCGCAACGCGGTCTCCGACGGCGCCGTGTGGCTCTTCGGCGAATCCGTGGTGCCGGTGGCGCACCCGTCGCTCAAGGCGCGCGAACTGGATGCGCGCGAGTTGCAGCGCCACGTGCTGCTGGAATTCGACGATCCCACACGGCCCTGGCTGCAATGGTCGGAATGGCTGAATGCGCGCGGTCTGGGCCGCGTGCGGGCGAAAGGCATGCTGCGCTTCAATCAGTACGACCAGATCGTGCATGCCGCGCTGGCCGGCCACGGCATCGCGCTGGGGCGGCTGGCGCTGATCGCGCCGATGCTGGCGGACCGGCGGCTGGCGCTCGTCGGCAGCCCGGCGGCCAGCGCCACCGACCACGCCTACTGGCTGGTGCGCAACGCGCGGCGCAGCACGCCGGATGCCGAGGTCGTCACGCAGTGGCTGGTGGATCAGGCAGCGGCGACGGCTCGGGATTTGACGGGTTGAGCGGATACGCCGGCGCCGCGGACGCGCGGATGTCCAGCTGTCCGCATGTCGTGCTGTCCGGTTATCCGCTTGCCCGGGTGTCCGCTTGTTTGCTAGTTCGCTTGTCCGGTTAGTCCACCACGACCTGCGCCGGACCGTCAGCCATCTCGCCGATCACGGCAGCCTGGCCGAAGCCCTGCCCGTGGAAGATCGCGAGCACGGCATCGGCGGCTTCCGGTGCGCACGCCACCAGCAGGCCGCCCGAGGTTTGCGGATCCGTCAGCAATGCCCGCTGGGTGTCTGACACCCCTGCGCCCAGACGCACCGATTCGCCGTACGAGGTCCAGTTCCGGCCGGACGCGCCCGTGATCACGCCGTCCGCCGCAAACCCCTGCACGCCCGGCAGCCAGGGCAACGCATCCAGCCGCACGCGGGCCGTGAGCTTCGCGCCGCGCGCCATCTCCAGCGCATGGCCCAACAGGCCAAAGCCCGTCACGTCGGTGATTGCATGCACGCCGTCCAGCGCCGCCAGCGCGGGACCGGGACGATTCAGGCGCGTCGTCGTGTCGATCATCACGCGATAACCGTCCACGTCCAGCAGGTTCTTTTTCAGCGCCGCCGACAGGATGCCCACACCCAGGCCCTTGCCCAGGATCAGCACGTCGCCGGCGCGCGCGTCCGCGTTGCGCTTGATGCGGTTCGGATGCACCAGCCCCATCGCGGCCAAGCCATAGATGGGTTCAACCGAATCAATGCTGTGACCGCCCGCCACCGGGATGCCCGCGTCGGCACAGACCGATTCGCCGCCTTTCAGGATCTCGGCGATCACGCTGTGCGGCAGCACGTTGATCGGCATGCCGACGATCGCCAGCGCCATGATCGGCGTGCCGCCCATGGCGTAGACATCGGACAGCGCGTTGGTCGCGGCGATGCGGCCGAAGTCGAAGGGATCGTCCACGATGGGCATGAAGAAGTCGGTCGTGGCGATGAGTGCCTGCTCGCCGTTCAGCCGGTACACCGCCGCATCGTCCGCGGTTTCCGTGCCCACCAGCAGGTTGGGATAGCTGGCGGCGGGGCCAAACCGCGCCAGCAGCGCCGACAGCACACCCGGCGCAATCTTGCAGCCGCAGCCGCCGCCATGCGATAGCGAAGTCAAGCGCGGCGCGTTTGTGGACGCAACATCCTGGGTCATCTCAGTCTCCGTGAGTCAGTCGGAAAAAGGATAGCACCGGCCATGTGAATGGCCCTATGATCGAACGCAGCCAGGCCCTCGCCATTCAACGCTCGCTTGCAGGAGTTCGCCTTGATCAGCCGCCGCCGCCTCCTGCAAACCGGCCTGTCGCTCGCGGCGCTGCCCGCGTGGGCCGGCGCTGCGAATAACGCCACGACTAACGCTACAAGTGGCGCAGCCGGTAACGCCGCGAATGGGGCGGCCAACAACGCCGCCGCATTGAAAGCCGCCACCGGCCCCGACTGGGTCGCGTGGACCGGCCCCACCCCGCCGCTCGTCTTGCCCGACCTCGGCGGACGCGAGCAAAAGCTTTCCGCCTGGCGCGGCAGCGTCGTCATCGTCAGCTTCTGGGCCACGTGGTGCGAACCGTGCCGCGACGAACTCCCCATCCTGTCCACCATGGCCAAGCGGCATCGCGAAGAAGGCCTGCGCCTTGTCGCCGTCAACGCCGGCGAGGCGCCTGCCAAGATCTCGGCCTTCTTGAAAAAGACCCCTATCAACGGCACGGTCCTGCACGACCGCAACAGCGCCGCGTCGAAGAAGTGGGATGCCGCCGCGCTGCCTGCCAACTACCTCGTCGACCGCGTCGGCGCGATCCGGTTTTGGCATCTGGGCGAGCTGGACTGGAAGTCGCACGAGATCGGCGGGGTGGTGACGCGCATGCTGCGCAGTTGAGGGGATACCTGTGCATCATCCCCGGTGTCAGACACCCGGGCGCGGCACCGTACTGCGACGGACATCTCGTAGGGGTGTCAGACACCTGCACCGGGGGCATGCCGGCACTTGGTCCGGCGTTCACCCGACGACCGTCCCGACGACCGCCCGAACAGCCACTGAAAGAGCCCGTGGTGGCGCGGGGTTCGTGTTGCGGGCCGTTTAGATGGTGCCCGGCGGAATCCGAAGGGAGCCGAAGGCGGACGAGGATGAGCACGGGGAAGTCCGGAGCGAAGGCTCCGGACCGCCATCGGAGGCCCGCAGCGCGAACCCCGCGACGCCGCGGGCGGCAGAAGAACACAAACCGGCGGAAGGCAGCAGGAGTCGAACCTACCTGGGAACGTCTGACGCCCCCAACCGGGTTTGAAGCCCGGCCGTGCCGCCGGGCACGAATGCCTTCCGTGGCGGACCGCCTATGATACCGGCTCGGCGGGCGGCTGCATCGCCGCGTAGGCGCTTTCGCCGCGCAGCACATGCGTATCCCGCACGCGCCGCGTATAGCCGATGCGATCGAAGAACTCCAGGATCTGGATCGCCCGCTTGCGGCCCAGGCCCGTCGCGTCCCGGAACACCGCGGCGTTCAAGCCCCGCGGCTGCGCCGCCAAGTCAGCCGCCAGCGCCGCCAGTTTGCCCACCTGATCGCGGTGATAGAACAGATCCTTCACCACCTGCGCCACTTCCCCGCGCCGCAGCAGCTTGCGCAGCAGTTGGCGGACGGCGTCCTCGGGCTGCGCCTGCAGCTTCGCCAGGTCCCGCACCCACGGCGGATCGAACGCGCCCGCGTCCAGCAGCGGCAACAGGCGCGCCGCCAACTCGGCTTCGGTCTGTCCCAGCGTCGCCGTATGCGTCGGCAGATGCAGCCACGGGCCATTGCGCGCGATGCGGCCGTCGCGTTGCAGTTCGTCCAGCAACGACGTCCACAGCGTGTCGGGCATCGCTGGGAACGCCATGCGCCGCAGCCGCGCGCTGTCCGGACCGGGTTCGTCGGGCGCGCTTTGGTGGAACGACGCCAGCGCGGCTTCGGCCCGCTCGCGCAACGCCGCCCATTGCGCCGACAGGATCAGCGTGCGCGGCCCCTGCGCATTGCGCGGCTCGATCCACTGCGCGCCCTCGGGCGCCGCGATCTCGCTCACGGGCGTGCCCGTCAGCCGCTGCAACGCCGCCTCGTCCAGCCCCTGCGGCGCGTGCGCCAGGACCGGTTGCAGGCCACCGCCATCCAGCATGTCGGTCAGCGCCTGCAGGCCCGCCAGCCGCGACGCCGACCGGCGCTTGCGGTCCGGCGCATTCGGATCCAACACCCGACCGCCGCCCACCGTGCGTGTCGCCTGCGCGTTGCGCACGATAAAGCGGTCGCCCGGCATCGCGCAGACCGGCTCGTCGAACACCAGTTGCACCCATCCCGACTGGCCCGGCGCCAGCGATTCGCCGCTGATCGGTACCGCATGCGCCACGTGGCGCGCCGCGCCGATATGCACGTGCAGTGGCGCCCAGGCCCGCACCGGCGCATCCGCGGACGGCAGCAGCGTCAGCGCCACGTCCACGTGCTTCGAGGGCAGGAAGCAGCGCGCGTCCGCGATCCAGTCGCCGCGCGCGATGGCGTTCTTGTCGATGCCCGCCAGGTTCAGCGCGCACCGCTGGCCGGCCGAACCGGTCTCGCTGGGCTGGTTCTGCGCGTGGATGCCGCGCACGCGAACGCGTGTATTGGCCGGCATCAAGCGCAGATCGGTCGCGTCGTCGTCCGCGCGGACCTGGCCGGCGTGCGCCGTGCCGGTGACGACCGTGCCGTGGCCGGACAAGGTGAATACGCGATCCACCGCCAGCCGGAAAAGACCCGTGGCTTCGCGCCGCGACAGAGCCTGGGCTTGCGCGTGCAAATAGTCTTTCAGCGCCGCCACGCCTGGATCGCCGGCTTGCGCTGCCTCGGCAGGTTCTCCGGCGCGGGCCGCCTGGGACGTCTGGCTCACCTGAGCCATCTGCGTCGCACTCGTGCCGAACACCGGCGCGCCTTGCAGGAACGTCCCTTCCGTCAACGCCGCGATCTCGCCGCGCACCGTTTCCAGTTGCGCCGCGTCCGCGCGATCCGTCTTGGTCAGCGCCACCGCGCCGCGCGCCACGCCCAGCATCGACAGGATGGCCAGATGCTCTCGCGTCTGCGGCATGACGCCGTCGTCCGCCGCCACCACCAGCAGCCCGAAGTCGATCCCGCTGGCCCCGGCCGCCATCGTGTGCACCAGCTTCTCGTGCCCCGGCACGTCGATGAAACCCAGCACGTCGCCGTTCGCGAGCGGCGTGTAGGCGTAGCCCAGTTCGATGGAAATGCCGCGCGCCTTCTCTTCCTTCAGGCGGTCCGTATCGACGCCCGTCAGCGCGCGCACGAGCGTCGTCTTGCCGTGGTCGATATGCCCCGCGGTGCCGACGATCATGCCAGCGGTTCCGCCAGTTGCGCCGCAAACGCCGCCTCGTCGCGGGCTTCCAGACAGCGCAGGTCCAGCCACAACGCGTCGTCCGCAATGCGGCCGATGACGGGCAGCGGCAGCTTGCGCAACAGTGTCTCAAGCCTGTCCAGATGCCGCCCGGGGCGGCCGGTTCCCGCATGGCGCACGGCCAATCCGTAACTGGGTAGCTGGTCGATCGGCAACGCGCCACTGCCGATCTGGCTGAACATCGGCACCGCTTCCACCGCATAGCCTGGCCCCGCCGCATGCGCCAGCGCGCCACGCAGGCGTTCGGCCTGCGGCTGGATATCGCGCAGCGGACGGGTCAACAGGCGCAGCGTCGTCAGCCGCTGGGCCAGGAACTCCGGCGCGCGGTACAGGTGCAGCACCGGTTCCAGCGCGGCCAGCGTCAGCTTGCTGACGCGCAGCGCGCGCTTGAGCGGATTCTTCTTGATCTTGCGGATCAGGTCGGCGCGGCCCACCAACAGGCCCGCCTGCGGCCCGCCCAGCAGCTTGTCGCCGCTGAACGTGACCAGGTCGGCGCCCGCGGCGATGGTCTCGCGCACGGTGTCTTCTTTCGGCAAACCGAATTGCGTCAGGTCCACCAGCGTGCCGCTACCCAGATCCACCGTGGCCGGCAGACCGCTCGCATGGGCCAGCGCCGCCACCTCGGCAACGCTCACGCTTTTGGTGAAACCGGTCACCGCGTAATTGCTGCAATGCACCTTCATCAGCATCGCGGTGCGCGGGCCGATGGCGTTCTCGTAGTCGGCCGCGTGCGTGCGGTTGGTGGTGCCGACTTCGACGAGCTTGGCGCCCGCGCGCTTCATGATGTCGGGGATGCGGAACGCGCCGCCGATCTCGACCAGTTCGCCGCGCGACACCACGACTTCGCGGCGGTCCGCCAGGGCGTTGAGCATCAGCAGCACGGCCGCGGCATTGTTGTTGACTACCGTGGCGGCCTCGGCGCCCGTCAGCTCGCACAGCAGGTCGTCGATAAGGTCGTCGCGATCGCCGCGGCCGCCGGTGTCCAGGTCGAACTCCAGGTTGGCGGGCGTGGTCAACGCGCGCAGCACCGAGGCCACCGCTTCGTCGGGCAGCAGCGCGCGGCCCAGGTTGGTGTGCAGCACGGTGCCGGTCAGGTTGTAGACCGCGCGCAGGCGGGGCCGCGCGGCCTCGTCCAGCGCGGCTGACGTGCGCGCCGCCACCGCGGCCGCGTCAAGTTCGTGGCGCGGCACGCCGCCGTCCAGCGCGCGCTTGCGCAGCGCGTCCAGGTCGCGGCGCAGGGCCGCCACCACCTGCGTGCGGCCGTGGGTTTCCAGCGCCGGCTGCAACGCGTCGGCATTCAGCAGGCGGTCCAGCGAAGGGATGTCGGACGCGGCGGCAAGGCCGGCGCCGGACGGGTGATCTGCCATGCGAGACTCCGTCATTGAGCGCCGCTAGTCCTCGGCGCCATGCCACAGCAGCGGATTGCCGCTGGACCGCGAATAACCGGCCTCGCCGACCAGCACGTCGAGCATCAGGCTGGCCAGATCGTCGGCCACCGGCTCCACGTACAGGTCCTTGTCCTGGTAGAAGATCTTGCGGTACGTGTGGCAGTTGTCACAGGTTTCGGCCTTGATCGCGGGCGTGCGGCCCTCGATGGACTGGTACGCGACCTTTTCCACGTCCTCGCAGTGCGAGCACTTGACCCGCACCATGTGCCATTGCGTGGCGCACAGGCTGCAGCACAGATAGCGATAGCCTTCGTACTGGCCACCGACGCGCACGATGCTGGCGACCGGCAGGCTGCCGCACACCGGGCACACGCCGAACGGGCTGGCGACGGGCAGTTGCTTGGGATCGAAGCGGTTGGCCAGGTCCGTCCAGTAAACCTGCAAAGCCGCCATGACGAAGGGCGCGGCGGCGCTGTCCACGCCTTCGTCCTGCTCGGACAGCACGGCCTGCGCCAGGTCTTCAAGCGATTCGGGATCGTCGGCCAGCGCGCGACGCAACGCGGCGCAGACGTCGAGGGCTTCGGCGGGAACGCCCGGAGCGCGCGACACGTCGTCCAGCAACTGGCCCAGGATGCGGCGCCACAGCGCATCGCGCGGCCAGCCAATGGCCTGCAGCGGCGGCATGCCGTGCGCCTGCGCGAGCGAAATGCGGTCTTCGCTGGCGGGCGGCGCCGTGCAGTCCTGCAGCGCGCGATGCTGGGCATCGACCAGATGCGCCATCAGCTGCAGGTAATCGCCCACCGGATTGCCGTCGGCCAGATGGCGCAGGCGCGCCGCCCGCGCCGCGAAGACGGATTTCCGTTCCGGCAGGGTGATGCGGGGAATGGCGTTATGGTCTAGCGCTTCGATCTCGCCGCGCGGAAGAATTCGCTGCAATTCTCGTCTCCAGAGAAACAAATACGGCTGCCAGCCTGCGAAGAGGATAGCAGCCGTCGATCAGGACATGCCGGGGATTACTTCTTCACCTGCTCCCGGAACCAGGCGCGGTGGTGCTTCCACGCCCAGCCGGCAGTGACATAGCCGCGCAGCATTGCCGTGAGCGACCCTTTCACCCAGATCGCCGCGTAAATATGCACAATGATCGCGCAAATCAGCACCAGCGCACAAACCGCATGCAGCACCGACGCGGCGCGGATCACTTCGATCGGGAAGTAGAACGCGAAATATTCGCGCCAGATCACGATGCCGCTGACCATCAGCCCCAGCATGCACAGGATCAGCACGTAGAACAGCAGCTTCTGGCCGGCGTTGTACTTGCCGACCTCGGGCAGCTTTTCCTCGCGGTTCTCGACCACGTCGTTGAGCTGCCGGAGCCACTGGCGATCCGCGCGCGTCATAAGGTTGTGACGCCACATGTGCCCGGCAAACACGGCGAAGCAGACGAACATCACCACCCCGATGAACGGATGCAGGATGCGCGTCCAGGGTCCGCCCCCGAACAGGTTGGACAGCCAATACATGGACGGATGAAACAGCGCCAGCCCGGACAGCGCGAGCAGGATGAACGTGAGCGCGATGATCCAGTGGTTGGTGCGCTCGCCCGGCGTGTAGCGCTTGATGCGGCGATAGTGGTGTTCTTCACTCATGGCGCACCTCCTCTTCGGCCCTGCGTTCGTCTTCCTCGGTCACTTCGTTGCGGCCCACGCGCGCGTAGTGGAAAAAGCCCGCCAGCGCGGTGAACGCCATCGCGGCCAGGCCCAGCGGCTTGGCCAGGCCCTTCCACAACGACACCATCGGACTGATCTTCGGGTCGGCGGGCAGCCCGTGGTACAGCCCCGGCTGGTCGGCGTGATGCAGCACGTACATGACGTGCGTGCCGCCCACGCCGGCCGGGTCATACACGCCGGCCTGCTCGAAGCCGCGCGACTTCAGGTCCTCGACACGCTCGGCGGCATGCTGGTGCATGTCGTCCTTGGTGCCGAAGACGATGGCGCCGGTGGGACAGGCCTTGACGCACGCGGGCTCCATGCCGACCGCGACGCGGTCGGAACACAGCGTGCACTTGTAGGCCTTGTTGTCCTTCTTGGAAATGCGCGGAATGTTGAACGGACAGCCGGTGATGCAATAGCCGCAACCGATGCAGTTTTCTTCGTGGAAATCCACGATGCCGTTGTTGTACTGGATGATGGCGCCCGGCGAGGGACAGGCCTTCAGGCAGCCCGGGTCTTCGCAGTGCATGCAGCCGTCCTTGCGGATCAGCCATTCCAGGTCGCCGGCGGGGTTCTCGAATTCCGAGAAGCGCATGACGGTCCAGGAATGCTCGGTGAGGTCGGCCGGGTTGTCGTAGACGCCCACGTTGACGCCGATCTCGTCGCGCAGGTCGTTCCACTCCATGCAGGCGCTCTGGCAAGCCTTGCAGCCGATGCACTTGGAGACGTCGATCAGCTTGGCCACCGAACCCGTGACGGGTTCACGGATGCCCGGCGGCGGCGTGGTGGTGGCGGAGCGCCGCTTGATGTCCAGGGATTGCATTGACATGTCGGTTCTCCTATACCTTTTCGACCTTCACCAGGAACGACTTGAATTCCGGTGTCTGGGAATTGCCGTCGCCCACGAATGGCGTCAGGGTGTTGGTGAGGAACCCCGGCCTGGCGATGCCCACGAAGCCCCAGTGGATGGGAATTCCGACCTGGTGCACCGTCTTGCCCTCGATGGTGAGAGGACGGATGCGCTTGGTGACCAGCGCCACGGCCTTGATGTAGCCGCGGTTGGACGACACCTTCACGCGTGAACCGTTGGGAATGCCCAGCTCCTTGGCCAGCGCCTCGCCGATCTCGACGAACTGCTCGGGCTGGAGAATCGCGTTGATGCGGACGTTCTTGGTCCAGTAGTGGAAGTGTTCCGTCAGGCGATAGGTGGTGGCGACATACGGGAAGTTCTCCACCGTGCCCATCGCCGCAAGGTCATCCTTGAAGATCCGCGCGGCCGGGTTGCTGGTGACGCCCTTGGCCTTGGGGTGCAACGGGTTGTAGCCCAGCGGGTTTTCGAAGGGCTCGTAGTGTTCCGGGAACGGCCCTTCGGCCAGGCCCGCCCGCGCGAAGAAACGCGCCACGCCTTCGGGGTTCATGATGAACGGCCCCATGCCGCCCGCGGGGTTCTCGTCGCCCTTGAAGTCGGGGATGTCGGCGCCCACCCAGGCGCGGCCGTTCCACGACACCAGGCTGCGGCGTGGATCGAACGGCTTGCCTTCCAGGTCGCACGATGCGCGGTTGTACAGGATGCGGCGGTTGGCCGGCCAGGCCCAGGCCCAGTTCAGCGTCTGGCCGATGCCCGTGGGGTCGCTGTTGTCGCGGCGCGCCATGAGGTTGCCGCCGGGGCCCCACGCGCCCGCAAAGATCCAGCAGCCGCTGGCGGTGGAGCCGTCGTCGCGCAGTTCGGCAAAGCCGGCAAGCTGCTCGCCGGCGCGGCGCATGATCTTCGTCGGATCCTTGGGGTCGGCCAGATCCACCACCGCGCGGCCCGTGTATTCCTTGGCCAGTTCCTCGGCCGTGGGATTCTGCGGGTTGGAATAGGGCCACGACAGGTTGACGATGGGGTCGGGATACTTGCCGCCTTCGTCCTGGTACATCTTGCGCAGGCGCGTGTAGATGAGCGCCATGATCTCGATGTCGCTCTTGGCTTCGCCCGGGGGTTCGGCGCCCTTCCAGTGCCATTGCAGCCAGCGGCCGGAGTTGACCAGCGCACCGTCTTCCTCGGCAAAACAGGTCGTGGGCAGACGGAAGACCTCGGTCTGGATCTTGGACGGATCCACGTCGTTGGCTTCGCCGGCGTTGCGCCAGAACTCGGACGTTTCCGTGACCAGCGGATCCATGATGACCAGGAACTTGAGCTTGGCAAAGCCGTCGTTCAGCTTGGCCTTGTTGGGCGCCGCGGCCAGCGGGTTGAAGCCCTGCGCGATGTAGCCGTTCATCTTGCCCTGGACCATCAGCTCGTAGACTTGCAGCATGTCGTAGAGCTTGTCCAGCTTGGGCAGGTAATCGAACGCCCAGTTGTTGTCGGCCGTGGCCGCGCCGCCCCACCAGGCCTTCATCAGGCTGACGTGGAACTTGTGATAGTTCTGCCAGTAGCTGAGCTGGTTGGGTCGCAACGGCTTGAGCGTGCGCGAGTCGATGTACTTGGCGTAGTCCTGCTCGGGCTCGTTGGGCAGCGTCATGTAGCCCGGAAGCAGGTTCGACATCAGGCCTAGATCGGTCAGGCCCTGGATGTTCGAGTGCCCGCGCAGTGCGTTCATGCCGCCGCCGGCGATGCCGATGTTGCCCAGCAGCAGCTGCACCATCGCGCCCGTGCGGATGATCTGCGAACCGATGGAATGCTGCGTCCAGCCCAGCGCATACAGGATGGTCGCGGCGCGGTTGGTGGTGGCCGTGGACGCAAGCATGTCGCACACCGTCAGGAACTTGTCCTTGGGCGTGCCACAGACGCGTTCGACCATTTCAGGCGTATAGCGCGAGTAATGCTTCTTGAGCAGCTGATACACCGAGCGCGGATGCTGAAGCGTGGGATCGGTCTTGACGTAGCCGTCCTCGCCGCGCTCGTAGTCCCAGCTTTGTTTGTCGTAGGTGCGCTTTTCGGCGTTGTAGCCCGAGTAAAGCCCTGCGTCGAACGCGAAGTCCTCGCGCACGATGAACGAAAAGTCGGTGTAGTTGCGCACGTACTCGTGCTGGATCTTGTCGTGATCCAACAGGTACTTGATGACGCCACCCAGGAAGATGATGTCGGTGCCGGTGCGTATGGGCGCGTAGAAGTCCGCCACGGACGCCGAACGCGTAAAGCGCGGATCCACGACGATCAACTTGGCCTTGTTGTGGGCCTTGGCTTCAGTGACCCATTTGAACCCGCAAGGGTGGGCCTCGGCGGCATTGCCGCCCATGATCAAAACTATGTCCGCGTTCTTGATGTCGACCCAATGGTTCGTCATCGCTCCACGGCCAAACGTCGGGGCAAGACCTGCCACCGTCGGGCCATGTCAGACACGGGCTTGATTGTCGAACGCCAGCATCCCCATGCTGCGCACTGTCTTGTGCGTGATGTAACCGACCTCGTTGCTGCTTGCCGAGGCGGCCAGCATGCCGGTGGTCAGCCACCGGTTCACCGTCTTGCCGTCCGCGGTCTTCTCGACGAAGTTCGCGTCGCGGTCTTCCTTCATGAGCTTGGTGATGCGCGTCAGGGCGTCGTCCCACGACATCCGAACCCATTTGTCCGAACCGGGCGCCCGGTATTCCGGGAACTTCAGACGGTTGGGGCTGTGGATGAAGTCGATCAGGGCCGCGCCCTTCGGACAGAGGGTGCCGCGGTTGACGGGGTGGTCGGGGTCGCCTTCGATATGCATGATGCTGGCGCGGGCGTTCTTCGAGCCATCGCCCAAGCCATACATCAGCAAACCGCAGGCGACCGAACAGTAGGGACAGGTGTTGCGCGTTTCGGTCATGCGCGCAAGCTTGAACTGGCGCACCTCGGCCATGGCCGTGCCGGGGGCAACCCCCAGCATGGCCAGGCTGGAGCCCGCCAGCGTCGCACCGGTCACCTTGAAGAACTGGCGGCGATTCATGTTGACCATGAAGCACTCCTCTCCTGGTGAATGAAGGAAGCGGATATCTCAGGGACAAATAGCCCTACGACTTCCAAGGGAATGTGGGGAAGTATAGGCCTTGGACATGCCGCGCGTCATGCCCGGTGACGCATGGCGCTCCCGCCCTCGTCCGAATTTGACGGCAAAATGCGCTTTTTTCGCAGATTTTGCGGCAGTGCAGCGCTGTTACGATGGCCCGCGGCATCGTGGATCCGGCAGAACGTCCGCGCCGGTCGCGACCCGCCCCTTTTATTTGTGCATGCCCTTGGAGCGCCAATGCGCCGCCTTGCCCCCGTGGCCCGAGTCCTTGCCCTGTCGCTGGCTTTCTCGCCCTTCGTCCTGATGCCCCAGGCGTCCGTCCACGCGGCGCCCGCCGCGCTGTCGCCCGCCGCCGCCGCCACCGAGGCGGCCCAGCAGGCGGCCATGGAAGGCTATCTGTATTTCTATCCGCTGGTCGCGATGGACCTGACCCGCCGGCAGTTCACGCATCCGTCCCGGGGCGCCGATGGGGCGCCGGCCAACACGTTCCAGCACGGGCGCACCCTGCCCCGCGCAGGCAACGCCACGCCGTGGGCGAACGTCGACATGCTGCGCAGCAGCGCGTGGCTGGACCTGACGGACGGCCCCGTCGTGCTGTCCGTTCCCGACACGGCGGGACGGCTCTACACGCTGACGCTGCTGGACATGTGGACCGACGTCTTCGCGACGCTGGGCAAGCGCACCACGGGCACCGCCAAGAGCAACACGGTGATCGTGCCGCCGGGCTGGAGCGGCACGCTGCCCTCGGGCATGGCGCGCATCGACGCCCCCACCGTCCACGTCTGGGCGAAGGGCATGATCGAGACGCACGGCCCCGCCGACCAGGCGGCGGTGAACACGTTGCAGGACGGCTTTGGCGTGACGCCGCTGGCGCAATGGAACCTGCCCGCGCAGACGCCTCGGATGAAGCCGGATCCGTCCCTCGATCTGAAAATCCCCGTGAGCGAACAGGTGGACTCGATGCCCACCGACGCGTTCTTCACCTACGCCGCGGAGCTGCTGCGCAAGCATCCGCCGCATGCAACGGACCAGCCCGTGCTGGCGCTGTTGCGCCGCGTGGGGCTGGCGCCCGGCCGGCCGTTCGACTTCGACAAGCTCGATCATTCCGCCAAGCAGGGCATGCGCCGAGGCGTGCGCGCCGCGCGCGACCGCATGGCGGCGGCCGCCGGCCATTCGTTGCGCGCCACGGATGGCTGGCTGCAGGAGACGGGCAGCATCGGCGTATATGGCAACGACTGGCTGCGCCGCGCGCTGGCCGCGCAGGCGCAGCCGGGCAGCGGATTGCCCGAAGATTTGACGGTGCTGGTGCTGGCCACGGATAGCGACGGCGCGCTGCTGGACGGCGCGCACCGGTATACGCTGCATCTCGACAGCGGCCAGTTGCCGGACGCGGGCGCGTTCTGGTCGCTGACCGCTTATGACGGCCAGGGCATGCCCGTGCCCAACCCCGTGAACCGACTCGCGCTCGGCAGCCGCGATCCGCTGCGCTACAACGCGGACGGCTCGCTGGACCTGGTCTTCAGCAACACGGCGCCTGCGCCGGACGAGCAGTCGAACTGGCTGCCGATTCCGGCGGCCGGGCCGGTGGGGATGCTGCTGCGGGTGTACCTGCCGGGGCCGGCGGTGCGGGATGGCTTGTGGACGCCGCCTGCGATGCGGCGGGAGGTGCCGGAGGCTGAGGTTGCCGAGACCAGCAATTCGGCAGTTGAGCCGGAAACCGCGGCACAGACGGAAGTCCCGACAACTGCTGCCGTCCCCGCCGCGCCACCTGCCAAGAAACCCTGACCGCCCCCAGAAATACGGCGCGATGTCAGCCGCCAGCCGCTACCATTGGCGTTTTATTCATGAATGAGCCGCCCGCCATGGACGACGCCTTTAGCCACCAATTGTCGATGACCATCCTGATGACGCCAGACATGGCGAATTTCTCAGGAAACGTACACGGCGGAACCATCCTCAAATATCTGGACCAGGTGGCGTACGCCTGTGCCAGCCGGTACGCCGGCCAATACGTCGTGACGCTGTCCGTCGACCAGGTGGTGTTCCGCGAACCGATCCACGTCGGCGAGCTGGTGACGTTCCTGGCAGCCGTTAACTACACGGGCCGCACGTCGATGGAAATCGGCATCAAGGTCGTGACCGAGGACATCCGCAAGAAGCTGGTGCGTCACACCAACAGCTGCTATTTCACGATGGTGGCGGTGGACGACAAGGGCGCGCCGACCGCCGTGCCGCCGCTGGAGCCCCGCACGCACGAGGAAAAGCAGCGCTTCAAGGCCGCCGGCCTGCGCCGCGAACTGCGCCAGGAAATGGAACGCCGCCACGGCGAGATCAAGCGCGAAACCACGCACGACACGCCGGGCGCCTGATCATCGCGTTGGGGCGCAAGCGCCCTATTCACCCCCGCCCGCTGGATATCCAGCCGCGGGGGTTTTGCATTTGTGGGCACCCTGATGGTGTTCAGCACGCACTTGGGCAAACCTGCTCGTTAAGTCATACAGCGCTGTTCTTTTGCGCGATTCCAAGTCTTGATCGATTTCCCATGAAGATAAGACTCATCTGATATTCAAGGTCCGTTGCGTGTGCCGTAATGGCGCCGCAGACTGTGTATTCACCGGTGGTGGAAAGGTCTGTCGTTGCGGGAGCACGCCATTCCTAGCCAATCAGATATCCGGTTCACCTTTGCCATCGGCGACGAATCCTTCGACGTTGTCGAATTCACGTTGCATGAAGGTCTGTCCGAGACTTTCCTGCTGGACGTGGAGCTGGCCAGCGCCAATGCCGCCATCGACTTCGGCAACGTTCTGGACCGCGCCGCGCTGCTCACGATCTGGCACGGCGACCAGCCCGTGCGCTACGTGCACGGCGCCGCCTCGTCTTTCGTCCAACGCGACACAGGCTTTCGCCGCTCGCGCTACTCCGCAACCGTCGAGCCACGCCTGGCAAGGCTCAAACTCAGTTCCGATTGGCGCATCTTCCAATCCCTTACGGTTCCGCAGATCGCCGAGACGGTGCTCAAGGCGCACGGCCTCACCCTCGACTACGAGCAGCGCAACACGACCGCGCATCAACGGCGCGAATACTGCGTGCAGGCCGGCGACACCGACTACCACTTCGTCGAACGCATCATGCGCGAGGAAGGATTCTTCTATTCCTTTCGCCATAGCGCCCAGGGCCATCAGCTGGTCCACAGCGATCGTCTGTTCATTCACGGCCGCGTGGGTGACGAGCCGGTGCAGTACAACCCCACGCCCGGCGGCGACCAGCCGCAGCCCGCACTGCGCCGCTTTGCCTACACCGAGAGCGTGCGCACCGCGCGCCAGACGCAGCGCGACTACACCTTCCACCATCCGCGCTACAGCCACGAGCACACCCGCGACGGGCATGATCTGAACCATCAAGGCCGCCGTTACGAGCGCTACGACTATCCCGCTCGCGCAAAATTCGACGAAGCCGGCATGCCCTTCGCCGAGAACCGCCTGCGCGGCCATCGGCGTGATGCGCGCATGGCTCTGGTCGAAGGTGACGATCCTCGCCTGCAGCCCGGCATCTCCTTCACGCTGGCGGGGCATCCCCGCGAAGACATGAACCGCGGATGGCGCCCGGTCCGCATCGTTCATCGCGGCACGCAGCACGCGAGCCAGGCTGAGGAGAGCGCCGACGCACAGTCGGGTACGCATTACCACTACGAGGCCGAGCTGGTTCCCGACGACACCGAATGGCGCGCCGAACCGCTACCCAGGCCCCGCATCGAAGGACCGCAGAACGCCGTGGTGGTCGGTCCGCCCAACGAAGAGGTTTACACGGACGAGTACGGACGGGTAAAGGTTCAGTTTCCCTGGGACCGCCGAGGGCAGCAGGACGAGTACAGCTCCTGCTGGATCCGCGTCTCGCAGAACATCGCCGGCGCGACCTGGGGCCACATGGCCATTCCGCGCGTCGGCCAGGAGGTCATCGTTTCCTACTTCGACGGAGACCCTGACCAGCCCGTGATCACCGGCCGGGTCTACAACCGCCTGCAACTGCCACCCTACGAGCTACCGCGCCACAAGACGCGGATGACCATCAAGAGCAAGACGCACAAAGGCGAGGGCTTCAACGAGCTGCGCTTCGAGGACGAAAAGGACCAGGAAGAGATCTACGTCCATGCGCAGAAGGACCAGAACATCAATGTCAATCACGACGAAACACGATCAGTGGGTCGCGATCAAACCAATGCGATCGGCCGTGACCGCAACACCAGCATCGGCCAGGACGACACGTACAGCGCGGGCCGCGACCTCAACGCACATGTGCGCCAGGATGCGTTCAGTACCGTGGACCGCAACGAGATCCGCAAAGTCGGCAATTCGCAGCGCGAAGACATCGCTTCCAGCCGCCGGGTCACGATCGGCGAGAACGACGCTCTGGTGATAGAGGGCGTCCAATCCATCGAGGCTAAAACGTCCCAGCGCACGTTGACGCGCGATTACGTATTGCAGGGCACGGACCGCATCCTGATTCGCGGGCCGGCAGGCACGGTCATTCTTGATAACAGCGGCATCAGCCTGAATTCCCCCAACATCCTGCTCAAAGGGAAGGTGCGGGTGCAGACGCCGGGCGCCAATCAGGTGAAGGCGCTGGAGACTGCCATCCGCGAGGGCTCCCCCTTGATTGAGGAGTGCCCGTCGGACACGGGAGCTTGAGGATGAGCCTGCACCAGTGGCTTGCGGACCGGGGCATCGATGCGTCGTCGCGCGGCGCCCACGTCCTCTTTCTTGCGGAGATGTCGGCGCATCCTGAGCTACGCGCCCGGCTGGAGTTTCACGATCAGCCCTACCGGCTCTTGTGGAAGCTGGATGCGCAAAACGCGCTGGAGCAACATGCGCCGTGCCTGTTTCAGGCTCATGCCGAGTCAGCCTTCGGCCACTGGCTGGGCAGCACGATCGGCACATTTGCGCTGACCGTCCTGCTCGCTCGCGATGACATCGATGCCGTCGCATCGCGCCTGCGCCGGTTCACCAAATTCCAGGATGGCGACAGCCGCTACTACCTGCGCTTGGGTGATCCCGCGGCGCTACGTCTCTACATCGACTCCATCGCCGACGCGCCCGAGGTCCTGACTAGGCTGTTTGGCCACAGGGGCGTCGAGGCTTTCCATCTTCACGCGCCGCGCATTGCCCTATCGCGGCAAGTCGCGCCGATCTTCGAGCAGGGTTGGGACCATCCGGGCCGCGACGGATATCTGCTCTGGACAGACGCGCCGCTTGAATCGGGGCAGACGTAATGGCCTTGCTCACCCTCAATAGAAAACAACTTGAGCTGGCGGCAACTCGCGAGACCGACCGCCAACTGGTTCAGTACATCCGCGGCGCCCTGGCAGCGGTACTGCCTCGATTGCCTGCGCCGCAGGCACTGGTCGAGCCCTATGTTCAAGCCGCGGGGCGGCAGGCCATCGAGAGCGGATTTGGCGAAGGCGGCTATTACAGCTTTCATATTCTTACCGGCTTGCTGCTCGGCCCCTTGTGGGATCAGGATCCGTTTTTCCTGGGGAAAATCGACCAGTACCTGGACGCGCCGGGCATGGAGCCAGGCGCCCGTATTGCGTTGGCCATGGACGCCGTGCTCGATACGCGCCGGGCGCTGGAGGCAGTGTTGCCCGAGCTGATCGACGTAGCCGAGCAATCGCTGAGCATTCCCCCCGAACGGTTCACGCCAGGACACACCTGGCTTGTCTTCGAGCGGATGGCGCATATCCGCGGTTGCCAGCCCCACCAGATTCTGCCGCTGTTCGAACGTTTCGAAACGGGCTTTCGCCTCGGTAATGGACTGCCTACCATCCGCCGGGAAAAGCTCCCAGGACACATCCAGGTCGCGTACGAGGCACAGGGCATACCGCTACCCAAGCCCAGCGACGCCATCCGGGACCTCGACCGGCTCCAACTGCAGAACTTCCATGGAAGCCTTCTGCTCGGATTGATCTACGGTCAGTCGTTCTCCACCAACCTGTTCCTCGTCCGCCTCGTGCAGACGCTCGATGCCGCCAGCCAGCCACATGACTATCAGCATCACTTGAAAGGATTTTTGCTCGCGCACCGTGAAGCCCTGATGGAGAAGGTCATTGAGTAACGACGCCGTGGCGGCAAGCTACAACAAGCTGGCGCAGGATGCGGCAGACGGAACCTTGCCTGCTCCCCAGAAGATCTGCACCGAATGTCCCATGCCGGGCCCGATCTTTTCCTTGAACCCAGATGGCGGTCCGCGCAATGCAGACCTGTATCTGGGCATCCCTTCGCAGGGAACCGCCGCAACGTACCAGTGGTTCATGGACAACCCATGGATCCGGAACAAGGAACGCAACTACCGCGATACCTTCCTGCTCCGGGTGCTGCACGAATTCGGCGCGGCATACGGCGACGCGCGCCTGGCGGAACTCAGCGCGTTCCTGTCGGTACAGGAATGCGAAATCATCTGCGTGGACGATGAAATCGCAGATGACGTGCTGCCGCCAGCCGTGCTCGACGAATTCGGCCGGCGCACAGGCGACGGTCTCGGGTTTCAGGTCCAGCGCAACTTCGTGTTCGCTGGCGGCAAGCTCTACTACCTGACGTTCACCACCGTCACCTGGCTAGCGGCCGACCGCAGCGAGTACATCGACGACGATGGCCAGATCGCTCACAGCATGCCGTTCACGTGGGACATCCCCAAGGGCCTGTATCCCGTTGACCGGGCGGTCAAGGATCTGGCCGACGGCTTTGAGCGCGCCAAGGCGAAGGTCCACATCTGGGAGGCCATCAAGGGGCTCTTCGAAGTCGCCACGGCTTTGCTGGCATTTGTCCCCGTCGCCGGCCAGGTCGCGCTGGGCGTGCGCGGGGCCGCGGCAGGCTTGCGCTATCTCTTCGTGGCCGTTGACCGCGCGCTGGCACTGGATGCGATGGCGGATGGCACAAGCCGGATGATCACCGGCGAAGGATTGAGCATCGGCGAGAAATTCTTCGAATCGCTTGCCGCGCTGTCCGATCCCAAAACCGCCGAAGAGCGCGGCAAGCAGGTCTTCATGAGCATCAACCTGGCGATGCTCACACCGTCCGTCTTCGGATCCGCCCGCTGGATGATGCGCCAGGTCGGCAACAAGGCGGTGAAGGTAGACACCAAGATGCTGAGCGAGGAAAAGCTCAGGCGGCTGGGCCAGCATAAGCATGGCGAGGCGACGGTGCTGGAAACGGTCGTCGACACTCGCGAGCGTGTCCCGGGCGGGGGCAGCATGCGGGTAGTCGAAACCTATTCACCGGATACCAATAAGTCCAGGTTGAACATTGATGCGAAGACGGGCTCGGGTGATTTTTCCATCATCGTCAATCGCGTTCGAGAGCGGGTCGCACTGCGTGCGGTGATGATCGATACCGCGCGTAAAGGTAGAGGTCTTCGAAACGTGGTGGGCGATGCGGGCGAGGAGATCTTCGCGGCGGGGATGGTGCGCCACTGGGGCGTAAAGCCGGAGAACATCCTGGGCTACAACCTGAAGAATGATGGCCCCAGCAAGTTTGGCCTGAAAAACAGGAGCGGCCACGGACTCGACATGCTGGTCCGGGTGCCGCCGCCACCGGAAATGCAGATTCGCGTGCCGAAGGCCGAGGCGCGGGATCACATCGAAGGGCTACGCGGTCCTTCCGAATACAAAACACTGACGTTCACAGAGGAGACGCTGATTGTGGTGGAGGTTAAGGCGACACTGGGGAAAACCGAGACACCGAAGTTTTATGCAAATACGCAGGGGCTCGGTGGGGAGTACAACACTGAGCGAGTGGTGAAGTTGGCTCAGAAACGTGGGCCGTACTGGAAGCTTGAGAACATGCTGAAGGCAGACTCTGCCGCGCTTGAGAAACTGGACGTCATTGCAAAGGCACAACACTCGCGGAGTATCCAATACATTCACGCTCAGGTGTTTCTCGACAGTGGAGGGAACATCAACACATTGGTAGGAAAGGGAGTGGGCCGGGGGTCTGGCATTCAGCTCAACGATTGGCCTAGGACATGACATGGAACTCAAGAAAACAAAGTCGAGACTGGATAAAGTTTTGCCTAAAGTTGAAGCTTGGGCGAAAGACAACTGGCCGCAAAATGGATGGATGAATGAGTACCTGTCTGGCTCGGGTGCGGCAGGTTTAGCTGCTATCACCCTATACACCGAGGGGACGAATGATTCGGCCCAGAGCCTGTTGGATGCTAAACGCGGACAGCCTTCCTGCGCGACACAGCGAATGGCATATGGCTTCGCGAGAAGGGCAATTGGCAGAGGAATCAATATTGAAGAATTAAGGGGGACGGGGCGTGTCGCTGTGGACGATCTTGATGGCCTTGCCGACCTGATGTTCGGCACCATCGCATTGGGCCACCCGGAAGTCGCAAAAAGCCTTTACCTGACCACAATCGCCGGCCTTGAAGGCGGGTATGGCGTGCGCAGCGGTCATGATTTGCCTATCGGCACGACCCTACGCTACGCCGGCTTCGGCCTGACCATCATCAGCAATTGGCTAGGCCAACCCCTGGACCTGGACAAGCACGCCCTGCCTCGCGATCCGGCCTGGGCCCCATTGGTATCCCAATGGCGTGAACCCGACCTCGACAAGTTCCTGCCCGCACTCCTCTCCGCCTGCGACGTCCACGTGGACCGCATCGCCATCACCTATCGCGAGCACGAAACCTACGCCAAAGAGTTCGAGTTCTGCACACCGCTGCTGGCCGTACACCCTACCGAAATCCATGCCGTCCTACGCTTGCGTGATCTGCTTGGCTTGCCCAATCCCGCGCACATCGACCATCCGCTGATGCAAACGCCCTACGCGCAAATCACCTGCACGCCGGCGTTCCTGGCCTCGCTTGGCCAACGCGACGAGCTGCTGGAGCGCTTTCTGGACACCGTGCGCCGCCGTGATCCGGCGGTGTTGCCCGCGGGGCTTTGACCGTGCCGCTACGTTGACGACGCGTTGATCCTCGGCGATGCGCTTCGGAAATGCGGAGTCGCGTGCCGAAGGCCTTCAAGCAGCAGTCGTCGATGCAGAAGGGTGTGACAGGTCTGCCGGTCGCGACTTCACGCCCGCTCAACGCCAGCCGGCGGGGCCGGCGGCGCGGCGGCCGGTTCACGGTCGCGGCCGATCATGCGCTTGATGCCCAGCCACTGCTGCGACCAGAAACCGCGCCCGTAGTCGCGTCCGCCCAGTTCGGCCTGCTGGTCATGGATGCCGGTGGGACCGTAGCCCACACCAAACCGCGCAGTGCGAAACAGCACGTCCCAGATCGGAAACAGGGCGGCGAAGTTGTAGCCGCCCACCGGCCCCGGCGACGACGCGTCGTAGGCGATGGAATGGTGATGGCGATGAAAGCGCGGGCTGACCAGGAGGCGCTCGCCCAGCGCGCCGAAGTGCATGCGCAGATTGGCGTGCGAGAAGCTCTGCGCCAGTTGGGTGATGGCCACCACCATGACGAACTGCGCGGGCGGCACGCCCACCAGCTGCGACACGAACACGACCAGCACGTCGCGCAGCATGTCGTCCAGCAGATGATTGCGGTCGTCGCTCCAGATGGTCATCTGGCGCTGGCTGTGATGCACGGCATGCAGCGCCCACAGCCAGCCGAAACGGTGCTGCGCGCGATGGTAGAAGTAGTCCACCGCATCGAACAGTAGCAGGTAGATGATGAGGCTGACCCATGCCTTGTCCGTCACGCCCGGCCAATACTGATCCAGCTGGAACGGCGCAAAGCCCCACACGTGCAGCTGGCCGAAGATGCTGTCCCAGAACGGATCGATGGTGAAGAACAGCAGAAGCCGGAACGCGCCCAGGCGGTGGATCAGCGTGTAGAGCACGTCGATGCCGATCTGACGGCGGTCGGTCATCGGTTCCACGGGACGCAGGCGCTGCATGGGTCCCAGGACCAGCACCAGCACCGCGATCTGGATCAGCCCCACCAGCAGCCACATGGTGGCGTCGTAGGCGTCCTCGATGAAGTTGCTCAGGCCCAGGTGGAACAGCGCGGGCTGAATCGCCGTCTCGA
>NZ_DAMCTG010000067.1:0-30852 GCF_032113835.1 Achromobacter sp. | reverse complement strand
AGCTGCGCGCCATGATGCCCTGGATCGCCGCCAACAAGCTGGTGGACAAGTCCAAGAACTGATCCCTTAGTCTGGCGGGGCGCGGCCCCGCCGGTCAGGATCGAAGCGGCATGCCTCTCAAGGGCATGCCGCTTTTTTCTTATTTTTGGCCTTTTCGCGGCTATTTGGGCCCTTTGACGCCAATTGGGCCCGGGCACGATCCTTGCTGTAGCCCGCAAGCAGGGCCAGATCGGTTAACCTTTCAAAGTCCGTCGTAAGTTATTGAGACCATGCCCAATTTTTCCATGCGCGATTCCGAGAACCGCCACCGGAGCATTTACCTGCTCCCCAACGCGTTCACCACCGCCGCTTTGTTTGCCGGGTTCTACGCCGTTGTGCAGGCCATGAACGACCGCTTCGAAGTTGCCGCCATCGCCATTTTTGTCGCCATGGTGCTGGACGGCATGGACGGCCGGGTGGCCCGGCTGACCAATACCCAGTCCGCATTCGGCGAGCAATACGACTCGCTGTCCGACATGACGTCGTTCGGCGTGGCGCCGGCGCTGGTCATGTATGAATGGATTCTCAACGACCTGGGCCGCTGGGGCTGGCTGGCCGCCTTCGTCTATGTGTCGGGCGCGGCGCTGCGGCTGGCACGGTTCAACACCAACATCGCCGTCGTGGACAAACGTTTCTTCCAGGGATTGCCCAGCCCGGCCGCGGCCGCGCTGGTGGCGGGTTTCGTCTGGCTGGCCGTGGACAACAAGCTGCCCATCCATGACAGCCTGATGGCCTGGGTGGCGTTCACGCTGACCATGTACGCCGGCATCACCATGGTGTCGAACGCGCCGTTCTTCAGCGGCAAGAGCTTCGCCCTGGGCCGCAGCGTCCCGTTTTGGGGAATCCTGCTCGTCGTCGCGGTGTTCGTGTTCGTGTCCAGCGATCCTCCCGTCGTGCTGTTCGGCCTGTTTGTGCTGTACGGCCTGTCGGGCTGGGTCACCTGGCTGTGGCGCTGGAACAAGGTGCGCCGCCTGCAGCAGGAGCGCCGGGGTCATTCTTCCTGACGTCCGGACGCCACCAAGAAAAAACCCGCCATCGCAAGATTGGCGGGTTTTTTGTTCTGGCGGCGCTACCACCAATTGAACTTGTCATCGTCGTACATGGGATCCGGCCCGGGATGGAAGTGGGTCACCTTGCTGCCGTCGCGGCTCATGTACACGTACATCAGCGAATTCCAGACGCTGTTTTCCTTATAGCGATAGGACCAGACGACTTCGCGTTTTTCGCCCAGGCCAGCCTGATCGATGCGAGCCGGCGGCCCGAATTCGCAGCGCACCCGATCCGGCCCCCAATCTCCCGTCTCGAGCACCTTGAAGTGCGCGTCGGTCAGAAGCGGCATCACCCGGTCGACCCGGCCATCGGGGCCGACGTTGGCGCCCCAGGCGTACTGGCCCATGGGCTGCTGCGTCCAGATCACCCGGCGGCCGCCATTGGCCTGGGGGCATTCGAAATTGGGCGCCCCGAACTGTGCCTGCACCTGCGAGAGCGGAGTGCCGGGCGGCACCTCGGTCATGTTGGCGCAGGCGGCCAGTCCGGCCAGTGCGATCGAGACCAGGGTCACGCGGGCCGTTCTGTAATAGCTGATCATGTTCATGCTCCTTCGGGTGCACACTGCAGCTTGGCCGGCCCTCGGGCCGGGTCCGGTCTTCTTGCTGGGGTAATTCTAGCGAATCAGCTATAATCGCCGAGCTTTATCAAGTGTATTGATTCTGCAAGATACTTTGCGCCAGCCGCCGGCGGCTTGTCGCAGTACCCGCAACGTGGCGCCACGCCTTGTTTGCCGGTCCTGCCCGATCCCGCCAATGGCAGCAGTGAGAAAGCGAATTCAAGCCTGGCTCGCGCAAATTTTTTCCAAACCACGTCAGGGCGCCTCGGCCCTGTCGCATGTCCGAAGAGGTCATCAATGTCTGTAGCTGACATCAAGAAATCCGATATCGTTGCGCAATTCCAACGCGCGCAGGGCGATACCGGCTCCCCCGAAGTTCAGGTGGCTCTGCTCACCGCCCGTATCAACGAGCTGACCGGTCACTTCAAAGAACACATGAAGGATCATCACTCGCGCCGCGGTCTGCTGCGTATGGTCAGCCGTCGCCGCAAGCTGCTCGACTATCTCAAGGGCCGCAATCCCGATTCGTACCGCGCACTGATCGAAAAACTCGGTCTGCGCAAGTGATCGACGGGGCTGGCTCCCCATGACGCAACCGTGGTCGGTGCGACGCATGTCGCAGCGGCCACGGTTTTTCATTTGTAAGGAATAATCGTCATGTTCAACAAAGTGACTAAATCGTTCCAGTACGGCCAGCACACGGTCGTCCTGGAAACTGGCGAAATCGCTCGCCAGGCCTCCGGCGCCGTTGTGGTGTCGATCGAGGACACCGTCGTCCTGGCCACTGTCGTGGCTTCCAAGAAGGCCAAGCCGGGTCAGACGTTCTTCCCGCTGACCGTCGACTACATCGAAAAGACCTATGCCGCCGGCCGTATTCCGGGTGGCTTCTTCAAGCGCGAAGGCAAGCCGTCCGAAAAGGAAACGCTGACGTCGCGCCTGATCGACCGTCCGCTGCGTCCGCTGTTCCCCGAAGACTTCTACAACGAAGTCCAGGTGGTCCTGCACACGCTGTCGGTCAATCCTGAAATCGATCCCGACATCGCCGCCATGATCGGCGCCTCCGCCGCGCTGGCCATCTCGGGCATCCCGTTCAACGGCCCGATCGGCGCCGCGCGCGTGGGTTACATCGATGGTCAATACACCATCAACCCGACCGCATCGGACCTGAAGTCGTCCAAGCTGAACCTGGTTGTCGCCGGTACGGAAAACGCCGTGCTGATGGTCGAATCGGAAGCCGATCAGCTGTCCGAAGAAGTCATGTTGGGCGGCGTGGTCTATGGCCACCAGCAGATGCAGACCGTCATCAACGCCATTCACGAACTCGTGAAGGACGCCGGCAAGCCCGATTGGGACTGGCAGGCTCCCGCCAAGGACGAGGCCCTGATCGCCGCGGTCACCGCCGCCGCTCAGGAAGGCCTGACCGCCGCCTACCAGATCCGTGAAAAGCAGGCCCGCACCACCAAGCTGCGTGAAGTGTCGGCTGACGTGTCGGCCAAGCTGGCTGCCGCTGCCGCCGAAAAGGGCGAGCCGCTGCCGGACGCCGTCACCGTTGACAACATCATGTTCTCGCTGGAATCGGCCATCGTCCGCGGCCAGATCCTGAACGGCGAACCGCGCATCGACGGCCGCGACACCCGCACCGTCCGTCCGATCAGCGTGCGCCTGGGCGTGCTGCCCCGCGCGCACGGCAGCGCCCTGTTCACCCGTGGTGAAACCCAGGCGCTGGTCGTGGCCACGCTGGGCACCAAGCAAGACGAACAGATCATCGATGCGCTCATGGGCGAGTACCGTGACCGCTTCATGATGCACTACAACATGCCTCCGTTCGCCACCGGCGAAACCGGCCGCATTGGCGTGCCGAAGCGCCGCGAAATCGGCCACGGCCGTCTGGCCAAGCGTTCGCTCGTGCCGCTGCTGCCGGCGCCCGAAGACTTCCAGTACACGATTCGCCTCGTGTCGGAAATCACCGAATCCAACGGCTCCTCGTCGATGGCCTCGGTCTGCGGCGGCTCGCTCGCCATGATGGACGCCGGCGTGCCGGTCAAGGATCACGTGGCCGGCGTGGCCATGGGCCTGATCCTGGACGGCGGCAAGTTCGCCGTGCTGACCGACATCCTGGGCGACGAAGATCACCTGGGCGACATGGACTTCAAGGTTGCGGGCACCGAAAACGGCGTCACCGCACTGCAGATGGACATCAAGATCCAGGGCATCACCAAGGAAATCATGCAGGTTGCGCTGGACCAGGCCCGCGAAGGCCGTCTGCACATCCTCGGCAAGATGAAGGACGCCCTGGACGGTTCGCGCGGCGAGCTGTCGGCTTTCGCGCCGCGCATGCTGACCATCAAGATCAACCCCGAAAAGATCCGTGACGTGATCGGCAAGGGCGGCGCCACCATCCGCGCGCTGACCGAAGAAACCGGCACGCAGATCGACATCTCCGACGACGGCACGATCGTGATCGCCAGCGTCGACGAAGCGCAGGCCAAGGAAGCCCAGCGCCGCATCGTCGAACTGACCGCCGACGTCGAAGTGGGCCAGATCTACGAAGGCTCGGTCCTGCGTCTGCTGGACTTCGGCGCCATCGTGCAAGTGCTGCCGGGCCGTGACGGTCTGCTGCACATCTCCGAAATCGCCAACTACCGCATCGCGAACATCAACGATGTGCTGAAGGTCGGCCAGCAAGTCCGCGTCAAGGTCATCGAGGCCGACGACAAGGGCCGTCTGCGTCTGTCCATCAAGGCGATCGGCGGCATCGAGCAGCAGCAAGCCGCTGCCGCTCCCGAAGCTGCTCCCCAATCGGAACCGCAAGCTGAATAAGCCTGCAGTCTCCTGATTGAAAGACGGCGCCTCATCCGAGGCGCCGTTTTTTTTGCCTGGCGCCGCCGCAAGTGTGCGGG
The DNA here is from genome assembly GCF_032113835.1 of Achromobacter sp. Lineage (GTDB taxonomy): Bacteria > Pseudomonadota > Gammaproteobacteria > Burkholderiales > Burkholderiaceae_B > Achromobacter. The sequence continues at coordinate 26,307 of NZ_DAMCTG010000067.1, read as the reverse complement.
ACGGTTCGCTGTTCCCCAGTTCGCCCGCGTTCCTGTAAAGTCTTGCGCGAGAGACGCGCCGCCGGTTGACAGCGGCGCGCTTCACGCTTGATCGAAGGGGGCATACGGATGAGCAAGGCATGACGGCGTGGCCGATAACCGCAGTCACCGCAGCGCTGCTGGCTGCGCTGTTGACGGGCTGCATGTCGCCCCCCGGGGCGGGCCAGCGCGGCCCCAAGGGCGAAGACATGTCGGCGGACCAGTTCGCGCAGACGGATTTCAACCGAACGGTCACGCTCGAGGTACGCGACAACCTGACCAGCCTGTATTCGCTGCTGGACAAGCTGTACCGCCGCAATCCGCGGGAATGGCGCAAGACCGATGCGCCGGACCTGGCCACGGCGGTGAACCGCGTCAAGCATTCCATCGAAGTCCGCGTGCCGCCGCGTGATCTGAGCGGGCTGCGCGACATCCAGATCCTGGCAGTCGCCCTGGACCCCAACTATCCGGGCGACCGGGTCGGCGCCTTCATCTACGGGCTAGCGGACACCATCATCGCCGCGCATAACGGCAAGACGCGCCTGTACGCGACAGACGCCCTGGACGGTCAGCGGGTCTACAATGCCGCACGGAACGTCGAGGCCGCGGCCTGGCTGCTGGCCACGCGCCGCAACAACCAGGGCGAGTTGCTGCTGCTGGCCAACGAAATTTCCCCGACCGCCACGAATCTCAGCTTCGAGCGCGAGTTCGGCGCCATCATCGGCCGGCTGGACCTGATCGCCAACCTGCTCGGCGAGAACTCCCGGCGGATCGGCATCAACTACGCCCAGGGCCTATTGCTGTTCAACTTCCTGCCTGTGCGTTAACCGGATTTCCATCGTGATCGATATCGCATCCATCCAGGCCGCCCGCGAAAAACTGCGCGGGCAGGTCCTGAAGACCCCGTTTACCCTGTCCCGCACGCTGTCCGACATTTTCGGCGCCGAGATCTGGCTGAAATTCGAGAACCTGCAGTTCACCGCATCCTTCAAGGAGCGCGGGGCGCTGAACCGCATGCTCACGCTGTCGGACGAGGAGCGCGCCAAGGGGGTGATCGCAGTATCGGCGGGCAACCACGCGCAGGGTGTGGCCTACCACGCGCAGCGCATGGGCGTGCCGGCGGTGATCGTCATGCCGCGCTTCACGCCGACGGTGAAGGTCGCCAACACGCGGCGCTTCGGCGCCGAGGTCGTCCTGGCCGGTGACACGTTTGATGACGCCAAGGCGCGTGGCTACGAACTGGCCAGCGAGCGCGGCCTCATCATGATTCACCCGTACGATGACGAAGCCGTCATGGCCGGGCAGGGGACCGTCGCGCTGGAAATGCTGGAAGACCAGCCCAAGCTCGATACCCTGGTCATCGCCATCGGCGGCGGCGGGCTGATCTCCGGCATCTCCACCGCCGCCAAGGCCGTGAATCCCGCCATCGAGATCGTGGGCGTGCAGACCGAGCGCTTCCCCGCCATGTACGCGGCCGTCAAGGGCGTCACCATGCCGCCGGGGCAATACACCATCGCCGAGGGCATCGCCGTCAAATCGCCTGGCGACCTGACGCTGCCTGTCGTGCGCAAACTGGTCGATCGGGTCGAGTTGGTCAGCGAGGCGGACATCGAGCACGCCATCGTCGTGCTGCTGGAAATCGAAAAGACAGTGGTCGAAGGCGCGGGCGCTGCGGGCCTGGCCGCTTTGCTGCGCGCGCAGGAAGAGGGCAGCGACCGCTACAAGGGAAAGCGCATCGGACTGGTGCTGACGGGCGGCAACATCGACCCGCTGATGCTGGGCGAACTGATCGAGCGCGGCATGGTGCGCGCCGGGCGGCTGGCGCGCATCCGCGTCGACCTGCGCGATCTGCCCGGGGCGCTTGCCCATGCCACCAAGCTGATCGCCGATGCGCAGGCCAACATCACGGAAGTGCATCACCAACGCGCCTTCACGTCGCTGCCCGTGCGCAATGTCGAGGTGGATTTCGTGCTGCAGACGCGCGGTCCCGAGCACATTCAGGAAGTGATCGACATCTTGAACGCAGCCGGCTTTGCGGCCAGCAATCACGACCACTGACCTGCCGGGCGGCATAGGGACGCCGCCCATTCTTTCAATTTGCTGTCAGAAAACTGTCGCTCCGGCCGAACTTTCGGCCGGAGCGTTTTTGCATGGGCGGCGTGCTCATGGAACCCGGATTAGCGTGCCGGATGCGGGAGCCGCAGATATCGGCCGATGACCGGTTGGAGGCCGCGAACGTGGCGAAATATGCATCTAAATATTTCCGCATCGGTCCCGGTTCTTTTCGCGGGGAACTTTTTCCCTGACGGCTAACGCACCTGAAAAATCGGCTATTTAGGCCAATTTCGTGAATCTATGACACTTCTTGCGTGTGCCGGGATGTCGGATTGCGTCCATTCCACGGTCTAGGGATATCCCCCACAAAGTCATGGTTGATACCCATAGGAGATATGTCGTTTCACGATGTACCATCCCGCGTTCATGTCGTTGCTGACCTTCGGGGAGGCTGCGTTGAACGAGAAATGCTAGCGCCTGAAGTCATGTTTTTGGGGCCGCAGCAGATTAGGGAGAAAGCAGATTGATAAAAAACAGACAGGATTTCTGGTCTGGCGTCATGTTCATCGTGGTGGGGGGAGGCTTTGCGTTGCAGGCGACCCAATATTCCATGGGTAGCGCGGCGCGCATGGGCCCCGGCTACTTTCCGTTCTGGCTCGGCATCGTGCTGGCGTTGATGGGCGCGACGGTGCTGATGAGCGCCTTGTCCCCCCGCGCCGAGACCACGACGATCGGCCGCTATGACTTCCGCATCCTCTTTCTCGTCGTCGGGTCCGTGTTCCTGTACGGCTTTTCCCTGCGTTATCTCGGCCTGTATCTCTCGGTGTTTCTGCTCGTCCTGATCAGCAGCGTCGCCAGCCACGAATTCAACTGGAAGGTCGCCGTCGCCAACGGCCTGTTCCTCGTGGCGTTCTCCTACCTCGCGTTCATTCGCGGGTTGGGCCTGATCTTTCCGCTGTGGCCCAGCGTGCTGACAAACTGAAGGACCGGACATGGAATTGCTTCAAAACCTGATGCTGGGTTTTTCGGTGGCGTTTACCCCCGAAAACCTGACTTACGCATTTATCGGCTGCCTGCTGGGCACGCTGGTCGGGGTGCTGCCGGGACTGGGTCCCGTGCCCACCATCGCCATGCTGCTGCCCATCACCTACGTGCTGCCGCCCACCGCGGGCCTCATCATGCTGGCCGGCATCTACTACGGCACGCAGTACGGCGGGTCGACGACAGCCATCCTGGTGAACCTGCCGGGCGAGACCTCGGCGGTGGTGACGGTGCTGGACGGGCACCAGATGGCGAGGAACGGACGGGCGGGCGCCGCGCTGTCGCTGGCGGCCATCGGCTCGTTCTTCGCGGGCAGCATCGCCACCGTGCTGATCGCCGCCTTTGCGCCGCCCCTGGCCGAAGTGGCATTCGCGTTCGGACCTGCCGAATACTTCTCGCTGATGGCGCTGGGCCTGATCGGCGCCGTGGTGCTGGCATCGGGCTCGCTGCCCAAGGCCATCTGCATGATTCTGCTCGGGCTGCTGCTGGGCATGGTGGGCACCGACGTGAACTCGGGCGTTGCGCGCTATGACTTCAGCATCCCCGAACTGCAGGACGGCATCGACTTCGCCATCGTGGCCATGGGCGTTTTCGGCCTGTCGGAGATCATGGCCAACCTGGAACTCAAGGAGAACCGGGTCGAGATCACGGACAAGGTCGGTTCGCTGTATCCCAGCCGCCAGGAATTCCGCGAGGCCGCACCCGCCATCGTGCGCGGCACGGCGCTGGGTTCGGCGCTGGGCATCCTGCCGGGCGGCGGTTCCGTGCTGTCGGCCTTTGCCTCCTACACGCTGGAAAAGAAGCTCTCGAAAGAGCCGGAGCGTTTCGGCAAGGGCCATCCCGCCGGCCTGGCCGGTCCGGAATCCGCCAACAACGCGGGCGCGCAGACCTCCTTCATCCCGCTGCTGACCCTGGGCATCCCGGGCAACGCGGTAATGGCGCTGATGGTGGGCGCGATGACCATCCACAACATCCAGCCGGGACCGCAGGTCATGTCCAGCCATCCGGAGCTGTTCTGGGGCCTGATCGCCTCGATGTGGATCGGCAACCTGATGCTGGTGGTGCTGAACCTGCCGCTGATCGGCATCTGGGTGAAGCTGCTGCGCGTGCCGTACCGGATGCTGTTCCCCGCGATCCTGGTCTTCTGCACGATCGGGGTGTATTCGTTGAACTACAACGCCTTCGACATCTTCATGTTCGCCATCTTCGGCATCATCGGCTACGTGTGGAGCAAGCTGGGTTGCGAAGGCGCGCCGCTGCTGCTCGGCCTGGTGCTGGGACCCATGATGGAAGAGAACTTCCGCCGGGCGCTCCTCTTGTCGCGCGGCGAGTTCTCCACCTTCGTCACGCGCCCGCTGTCGGCCACGCTGCTGGCGCTTGCCGCGATCCTGCTCGTGCTGGTTGCGTTGCCCGCGCTGCGCAAAAAGCGTGAAGAGGCTTTCGTCGAGGTCGATTGACGGTTAGGTAACGGTTGGCTCCGGGTCTGGTTCGGCGCAAGCCGGCCAGGCCCTTTTTTTATTGCCGCGCCACCAGATTCTTCAGGCCGTACAGCCGTTCCCGATGCAGGGTTGCGGTCAGTGGCTCCGGCTCGCGGCCCAGCGCGACGTAGTCGGCGGGAATCTGGGCAATGGCGTCCAGCATGTTCTCGGAACCCGCGTGCCACCACTGCACCAGCATCCGGTCCGGGTTGTAGACGTCCAGGCCCTGCCGGCGCAGCTCGGATCGGTTGAAGTCCTTCAGATTCCACGTCAGCACCTGCACGGTCGGCGTGTGGGGCAGCCCGCAGCGCGCGCGCCGCGCAAGTCCAGCCGCGATGACGTGAAAATCCTTGGGGTCGCTGTACCGCAGCGACGCTTCATAAACCTGCGTGTCCGATTCCATGGCCGCCGGAAACCGCGCGTTCATGTCCGCCCAGAATTCGGCCATCACCTCCGGCGGGATGTCCCAGATGCGGCAGGCGTTGCGGCGCCATTCCTCGCCGATGCGTTCGGTCCACACGGGCTGGAACACGCCGGCCTCGGCCAGGCGCAGCAATAGCCGGCGCAGGATGCCGGACATGAGGACGCACGCGTCCAGAACGATGAACGGGGGAGTAGCGGGGAGGGAGGTGTGCACCGATGGCCGCCGGGCGGGCGGGGAAATAAGAGGCGAGGCAGAAGAATAGTGGTTTTTCTCGTGGTCTGCCGGGCTCACGCCATCGGCGTAGCCGCCAGCATGTCCGCCGGAAACGGAACCAGCATTTCGCGGCTGTGGGCGGCAGAGGCGGTCAGCCAGTCGCCGTAGGCGCCTTCGGGCAGGATGACGACCATGCGCTTTTCCGTGTTCGGCTGGTGATAGCGGCTGAACAGGGGATCGTTGTCGGCGTTGATGGTGAGCATGGTGTAGCTCTCCTGCCATTGCCCCGCCGCATCGCGATAGCGGTCCCACAGCCCCGCGATGCCCAGCGGTTTGCCGTCGGCGCGGGTGAAGCGGGTCGCCACGGCCTTGCCGGACGACCAGTCCGGCTCGAAGATCGCGTCGGCGGGAATGATGCAGTGCTGCGCACGGCGCCAGGCGTTGCCGAAGGTGTACGAGCCCGCGGCGGTCTCCGCGCGGGCATTGAAGGTGGACAGCTTGCTGGCCCGTTCCAGGCCGCCTGAACGCGTCATCGCGCTGATCAGACCCCAGCGGCCAGCCGAGGCCTCGCGCTCGGGAACCGCGTCGTCGCCGGCGTCATGCTCCGGCGGCCGCCGCACGAACAGGCCTTCGTAGCGAGGCCACATGTCGTACTTGCCGATCGCGGCGGGTTTGGTGCGCACGCCAAATTTCTGCAGCAGCAGTTCGGCGTCCTTGAGCGTCTGGTAGTGCGAACACATGCGCGGCTCCCGGCATGACGGGAGGCGCGGGTTGGCGCCTCCGGAAGATCCGAGCTTGCCGTGTTGGCGTGCGGTTTGTCCAGCGTGCGGGGAGGCGTGGCGTGCCGGGGCGATCATCCAGCGCGGGCGATAGATGCTGAAAAGGAAGCTCGAACGCTTCCTTTTTTCGTTATGCGGGGACCATCTTCTTGATCGGGGCCGGAGGTCCGGGTTCTTCCCGGGCGCCTTGTGTGATGCCGCTGCTACCGCTGGTGATGGCGCGCAAACCGGAGTCCGTGAGGGTGAGCTGTCGGACCGTGATCTTGGCGTCCGGTTTCGAGATGACCGTTGCCTCTTTTACGAAGGTCCAACGTGAGCGCGTGGTGGCAGTTGTCATGTCAATACCTTTTCGTGACGAAATCACTGATGGCTTCGCAGCCAGCGCCAACTATTTCCATTACATCGTTACGGGCGAACAATGCACGGTCACTTGAGTCGAAGTAGATCACGCCCACTGCATGCTGTCGAGAAGCGTCAAGAACTGGAATGGCCAGCGCGGAATATCTTCCCGGTGTGAGTCTGCGAGCTTGGGCGGTAGTGTACCCCCAGGCGTCAACGAGCTCATCTCGCAATTGTTCGTCCGTCGCGGTTTCGCTCGACATATCAAATGGGGTCTTATTGCGGATGGCTCTACCGGTGATACCAGCGTTCACGGGGAACATTCGGCCAACCCCTTCGCCGCTTCCACCGACGTAGTTGATGATCTGCTCGATCTCAGTGGGATCGTTGACAGGAGGGACGACTCGATGAAAGGTCGCCCGCAAGTCCGACCCGCATTCTCGAGTTGCGCATTGCTTGGCGAGCATATGGTGTACGGTCGACACCGCGGCATATAGCCCTTCGTGGACGGCGGCGGGGCTGTCCTTTGTATCCTCCCCTCGAGCTACGAGGACGCGAACCACGAGGGCGGCAATGAGCCAACCGCACGCAATGGCGGCGCAACCGAAAAGGAAGTAATCGGGCTTTGGCTCTTGCCACAGCTTTATCGCCGCAATGCCGGCCGCGAAGATAGGCGGTACGTTGTACAGGAGCTCTCGTGGCCAGCGCTTTTCGAGTAACCGTCGCTTTTTGGCGCCGGGGATTCCTTGCAGGCGCATAGGGTTCCCTCCTATTTGGACGCGTCGAGGGGATAGGTGACCGATTCCGCGACGTAAGTCTAGCTTGGCGGTTATGCCGTTAGCCAATGCCGAACGAAAAGCAGACAGAGTTACGCATACCGCTAGCCGAGCATTCGCGCAGTTGGCGTGCGAATCCAGCAGGAACAGTTTTGGGACGAGGCTTGGGGGGTGCGCGTTCTGACGGGCGCACCGAACGCCAATGAAGGTGGCGTAGGGTGGCGTCATGCCTTGGAAGGTAATGCAGCAGGGTGGTGCCCGAGACCGGAATCGAACCGGTACGGCCGCGAGGCCGAGGGATTTTCTTACCACTTCGGCTTTCGCCGCCAGCACAGGCTTGCTGTTCGTGGTCTGGAGCACGCCTTCACCATAGCCTCTCGGCCTTAGGTGCCCGCCGTCTGCTCTCTACACCTTCCCCGATATGTCATCGGGGCTTGGCTCGGCGTTAGCGCGGAACGGGTCCAGGGCCTTCGCCGAGTTTGACGGGCTTCACCTTTGGAGTTTCCTCCAGAGGGCTCAAATTTGTTCAAGTCCCTTGTGTCTACCAATTTCACCACTCGGGCGATGCGCGTCCCGCAAGGGGCCGGCAGCGGGCGAGACTATACCACCTTGCAGCGAGGATATTGCCGAGGCGCGGGCCGGGCAAAGGTAATCGCGACAGGGACGGGATTGGCGGGCGGGTAAACCCCGATCCCTGCGCGGCGGGACTACGGACGACACTTTGCGCCATGAAGCCCAGCCCGCCCGCCCCGCCGTCCCGCGACATCGACCCCGTTTCCCTGCGCCTGTTCCTGGCCGCGCTCGAGGAGGGCAGCCTTGCGCGCGCCGCCGCCCGCGAGAACATCGTGCCGTCGGCCGTCAGCAAGCGCATGTCGGAAATGGAAGACGCGTTTGGCGTGCCGCTGCTCGAGCGCGGCGTGAAGGGCGTGCAACCGACGCCGGCGGGCGATGCGCTGGCCGCGCACGTGCGCCGCGTGCTGGAGGACATGGACCGCATGCACCGCGACATGGCGGGATTTGCGACAGGCGTGCGCGGGCATATTCGCCTGGCGGTCAGTTTTGCCGCCTTGTCGGGTGACCTGCCGGCGCAGATCCAGTCCTTCCGGCGCGCGAATCCGCAGATCGACATCTCGCTGGAAGAGGACACCACGCAGACGGCGTTCCGCGCCGTGCTGGAAGGGCAGGCGGACGTGGCGGCCGGTTCCGACTTCGGCCACGACGGGTTGCAGGTGTTTCCCTTCGGCCATTGCGAACTGGCGGCGGTGGTGCCCGGCCGGCACCTGCTGGCCGACCGCGAGACGCTGGGTTACGCGCAGCTGCTGCCGTTCGAGCAGATCGAGCTGAATCGCGACAACGGCATCAGCAGCGTATTCGATCAGGCGGCGCGGGCGGCGGGCATGACGCGGCGCATCAGCGCGCGCGTCAGCTCGCACGAAACGATCTGCCTGCTGGTGTCGCGCGGCATGGGCGTGGCGGTGGTGCCGCATTATCTGAAGCCGCCCCTGGCGCATCTGGACATCCGCTTCATTCCGCTGGAAGGGCCGTGGTCCAGCACGCCGCTGTGTATCGCGGTGCGGGATCCGGAAGCGCTGTCGCCGGCCGCGCGTGCGCTGCTCGCGCATCTCGGCGTGCTGGGAGATTGACGCCCGGCTCAGGGCTAACCCGGACGTTCCGAAACGAGAATGCCCCCATGCTGAAAGACCGCTACCCGCCGTTGCCGCCTGCCCGCGATGATGCAGACATGCGGGCGGCGGCGGGCAGATTGCTCTGGCCGACGCCGCGCTTCCTTTGAACAGGCTGGCAAGAGGAACCCCAGATGACAGCAGCACCGGCTTCACCCTTCATGGACAGCACCGAACTGCCGCTGCGCGGCATCAAGGTCCTGGAACTGTCTCACATGATCATGGGGCCGGCCGCCGGCCTGTCGCTGGCGGACCTGGGCGCAGACGTCATCAAGGTCGAACCGATCGAAGGCGACCGGACGCGTCGGCTCAAGGGATCTGGCAGCGGCTACTTTCCCGTCTTCAACCGCAACAAGCAGAGCCTGGCGATCGACCTGAAGTCGCCCGAGGGCCAGGAGGTCGTGCGCAAGCTGGCGCTGCAGACCGACATGATCGTCGAGAACTTCCGCGACGGCAGCCTGGCGCAATACGGGCTCGACTACGAATCGCTGTCGGCCGAGAACCCGGGGCTGATCTATGTCTCGCTCAAGGGCTTTCTGTCCGGTCCCTACAAGCACCGCACGGCGCTGGACGAGGTGGTGCAGATGATGGGCGGACTGGCGTACATCAACGGCGGTGCGGATACGCCGCAGCGGGTGGCGGCGTCGGTCAACGACATCCTGGGCGGCACGTTCGGCGTGGTGGGCGCGTTGGCCGCGCTGCACGACCGCCACGCGACAGGCCGCGGACGCCATGTGCGGTCCGGCCTCTTTGAAAACAATCTGCTGCTGGTCGCCCAGTTCATCGCGCAATTCCAGTTGACGGGCACGGCGCCCAAACCCATGGGCGCGGAGCGCAAGCCGCCATGGGGCGTGTATGACGTCTTCGAGACCGCCGACGGCCGCGTGTTCGTCGCGGTGGTGGGCGATGCGCAATGGCGCAACTTCGCGCAGAAATTCTTGCCGCCCGAATGGGCCGCGGATCCGCGTCTGGCCACCGCTGTCGACCGCGAGGCCGCGCGGTCGTGGCTGGTGCCGGGCGTGGGTGAAATCCTGAAGACCTGGAAGACCGACGAACTGTGCGCCGCGCTGGAGGAAGCCAATCTGTCGTATGGGCCGATCCGCCAGCCGCACGACCTGCTCGACGACGCGCATCTGAACGCGGGCGGCGCGCTGCTGCCGACCCGGCTGCCGGACGGCGGCGAGATCTCGGCCGCCGCGCTGCCCATCGAGTTCGATGGCCGCAAGGCGGGCAAGCGGTTCGATCCGCCCACCCAAGGCGCGCAGACGCACGCCATTCTTCAAAGCCTGGGCCTGGATGCCGCGCGCATCGACGCCTTGCGCACCGCGGGAGTGATTGCATGACGCCAGGGCGTTAGCGCCCGATTTCTGTCGAGGCGGCGTCAGACCGCCAAGACATCCATCAAAGAGGAGACACCCATGATCCGCAAACTCGTTGCGCTGGCTGCACTGGCCGTCGCATGTACCGCCAACGCGCAGGACTATCCGAACAAGCCCATCCGCATCATCATTCCGTCCACGCCGGGCGGCGGCACCGACTACATCGGCCGCCTGATGAGCACCAAGCTGCACGAACTGAACGGCTGGGCGGTGGTGCCCGAGAACAAGCCCGGCGCCGGCACCGCGCTGGGCCTGGCCGAGGCCGCGCGCTCGCCCGCGCAGGGATACGACCTGGTGATCGGCCAGTCCGACAACGTCACGCTGATCCCGCTGCTGATGAAAGTGGCCTACGACCCGGTCAAGGATCTGACGCCGGTGGCGCTGGTGGCCACGACGCCGATGGTGCTGCTGGTGGCAGAGGCCTCGCCCTACAAGACGCTGCCGCAGGTGATCGAGGCGGCCAAGAAGGAACCGAACAAGATCTCGTACGGCACGTCGGGCACCGGCGGGGGCGTGCACATCGCGATGGAGATGCTGCAGCACGAAGCCGGCTTCAAGATGCAGCACGTGCCGTACAAAGGATCGGCGCCGGCGCTGGCCGATTTGATGGGCGGCCACCTGCAATTCGCGGGCTCGTCGATCTCGTCGGCGGCCACGCTGATCAAGTCGGGCAAGGTGCGGGCGCTAGCGGTGACCTCGCCCAAGCGCAATCCCGCCTTGCCGGACGTGCCGACGGTGGCGGAGCTGGGATACAAGGACTTCAGCGTGGTGACCTACTACGGCGTGCTGGCCCCGGCCAAGACGCCCGACGCCATCGTCACGCGCCTGAACAGCGACTTCAACAAGCTGCTGGCGCGCAAGGACGTGAAGGATGCGCTGGCGTCGCAGGGGCTTGAGACCGACCCGGTATCCAGTGCGCAGTTCGCCGCGCTGATCCAGTCGGACATCGGCAAGGCGCAGCAGACCATCAAGAGCGCCGGCATCGTCATTCAGCAATAGGACCACGGGAACGCACATGAATCAGGAAGTCAGGCTTTGCGAGGTCGGGCCGCGCGACGGGCTGCAGATGGCCAAGGGCATGATGACGGGCGCCGACAAGCTGCGCTGGATTCGGCAGTTGGCCGACGCCGGCCTGCGCGAGATCGAGGTCGGCAGCTTCGTATCGCCGCGCCTGGTGCCGCAGATGGCGGATACGGGCGACATCCTGCCCGAGGTCCTGAAGATCGACGGGCTGACGGTGTGCGCGCTGGCCTGCAACCTCAAGGGCGCCATCGCCGCTTATGAGGCCGGTGCGCACGTGCTGGCGTTTCCCGTGTCCGTCAGTGACACGCACAGCCGCGCCAACGTCGGCAAGGGAACGGACGCGCAGGTCGAGATGCTGGCCGCCATCGTCGACTGGGTGCGCGCGCAGGCGCGGCCGATGCGCATCGATGCCGCCGTTGCCACGGCGTTCGGATGTTCGATGGAAGGCGAGGTGCCGGTGCGGCGCGTGGCCGAGGTCGCCGCAGCCGTGCTGCACGCGGGCGCCGATGAAATCGCGCTGGCCGATACCGTGGGCTATGCACATCCCGCGGGCGTGCGCGAGGCGGTGCGTGCCGCGCAGGATGCCGTGGGCGCGCGTCTGACCAAGCTGCATCTGCACGACACGATGGGGTTGGGCCTGGCGAATGCGCTGGCGGGGCTGGACGAAGGCATCCGCGCCTTCGATTCCTGCCTGGGCGGGCTGGGCGGCTGCCCGTTCGCGCCGGGCGCGTCGGGCAACATCGTTACCGAGGACCTGGTCTTCATGCTGGAAAGCATGGGCTATCGCACCGGCGTGGACCTGGCGCGGCTGCTCGCGGCGAGGCCGCTGCTGGCCGAGTCCTTGCCACTGGAAACGCTGCGCAGCGGCGTGGCCGCCGCTGGCATTCCCAAGACCTACGCGGCCGTGTAGTTCAGCGGTAAACGAGGACGGGCAGGGTGCTGTGCGCCAGCACCTTCTGCGTCTGGCTACCCAGCAGCAGGGCGGCCATGCCGCCGCGCCCGTGCGAGGACATGGCGATCAGGTCGCAATTGCGCGTCATGGCAACGTCGACGATCGCCTGGTAGGGCGACTCGCTTTCGCGCATTTCCGTGACGCAGGCCACGCCCGCGGTGCTGGCCTTGCCGGCGGCTTCGGACAGATAAGAAGCGGCCAGTTCGCGGGTCTGGTTTTCGTAGACACCGCGCACGCCTTCCAGCTGCACGGTTTCCATGGCGGGCATCTCGAAGGGGCTGGTCACCGTCAGGACGGTGACGCTGGCGCCCAATTCGCGGGCAAGCGCAAGGGCCTGTTCCAGACCGGAATTGGCCAGGCTGGATCCGTCGATGGGGATGAGTATGTGTTTGTACATGGCAACCTCCAGAGGGAATCAGCGTCCATGGTACGCCCGTCGGGGACGGCCCGTTTGGGACGGCCCGTCCGGGACGGCCCGTCTGGGACGGTTGCCTTTGAATCTGGCGGAAGCGGTGAGATTCGAACTCACGAACGGTTGCCCGTTGCCGGTTTTCAAGACCGGTGCAATCGACCACTCTGCCACGCTTCCGGGGTGTCGCCAGTACTGCTGACGTTTTTGCCTGCAGGATTGCCTGCAGTGTCACCAGTCCATTGCGGCCGCCAGGCAAACATTCTGCCCGAACGAAAATCACGATATGCCGCAAAGGGCGCAATAATAATCCATTTGCTGCAAAGGAGGCACGCGATGCACGCTGTTGAAATCACCCGCCCCGGTGGCCCCGAAGTCCTCGTCCCGGTGGAACGCCCCACGCCCGAGGCCGGCGCCGGCGAAGTTCTGATCAAAGTGACCGCTGCGGGCATCAACCGCCCGGACGTGTTTCAGCGCAAGGGCAACTATGCCCCGCCGCGCGGCGCGTCCGACCTGCCGGGCCTGGAAGTGGCCGGCGAGATCGTCGGCGGCGACGTGGCCGGCAGCGGCTTTGCCGTGGGCGACAAGGTCTGCGCGCTGGTGGCGGGCGGCGGCTACGCGGAATACTGCGTTGCGCCCGTCGCGCAATGTCTGCCCATCCCCAAGGGTTTGTCGGACATCGAGGCCGCCGGCCTGCCGGAAACCTATTTCACTGTGTGGAGCAATGTGTTTGACCGCGGCCGCCTGTCCGAGGGCGAGGCGCTGCTGGTTCATGGCGGCGCCAGCGGCATCGGCACCACGGCCATCCAGCTGGCCCGAGCAATGGGTCACAAGGTCTATGCAACGGTCGGCAGCGACGATCGCGCGCGCGCCGTCGAGGCGCTGGGCGCCGATAAGGGCATCAACTACAAGACCCAGGACTTCGTGAAAGAAGTGCTGGACGCCACCGGCGGACGCGGCGTCGACGTGATCCTGGACATGGTGGCCGGCGACTACATCGCCCGCGACATGCAGTGCCTGGCCGACGACGGCCGCATCGTCATCATTGCCCAGCTCGGCGGTTCGCACGCCAATGTGGATACCGCCCAGGTCATGCGCCGCCGCCTGACCATCACGGGTTCCACGCTGCGGCCCCGTCCGGTCGCCTTCAAGGGCGCCATCGCCCGCGCCCTGCGCGAGCAGGCCTGGCCCCTGCTGGAAAAAGGGGCCATCAAGCCCATCGTCCACGCCACGTTCCCGCTGGCCGAGGCTTCCAAGGCGCACGCCATGATGGAAGGCGGGGAAAACATCGGCAAAATCATCCTGACGATGTAAGAAACGCGCGGCGTTCGGCGTATCGCCGCGCAACAGGATACAATCTCGGGTTTCGCCTGGAATTTTTTCCAGGCAGGCCCGTGGGCGGTTGCTGCACAAGACCCCTGTATCTGGTCTTGCAGGCTCACCCCTCATCCAATCGTCAGACAAATTCGCCATGACTTCAGTCGAAAACCGCGCCCGCCTCGTGCTGGGCAACTGGAAGATGCACGGCAACCTCGCCGAGAACGCCGCGTTGCTGACCGAGCTTCGTGCCGCGGATGCGGCGGGTCACTGCGAAATCGGCATCTGTGTTCCGTTCCCGTACCTGGCGCAGGCCGCTTCGGCGCTGACCGGCAGCAGCGTGTCCTGGGGCGCGCAAGACGTCAGCGCGCACGACAAGGGCGCGTACACGGGTGAAGTCTCCGGCTCGATGCTGAAGGAATTCGGCTGCCGCTGGGCGCTGGCCGGCCACTCCGAACGCCGCGTGCTGCACGGCGAAACCGATGAGATCGTGGCCGCCAAGGCCCAGGCCGCATTGGCCGCCGGCCTGACCCCCGTGGTCTGCGTCGGTGAATCCCTGGCCGACCGCGAAGCCGGCAACACGCTGGCCGTGATCGAACGGCAGCTCAAGCCCGTGCTGGCGTTGGGCGCCGATGCCGTTTCCCGCATGGTTCTTGCCTATGAACCCGTCTGGGCCATCGGCACCGGCCGCACGGCCTCGCCGGAGCAGGCCCAGGAAGTCCACGGCGCCATCCGCGCCGCCCTGCGCACCCTCGGTGCGGCGCAGGTTCAAGTGTTGTACGGCGGCAGCGTCAAAGCCGCCAACGCCTCCAGTTTGTTCGCCATGACTGATATCGACGGAGCCCTGGTCGGCGGCGCGTCGCTCGTGGCCGAAGAGTTTTTGCGAATTGCCGCCATCTAAGTTTCCGTTCCGGAGTCTGTAATGCCCCTGATGCTCAAAATTCTGCTGGCCGTCCAAGTGATCTCGGCGCTGGCTATCATCGTCCTGGTCCTGCTTCAGCAGGGCAAAGGCGCCGACATGGGCTCCGCTTTCGGTAGCGGCTCGTCGGGCAGCCTGTTCGGCGCCACCGGTGCGGCCAACTTCTTGTCGCGCGCCACCAAGTGGGCCGCGGTCGTGTTCTTTGCCTCCACCGCCGGCCTGGCCTACGTCAGCCACAAGGGCACCGGCGGCCCCGCCGTCGATTCCGGCGTGATGCAAAGCTTCCCGGCCGACCGTTCGGTCCCGCAGGCGCCGGGTTCCTCGGTGCCCGCCACGCCGGGCGCATCGTCCGTCCCGGGCGCTTCTTCCGTGCCCGCCACGCCGGCGCCCGCCCAGCCCGACGCCTCCGTGCCGGCGGCTCCGGCTACCCCGGCCGCCCCGGCCGGCGACAAGCCGGCGGACACGCCCGCTGCGCCGGCAAAGTAAGGCGCAGCAATAAAAAGGCCGGCGTAAGCCGGCTTTTTTTATGCTTGCTGGATTGAAGCGATCTGCCTGGAATAGCCATGGAAAAGCGATTGATGCCGTCGATGATGGCGCTGCAGTGTTTCGAGGCGGTGGCGCGGCACATGAGCTTCACGCGCGCGGCGGAGGAACTGCACATGACGCAGAGCGCGATCAGCAAGCAGATCGCGCAACTCGAGGCCCTGCTGCGCAACCCGCTGTTCCTGCGCGTGCGCCGCCGGCTGCAGCTGACCCCCGCGGGCGCGCTGTACCAGTCCGAGGTCAGGGCAATCCTGAACCAGGTCGACATGGCCTCGCGCGACATCCTCACTTACGGCAGCGAGACGCAGGTGCTGACCATCGGCACCCAGCCCACCTTCGGGTCGCGCTGGCTGATCCCGCGGCTGCAGCGCTTCATGGCCGCACATCCGGAAATCCAGCTGAAGGTGCGCAGCGAAACCCACCCGTTCGACCTGATGCAGGCCAAGATCGACATCTCGTTCTTCTTCGGCCATGGCGCGCTGCCCGGCGCGCAGTGCGTCGAACTCTTCGAAGCCGACGTCGTGCCGGTATGCTCGCCCGCCATCCTGCGCGGCGGCAGGCTGGCCAGCCTTGACGCGCTGAGCCGTCAGACGCTGATCCAGTGCGCGTCCCGGCCCGAGGCCTGGCACGACTACTTTTCCCATCAGCAATTCCAGTCCGATCGCAGCTATCTCGGGCCGCGCTTTGACACCTTCTACATGTGCGTGCGCGCGGCCGAAGGCGGTTGCGGCATCGCGCTCACGCCGCGCCTGTTGGCCGAAGAGGAGCTGCAGGCCGGCAAGCTGGTCATTCCGTGGGACTACGTGCAGCCCAGCGACGGCGCGTACTTCGTGGCGTATTCGGAGCACTCGGCGGAGGTGCCTAAGATCAAGCAATTCGTGGCGTGGGTGCAGGACGAAGCCCGCCAGCCCGATGGCCGTGGCGCGCCGCGCGCCCGGTCCATGAAAAAACGGACTGATTAAGCCGAATTTTTTCATTTGATCGGCGCCGGGCGGCGTGATGTGATGCGGGCCATCCTTTTTCACCGATGTGCCGAGCCCGTCATGAGTCAGAACTACGTCAATCCCGATCAGATCCGCGCCTGGTTCTCGCGCGCCATGTCCGACATGTACAAGCAGGAAGTCCCGCTGTACGACACGCTGCTGGACCTGGTGGCGCAAGTGAATGCCCGGACGATGGACGAGCAGCCGGAACTGGCCGCGCAACTGGCGCGCACCGGCGAAATCGAGCGCCTGGACATCGAACGCCACGGCGCCATCCGCGTCGGCACGCCGGAAGAGCTGGCCAACATGCGGCGCGTGTTCGCCGTCATGGGCATGCAGCCCGTCGGCTACTACGACCTGTCGCCCGCCGGCGTGCCGGTGCATTCGACGGCTTTCCGCGCCACGCATGAAGCGGCGCTGCAGGCCAGCCCGTTCCGCGTCTTCACCTCGCTGCTGCGCCTGGAGCTGATCGACGACGAGGCCCTGCGCGAGAAGGCCGCCCGCATCCTGGCCGCGCGCCAGATCTTCACGGACCGCGTCCTGGCGCTGACCGCCCGCTTCGAGACGCAAGGCGGCCTGAACGATGCCGACGCCCGGGAATTCGTGGCCGAGGCCCTGCACACCTTCCGCTGGCACAGCGAGTCCACGGTCAGCCTGGACGACTACCGTGAACTGCACGGCCAGCATCGCCTGATCGCCGACGTCGTGGCGTTCAAGGGTCCGCACATCAATCACCTGACCCCGCGCACGCTGGACATCGACGAAGCGCAGGCCGAGATGCCGCGCCGCGGCGTTTCCGCCAAGGCCGTGATCGAAGGCCCGCCGCCGCGCAAGTGTCCGATCCTGCTGCGCCAGACCAGCTTCAAGGCGCTGGAGGAACCGGTGCGCTTTGCCGGCGCGGACGGCGTCAGCGCGGTGGGCAGCCACACCGCCCGCTTCGGCGAGATCGAGCAGCGCGGCGTGGCGCTGACCCGCAAGGGCCGCGCGCTGTACGACCAGCTGCTGGACCTGGCCCGCAGCCGCATCAGCGGCGCGCCCAACGAGGGCAACGCCGCGGCCTACATGCAGAACCTGCAGGATTGCTTTGCGGCCTTTCCGGACGATTACGCGTCGCTGCACGATCAGGGGCTGGCGTATTTCCGCTACTTCCTCACGGGCAAGACGGGCATGCCGGAGACCACGGATCTGTCCGCCCTGATCGATGCGGGCTACATCCAGTTCGAACCGCTGGTGTACGAAGACTTCCTGCCGGTCAGCGCAGCCGGCATCTTCCAGTCGAACCTGGGCGACAAGGCGCAGGCCGAGTACGCGCAAAACGCCAGCCAGGTTGCGTTTGAAGCGGCGTTGGGCGCGCCCGTGATGGACGAACTGGCGCTGTACGATGCCACGCAGGCGCGTTCGCTCGCGGCGTGTCTGCAGGCGCTGGGCGTGGAGGCGGTGGCGGCCTAGGCTGACCGGGCCGGATGGGCCGGATGGGCCGCGACCCGCCACTTCATGGATAAAGCGGGACAGCTTTCCCGCTTTCAAAATTACGTGATAGAATGCTCGACTTTCCAGCAAGGTTCGCCTTGTTGGGTTGGTCAAGCCGACGTGGTGAAATTGGTAGACACGCTATCTTGAGGGGGTAGTGGCGAAAGCTGTGCGAGTTCGAGTCTCGCCGTCGGCACCAAGAAATTCCTCACAATGAACCCGCATCTCTCTTTCCGAGATTGCGGGTTTTTTGTTGCCTGGCTGATGGATGAATCCGTGAATGGGGTGAATCCATGAATGGGGTGAATCCGTGGATTGGGGTGAATCCGTGCATGCCGCCCACACCACGCTGGAAAACAGATTTCCAGATCCCGGAACAAAAGCCCTATCACGCGCCAACCCCCGGGAAACCGCGCCAATTCAGGGCAAACCCGTCCGATAACGCACGGCCGCCGCGCTTGTGCCGTCACCGCCCGGGGCATAACATGCGGTAACCCAATTAACAAACCAACATTGCAATCCGTCGCTCGCGCTCCGGAATTGCGTCAACTCCTTCAATGTTCTCCCTCGCCCTCGAATTCCCGAGCCGACATTGGCATGACCGACCGCATCCTCATGCCGGGGCTTTCCGGCATTTGCCGAGGCCGCGTCCGTGTTGAACGTTTCGGTCCGGCAAAAGGCCGCCCGCGAAACGACGACACCCTGGAAGGATCTGGAAGTCATTCCCCGGCTGGCACCCGCCCGAGCGGAATCGGCCGGTCCGTTCGAGGTACTGGATCTGAAGCCGCTGTCCATCGCCGCCGCCGGCAGCGAGCGGGACGTGTATCTGCACCCGGCCGACAGCTCGCTGTTGATCAAGATCGTCAATGGCGTGCGCCACAGCCAGGCCGACCGTAAACGTCCTTGGTACAAGCGTTTCCGGCGCGATGCCTCGCATCGCGTGTTCATCATGGAAGCCGTCGAATACATCGCCACCACGGCCCAGCAGGGCGCGCGTGGGGGCAATGTGCTGATGGCGCGCATCTTTGGCCTGGTGTTGACCTCGAAGGGCTTGGGCCAGGTGGTCGAGCGCATCGTCGATGCGCATGGCAATCTGGCGCCCACGTTGAAGCAAGTGGTGGCGCGGCACGGGTTCTCGCCGGAACTGCGCTATCGGGTGCACGAGTTCATCATGGCGCTGATCGACGCGCACGTGGTGTTCAACGATGTCAGCGCCAACAACATCGTCGTGGGTTTCAATGCCGAAGGGCGCGAGGGCCTCTATCTGGTGGACGGATACGGCTCCAGGCAGCTCATTCCGGTGTATTCGTGGAGCAAGAGGCTGAATGGCCGGCGCATCCTGCGCAGATACGACACGATGGCCAAGAAGCTCCTGGCCGCGAGCGAACGCCGGCACTAGGCGTTCAGCCCTTCAACCGCTCCGGCACATCCTCCATATCGCTGCACACGGCCAGGACCTCGGCCGGCTTTCTGCTGAGCGACAGATACACGTGGCCGATGCTGCTGTCGAAGTACGCCGATTCCAGCCGGTTCAGCACGACGCTGTCGCCGTTCTCGAACTGGATGCGGACCTTGCCCGACAGGACCACGACGAATTCCTGGCCCGGATGGCGGATGTAGTCTTCAAACTCCACGACCTTGCGCGAATCGATCATGGCGACCATCGGCAGCATCTTCTTGCCGGGGTATTCGCCCATCAGCAGCCGGTAGTGGTAGTTCTCGGTGATGTAGTCGCGCGCATCGCTGAGCCGGTTCTTGACGAAGGTGGGGGCGACCGCGGCCTGTGCGGCGTCGCGCAGCATGAACATGCGCGTCATGTCGATATCCAGCGCGCGGGCCAGCGCGGCGAATTTTTCGTAGCTGAGGGCGATCTGGCCGAGTTCGGCCTTCGATAAGGTCGATACCGCGATGCCGCTGGCCTTGGACAGCGCCTGCAAGGTCATCTTCCTGGCCTTGCGCTCGGCGCGCAGGCGGGCGCCCATTTCTTCCTTGCCCACGATTTCGGGCGGGGATGTGTTGCCGGTTGGGGCCATGTAGCGGTCTGGCTTTTAGGGTTGAGGGCTGGGGCAGGGCCCGCAAGCCCCGCCGCGTGTAGCCGGATTGTACGGGGTAGGCCGGGTCAGGCGGGGGGCTGGACGCCGGTGCGTTCGACGATCATCCGGTAGTGCTCGGGCCGGCGGTGGGCGGCGAAGTTGAAGATGTTGGCGCGGTAGTGATCCGACACCGACAGGTCGCAGACGAAGTTGATGACCTCGTCGTCCTCGGAGAAGGTCCGCACCATGATTTCGCCGGTGGGCGCGACGATGCAGGAGCCGCCGATCATGGGGTTGCCTTCTTCGACGCCGGCCTTGGCCGCCGCAGCCACCCAGCAGGCGTTCTGATAGGCCCCGGCCTGCAGCGACAGCAGGTGGTGGTGCATGCGCAGGTGGATGGGTTCGTTCCACTGCACGTAGCCGGAGGGCGTGTTGTACCCGGCCATGACGACCTCCACGCCTTGCAGCCCCATGACGCGGAACGTCTCGGGCCAGCGCCGGTCGTTGCAGATGCACATGCCGATGGCGGCGTCCGGGGTCTGCCAGACGGGAAACCCCAGGTCGCCGACCGCGAAATACTTCTTCTCCAGGTGCTGCAAGGGCGCGCCGTCCACGGCCTGCGCGTCGCCGGGGATATGGATCTTGCGGTACTTGCCCACGATCTGCCCGTCGCGCCCGACCAGGATGCTGGTGTTGTATTGCACGCCGTCCGCCAGCTCGGCGTAGCCCAGATAGAAACCGATGCCCTTGTCGCGCGCCGCGTCGAACAGGGGGCGGGTCAACGGTCCCGGCATTTCGGTTTCGAAGAACGCCTGCACCTCGGCGGGGTCGTCAAGGGACCAGCGCGGAAAGAACGTGGTCAGCGCCAGTTCCGGGAACGTCACCCACGCCGCGCCGCGGCTGTGCGCGTCTTCCAGCAGGTCCAGCAGCCGGCGCACGACCTGGACCCGCGTGTCGCTGCGCTGGACGGGGCCAAGCTGCGCGACGGCAAGGTGCAGTTTGCGGGCGGTCATGCAGCCCCCCCGGCGGCACCCTCGGCAGCGCTCCCGGCGGCGCGCCGGGCAAGAACGCGGCCGGCGTGCTGGCCGGTGAAGGCCTGCTCCTCCCAGACGGGCGCGCCATTCACGTAGACCGAGTGGATGCCCGCGGCGCGTTCGGTGGGGCGTTCGAAGGTGGCGGCGTCGGCGACGGTGGCCGGGTCAAAGACCACGAGGTCGGCGAAGTAGCCCGGCTGCACCTGGCCGCGTTCGGCCAGGCCGAACTTGGCGGCGGTCAGGCCGGTCATCTTCCACACCGCGGTTTCCAGCGGAAAGAGTCCCAGGTCGCGGGAGTAATGGCCCAGCACACGCGGGAACGTGCCCCACAGGCGCGGATGCGGACGTTCATCGTGGGGCAGGCCGTCCGATCCGATCATGGTGGGACCGAACTTCAGGATGCGCTGCACATCGGGCTCGTCCATCATGAAATAGATGGCGCCGGCCGGTTGCAGCTCGGGCACCACGTCGTACTTGGACTTGCCGCGTTCGGCGGCGATTTCATCCAGATCGCGGCCGCTGAGTTCGGGAAAGGGCTTGCACCACGTGATGATGGTGCGGCCGGCCAGCAGGACGCGGTCCTGCTTGAGCATGGTGGAGCCGGCGACGTAGGGGTACGCGTCCAGCGAGACGTCCTGCTTGGCCATCGCGGCCTCGATCAGCGGCAGGGTTTCGGCGGAGCGGCCGAAGTTGGGCTGGCCCATGACCTTGTGGTGCGAGATCACGACCGGCACGTCGAGTTCGCGGCCGATGCGGAAGGTCTCTTCCAGCGCCGCCACGATGTGCTCTCCCTCGTCGCGCATGTGGGTGGCGTAGATGCCGCCATGCGTGTTGAGCGGGCGGCAGACCTCGATGATCTCTTCCGTGGTGGCCTGGGCGGCCGGCGGGTAGAACGTGCCGGTGGAGATGCCGATGGCGCCGCTCGCCAGCGCGTCGTCGGCCAGCGTCTGCATCGCCTGCATTTCCTCTGGTGTGGCGGCGCGCTGCAGGTCGGGCATGACGGCCGCGCGCAGCGTGGAGTGGCCGACCATGCAGGCGGCATTGACGGCGGCGGGCGTGGCGCGCAGTGCGTCCAGGTACTCGGAGAAACGTTCGAAGCGGTACGAGCCGCCTTCGTCCAGCAGGTCCAGCGGCGCGGGCGGGCTGGCGTGGGCGTGGGCCAGCGGCGCCAGGCTGATGCCGCAGTTGCCCGTGACGACGGTGGTGACGCCCTGCGAGATCTTGGGCGTCATGTCGCGGCGTTTGAGCAGGTAGTTGTCGTCGTGCGTGTGCGAGTCGATGAAGCCGGGCGCCACGACCTTGCCCGTCACGTCGATGCGGCGTTGCGCGGCGCTGCCGGACAGGTCGCCCACGGCGGCGATGCGGTCGCCGCGCACGCCCACGTCGGCGCGCTGGCCGGGGGCGTTGGTGCCGTCGATGACGGTGCCGCCGGCGAGGATGTAGTCAAACGGGGTGGCGTCGGGCTGGGACATGCGGTTCTCCGGCTGGATGGGATCAGGCAATGTGGGGATCAGGCAAAGTGGCAGGCGACCTGCTGTTCGGCGGCGACCTGGCGGGGCTGGGGCGCTTCTTCGGCGCAGCGCGGCTGCGCCATCGGACAACGGGTGCGGAACGCGCAGCCGGACGGGGGCGACAGCGGGCTGGGGATTTCGCCCTTCAGGACCTCGACGGGATTGCGTTCGCCCTGGCGGGCGGACGGCACGGCGGCCAGCAGCGCGCGCGTGTACGGATGCGCCGGGCGGTCGAAGATCGCATCGCGCGTGCCGATCTCGACGATCTTGCCCAGGTACATCACGGCCACGCGGTGGCTGATGTGCCGCACGACGCTCAGGTCGTGCGAGATGAACACGTAGGTCAGGCCAAGGTCGCGCTGCAGGTCCATCAGCAGGTTGATGACTTGCGCCTGCACCGACACGTCTAGCGCCGACACCGGTTCATCGCAGACGATGAGGCCCGGGTCCAGCGCCAGGGCGCGCGCAATGACGATGCGCTGGCGCTGTCCGCCCGAGAACTCGTGCGGATACTTGTCGGCCGCGTCGGGCCGCAGGCTGACGCGCGCCAGCAGCTGCGCCACGCGCTCGCGGATGGCCTCGCGGCCGTGGCCGAAGTTGCGCAGCGGCTCGCCGATGATGTCGCGCACGCGCATGCGCGGGTTCATTGACGAGAACGGGTCCTGGAAGATGAACTGCATGCGGCGGCGCATGGCGCGCAACTGGCCGCTGTTCATCTTGGCGAGGTCCTCGCCTTCGAGCAGGATGCGGCCCTCGGTGGGATCGGTCAGGCGGATCAGGCACTTGCCGGTGGTGGACTTGCCGCAGCCGGACTCGCCGACCAGGCTGAGCGTCTGGCCGCGCGGCACCGACAGCGAGATGCCGTCCACCGCGCGCAGCACCTTGGCGCCGCGCCCGCTGTCCACGGGAAAGTGTTTCTTCAGGCCGATGACTTCCAGCATGGGCACCGCGGTGGCCGCGGGCGCGGAAGACGCGAGGGGAATGTCGTGCAGGTTCATGGCGGGTCTCACACGTCTCAGGCGGTCAGGGCGGCGGGGGCCGGGGCGTCCTGGCGCGCCCAGCACCAGACGCGGTGGCGGGCGCCGGCGTCGGTGGCGGACGGCGCTTCCTCGGTGCAGCGCGGCAGGGCCTGCGGGCAGCGCGCCGCAAAGGCGCAACCACGCGAGGCGGGCGTCCTGACCGGTACGATGCCGGGCAGCTCGGCCAGCCGGGCCGTGTGGTCCTGGCCGTCGACGAAGTCGGGCAGCGAACGGATCAGCGCCTGCGTGTAGGGATGCTGCGGGCGGTCCAGCACGTCGTCCACGCTGCCTTCCTCGACCTTGCGGCCGGCATACATGACGATGACGCGCTGGCACATCTGCGCGACCACGCCGAGGTCGTGCGTGATCAGCACGATGGCCGTGCCCAGGCGCGCCTGGATGTCGCGCAACAGGTGCAGGATCTGCGCCTGGATGGTGACGTCGAGCGCCGTGGTGGGTTCGTCGGCGATCAGCACCTTGGGCTGACAGGCCAGCGCCATGGCGATCATGGCGCGCTGGCGCATGCCGCCCGAGAGCTGGTAGGGATACTCGCGCACGCGGCGGGCGGGGTCGGAGATCTGCACCAGGTCCAGCAGCGCTTCGGCCTGCACCAGCGCCTCGCGGCGCGACAGGCCCTGGTGCAGCATGAGCGATTCGCTGATCTGCTTGCCCACCGTGATGACGGGATTCAGCGAGGTCATGGGCTCCTGGAAGATCATCGAGATCTGGTTGCCGCGGATGGCGCGCATCGATTTTTCGGGCAGGGCCAGCAGGTCGCGGCCGTCGAATTCGATGCTGCCGCCGGCGACGCGCCCGGGGGCGCGCAGCAGCCGCATGATCGACAGCGACGTGACGCTCTTGCCGCAGCCCGATTCGCCCACCAGACCCAGCGTTTCGCCGGGCAGGAGGTCGAACGAGAGCTTATCGACGGCCAGCACGGTGGTGTCGTCGCCATCGAAACAGGTGGTGAGGTCTTGCACGCGCAGGACGGGTTGGGTTTGCATGTGCGCTCCTACAGCTTCTTGGCCAGGCGGGGATCGAGCATGTCGCGCAGCCCGTCGCCGACCAGGTTGACGGCCAGGACGGCCACGCCCAGGAAGAGGCCCGGATACAGGATGATGTGGAACGCCACGGCCACGAAGTTGCGGCCTTCGGCCATGATGTTGCCCCAGCTCGGGATGTGCGGCGGGATGCCCACGCCCAGGAAGCTCAGCACGGCTTCGGTCAGGATGGCCGAGGCCGCGATGAACGTGGCCTGCACCATCAGCGGCGCGAAGAGGTTGGGCAGGATGTGGCGCATCAGGATCGACGGCACCCGCGTGCCGACCGAGACGGCGGCCTCGATGTACGGCTGTTCGCGGATGGTCAGCACCAGCGCGCGCACCAGGCGCACGACGCGCGGCACTTCGGGCACGACGATGGCGATGATGACGGTGCCCAGGCCGCCCTTCAGCGTGGCCATCAGCGCGATGGCCAGCAGCACGCCGGGGATGGCCATCAGGCCGTCCATGATGCGCATGATGACGGCGTCGATGCGGCGGAAGTAACCCGCCATCATGCCCAGCACCACGCCGGCCACGGTGGAGACGACCGCCACCACGATGCCGACCAGGAGCGATATGCGCGCGCCCCAGACGGTGCGCGAGTAGACGTCGCGGCCCAGCGCATCGGTGCCGAACAGATGTTCGGCCGACGGCGGCTTCATGCGCGCCATCGGATTGATTTCCTGCGGGTCGACGGTGGCCAGCCACGGCGCGGCCAGCGCGATGGCGGCCAGCACCAGCAGGATGGCGCCGCCCGCGTACAGCATCGGATGGCGGCGAACGGATCGGAAGGCGCGCCGCAGGCGCGGACGGGCGGCGGGAAGCGGCAGGGTGGTCGTGTTCATGCGTTGCCCCTTCTCAGTAGCGGATGCGCGGATCGAAGAGCCGGTAGCTCAGGTCGACCAGCAGGTTGATCAGCACATAGATGCCCGAAGCCACCAGCAGGACGCCCTGAATGACCGGGTAGTCGTGGCGCAGCACAGCGTCGATGGTCAGGCGGCCCAGACCGGGGATCGCGAACACGGTCTCGGTCACGACGACGCCGCCGATCAGGAGCGCCACGCCCACGCCGATGGTGGTGACGATGGGGTTGGCGGCGTTCTTCAATGCATGCCAGACGATGGGACCGGACGACAGGCCCTTGGCGCGCGCGGTGCGGATGTAGTCTTCCGACAGGGCTTCCAGCATGGTGGCGCGCGTCATGCGCGTCAGCAGCGCCATGTAGACCAGGCCCAGCGACAGACAGGGCAGCACCAGGTGGCGCAAGTAAGGCACAAGGCCATCGGCCAGCGGCTTGTAGCCCTGCACCGGCAGCCAGCCGAGCTTGATGGAAAAGCCGTACACGAGGCTGTAGCCGATCAGGAACACAGGGACCGAGAACGCACAGACCGCGCCCACCATCACCAGCCTGTCCAGCCATTTGCCGGCGTTCCACGCGGCCAGCACGCCCAGCGGAATCGCCGCCAGCACGGCGAACAGCATCGTGAAGAGCGCGATCGAGATCGTGGGGCCCATGCGCTGCGCGATCAGCTGCGACACGGGCATCTGCGTGGACATCGACGTGCCCAGGTCGCCCACGGCGATATGGCTGATCCAGATGACGAATTGCTGCAGGAGCGGCTTGTCCAGCCCCAGGTTCTGGCGGATTTTTTCGACGTCGTCGGCGGTGGCGTTGTCGCCCGCGATCACTGCCGCGGGATCGCCCGGCGAAAGATGTATCAGCAGGAACACCACGACGGCCACGACGGCCATGACGGGTATGACGGCCGCGATGCGGCGCAGGATGAATTTCACGCTGGATTCCCCCCGGCTTCGGCCGGGCGCGCGCGGCGCCCGGCGTCTGCCTTACGGTTTCTCGATGTTCCAC
>NZ_DAMCTG010000066.1:4805-30945 GCF_032113835.1 Achromobacter sp. | reverse complement strand
TGGGCTTCAAGCGCATCTGGTTGGGCAGCGTCAGGTCGCTGGTGATGACGTGCAGCTCCCATCCCGCGAAATTGCGCTTCAGGCAGGTTGCCCAGTCGCGCCACAGATCGGCGTCCTGTTCCGCGCCCATGCGCTCGCCGTAGGGCGGGTTCGTGACGATCCAGCCGTGGTCGGCGGGCGCCGTCACTTCGCGGGCGTCGCCCACTTCAAACCGGATCGAGTCGGCGGTCAGCCAGGCGCGCTCGGCGTTGTTGCGGGCGTACTCGATGGCCAGGGGATTGAGGTCGTAGCCGACCAGCGGCGCGTCCAACTGCGGCAGGATGCGGGCGCGGGCGTCTTCCTTCAGGTCGCGCCAGCGGTAGGCATCGTGGTCACGCAGGCGTTCGAAGCCGAACGGGCGCGAGATGCCCGGGGGCACGCCCAGCGCGATCCAGGCAGCTTCGATCAGAATCGTGCCGGAGCCGCAGAAGGGGTCCAGGAGCGGCGCGGCCGGATCCCAGCCCGCCAGCGCCAGCATGCCGGCTGCCAGGTTTTCGCGCAGTGGCGCCTCGCCCTTGTCCAGGCGCCAACCGCGCTTGAACAGGGATTCGCCCGACGTGTCCAGATACAGCGTGGCGGTGTGCCCCGTCAGAAAGAGGTGCACGCGGGCGTCCGGCCGCACCGTGTCGATGCTGGGGCGCTCGCCTTCGAGTTCACGCAGGCGGTCGCAGATGCCGTCTTTGGCGCGCAGGTTGCAGTACTGCAGGCTCTGCACCGGGCTCTTGATGGCCGAGGTGTCCACGCGCAGCGTCTGTTCAGCGCCGAACCAGCGCTCCCAGGGCGTATCGCGCGCCAGATCGAGGATGTCGTCCTCGTGGGAAATCTCGGCATGCGCCACCTGAACCAGAATGCGGGTCGCCAGACGCGAGTACAGGTTGGCGCGCTGGATGCCCGACCAATCCGACGTAAACGAACAGCCGGCCCGGCCCGCCTTGGCATCTTCGTAGCCGAGCGCCTGCATTTCGGCGGTCAGCGCTTCTTCCAGGCCTTGGGGGCAGGGAGCGAACACGGTGAAGATCTCAGCTTGGCGCGGCTCGCGGGGGCGGCGGCTGCGGACGTCGACGCGGGGGGCGGCGCGCTCGCGCGGGGCATCCGGCTCGTGTTCGAAATCGGCTTCGTGCGCGTCGTCGGATTCAGCCGTGTAGTCGGGTTCTTGCGCAAATTCGGGGGCGGGGCCGTCGTCTTCAAACGGATCGTAGAAGCGGCCGGCCGGCGTTGCCGGGGCAATGTACTGGTCGTCGCGCAGGCGCGGCGCGCGCTGCGGCGTGCGTCCGGCGCGCGGGCCGGGCGCGTCGTCGCGGCGGCTGTCGTCAGCGCGGGTGCGGTCGGAAGCGCCGCGGCGCGCCGAGGGGCGGTCGGATTGGCCGCGATCGGACGGACCACGGTCGTACTGGCTACGTTCAGACGGACCGCGATCGTACTGGCCGCGCTCGGCTTGCCCGGATCGCGACTGACCGGGCCTGGATTGCCCCGAACGCGGCGACGTGCCGCGGGCGGGCGCATCGCGTCCGGCGCCGGACGGCCTGCGGGCGCTGCGGGCCTCTTCTTCCTGGCGCCGCTGGTAGCCCTCGGGGTCCTTCTGGCGTTCGGTGTTGTCGCGGGCGCGCTCGATCTGCGCGACCAGGCGCGCGCGGGCGCCGGTGCGGGTGCGTTTGGCCGCGCCCTCGGCTTGGGCGTCGCGGGCCGTTTTCTTGATCGTCAGCGTCTTGCGCGGGCGGTCCTGTTCATCAGAGGACATACGAATCCTGGCGAATGTGCAAAGGTAGGGGTATCAGAAGGGTTTGACGACGACCAGCGCCACCACCACCAAGAGCAGCAAGACGGGAACTTCGTTGAACCAGCGATAGAACTTGTGCGAACGGGTGTTCTTGCCCTGTTCGAACTTGCGCAGCATGAGGCCACAGGCGTGATGGTAGCCGATGACGAGCAGCACGAAAAAGAGCTTGGCGTGCATCCATCCGTTGCCGGGACCCACGCCGATGCGGTAACCCACGTACAGCCACATCCCGAAAATGATGGCCACGACCGCCAGGATGGTGGTGAAGCGGTACAAACGGCGCGCCATGCCGAGCAGCGTTTCCTGGACGGTGGCGTCCGAGTTTTGCGCCAGATTCACGAAGATGCGCGGCAGATAAAACAATCCGGCAAACCAGGAAGCGATGAAGACGATGTGAAAGGTCTTGACCCAGAGCATGGCCATGGCGCGATCCGATGGAGGAAAGCCGCATTGTATGCGGGCTGCCATCTGACAGCCTTGGGCGACGCGCCGTGCCACCAGGTGTCTGAAACCCGTGGGAGAGGGACGTCAGATCGGACCGATGTGCCATGGGTGTCAGACACCGGCTGAGTTGATCAGGTGTCTGACACCCGCGGGAGACGGACGTCAGATCGGACCGAAGTGCCATGGGTGTCAGACACCTGCTGAGCTGCCGGTGTCAGACACCCCCTCAGATCACATACAGATCCATGTATTCATGCACCGGCATTGCTTCCAGCGTCTCCTGGTCCAGCGACGCGGCAAGGATGCGCTGCTGCTGACGCGGCGGAAACACGCGTGCCAGGTTGGTGCGGAACTTGGCTTCCAGCAGCGGAATACCGTCGGTGCGGCGGCGTTTGTGGCCGATGGGATATTCGCAAACGATCTCATCCAGCGCCGTGCCGTCGTTGAACTGCAAGGTCAGCGCGTTCGCGATCGAGCGCTTGGCGGGGTTGTGATAATCGCTCGTGAACGCGGGGTCCTCGACGCAGACGATCTTGGCGCGCAGCGCATCGATGCGCGGATCCTGCGCGATCTCGTCTTCGTAGTCGCCCGCGGTCAGGCGCCCGAACAGCACCGGCACGGCCACCATGTACTGGATGCAGTGGTCGCGGTCGGCGGGATTGTTCAGCGGACCCTTCTTGTCGATGATGCGGATGCACGCCTCGTGCGTGCGTATCCGGATCTGCTTGATGTCGTCGGCGCTCTTGCCCTGCGATTTCAGCAGATCGTGGATCTGCATGGCGCATTCCACGGCGGTCTGCGCATGGAATTCAGCGGGAAACGAAATCTTGAACAGCACGTTTTCCATCACGTAGCTGCCGTAAGGCCGCTGAAACTTGAACGGCTGCCCCTTGAAGAGCACATCGTAAAAGCCCCAGGTCTTGGCGGTCAGCACCGACGGATAGCCCATTTCGCCGGTGCGCGCGATCAGCGCAAGACGCACCGCGCGGCTGGTGGCATCGCCGGCGGCCCAGCTTTTGCGGCTGCCGGTGTTGGGGGCGTGGCGGTAGGTGCGCAGGCTCTGGCCATCGACCCAGGCAAGCGACACCGCATTGATCACTTCGTCGCGGGTCAGGCCCAGCATCTGCGCGACGACGGCGGTGGACGCCACCTTGACCAGCACGACGTGGTCCAGGCCCACCTTGTTGAACGAGTTTTCCAGCGCGATGCAGCCCTGGATCTCGTGGGCCTTGATCATGCCGGTCAGCACGTCGCGCATGGACAGGGGCGGCTTGCTCGAGGCAACCGCCGTGCGCGACAGCCAGTCGGCCGTGGCGAGAATGCCGCCCAGGTTGTCGGACGGGTGGCCCCATTCGGCCGCGAGCCACGTGTCGTTGAAGTCAAGCCAGCGGATCATCGTGCCGATGTTGAACGCGGCCTGGACCGGGTCAAGCTGGAATTGCGTGCCGGGCACCTTGGCGCCCTGCGGCACCACGGTGCCCGGCACGACCGGACCCAGCAGCTTGCGGCACGCCGGATATTCCAGCGCTTCCAGGCCGCAACCCAGCGTGTCGATCAGGCAGTTGCGTGCGGTCTCGTACGCCAGATCGCTGCGGATTTCGTAATTGAGCACGTAGTCCGCGATATCGGCCAGGACCTGGTCGGGCTCGGGACGTACGTTCGAGATCGGGGCAGACATAGCAGTACCTCTTCGGAAAAGTGAATACAGGTGGCCATGCCGCGCCCTCGATCGCGCTTTTGCGCTTGTCTTTACTTGCGCTTGTCGATGGGCACGAACTTCTGATCTTCCGGACCCACGTAGTTGGCGGTGGGGCGGATGATCTTGTTGTCGATGCGCTGCTCGATGATGTGCGCCGACCAGCCCGCGGTGCGCGCAATGACGAACAGCGGGGTGAACATCGCGGTGGGCACGCCCATCATGTGATAGCTGACGGCCGAGAACCAGTCCAGGTTCGGGAACATCTTCTTGACGTCCCACATCACGGTTTCCAGGCGTTCGGCAATGTCGAACATCTTGGTCGTGCCGGCCTTCTTGGACAGCTTCTTGGCGACGTCCTTGATGACCTTGTTGCGCGGGTCCGAAACGGTGTAGACCGGGTGGCCGAAGCCGATGATGACTTCCTTGGCTTCCACGCGGCGGCGGATGTCGGCCTCGGCTTCCTCAGGGGTTTCGTAGCGCTTCTGCACTTCGAACGCGACTTCGTTCGCACCGCCGTGCTTGGGGCCGCGCAGCGCGCCGATGGCGCCCGAAATGGACGAGAACATGTCCGAACCCGTGCCGGCAATGACGCGGGCCGTGAACGTCGAGGCGTTGAATTCGTGCTCGGCGTACAGGTTCAGCGAGATGTGCATCGCCTTGACCCATTCGTCGCTGGGCTTTTCGCCATGCAGCAGGTGCAGGAAGTGGCCGCCGATGCTGTCGTCGTCCGTCTGCACGTCGATGACCCGGCCGTTGTGGCTGTAGTGGTACCAGTAGAGCAGGGCCGAACCCAGGTTCGCCATCAGGCGGTCGGCGATGTCGCGCGCGCCCGGGGTGTTGTGGTCGTCTTTTTCAGGCAGCACGCAGCCCAGCACCGACACGGCCGTGCGCATCACGTCCATCGGGTGGCTGGCGGCCGGCAGCGCTTCCAGGGCAACCTGCAACTGTGCGGGCAGGCCGCGCAGGCTGCGCAGTTTTTCCTTGTAGGCCTTCAGTTCGGCCTTGTTGGGCAGCTTGCCATGGACCAGCAAGTGGGCGATTTCCTCGAACTCGCTGGTATCGGCGATGTCCAGGATGTCATAGCCGCGATAGTGCAGGTCGTTGCCGCTGCGGCCGACGGTGCACAGTGCGGTGTTGCCCGCGACCACGCCGGACAGCGCAACCGACTTCTTGGGCTTGAAACCGGCTTTTTCTTCCGGCTTGGCGTCCGATTTGGCTTCTTGCTTCTTGGGAGCCGTGCTCATGTCTCTACTCCTTTCCTTACGCGATGGAAGATGCAATGGGACGGGCGCCGCCGCGGGTCTGCCGCGGCATGCGCCTGACGTTGCGCAACTAGGCCTTGCCCTTCTGGAAGAGCGCGTCCAGCCTGGATTCGAATTCGTGATAGCCGATGCGGTCGTACAGTTCTTCGCGCGTCTGCATCAGGTCGACGACGTTCTTCTGGTGGCCGTCGCGGCGGATCGCGGTGTAGACGGCTTCGGCGGCCTTGTTCATGGCGCGGAAGGCCGACAGCGGGTAGAGCACCATGCCCACGCCGACGCTCTTCAGTTCCTCGACGGAAAAGAGCGGCGTCTTCCCGAATTCCGTGATGTTGGCCAGCACCGGCACCTTGACGGCCTTCACGAAGCGATCGTAGGTGGGCAGGTCGTAGGCGGCTTCGGCGAAGATCGCGTCGGCCCCGGCTTCGACACACGCCAGCGCGCGTTCGATGGCCGCGTCCACGCCGTGCGAGGCGATCGCGTCGGTGCGTGCGATCAGGTAGAAATCGCTGTCGGTGCGCGCGTCGGCGGCCGCCTTCACGCGGTCGGCCATTTCCTCGGTGGTGACGATTTCCTTGCCGGGCCGGTGGCCGCAGCGCTTGGCGCCAACCTGGTCCTCGATGTGGCAGGCGGCCGCGCCGAACTTGATCAGGCTCTTGACGGTGCGGGCGATGTTGAACGCCGACGGGCCGAAGCCGGTGTCGATGTCCACCAGCAACGGCACGTCGCACACGTCGGTGATGCGGCGCACGTCGGTAAGGACGTCGTCCATCGTGTTGATGCCCAGGTCCGGCAGACCCAGCGAACCCGCCGCGACCCCGCCTCCGGACAGGTAGATGGCGCGATAGCCGGCGCGCTTGGCCAACAGGGCGTGGTTCGCGTTGATGGCGCCGATGATCTGCAGCGGATTCTCTTCGGCGAGCGCGCGGCGAAAGAGGGCGCCGGGCGATTCGGGTCTGGCCATGGTTGTCTCCTGTTCTTGGTAGCCCACGACCTTATCGCGGGTCCGAAAAATAAATCTGTCCCCTGCGCGACAATCCCCGCGGCAAGATCTTTCGCGAAGAGAGCGAAGAGACAGGTGTATTTCACGGTACTGCGGTATTCAATGCGGTACGAACTGCGGTGCTGTGCTTCGGCGGCCGCGCAATGCGGACCCGCTTAAGGATTGGGCCCGCATGAACGGGCCCAATCCTTTTACTGCATGCTGCTTACTTCAGCAGGTCCTTGACGCCGTCGCGCTCTTCGAGGAGCTCTTTCAGCGTGAAGTCCAGGCGCTCACGCGAGAAGGCGTCGATTTCCAGGCCTTCGACGCGCTTGTATTCGCCGTTTTCGGTCGTGACCGGCACGCCGTAGATGATGCCTTCGGGGATGCCGTAGGAGCCGTCCGACGGAATGCCCATCGTGACCCACTTGCCGTTGCTGCCCAGGACCCAGTCACGGACGTGGTCGATGGCGGCATTGGCGGCCGAAGCGGCCGAGGACAGGCCGCGGGCTTCGATGATGGCGGCGCCGCGCTTGCCCACGGTGGGGATGAACGTGTCGCGGTTCCAGGCGTCGTCGTTGATCAGCTTGGACAGCGATTCGCCGCCGACGGTGGCGAAGCGGAAGTCGGGGTACATCGTGGGCGAGTGGTTGCCCCACACGACCAGCTTTTCGATGTCGGCGACGGCCTTGCCGGACTTGGCGGCCAGTTGCGACAGGGCGCGGTTGTGATCCAGGCGCAGCATGGCGGTGAAGTTCTTGGCGGGGAGGTCCGGCGCCGACTTCATGGCGATGTAGGCGTTGGTGTTGGCAGGGTTGCCGACGACCAGGACCTTGACGTTGCGGCTGGCGACGTCGTTCAGGGCCTTGCCCTGAGCCGTGAAGATCTGTGCGTTGACGGACAGCAGGTCCTTGCGTTCCATGCCCGGGCCGCGCGGACGGGCGCCAACCAGCAGGGCCACGTCGGCGTCCTTGAAGGCGGTGCGCGGGTCGCTGTGCGCGGTGACTTCCTGCAGCAGCGGGAAGGCGCAGTCATCCAGTTCCATGATGACGCCCTTCAGGGCCTTTTGCGCTTTCTCGTCGGGGATTTCCAGCAGTTGCAGGATGACGGGTTGATCTTTACCCAGCATTTCGCCCGAGGCGATGCGGAATAGCAGTGCGTAACCGATTTGGCCGGCGGCGCCGGTGACGGCGACACGCAAGGCAGGCTTGGACATGGACGTTCTCCGTAATGGTTTGGCGAGAAAAAATCTCACCGATCAGTGTAATCGTTGGGCGCGGTAACAAGCGGCCGCCAAGGGCGCTGCGCGTCGCGCGGACAGCTTTGAATCCTAGATCGAATTAACGTAAGCGTCAATTGATCTTCTATCTTATATAAGACATAAGACGTTGGACAGCTCGCCTCCCGATATGCCACAATAGAGCGTTTATTCGAATGCGCCGCGGCCCACTGGGCCGCGCGCCTGTATCAAGCCAGAACACCGGCGGCAGCAGCGCATACGGATGAGTTCGCATCCCTGGCGCTGCCTTCTCATTCATCCGGATAAACATGACACTTTCAAGAAGATCCATGGCAGAGCCTCGGCCCGAAACCTCCTTACGCAATCGCGCCGCCCGTCCAACGGGTGAGGGAGCCGCTTTCAGTCCGCTCTACCGCCAGATCAAGGATCTGCTTGTTCAAAGCCTCGAACGCGGCGAATGGAAGCCCGGCGAGCTCATCCCCAGCGAAATCGATCTGGCCGCCCGTTTTCAGGTGAGCCAGGGCACGGTGCGCAAGGCGGTCGATGAGCTGGCCGCCGAGCACATGCTGCTGCGCCGCCAGGGCAAGGGCACCTTTGTCGCCACCCACCACGAAGCCCGCGTGCGCTACCGCTTTCTGCGCCTGGCCCCCGACGAAGAGGGCGAGGCCGGCCGCGCAGAAAGCCGCATCCTGGAATGCCGCCGCACCCGCGCGCCCGCCGAGATCGCCCGCGCGCTCGATCTGCGCGCCGGCGAAACCGTCGTCATGATCCGCCGCCTGCTGTCCATGGGGCAGACACCGACCGTGCTGGATGACATCTGGCTCCCTGGTTCCATTTTCCGAGGCCTCACCCTTGAGCTGCTGACCGCCAATAAGGCGCCGCTCTATGGCCTGTTTGAATCCGAGTTCGGCGTCAGCATGGTGCGCGCGGACGAGAAGCTGCGCGCGGTCGCCGCGCCGGCTGAAGTCTGTACGCTGCTTAATGTTGCCGCCGGAACGCCGTTGTTGCAGGTAGACCGGGTGTCTTACACGTACGGTGACCGCCCCATGGAAATCCGCCGGGGGTTGTACTTGACCGATCGATACCACTACCGCAATAGTCTGAATTGATGAGCTTTTTACCTACGATTTGATACCAACCCGTCTCTGGGCGAAAATACCGCGTTTGCCCGTAAGGGCAGCGGCAATTTAGCCGTAACGATTCCCTAGTTCCGAAACACCGAGGCCGTCATGTCCGACACCGCTGCCAAGCCACGTCCGCAGTTTCGCAATATTGGTATTGCGCAACTTGCCAGTTACCGCCTGCCCCTGGCCGGCAAGCTGTCCATCCTGCACCGCGTCAGCGGCGCGTTGTTGTTCCTCTGTCTTCCCTTGGTCATCCTGCCGTTGTTCGCGGCCAGCGTGGCCGCGCCCCAGACGTTCGCCGCCGTGGCCGCGTACGCAGGCAATCCGATCGTCAAGCTTGTTTTCCTCGTCCTCGTCTGGGGCTACCTGCACCACTTCTGTGCTGGCATCCGGTACCTGCTCCTGGATCTGCACATCGGCATCGACAAGCAGTCCTCCAAGAAGAGCGCCGGCGTGGTGTTCGGCGTCAGCCTCGCGCTGACCCTGGTGTTCGCTCTCAAACTGTTCGGAGTGCTGTAAATGGCCGCCGCTAAAAACTACGGACCCAAGCGCCTTGTCGTCGGCGCCCACTATGGCGTCATGGATTTCATCATCCAGCGCATCACCGCCGTCATCATGGCCGTGTACACGCTGGTGCTGCTCATCGGCATCCTGATGATGCCGGCCTTCACGTACGAACACTGGACCGCGCTGTTCAATTTCTACGTGGGCGTTCTTCCGGTTGGCCAGATCCTGGCCACCCTTGCATTCATTGCGCTGGCCTGGCATGCCTGGATTGGCGTGCGCGACATCTGGATGGACTACGTCAAGTCGGTGGGCGTGCGCCTGCTGCTGCAAGTGCTGACGATCCTCTGGCTGGTCGGTTCGGTCGTTTACTTCGCGCAAATCCTCTGGAGCATCTAAGCCGTGGTCTCTGTCCTGAAATCTTTGCCGCGCCGCCAGTTTGATGTGGTGGTCGTGGGCGCCGGCGGAGCCGGCATGCGTTGTTCGCTGCAACTGTCCCAAGCCGGGCTGTCCGTTGCGGTGCTGTCCAAAGTGTTCCCCACGCGTTCGCACACCGTTGCCGCGCAAGGCGGCGTGAGCGCCTCGCTGGGCAACATGAGCGAAGACAACTGGTACTGGCACATGTACGACACCGTCAAGGGTTCGGACTGGCTGGGCGACCAGGACGCCATCGAATTCATGTGCCGTGAAGCGCCGAACGCCGTGTACGAGCTCGAGCACTTCGGCATGCCGTTCGACCGCAACCCCGACGGCACGATCTACCAGCGTCCGTTCGGCGGCCACACCGCCAACTTCGGCGAAAAGCCCGTCCAGCGCGCCTGTGCCGCTGCCGACCGTACCGGCCACGCCCTGCTGCACACCCTCTACCAGCGCAACGTTGCCGCGCGCACCCAGTTCTTCGTCGAATGGATGGCGCTGGACCTGCTGCGCAACGAAGCCGGCGATGTCGTGGGCGTGACCGCCCTCGAAATGGAAACGGGCGAAATCTACATCCTGGAAGCCAAGACCACGGTGCTGGCCACCGGCGGCGCGGGCCGCATCTGGGCCGCTTCGACCAACGCGTTCATCAACACCGGCGACGGCCTGGGCATGGCTGCCCGTGCCGGCATCCCGCTGCAAGACATGGAATTCTGGCAGTTCCACCCGACCGGCGTGGCCGGCGCGGGCGTGCTGATCACGGAAGGCGTGCGCGGCGAAGGCGGCATCCTGCTGAACAAGGATGGCGAACGCTTCATGGAGCGCTATGCGCCCACGCTGAAAGATCTGGCGCCGCGTGACTTCGTGTCGCGCTCGATGGACCAGGAAATCAAGGAAGGCCGCGGCTGCGGTCCGGACGGCAGCTACGTCGTGCTCAAGCTCGATCACCTGGGCGCCGACGTCATCAACAAGCGTCTGCCCTCGATCCGCGAAATCGCCATCAAGTTCGGCAACGTGGACCCGATCAAGGAACCGATCCCCGTCGTCCCGACCATTCACTACCAGATGGGCGGCATCCCGGCCAACTACCACGGCCAGGTGCTCACGCGTGAAAACGGCGAGAACAAGATCGTCAACGGCCTGTACGCCATCGGCGAGTGCGCCGCGGTGTCGGTCCACGGCGCGAACCGCCTGGGCACGAACTCGCTGCTCGACCTGATCGTGTTCGGCCGCGCCACCGGCAACCACATCGTGAATTCGCATCCGGAGCGCCAGCGCGCGCACCAGGATCTGCCGCAACAGGCTGTCGAGTTCTCGCTGGACCGCATCAACAAGCTGGAATCGCGTACGTCCGGCGAAAAGACGCAAGACATCGGCAACGCCATCCGCTTCTCGATGCAGCGCCACTGCGGCGTGTTCCGCACGCTGGAACTGCTGAACGAAGGCGTGACTCAGATCGAAGACCTGGCCAAACAAGCCGACAGCATCTACTTCAAGGACAAGTCCAAGGTGTTCAACACCGCCCGCGTCGAGGCGCTGGAACTGGCGAACATGACCGAAGTGGCCCGCGCCACGATCAAGTCGGCCGCCGCCCGCACCGAAAGCCGCGGCGCGCACGCGCTGGACGATCACCCGACGCGCGACGACGAGAACTGGCTGAAGCACACGCTGTGGTACTCCGAAGGCAGCCGCCTGGATTACAAGCCTGTTCAGATGAAGCCGCTGACGGTCGAATCCTTCCCGCCCAAGGCGCGTACCTTCTAAGTCCGGATTGAGCCTACTATGAGCACCAAGAGAATCGTCAAGTTCGAAATCTACCGCTACGATCCGGACAAGGACGAGCGTCCCTACATGCAGAAGCTGGACGTCGAGCTCCAGCCCACCGACAAGATGCTGCTCGATGCGCTGGTGCGCATCAAGAACGACGTCGATGACAGCCTGGCCCTGCGCCGCTCGTGCCGTGAAGGCGTGTGCGGTTCCGACGCCATGAACATCAACGGCAAGAACGGTCTGGCCTGCACGACGAACCTGCGCGAACTGAAGGAACCGATCGTCCTGCGTCCGCTGCCCGGCCTGCCGGTCATCCGCGACCTGATCGTGGACATGACGCACTTCTTCAACCAGTACCACTCGATCCGCCCGTACCTCATCAACGACACGCCGCCGCCCGAAAAAGAGCGCCTGCAGTCGCCCGAGGCGCGCGAAGAGCTGGACGGTCTGTACGAGTGCATCCTGTGCGCGTGCTGTTCCACTTCCTGCCCGTCGTTCTGGTGGAATCCGGACAAGTTCGTCGGCCCGGCCGGCCTGCTGCAAGCCTACCGCTTCATCGCCGACAGCCGCGACGAAGCCACCGGCGAGCGTCTGGATAACCTGGAAGACCCGTACCGCCTGTTCCGTTGCCACACGATCATGAATTGCGTCGACGTCTGTCCGAAGGGACTGAACCCGACCAAGGCGATCGGCAAGATCAAGGAACTGATGGTCCGTCGCACTGTCTAGGTTGAAGTTAATTTAGTGATTTTCGGCCCGAGAGCTTTTTTTGCCGCCGGGCCGCCCCAAGGCAAAAACGCCCCCTCGGGGGGCAGCAAGCCCGCGTAGCGGGTGCGGCGTGGGGGTATTACCTTAAGGTGTAAAGATGAGCAGGCTTACTGAACTGGAGCGGGCGCGACTGCGTTGGCGGGCGCGCCGCGGCCTGCTCGAAAACGACTTGATCATCACCCGGTATCTGGATGCCCACGAGGCTGAACTTACCGATGATGACGTGGCCGCATTGACCCAGCTTTTCGAGATGGGAGACAACGATCTTCTCGATCTGCTGCTGGCCCGTAAGGAACTCGAAGGCGAGCTGGATACGCCCAGGCTTCGAGGCATTATTGGCCAGATGCGCGCGCTCTGATTAATTGAGAGGAATAAACATGAACCTGTCTGACAAAAAAGCCACTCTGTCCTTCTCGGATGGCAGCGCACCCATTGAGTTCCCTGTCTACAAGGGCACGGTCGGTCCGGATGTGATCGACATCCGCAAGCTGTATGGCCAGACGGGCATGTTCACGTTTGACCCCGGCTTCATGTCGACGGCTGCCTGCGAATCGGGCATCACGTACATCGACGGCGACAAGGGCGAACTGCTGTACCGCGGCTTCCCGATCGAACAGCTGGCCGTGAACTGCGATTTCATGGACATCTGCTACCTGATCCTGAACGGCGAGCTGCCGAACCAGGAACAAAAGGCCGATTTCGATTCGCAAGTGACCCATCACACGATGGTCAACGAGCAGCTGCATTTCTTCCTGCGTGGTTTCCGCCGCGACGCCCACCCGATGGCCGTCCTGACGGGTCTGGTTGGCGCGCTGTCCGCGTTCTACCACGACTCCACCGACATCACGAACCCGCAACATCGCCACATCTCGGCCATCCGCCTGATTGCCAAGATGCCGACGCTGGTTGCGATGGCGTACAAGTACTCGCAAGGCCAACCGTTCATCTACCCGCAGAACGACCTGTCCTACACGGGCAACTTCCTGCGCATGATGTTCGCCACGCCGTGCGAAGACTACAAGGTCAATGAAGTCGTCGAGCGCGCGCTTGACCGCATCTTCATTCTGCACGCCGATCACGAGCAAAACGCCTCCACCTCGACCGTGCGCCTGTGCGGTTCGTCGGGCACCAACCCGTTCGCCGCGATCTCGGCTGGCGTGGCTTGCCTGTGGGGCCCGGCTCACGGCGGCGCCAACGAAGCTTGCCTGCAGATGCTCGAAGAACTGCAAGCCAACGGCGGCATCGACAAGGTCGGCGAGTTCATGGAGAAGGTCAAGGACAAGAACTCGGGCGTGCGCCTGATGGGCTTTGGCCACCGCGTCTACAAGAACTACGACCCGCGCGCCAAGCTGATGCAGGAAACGTGCAAGGAAGTGCTCTCGGCCCTGGGCCTGGAAAACGACCCGCTGTTCAAGCTGGCCATGGAACTGGAACGCATCGCCCTGTCGGATCCGTATTTCGTCCAGCGCAAGCTGTACCCGAACGTGGACTTCTACTCGGGTATCGTCCAGCGCGCCATCGGCATCCCGACCTCGCTGTTCACGGCCATCTTCGCGCTGGCCCGCACGGTGGGCTGGATCGCCCAGTGGAACGAAATGCTGTCGGATCCCGACTACAAGATCGGCCGTCCGCGTCAGCTGTTCACCGGTTCGGTCACGCGCGACGTGCCCCCGATGGACAAGCGTTAATTCGCACGACATACCCGGAAGGCACCCCCTTCCGGCAAAACGCCAGTCAGCCTAGCGCTGACTGGCGTTTTTTTTTGGCCGGCGAGGTGCGGCCGGCGAGGTGCGGCGACGAAGTGTCGCTCGCCGTCACAGGTAGCTCATCGTGAAGGTCACCGCCGAGTTTGCGGAGCCGGGCGTGATCGTGTCGCCGGTTTGACGGTATCTGGCCCGCAAGGGGATCTTGAAGTTTCCTCCCGTCGCGCCGTTGTATCCGGTAAATGGCCGCTTCGTGCCCAGGATGGCCGGATTTCCGTCGCCATCGAGCAATTGGATACCAATGCCAGCAGCCGAGGAGCTGCCATCCAGATCCACCACCGCGTTGGCGTTGTCCACAATCGGCGTGACGGCGTCGATCTGGTAGTGGATGGCGTTCAGTCCCGATGGGCAGTTGTTCAACGAAATATCGAATGTCTCGGCTTGACTGGACGACCCTTTGCCTGAGAAGACCGACACCTTGGGTAAGCCCAGGAATACGGATACGTCGGAGGAGGAACAAGCCTGAGATTGGACCGACACTCCCACGGTGAACAGATTGAGCTCCATGCCTGTAATAAGCAACGCTTCGCCGCCGGGCTCATGACGAACCGCCCGCGCCACGCCGACGCTTATTGGCGGCAAGGCACCGGCTGTGATAGGTCCAGTTTTGACGAACATGACGCGCCAATGTCCACCGTTAGTGACGTCGCCTTGCCCATTGCATGTTCTTGAGCTCCAGTTTTGGGAGGTAACTGCCCGCAATACACTCCACGAGCAACTGTTGGCAAAGTTCCACCAACCGACGATGATTCCTATGCCATTGACGCCTGTCGCGTAGACCTCGTAGGCGATGCCGTCAACCACCTTGGTTTGGCCGGCGGCAGGTAGGGACACCTTCATTGCCGTTCCCGTGCCGGTGCCGGCGGATGCGGTGCAGTTATACCAATTTGTCGACGCCTCGGATTCCAGCCATCCTGAAAGGGATGCGCCGGGGGCTGCATCCCGGGGAGAAGAAATGGGTGCCGGGGTGTTGACAGTGCTCACGCTCAACACCTGACTGCAGGTCGCCGCGGCCCAGGTGGTGGCAGGTCCCAATCCCGCAAGCAGAACAAGCGCGGCATGGAGTTGCGACTTCTTGATCGACGTTTTCATCGTGAATGCCTGGCCAATGTAGTTGGATCTGGCGCTTCGCACACCAGGCCGCTGATCTGCAGCAGGGATGCGTCCATCATCGGACGCTGCACCGGAAGCGCGTAATCGAACGTGCAACCTTGGGCATCGTCCGCGCCCCACTTGACGGTCAAGGTGCCGCTGTCGGATTTCAGTCCGCGCGCCAGGATGCGGCCCCCTTGCGTCACGACGCCGACACGCGTTCCCTCCGCGTCCAGCACGTCGGCGCCAAAGGGCAGGGCAGCTCCATTGCTCGAAACTACCGTCAGCAGCGCCACATTTCCCGTGTCTTCTGTCTCGAAACTCAAGCGGACCACCGCGCCAGCGGTGGGCGCCACGTGCTGATCGGTCGCTTTGAGCTCGATATTCAAGGGCAGGCCCTTGGGATCGAGCTGGATGCTGTTTCTGGCATAGGGCGTCAGGGTCGATATCACCGCCCGGCCCGAGGAGTCCAGGCGCAATCCGGTGCCGTTGAGCACCCGGGCGCCTGCGGCGTCTTTCGCCTCGACGATGGCGAGCGTATCGCCGGCGGTTGGCGTCAACACGACGCCGCCGCCGTAGGCGACGATGGCTCCGGAAATGCCTGCGCCATGTTGCGTGTAGTTTGGACTGGTGCCGGCGCTGGCGGACACTGTGGCGACAGGTGTTATGTAAGCCGCATTGGCGGCTACGTTGGTGTTGGCCTGTCCATAGCGCGTCGTGCTGCGGCCGGCGCTTAAGCCATAGTTGAATTCGTTATTGGCGCCGAGGCTTCCTGCGATGGATTGCTGGATATTGCCCGATCCATCCGAGCCTCTTTGCAGACTGGTTGAGGCGTAGAGATGGTTTCGTCCATGGCCGAGCGGAATGCCCAGATTGAGCATGATCTGATTGTTCCACTCCTGCATGCCCACATTGAGCTGGCGAGACACTGAAACGCCATAGTTCACGCTCTTGAAGCTATTGCTGTAGCCGGCCTGAATCTGCGTGTCGCGGCCCGGTTGATCCCAGTAGTCCTGGGTTGATCCGCTGAAATGGAGAGACCCGTAGCCGGGAGGCAGGCTTTGGTTGATCGTCGCCTGCAGGCGCCCGCGCTGCGTAGCGTACTGGTCGGTGCTTAATGGCTGCGCCTGCGGGGATCTTCGCGCCATTGCATCTGTCAGGCTCAGATAGCCCCGGCTGGAATAGCGGTAGGCGGCAAGGGTGACGCTGGTCCTGGTGGGTTCGAGAAACGTGGAATAGCTCAGCCTGACGCTTTGCCCGGTACGGTTTTCCGCCTTGGGAAGGCGTGTGGCCGCCTGCGTGATATCCAGGCCGAATGCGCCGAAGGCCGTGTTCAGCGCCGCGCCACCCAATACGGCGCCGTAGCCTTGCGCAGCGGTCAGTCCGCCGTATGCCGTCACGAGATTGCTGATGCCATGCTGCACCATCGCCTGCGCCATCCATGGCCGATCCAGCGCCTGAGGATTGCGGTACTGGCCCGCCGTAACGCTGTATCGAGTAACGCCGGGACGCAAGGAATTCACTGCGCTGGAGAAAGGGACCCTGGACACCAGGACGCGGCCATCGGCTTCGTTGACGACGACTTCCAGGTCTCCGCCGTATCCGGTGGCATAGAGGTCGTCAATGATGAATGCGCCGGGCGCGACCGTCGTTTCGTGGATGATGTTGCCGTTCTGACGGATCTGGACGCGCGCGTTGGTGCTTGCGATCCCGCGGATGGTCGGTGCAAAGCCGCGCTGCGAGTCCGGGTACATGCGATCGTCGCTGGATAGCTGCACGCCACGAAACCCGACGCTGTCGAAGGTGGATCCATCCGTAAACGCGTCTCCGATGAGCAACTGGCTTTTG
Source organism: Achromobacter sp. (assembly GCF_032113835.1). Classification (GTDB taxonomy): domain Bacteria; phylum Pseudomonadota; class Gammaproteobacteria; order Burkholderiales; family Burkholderiaceae_B; genus Achromobacter. The sequence goes on along the minus strand of NZ_DAMCTG010000066.1, from coordinate 14,219 downwards.
ATGCTGGTCAGATTGCGCCGCAGGTTCGTCTGCACGCTTTGATACTGGGTGCCCATCTTGCTGCCATGGGTCACATTACCGGTATGCCGAAGCCGCCAGGCGCCGATGTTCGCGCCTGCATTCAGTCCGGCGTAGGCTTGCGTGGTAGTCGCGCGGTAGGCACGCGATTGGTAGAAGTTTGCGTTGTAATTGAACAGCGCTGCAGTGACGCCTTCATCCCAATGTGCTGGATCCACAGAACCGCGCCCCTGCCGGAGCAGCGACGCTTGCGGAACTTTCATGTTGACGCGCTGTTCACCGACATCAACGTCGGCGCGGGCGTCCTTTACGAGATCGGATATTGCAATACAGTGCCCATCGTCCAACCGCGCGGTAATGGTGGCGTCCACCTTGCTCAGGTCGATCCCCACGCGTTCAGTAAGCGCCTGATCGAAACACGGCTGCATCCATGCCAAACCTGACGAAGGCCTGCCAATGCGCACGTCATATCGCCCAAGCCAGCGGTCGTTGACCAGCACATCAAGTCGGTGGATTCCCGGTGTTACGCTGTTCGATCGCGCAAACTGGCGCACGTCCACGCTGGAACCCTGCAGAAAGGTGTCATTGAACTCCACCTCGGTGTCCAGCGCCGCGAGCTCGGTACCCATTGCGTAGGCAGATGTGCCGAGCAAGCCAAGCGTCATTGCGGCAAGTCCAAATTGCGCCATTGCTAAGGAACCCATCATTTCTGGAACGTGCGCGAGCGACCGCGGTGTTTTCGGCGGGTCAGGTAGGCACGAGGGCTCGTGTGCCCGTGACGGCGCCGCCGTAGTCGTTCAAGTAGCGGTATACGACTTGGGTGTTTGTTCCCGGAGTAACGTCGCCTGATAGGGGCAGCGCTTTTGTCTCGCCAGGCGCCAACATGTCGCCCTCGGTGAACGTCGCGCGCTTGCCGCCGCCGACGACATCGATTTCGACGAAGGTGATGTGATAAGGCGTGGGGTTGGTGGCTTCGACGGCATTGTGCGAGCCGGATTTGATGAGACGCCAGGTGACCTGTGCCGGTGCGTCATCCGCCTTGCCTTCGAGTCCTGCGGGACGATAGAACAGCTTGATGCGAGAGCGGAACGCCATCTGCAGCAGGTTATGGCCGTTCTTGTCTTTGGGGGGAATCTCCAGCACGTTGAGCCAGTACACGGATTCATTGTTTTGAGCCATTGCTTGGCCCGTATGCATCAGACGCAGCGTTTGGCCCTTGCCCTGGTCAATGCGGGTGACTGGGGGAGTGACGATGAACGGCACGTGGATGGAACCCGGCGCGGCCGTGCTGTCCCCCGTGTCGATCCAGGTTTGCGTGAGCGCGGGCTGCGCACCGTCGTTCTTCAGCCTGACGTTGACTTCAGCTTGACCGGCTTCATAAATAATTCGAGTGCCACCGATGACGACGGATGCGGCGCTTGGCGCGGCAGCGACCATGCTGGCAGCGAGGGCTCCTGCCGCAAGCATTACTTTGAACGTGCTCATGGAATTCCTCGGACTGTATACGGGGTCTTGATTACTGATCCGGGTGGCGTCGAGACATGCCGACGGCGGCGCTTCCAGAGTTATTGATAGACGATGGTGTACTTGGCGGTGGCCGTGACCGTTCCGGGGCTGGCCTGTCCAGTCGCAAAGTATTGGGCGAAATACTTGAGCGTTGCCTCGCCGCTGGCCAGGACGACGGATTTGGAGTTTTGGGAGCCGTCGGCAACGGTGACGTTGATGGCGGATTCATCGCCGTTCAGGAGGCGAACTTCAACATTGCCGGCCCCGCCGGCGGCGGTGGTGAGATTGCCCGTGACGGTGTTGCCATTGGCGCCGGGTTCGAAGTGGACGCGAACCGTGCCCGTGTTGGGAGTGCATGCCGACAGACGAATGAAGAAGGGGGTGCTGCCGGAGGTCTGACCTTGTGAGGTCAACGAGTCGACGCCGACCGTAGGCAGGAGGACGTTGAAGCTTTGGCTGCCGGTGTCGTTGCCATTGATCGTACAGGTGTTGGCAGACACGGCGCCGGTAAAGGTGATTGTGCCGTCGATTGCGAATGCCGGCAGCGAAAGCGAAGCGAGGAATCCAATGGCTATCGCAACACACGTCTTGGATTTCATGATCAGGGGGACTCGAAAAAGTTGAGAGACGAGGTGCCGACGGTGCTTTTGGGCTTGAAGGCAGCCTTTGTCGACTGGGATGATTACAGTCCCTCCGGCATACGCTGTCTTTAATAGGATTTTGATAGTTGGCCAACGGGCAATTCTGCCGAAAACATCGCTGCCATGATTCCGATACCACTGCCCGGCACCCACATGTACGGTGGTGTGGGAAGGCTGGCGGCTACAGGTAGTTCATCGTGAACGTCACCGCCGCGTTGGCTGAACCGGGCGTGACCTTGTCGCCGACTTGTCGGTATCTCGCCCGGAAGGGGATCTTGAAGCTGCCACCCGATGCGCCGTTGTAACCGGCAAACGGCAGCATCGTGCCCAGCACCGCGGGATTTCCGTTGGCGTCCAGCAACTGGACGCCGACGCCCGTGGCCGTTGAATTCGCGTCCAGGCCGACGACCGCGTTTGCGGCGTCCACGATGGGAGTGACGGCGTCGATCTGATAGTGGATGGCGCTCATTCCGGCCGGGCAGCCATTCAACGATATATCGAATGGAACAAGCTGACTGGACGAACCCTTGCCCGTGAAGACCGACGCCTTGGGGGAACCGAGGGATACAGAAACGTCGGGCGTGGTGCAGGCTTGCGACATCAACAGCGTCGGCATGGTGACGAACTTGATTTCGAGGCTCAGATTTGGGATGAGGCTGCCCCCTTCCTGATTCGATAGCGATACCGCGGACGCAATAGTTAACGGTGAAGTAGTGCCAGTGGCCACCGGTCCGGTTTTGATGTACATCGCGCGAAGCTGACCGCCGTTGGTGACGGCGCCCGCTGTGTTGCATCCAACCCCTCGCCAATTCTGGTTGAAGGCCTGGAATGCTCCCCACCCGCAGCCGTTGGTGTAGGTGCGGCCGCCGATGATGATGCCGAGGCCATCTACGCCAGTCGCGAAGACATCGTAGGTGATTCCGTCGACCACCTTCGTCTGTCCTGCGCTGGGAATGAGCGCGCGCACACCCGTTCCCGTGCCGGTGCCCTGAGAAACGGTGCAATTGAACCAGTTAGTGGTGGCGTCGGTTGTCAGCCAGCCGGTGAGGGCCGTGCCACTGGCCGCATCCCGAGGCACCGTGATGTGGGGCGGCGTGTTCACCGAAACGGAGCTTGTCGTCTGGGTGCAGGTCGCGGAGGCCCATGAGGTGGTGGAGCCCAGCAGGGCAAGTAGCCCCGTCGCCGCAAGCAGGATGGTCTTTTTCATCAATGGTCTCGTCATCAGTTTTTGGCTATTCGGGTGGGCGCCGGCCCCTCGCAAAGTAGTCCGCTAGCCTGAGGCAGCGATGCATCCTTGGAAGGCTGCGCGGGAAGGGCGTAGCCGAACGTGCAAGCTTCGCCAGCGTCCGCGCCCCATTTCACGGTCAGGGTGCCTTGCGTGGCCTTCAAACCGCGCGCAAGGATGCGGCCGCCCTGCGCCACGACGCCAACGCTGTTGCCGTCTGCGTCCCGCACGTCGGCGCCAAAGGGAAGAGGCTCGCCGCTGCGCGTGGCCACCGTCAGCAGCGCCGCGCTTCCTGCGTTTTCGGTTTCAAAGTTCAGGCGAACCACCGCGCCGGCGGTGGGCGCCACGTATTGTTCGGTCGCCTTGAGGTCGACATTCAGCGGCAGGCCCTTGGGATCGAGCTCGATGCTGTTCTTGGCGTAAGGCGTCAGCGTCGACACGATCGCGCGGCCCTTGGAATCGAGGCGCAGCCCGCTGCGGTTCAGCACCCGCGCGCCGGCAGCGTCTTTCGCCTCGACAATGGCGACCGTTTCGCCGGACGTCGGCGTCATCACCACGCCGCCGCCGTAGGCCACGACGCCGCCGGAAAGGCCCGCGCCGTATTGCGTGTAGTTCGAACTGGTGCTGGCATTGGCCGACACGGCGGTCACGGGTGTGTTGTACGAGGCGTTCGCCGCAATGTTGGTGTTGGCCGGACCATTGGACGACATGGCGCGTCCGGCGCTGACGCCATAGTTGAACGCGTTATCGGCGCCAAGCGTGCCCGCCACGGATTGCTGCACGCTGCTGGAGCCATCCGATCCCTTCTGCATGCTGGTCGACGCATACACCGGGTTCTGGTGGCGGCCCAGCGGGATGCCCACGTTGAGCATGACCTGGTTGTCCCACTTCTGGGTGCCCAGGTTGAGCTGGCGCGTGGCCGAAACGCTGTAGTTCACGCGCTTGTAGCTGTTGCTGTAGCCGGCCTGGATCTGCGTGTCGCGGCCGGACTTGTCCCAGTAATCCTGCGTCGATCCGGTGAAATGGATGGATCCATATCCCTGCGGCAAGTTCTGGTTGATGGTGGCCTGCAGGCGGCCGCGCTGCGTGCCGTACTGGCCAGCGCCTTGCCCGTGCTCCTGCCGGGATCTCAGTTCCATCGCGTCGGCCATGCTGAGGTAGCCACGGCTGGAATAGCGGTAGGCGCCCAGCGTGAGGCTTGTGCTGGTGGGCGCCAGAAACTTGGAGTAGCTCAGTTTGACGCTTTGACCGTTGCGGTTCTTTTCCTTGGGCAGGCGCGTGGCCGACTGGGTGACGTCCAGGCCGAATGCACCGAAGTCGGTGTTCAGCGCGGCGCCGCCCATTGCCGCGGCGTAGCCCTGCGCCCCGGTCACGCCGCCATAGGCGGTCACAAGGTTGTTGATGCCGTGCTGGACGGTGCCTTGCGCCATCAGGGGCCGGTCGGCCGTCTGCGGCGTGCGGTACTGGCCCGCGGTGACGCTGTACCGGGTTACGCCCGGGCGTAATGAATTCACGGCGCCGGAGAAGGGAACCCGCGACACCAGGACGCGGCCGTCGGCTTCGTTGACCACCATTTCGAGGTCGCCGCCGTATCCCGTGGCATACAGGTCGTCGATGACGAACGGGCCGGGAGCGACGGTGGTTTCATAAATGATGTTGCCGTTCTGGCGCACCTGGACGCGCGCGTTGGTGTTGGCGATGCCGCGCAGCGTCGGCGCGAAACCGCGCTGCGATTCGGGATACATGCGGTCGTCGCTGGACATCTGCACGCCGCGAAAGCCGACGCTGTCGAAGGTGGACCCGTCCGTGAACGCGTCGCCGATGACCAGCTGGCTTTTCATGCGGGTGATGTTGCGCCGAAGGTTGGTCTGCACGCTTTGATACTGCAGGCCGCTCTTGCTGCCCTTCGTCGCGTTGCCGGAATGACGGAAGCGCCAGGGGCCCGCGTTCGCGCCTGCATTCAGACCGGCAAAACTCTGCGTCGAAGCCTTGCCGTTGGCGCGAGAGGTGTAGAAGTTGGTGTTGTAGTTCAGTAGCGCGGCCGGCACGCCCTCGTCCCAATGCTTCGGGTCCACATAACCGCGGCCCTGGCGCACCAGCGACGCCTGCGGCACTGTCACGTTCAGCCGCTGTTCGCCCGCATTGAACTCCGCGCGCGCTTCCTTCACCAGCTCGGCCAGCGCAACGCATTCGTTGCCGCTCGGCCGCGCGGCAAGCGCGGCGTCGATCTTGGTGAGGTCGATGCCGACCAGTTCAACGAGCGTCTGGTCGAAACACGCTTGAAGCGGCGTGTTGCCTGACGGCTTGCCGATCCGCACATCGGAACGCCCCAGCCAGCGGTCGTTCACCAGCACGTCGAGACGGTAGGTGCCCGGGATGGCGCCGTTCGAGCGCGCGAACTGGCTGACGTCCACGTTCGCCTCGCCCAGAAAGGCATCGTTGAACTCCACGTCCGCATCCAAGGCTGCGAGCTCGGCGCTTGCGGCCCAGGCAGTTGCGCTGAGCAGGCTTAGCGTGATCGCGGCAAGCGCGAAGTGCGGCGTGGTGGCAAGAGGTTTCATGGTGAGGGCGTGCGTGATCAGGCGCGGCGCTGTTGGCTGGGTGATTCCGGCCGTTAGCGCCGCCCCTGCAGGCGTCGAGTAGTGGTTTTGAGAGCGAACTGCCGGCCGGTCAGTGCGGGGCCGGCAACGCTTGGGTTTTGCTAGGTGGGGCTGAGGGCGCGGGCGCCTTTGACGGCGCCGCCGTGGTCATTCAGGAAGCGGTACGTCACTTCGGAGTTGGCGCCCTGGACAACGTCGCCCACCAGGGGAAGGACCTTCTTTTCACCGGGGGCCAGCATGTCCCCATCGGTGAACTTGGCGCTCTTGCCGTTGCTTGCCACATTCACTTCGATGAAGGTGACGTGATACGGCGTCGGGTTGGTGGCTTCAATGGCGTTGCGGTTGCCGGACTTGACCAGGCGCCAGCTGACCTGCGAGGGCGCGTCCTCGGCCTTGCCTTTGAGACCCGCGGGCCGGTAGAAGAGCTTGATCCGCGAGCGGAAAGCCATCTGCAAGAGGTTCTGGTTGGCTTTTTCCTTGGGCGGGATTTCCAGCACGTTGAGCCAGAACACGGACTCCTTGTCTTGCACCATCGGTTCGCCCGTGTGCATCAGGCGCAGGGTCTGGCCCTTGCCTTGGTCGATGCGGGTGACGGGCGGGGTCACGATGAACGGGACCTGGATGGATCCGGGCGCCGCCTTGGAGTCGCCCTTGTCGATCCAGGCTTGGGTGAGGGCGGGTTGGCTGCCCTCGTTCTTGAGCTTGACGTTGACTTCCGCCTGCCCGGCCTCATAAATGATTCGAGTGCTGCCAATGACGACGGATGCGGTTGCCGGCGCGGCGGCGAAGATACAACCTGCCAGTGTTCCGGCAGCAAGAACTACGTTGAATGGGTTCATCGGTTTCCTCGGACTATATGTGGAGGCTTGACTACTGATCCGGGCGGCTTCCAGGCATTGCAAGCGCCAAGCCTGGCGGCTTATTGATAGATGATGGTGTATTTGGCGGTGGCGTTGACGGCGCCGGCGCCAGCCTGGCCGAGCGCGAAGTACTGGGCCAGATAATTGAGCGAGGCTTCGCCGCTGCTCAGCGAAACGGCCTTGGAGTTCTGGGCTTCGTCGGGCACGGTGACGTTGATGGGCGATTCGTCGGCATTCAGGAGGCGGACTTCAACGTTGGTGGCGCCGCCCGCACCGATCGTCAGGTTGCCGGTTGCGGCATTGCCGTTGACGCCGGGTTCAAACAGGGTGTGGACCATGCCGGTATCAGGGGTGCATGCCGTCAGGCGGATGGTGAATGGCGTGGTGCCGGCCGTTTTGCCCGCCCCGTTCAAGGCGTCGACGCCGACCGCGGGCATGAGCACGTTGAAGTCCTTGTTGCCGGTGCCGTTGCCGTCGATGGTGCAGGTGTTGGCCGATATCGCGCCGGTGAAATTGATCGTGCCGTCGGCGGCAAACGCCAGTTGCGAAGTGGAAGCGAGGGCGCCGAGGGTCAGTGCGATGATTACTTTGGATTTCATGATGTTGAGTTCGTCAAATAGGCCGAAAAGCTATCGCCGACGGCGCTTTTCAGCGGTTTGGGGCGTACTTCCCGTCGACAGGTGTGATTACAGTCGGTCCTACAAACGGCGTCTTTAATAAAATTCTGATAATTCGAAATAGAGTAATTTTTCGGATAGCATCACCGCCATGATTCCGATAGCACTTCCCAGCGCCAGTTTCTTCATCTTGCTTACCGCCGGCTTTTTCGCCGGACTTCTGTTGCTAGGGTGGGCGCTGGTCCTGACCGTCAGCCGCGGCGCGCGGCGCATGGTTCGCAAGTATTGGAAGACGTCGGCGTTGCTCTGCCTGGTGCTGCTGGTGCCGTTCAGCTTCTATGCGTGGTTCCAGGCCATGATGTGGCAGTTGGAGCGGGAGATCGAACGCGGCGAAGCGGCGCGCAATGTGACGTTGCAGCAGACCACGACGGTGAGCGGGGTGGAGATGCCGGCGGGCACCCGGTTGAAGCTGCAGGACGAAGGCAAGCTGGAGACCTACGTCGAGGCCAGTTTTCCGCAAGCCGTGTCGATGCTGGGCGTGGAGGCGACCTGGGCGCGGCGGTATCTGGACGCCGAGTACGAAAAGGAAACCTATGCGCTGTTGGGCAGGCATCCGCGTTCGGTAATCCTGCGCGGCGCGGGCGTACAGGAGGTGCAAGGCTGGCGTTGCGATGCCACGCAGGAGATCAAGTTCGACGTGACGCCTGACGGCGCGATCAGAGCGTTCGAGGAATGTGTGCTGGCGGAAGGCAACCGGGCCGGGGGCCTGGAGATTGCGCCGGGCGCCGTGCTGCGCGGGTCGGACGGCACTGTCTATGTCGACGGTTCGCGCGACGCGGACCGTTGGCGGGTGGAAGTGAACGGCACGACGGCCGTGCAGCTGTTCGGGCTATATCTGAGCCGGCCCAGCCTCTACCTGGATGCGTCGCGCGAAGTGCTGCGGGTCACGGATGCGGAACTGGCGTGCAGCACGCCGTTCGGCGGCCTGACCTATGCCCCGGGAACGCAATTCAAGACGGCTCGGCGCAAGGCCGCGGGCGAGCTTGAACCGTACCCTGGCATCCTTGTCTTTTCGCCGTGGAATGGACAGTCCGCCAAGCGGCCGGGACATGAGAACGTGCCCGAGGGCCAGTCCGTGATGCAGACGCTGCAGGGCGAGGTGATCGACGTGGTGGAGAACGAAGCGGCGGGCGTGTTCCGCTTCGACACGTTCATCGTCGATGGCAAGGAGCCGGAACGCCCGGCGCGGGCGCGCTGCCCCTAGCCGATTGCGTCAGCTGCCGGCCGCATCAGAAACCGATGCCGCGCGCCATCAGCACCGCGAAGAGCGGCAGGAAGATGAACAGGTGCGAGGCGATCATTACCCAGCGGCGCGCGCGTTTGATCTCGGGCAGGGCGGGGACGAACTCGGGCTGCTGGCGACGTTGCTTGGCCCAGCGCAGGAACGTGAGCGTGGGCGGGATGGAACAGAGCGCGATGACGACGAAGAGCGAGATCTTGGCGTGGAACCAGGGATTGCTCATGTAGAACACGGCGCCCTTGGCGCCCAGGGTCAAACGCAGCACGCCGGTGACCAGGACCAGGATCGCGGACACGCCGTAAAGGCGGTCGTAGATGATCAGGCGCTTGACGCCGGCCGGCGTCAGGTCGGGCCGCAGCAGGACGGCTTCGGCGGTCAGGACCACCACCAGTACGAAGATCGCCAGGTAATGAAACCAGGCATACATTGCATCGGCCAGCATGTCGTCTCCAGGTAAAGGACAAGCTAGGTTTTACCATCCCGAATGAAAACGGGCGCCCCGTTTGGGGGCGCCCGCGTGTCTGCAACGAGACGGTGCGATCAGCGGCGGCGCTTCTTGGCTTCTTCCGCGGCTTCCTGCTGCGCATCCACCACGGCCAGCGCCGTCATGTTGACGATGCGGCGCACGGTGGCGCTGGTGGTCAGGA
>NZ_DAMCTG010000066.1:0-4705 GCF_032113835.1 Achromobacter sp. | reverse complement strand
ACGGCCAGCGCCGTCATGTTGACGATGCGGCGCACGGTGGCGCTGGTGGTCAGGATGTGCACGGGACGCGCGGCGCCCAGCAGGATCGGACCCATCGCGACGCCATTGCTGCCGGTCATCTTCAGCATGTTGTACGTGATGTTGCCGGTGTCCAGATTGGGCATGACCAGGAGGTTGGCGCGGCCCTTCAGCGTGCTGTCCGGATAGGCCAGGACACGGATCTTTTCGGACAGGGCGGCATCGGCGTGCATTTCGCCGTCGACTTCCAGGTCCGGCGCGCGGTCTTGCACGATCTGGCGCGCGGCGGCCATCTTGCGCGACGATTCCGTGACGCGGCTGCCGAAGTTCGAGTGCGACAGCAGGGCGATCTTCGGCACCACGCCGAAACGCAGCATTTCGTCGGCGGCCTGGATGGTGATGCTGGCCACTTCGTCGGCCGACGGGTTTTCGTTGACGTGCGTGTCGGTGACGAACAGCGTCTGGTCGGGCAGCATCAGCACGTTCAGGGCGGCGTAGGTCTGGCCTTCCTTCTTGCCGATGATTTCGTCGATGTACTTGAGCTGGTTGTCGTACTTGCTGGCCACGCCGCACAGCAGCGCGTCGGCATCGCCACGGCGCAGCAGCATCGCGCCGATCAGCGTGTTGTGCTTGCGGATCATCGCCTTGGCGATGGCCGGCGTCACGCCTTCACGGCCCTTCAGCTGGTAGTACGCATTCCACGTCTCGTTGAAGCGGCTGTCGTCTTCGGGATCGACGATCTCGAAGTGCTGGCCGGCGACGAGGCGCAGGCCGGCCTTCTGGATGCGCATCTCGATGACGGCGGGACGGCCGATCAGGATCGGGAACGCCAGCTTTTCGTCGGCGACCGTCTGCACGGCGCGCAGGACGCGTTCGTCTTCGCCGTCGGCATAGATGACGCGCTTGGGCGCCTTCTTGGCCTGGGCGAACAGCGGACGCATCAACTGGCCCGAGTGGTACACGAAGCCCATCAGCTTCTGGCGGTAGGCTTCGATGTCCTCGATGGGGCGGGCAGCCACGCCGGAGTCGGCGGCGGCCTGCGCGACGGCCGGGGCGATCTGCACGATCAGGCGCGGATCGAATGGCTTCGGGATGATGTACTCGGGGCCGAACGACAGTTCCTGGCCGGCGTAGGCGCGGGCGACTTCATCGTTCTGCTCGGCCTGCGCCAGATCGGCGATGGCCTTGACGCACGCCAGCTTCATTTCCTCGGTGATGCGCGAGGCGCCGGCATCCATGGCGCCGCGGAAGATGAAGGGGAAGCACAGGACGTTGTTGACCTGGTTCGGGTAGTCCGAGCGGCCGGTTGCGATGATGCAGTCGGGGCGCGCGGCCTTGGCGATTTCGGGGCGGATTTCCGGTTCCGGGTTGGCCAGGGCCAGGATCAGCGGACGGTCGGCCATGGTCTTGACCATGTCGGCGGTCAGCACGCCGGCGGTGGAGCAGCCCAGGAACACGTCGGCGCCGTTGACCACGTCGGCGAGCGTGCGCGCGTCGGTCTTCTGCGCGTAGCGCTTCTTGTTGGCTTCCATGTTCTCGTCGCGGCCGTCCCAGATGACGCCGCGCGAGTCCACCACGAAGATGTTTTCGCGCTTGATGCCCAGGTGAACCAGGAGGTCCAGGCAGGCGATGGCGGCAGCGCCGGCGCCGGAGCAAGCCAGCTTGACCGAGCCGATGTCCTTGTTCACGACCTTCAGGCCGTTCAGGATGGCGGCCGACGAGATGATGGCGGTGCCGTGCTGGTCGTCGTGGAAGACGGGGATCTTCATGCGCTCGCGCAGCTTCTTCTCGATGTAGAAGCACTCGGGCGCCTTGATGTCTTCAAGGTTGACGCCGCCCAGCGTGGGTTCCAACGCGGCGATGATGTCGACGAGCTTGTCCGGATCGTTCTCGGCCAGTTCAATGTCGAACACGTCGATGCCGGCGAATTTCTTGAACAGGCAACCCTTGCCTTCCATCACGGGCTTGGCGGCCAGCGGGCCGATGTTGCCCAGACCCAGCACGGCGGTGCCGTTGGTGATCACGCCCACGAGGTTGCCGCGCGACGTGTACTTGGAGGCCGCGTCGTCGCCCTGGTCGAAAATGGCCATGCAAGCCGCAGCCACGCCGGGGGAGTAGGCCAGGGACAGGTCGTCCTGGTTGGCCAGGGTCTTGGTCGGGGTGACCGAGATTTTGCCGGGAGTGGGATAGGCGTGGTAGTCCAACGCCAGTTTGGTGAGAGTTTCGTCCATGGGATCGGGGCCTGAAAGGGCTAACGGAAAAAGACAGGGATGAAAAAAACGGGGATGCCAAAAGGCGGGCTCGCGGCCCGCCGTATTCTTTGCGAAATGCTTGGGGAACACCCGTATTTCACCAGAAAGCGCGGGTGCTTGGTTGCTGCACTGCAGCGAGCGTTCGCTTTGGTTAGCTTTTAATCAAGCAAACGCGTGCGCTGCGTCAGACCGATGGACGAGGTTTGATGGACGAGGGGTCAGATTTCCCAAGGGGGTGACTGGCGGCTGCCGGCATTCAGGGCCTCGCGCAGCGCGCGCGCGTCGTCCCGTCTGCCCAGGCTGTCCAGGGCGTATAGCACGATCCAGTCCGCGCTGACCTCGAAGAAATCGCGCAACCTTGCCCGGGTGTCGCTGCGCCCGAACCCGTCGGTGCCGAGCGTGCGGTAGGGCGCGGTCACGTACGCGCGGATCTGTTCAGGCACGGCGCGCACGTAATCGCTGGCGCCGATCACCGGCGCGTCGCTGTCGCCCAGGCAGGCGCGCACCCAGTCCTGATCGTCGGGGGTGTCCAGACCCAGCACGCCGGCCCGCTCGGCCTGGCGGCCGCTGCGGGCCAGTTCCGAGAAGCTGGTGACGCTCCAGACCTCGGCGTCCACACCGAATTCGTCCTGCAGGCGCGTGGCCGCCATCTCGGCCTCGCGCAGCATGGGGCCGGCGGCCAAGAGGCGGACCTGAGCCATGCCGCGCGCGGGCCGCAGCCGGTACAGGCCGCGCAGGATGCCTTCGCGCGTGGCCGGATCGTCGGGCATGCGGGGCTGCGCCAGGTTTTCGTTCGTGACGGTCAGGTAGAAGAATTCGTCGCGCTGTTCGTCCAGCATGCGGCGCATGCCGTGTTCGACGATGACGGCGACCTCGTAGGCGTAGGCCGGGTCGTAGGCGCGGCAGTTGGGGACGGTGGCGGCCATGATGTGGCTGGAGCCGTCCTGGTGTTGCAGGCCTTCACCGCCCAGCGTTGTGCGGCCCGACGTGGCGCCGATCAGGAAGCCCCGGGTGCGCTGGTCGGCGGCGGCCCAGATCAGGTCCCCGATGCGCTGGAATCCGAACATCGAGTAATAGATATAGAAGGGCAGCATCGGCAGGCCGTTGACCGAATAGCTGGTGCCGGCCGCGGTCCATGACGAGATCGCGCCGGCTTCGGTGATGCCTTCTTCGAGGATCTGGCCGTCGCGGGCCTCGCGGTAGTACAGCACCGAGCCGATGTCCTCGGGCTCGTAGAGTTGGCCCTGCGCGGAATAGATGCCGATCTGCCGGAACAGGTTGGCCATGCCGAAGGTGCGGGCTTCGTCCGCGACGATGGGCACGATGCGCGGACCCACGGTGGCGTCTTTCAGCAGCGCGGTGAGCATGCGCACGATGGCCATCGTGGATGACATTTCCTTGCCGTCGGCGGCCAGGGCGAAGCGCGCCCATTGGTCTGCATCCGGCGGCGCAAGCCGCGGGGCCTCGGCGTTGCGGCGCGGAATGTAGCCGCCCAGCGCGGCGCGGCGCGCCTGCAGGTGGCGCATCTCGGCGCTGTCGCCGGCGGGCCGGTAGAACTTGAGCGCCAGGCAGTCGGCGTCGGAAATCGCCAGGGCGAAGCGGTCGCGGAAGGCGAGCAGCGCCTCGTCGTCCAGCTTTTTCTGCTGGTGGGTCGTCATCTTGCCCTGACCGGCCGTTCCCATGCCGAACCCTTTCTTGGTCTGGGCAAGGATGACGGTGGGCTGGCCGCGATGGCGCGCGGCGCGGTGGTAGGCCGCGTGGATCTTCACCATATCGTGGCCGCCGCGGCTCAGGCGGTCGATGGCCTCGTCGGACCAGTCGGCCACCAATGCGGCCAGTTCCGGATTCTGGTTGAAGAAGTGGGCGCGGTTGAAGGCGCCGTCGTTGGCCGCGAAGGTCTGGAACTGGCCGTCCACGGTGTTGGCGAAGGCGCGGGCCAGCGCACCGCCCGTGTCCCGGCGCAGCAGCGCGTCCCAGTCGCTGCCCCAGACCAGCTTGATGACGTTCCAGCCCGCGCCGGCGTACAGGGTTTCCAGTTCATCGATGATGCGGCCGTTGCCGCGCACCGGGCCGTCCAGGCGCTGCAGGTTGCAGTTGACGACGAAGATCAGGTTGTCGAGCTTTTCGCGCGCGGCCAGTGTGAGCGCCGCGATGGATTCGGGCTCGTCCATTTCGCCGTCGCCGAAGATGCCCCACACCTTGCGGTCGGCGCCTGGCACCAGCGAGCGGTGCTCCAGGTAGCGCATGAAGCGCGCCTGGTAGATCGCGTTGATGGGGCCGATGCCCATGGAGCCGGTGGGGAACTGCCAGAAGTCCGGCATCAGCCACGGGTGAGGGTAGGACGACAAACCTCGCAGGCCGCGCGTGGTGGCCGTGATTTCCTGGCGGAAGTGCGCCAGGTCGTCTTCGCCCAGGAAGCCTTCCAGGTAGGCGCG
>NZ_DAMCTG010000065.1:0-31025 GCF_032113835.1 Achromobacter sp. | reverse complement strand
CGACGATGCAGGAGATCGTGGCCTCGGTGAAGCGCGTGACGGACATCATGGGCGAAATCTCGGCGGCGTCCGAAGAACAGTCCAGCGGTATCGACCAGGTCAACCGCGCCGTGTCGCAGATGGACGAAGTGACGCAGCAGAACGCGGCGCTGGTGGAAGAGGCCGCGGCCGCCGCCGGCTCGCTGCAGGAACAGGCGCAGCGCCTGGCCGAAGCGGTGGCCGTGTTCAAGATCAACGCCGGCGAAGTGATTGAAGTGCCGGCGCATCAGCTGGGCGGTTATGCCGCGCCGTCGCTGAACTGATCGTCGTCATCCCGGGCCGCGCCCGATCCTGCAGATGCGGGATCGGGCGCGGCTTTTTGTGCTTGTTAGAACGGTGTCAGACACCCTTGCGGCATCCCATCAGCTTGGCGGTCGGCTCTGGCGGGTGTCAGACACCTGGAATTAGCCGGGGCGTGAGACACCTGGAAACAGCCCAGGTGTCTGACACCCTCAAGAATTGCTGCCACTTGCAGCCCAGGTGTCTGACACCCTCAAGAATTGTTGCCAAATGCCGGCGAGGCGCCACCCGGGTGTCTGACACCGTCCGCAACGAATGCCGGCGGCTCTACGTGACACTTGTTTTATCCCCGTCGGCCATTCACCCGTTGATTCAAATCATAAGCACGTTAAGTTTTCCGCTTTATGACCGTAAATGATGTCAACGCCTGAATTTTCAGGACAAAAACACAGTAATCACCGGTGGCCGGGGGATCGGGCGCCAGCTGGAGACAAACCATGCGTGTCAATCTGCCCGTCACCAATGTGGAAACCAAGCTGCGCGAAGACCAGTATCTGATCTCGCGCACCGACACCAAGGGCCGCATCGTCTACGCCAATCCGGCGTTCGTCGAGGTCAGCGGCTTCACCCGCGAAGAACTCATCGGCAAGGCGCACAACATCGTGCGCCATCCCGACATGCCGCCGGAAGCCTATGCGGATCTCTGGGAGACCCTGGAAGCCGGCGAGTCCTGGCTAGGCGTGGTGAAGAACCGCCGCAAGGATGGCGGCTACTACTGGGTGCTGGCCAATGCCACGCCCATCGTCGAGAACGGCGAGGTCGTCGCCTATTCGTCCGTGCGCGTGCGGCCGTCGGAAGAACAGATCGAGATGGCCGAAGACCTCTACGCGCGCATGCGCGAGGGCACCGCCAAGGGCGTGCGCATCCTGCACGGCCGGCCCGTGCGTGCCGGCTGGCGCATCGGCCTGGACCTGCTGGCGTTCCCGTTTCGTCCTGGCGTGCGCAGCCGCATGCTGCGCCACGCCACGCTGTCAGCCGCCATCGTTGGCGCAGCCGGCGCGTATGGCCTGAATGCCAACTGGGCCAGCCTGAGCCCGTTGGGCGCCGCGCTGGGCTGCGGCGCGATCGGGTTGGGCATCGTCGCCATCTACGCGATGGGCTGGAGCCTGTCGCGTTCGCTGCTGGAGCCGATGCTCGACGCCGCGAACATGGCGCGTCAGGTTGCCGCGGGCAACCTCACCACGCAGATCGTGCCGGAATCGGATGACGAGGTGGGCAGCCTGAAGTTCTCGCTGGAAGTCATGCGCAAGAGCCTGATCGGCATTGCCCAGGACGTCTATCGCGGCATCGAGAACACCACGCACGCGGCCGTGCACATCGCCCGCGGCAATCAGGAGCTGGCCGGCCGCACGGAAGGGCAGGCGGCCTCGTTGCAGCAGACGGCCGCCAGCATGCAGCAATTGACGTCCACCGTGCGCCAGAACGCCGACAACGCGCGCCAGGCCAACGATCTGGCCGCCAGCAGCATGGACGTGGCGCGGCGCGGCGGCGTGGCCGTCGGGCAGGTGGTCAACACCATGCACGGCATCTCGGACAGCTCGCGCAAGATCGCCGATATCGTCACCATCATCGAAGGCATTGCCTTCCAGACCAACATCCTGGCGCTGAACGCGGCGGTGGAGGCGGCCCGGGCCGGCGAGTCCGGCAAGGGCTTCGCAGTGGTGGCGGGCGAAGTGCGCAGCCTGGCGCAAAAGAGCGCCCAGGCCGCCAAGGAAGTGAAGACGCTGATCGAAGACTCGGTGGATCGCGTGACCGAAGGCTCGGCGCAGGCGGAGCAGGCCGGCGCGACCATGCAGGAGATCGTGGATGCCGTGCACCGCGTCACGGCCATCATCGGCGAGATCTCGCGCGCCTCGCAGGAACAGTCGACCGGCATCGAGCAGGTGGACACCGCCGTCTCGCAGATGGACGTGATGACCGTGCAGAACACGGCGCTGGTGCAGGAGCTGGGCGGCGCGGTGACGCAGCTGGGCAATCAGTCCGGCGCGCTGCGCGAGACCATCCGCGTCTTCCGCGTGGTGGGACAGCACTGAGTCTCTGGCGGGTTATCGTCCCGCCAGCGCATCCACCACACGGCTCATTGCCGTCAGCCCCGATTCGAACAGCGATTCCAGGAACGGCCCGGCGTGGGGCAGCACGATCGCCAGCACCGTCACGCCGACGATGAGCGTGACGGGAAAGCCCACCGAAAACACGGACAGCTGCTGGGCGGCGCGGTTCAGGATGCCCATGGCCAGGTTGATGGTGAGCAGGGCGCAGATCAGCGGCAGCGCCAGCAGCAGGCCCGACACGAACACCGTCTTGCCCCATTCCACGACCGCGCCCCAGCCGTTCTGGTGCAGCTGGATCGTGGCGATGGGCAGGGTGTCGAACGAACGCACCAGCGCCGCCAGCACCAGCAGATGCCCGTCCAGCGCCAGGAAGGTCAGCATCGCGACGATGTTGAACATGCGCGACAGCACGGCGGTGTTGGCGCCCGAGCTGGGATCGAAGAACGACGCGAACGACAAGCCCATCTGCAGGCCCACGAATTCACCGGCCGTCTGCACCGCCGCGAACACGATGCGCATGGTGAATCCCATGGCGATGCCGATCAGCACCTGCTGCATCACCATCCAGAGGCCGGCATAGGAGCCGGGCGCGACCGGCGGCATGGCGTCCAGCGCCGGGCTGATCGCCACCGCCAGCACGAACGCCAGGCCGATCTTGACCTTGACGGGGATAAGCGATTCGGAGAACAGGGGCGCGGTGGCCACGAGCGCCAGAATACGCACGAACGGCCAGAGAAACTGGCCGATCCAGCCGTTCAGCTGCTCGAGCGTGAAAGAGAACATGGCGTGGCAACCCGTGTCCCGCGGCGGGCGCCGCTCAGGACACCAGCATGGGGATCTGGCCGATGAGTTGCCGGATGTAGTCGACCATGACGCCGATCAGCCACGGACCCAGCAGCACCAGCACGCCGCACATGGCCAGCAGCTTCGGAATGAACGACAGCGTCATTTCGTTGATCTGCGTGGCGGCCTGGAAGATGCTGATGACCAGACCCACGGCCAGCGTGACGAGCAGGAGCGGACCGGCCATCGCCAGGACGATCTTCATCGCCTGGTAGGTCATGGTCATGACGGTTTCGGCAGTCATGGCGATCTCCTTGCGGCGTTACTGGTAAAAGCTCTGGGCCAGCGAGCCCATGAGCAGGTTCCAGCCGTCGGCCAGCACGAACAGCATCAGCTTGAAGGGCAGCGCCACGGTGACGGGCGGCACCATCATCATGCCCAGCGCCATCAGGACGCTGGCGACCACCAGGTCGATGATGAGGAAGGGAATGAAGATCGTGAAGCCGATCTGGAAAGCGGTCTTCAGTTCGCTGGTGATGAAGGCCGGCACCAGGATGCGCATCGGCACCTGCGACGGGTCTTCCAGCGCGGGCTGCTTGGCCAGGTTGGCAAACAGCGACAGGTCGTTCTCGCGCGTCTGGTGCAGCATGAAGGTGCGCAGCGGATTTGCGGCGCGTTCGACCGCGGCCTCGAACTGGATCGTGCCTTCGGATAAAGGCTTGTAGGCGTCGGTGTAGATCTTGTCGAACACCGGCGACATCGTATAGAAGGTCAGGAACAGCGCCAGCCCGATCAGCACGTGGTTGGGCGGCGACATGGCGGTGCCCATCGCGCTGCGCAAGAGGCCCAGCACGATGATGATGCGCGTGAAGCCCGTCATCATCAGCAGCGCTGCCGGCAGGAATGACAGCGACGTCATCAGCAGCATGGTCTGCATGCTGAGCGAGTAGGTCTGCGAGCCGTTCGCGCCCGGCGTGGCCGTCAGCGCGGGCAGCGTGGCCTGCGCCACGACTCCGGCCGGGAAGAAGGCCAGGCCCAGCACCGCGGCGGCGGCCAGCATGGGCAGCGCACGCTGGGCGGCGCGGGCGGTAGACGTGCGGGTGGGCAAACTCATGGGTATCGCTTGATTCGCGCCGGGGCGTACAGCCCTAGCGGCGCTTGAGTGCCTGGCCCAGCTTGGCCGCGAAGGCGGCCGTGGGCAGAGGCGAACCCTCCGGCAACTGGCCGGCGGGCAGGGTATGCAGGGTGGTGAGCTGGTTCGGGCCAACGCCCACCACCAGCCAGGTGTCTTCGATCTCGACAACGACGACGCTTTGGCGCGGACCGACCGGCATGCTGGCAATCTGGCGCAGCACGTTGCCGCCGCCGCGCTGGACCAGTCCGGCGCGCTTGGCAAGCCACGCCGCAGCCAGAATGGCGGCCACCACCAGCACTAGGCCGATGATGACGCGCAGCAGGGCAGGTTCGGTCATGGCGCCAGAATCAACGACGGTTGTTCAAGCGGTTGATCCGCTCGGACGGGGTGATGATGTCGGTCAGGCGGATGCCGTACTTTTCTTCGACGACGACGACTTCGCCCTGGGCGATCAGGTAGCCGTTGACGAAGATGTCCATCGGTTCGCCGGCCAGGCCGTCCAGTTCCACCACCGAGCCCTGGCCCAGCTGGAGCAGGTTCTTGATGGTCAGGCGGGTGCGGCCCAGCTCAACCGTCAGCTGGACGGGAACGTCCATGATGAGGTCGATGTCGGTGCCGTGGCCGGGCGTGGCGCCGGCCAGCGGCTTGAACACGGAAGTGGCGGCCGAGGCGGCCGGTGCCGCGGCAGCCGGTGCGGCGGCGGGCGCCGGCGCCGGGGCGGCAGCGGGCGCCGCTGCCTCGGGTGCAGCAGCCTGTTCGGCCATCGCGGCGGCCCAGTCGTCCTGCGGCTTCAGACCGTCGGCTTGCGTGGGCGGGTTGGCGCGGGATTGTTCGGCGAGCGCGTCGGCCCAGTCGTCGGCCGGGGACGAGCCAGTGCCGGGCTCGTTCTTGTCAGTCATGGTCAGAGGCCTCGTTGGGTTCTGTATCGTGGGTAAACAGGTTTTGTACGCGCAGGGCGTATTGGCTGTTGAAGACGCCGTAGCCGCATTCCATCAGCGGCACGCCGTCGACGTGGGCGATGACGGTTTCGGGGACGTCGACCGGAAGGACGTCGCCGACCTTCAGGCTCATCAGTTCGCGGATCGACGACGGGATGCGGGCAAATTCCGCAACCACGTCGATGTCGGCGCTGCGCACCTGACGGGAAAGCTGCTGCGACCAGCGCTGATCCACTTCCTCGAGCGTCGTTTCCTGCAGCGGACGCGTCAGCAGATCGCGCACCGGCTCGATCATCGAGTAGGGCAGGCAGATGTTCAGGTCGCCGCCGGTCGCGCCGAATTCGATATGGAACGACGAGACGACCACCACTTCGTTGTTGCCGGTGATGCTGGCGAACTTGGTGTGCATCTCCGAGCGGACGTATTCGAACTCGATCGGATAAACGGGATCCCAGGACTTGCCGTAGCTTTCCAGGGTCAGGTTGAGCAGGCGCCGGATGATGCGCTGTTCGGTGGTGGTGAAGTCCCGGCCTTCGACCCGCGTGTGGTAGCGGCCATCGCCGCCGAACAGGCTGTCGATGACCAGGAACACCAGGTTCGGGTCGTACGTGAAGAGCGCCGTGCCGCGCAGCGGCTTCATCTGAATCATGTTCAGATTGCTCGGCACCGGCAGGTTGCGCTCGAAGTCCGCGTACTTCTGGATCTTGATCGAACCGACGGTGATGTCGGCGCTGCGGCGCATGAAGTTCAGCAGCACGTTGCGCATGTTGCGCGCAAAGCGCTCGTTGATGAGCTCCAGCGTCTGCATGCGGCGGCGCACGACACGCTCGGGCGAGCTCAGGTCGTAGGCGCGCGCACCGTCGTTCTGGCCGCCGGATTCCTTTTTACTATCGCTCTCGCCGGTGACGCCGGCTAGCAGCGCATCGACTTCGTCCTGCGAAAGAAACGCCTCGTAGGCCATGCTTATTGCACCACGAACGCCGTGAACAGCACGTCGGTCACGTACTGGCCGTCAGGCAGGGGCGAGAAGGGGCGGTTCACCGCCTGCTTGATGGCCGTGATCATGTCGGTCTTGCCTTGCTGCGTCTGCACCGCGGTGGGCGACTGCGACGACAGCACCATCAGGATGCGGCTGCGCACTTCGGGCATGTACTTTTCCAGGCGCGTGCGGGTCTGTTCGTCGCTCACGCGCAGGGTCAGGCCGACGTGCATGATGCGTTCCGTGTCCGCGTTCTGCAGCGTGACCGTGAAGGCTTCGATCGGCACGAAGATCGGCGCGGGCACGGCGATCGGGGTGGCGGACGGCGCGACGAAGGTCGTCGGCGTGGCCTGCGGGCCTTGACCGGCCTGGCCTTGCACGCCACCCGCCTGACCGGGCTGACCCGGTTGGCCGGGCTGGCCGCCAGGCACCTGGCCCACGCCAAGCTGCACCGGAGCGCCGCCTTGCGGTTGCTGCAGACGCTGGGTGATGAACCAGGTTGCGCCCGCACTGGCGGCGGCAACGAGCAGCAGCACCAGGATCGCCAGCAGCGGACGAAGGATGCGGCCGATGCCGCCGGAGGACGCGCCGCGCGCCGGCGCGGGAATGGGTTTGATTGTCGCCATCTGGAGTTCGATGCGTGTTTGCCGCTGGTGAAAACGGATTCTTAGTGGATGAAAGCATTCTGCCCGAATTCACGCCACCGCTTGGAGGCGAAAAACAGGGCGAAAGCCGCGTATCTCAAGCTATTGCTGCACTGCCCGCATCCGTTGCCGGAAGCGGGCCGCCGGATCATTACGCGAACGTGTCGACCAATGCGTTGGCGTTGCGCGACACCGTCACCGCGGGCTGCGCGGCATCTGCCCCGCTGTCCGCCACGGCGACGCCGCCGCCTTGCTGACGCTGCGAGCCGCCGCCGTTCTGCTGCGCGAATTCCTGCTGCGCGGCCTGTTCACCGACGCTGGTCTGGCCCAGCGAGATGCCGGCCTGGGCGAGCGCCTGCTGCAACTGCGGAATGGCGACTTCGATCGCCTGGCGCACCGATGCATGCGCCGACACGAACGAGGCGCTGGCCACGCCATCGGCCAGGTTCAGGCTGACGCGCAGCGGACCGAGGTCCGGCGGATCCAGCCGCAGTTCGGCGGTCTGCATGCCCTGGCGCATGTTGCTGCTCATCATGACCATCTGCTGGCCAAGTTCGGTGCCCCAGTGGGTGGCGCCGACCGGCGTGGCCACTTGCATGACGACAGGAACGATGGGCTGCGCGATGGCGGCCTGGTTGACGACCGGCAGCGCCTGGCGCTGTGTGGCGGCGGCCAGCGCGTGGGCCAGCGCTTCCTGCGGATTGGCGCCATGCTGCGGCGCCTGGAATTGCGGGGTCGTGCCGGCTAGCAGATCGGGCTGTTCTTCGTCGGCAACGTGGGTGGGCAGCGCCGGAGCGGCTCCCTTCTGGTCGGCGGGCACGTCGCGCGCGACGCGCGGCAGCGGCAGTTCCGGCGCGGCCTTCGGCGCTTCGGCCTTGACCATTGCCTTGGGATCGACGGGGGCCTCGGCAACCGGCGCGGAACCCGGCTTGACGGCTGCGGTGAGGACCGGCAGCGCGGCTTCGGCTTCGCGGGCGATCTGCGCCGCGGCGGCCTGCGCCTGGCCGGCGGTCGCGGCCACCGGCGTCTGCGCCTGTTGCGCAGCCTGCGGGACCAGCGTGTCGGCAGCGTTCAGCGCGGCCGTCAGCACGGCGGCGCCCTGGTTCATGGCGGTGGCGGTTGCAGCGGCATTGCCACGGGCAAGCTGCACCTGCTCGGCGGCCTGGGCCGCGATCTCCAGGGCCTGTTGCGGCAGGTCGGACGCGGCCACTGGCTGTTGCGCGGCGACGGCCAGCGCGCCGGCTTCGGCCTGGCCGGCGGTCAGCACCGCGTCATTGATGGCGCCGGCGGCGGCGCCTTCGGCCGTGCTGGTCGGATCGCTGGCTTTGCCGTCCTTGGACGGCGTCTTGCTGTTGCCGTTCGCGTGGCGGGCGTCGGCGGCCTGATTGGGCCGCTGCTGCGCCGGACGCTGCTGCGCCAGCACGTCGGAGAACGAGGGGCCTTTATCTTTTTTGTTCGCGGCAGCCGGCTTGGCGCCGAGCACGTCGTTGAGCGACGTCGGGGCGGCCGGTGCGAGCGAGGGCAAGGGCAGGGGAGCGGTCATCTGGGGCTTCCTGTGAGGAACTGCTTAATGCATGCCGCCGGCCTGGCGCTGGACCAGGCGGGCGGAGTATTCGTCGTTGGCGCGCTGTTCGCGGCGCGATTCCACGAGGGCCTGGGCGCGCTGCTCGCGCTGCGCCAGGGCGTCGTAGGAGTTGAGCTTGCGTTTTTCCTGCTGCCAGTAGAGCTGGCCCTTGGACAGGTTTTCCTCGGCCTGGCGCAGCACGCCTTGCTGCTGGCCGATCGCGTCGTCCAGCGTGCCGATGAAGCGCTGATAGTTGTGGCAGTCGCTGGCCGCCATGCCGCTCGTCATCGCCGTCTGAAGGCGCTCGAGGTAGTCCTGGCGGTAGTCGTGCAGCATGGAAAGCTGGCGCTGCGCATTGCTGCGTTCGGCGGTCAACCGGCCCAGGAGGCGGGCGGCTTCGTCCGTGCTTTCCTTGGCAAGGTTGATCAGCATGTCCAGAGGCAGTTGGCTAGGCATAGGTGTCCCGTGATTCGAAACTGGCTCGCAATTGATTGACGGCGTCTTCGTAACCGACGTTCTCGCCGATGTCCTGCTGCAGGAAGGCTTCCAGGCGCGGGTAGCGCGCGATGGCGTCGTCCAGTTGCGGGTCGTTGCCGGCGGCGTAGGCGCCGACGGCGATGAGGTCGCGATTGCGCTGGTAGCGCGACAGGCTTTGCTTGAAGCGGCGCACGATCGAGAACTGCTGCGGCGTGATGAGCGAAGTCATCGCCCGCGAGATCGACGCTTCGATGTCGATGGCGGGGTAGTGGCCCGAT
Source organism: Achromobacter sp. (assembly GCF_032113835.1). GTDB lineage: Bacteria > Pseudomonadota > Gammaproteobacteria > Burkholderiales > Burkholderiaceae_B > Achromobacter. The sequence continues at coordinate 21,837 of NZ_DAMCTG010000065.1, read as the reverse complement.
TCGGCCAGGTGCCGCGACAGCACGACGTGGCCGTCCAGGATCGCGCGCGCCGAGTCGGCGATCGGATCCTGCTGGTCGTCGCCTTCGGCCAGCACGGTATAGAACGCCGTGATGGAGCCGGCCTTGCCGGACGGACCCGGCGCGCCCATGCCGGCGCGTTCCACCAGCATCGGCAGCTTGGCAAACACCGACGGCGGATAGCCCTTGGTGGCGGGCGGTTCGCCGATGGCCAGCGCGATTTCCCGTTGCGCCATCGCGTAGCGGGTCAGCGAGTCCATGATCAGCAGCACGTCCTGGCCCTGATCGCGGAAATGCTCGGCCAGGCGCGTCGCATACGCGGCGCCCTGCAGGCGCAGCAGCGCTGACACGTCGGCCGGCGCGGCCACCACGACCGAGCGTGCCAGGCCTTCGGGACCCAGGTTGTGCTCGATGAATTCCTTGACTTCGCGGCCCCGCTCGCCGATCAGGCCGACGACGATGACGTCGGCCTTGGTGTAGCGGGCCATCATGCCCAGCAGCACCGATTTACCGACGCCGGACCCTGCGAACAAACCCATGCGCTGGCCGCGGCCGACGGTCAGCAGACCGTTGATGGCGCGCACGCCGGTGTCCAGCACCGTGTCGATGGGCGCGCGCGACAGGGGGTTGATCGGTTGGGCCGACAGGGGCGCGAGTTCGGCGCCCGTCAGCGGACCCAGTCCGTCCAGCGGGCGGCCGGCGCCGTCCAGCACGCGGCCGAGCAGCGCATTGCCGACCGGCAGGTGGCGGCCCAGCTGGGGCTTGGCGTTGCCGTTCAGTTCGGCCTTGCGCGGCAGCGGAATCTGGCGCTGCACGGGCGGTTCGCCAGGCACGACGCGCGCGCCGGGCGGCAGGCCGGAAATGTCGGCCTGCGGCATCAAATACAGCGTGTGGCCGTCAAAGCCCACGACTTCGGCGTCGGCCCAATGGTCATGGCCGCGCGCGATCTCGATGCGGGCGGCGGCGCCGACGGGCAGGCGCAGCCCGGTCGCGTGCAGCACCAGACCGGTCGCGCGCGTGATCTTGCCGCTGACCAGCCACGGATCGGTGGACGCCGCGCGGATCGAGCCGATCTCAAGCTGCGTCTGCCAGCGGTCGAGCACGGGCGCGGTCGGCTTGGCCGCCGCGGAAGCGGCTGCGGCGCCCGCGAGGGGCGCCTGGCCGGATTGCTCGGTGGCCGGATTGCCGTTCACACCGGCTCCTCCCAGGATGCGTTGCGGCCGAGCGAGGCGGCCACGCGGCGCCAGCGGGTCTGCAGCGTGGCGTCGATGTCGCCGAAAGGCGTCTCGGCGCGGCAGCCGCCGCGCAGGATGGATTCATCGGCCAGCACGCGCCAATGGCCTTCCTTCAGCTCGTCGGCAAGGTGCAGGCGGATCAGTTCGATATCGTCCGGATTGGCCCACAGGCGCATCTGGCCGCCGGCCGTCGGATTGATGTGCAGGACGTCGCGCACTGCATTCACGACGGTTTCGGGCTGTTCGGCGAGGGTGGTGCGGACCACTTGCTGGGCGATGTCCAGGGCCAGCGTCAGCAGGCTCTGGCCCATCTTTTCTTCAAGCGCGCCGATCGACACGGCGCAGGCTTCGACCAGCGTGTGCAGGCGTTGCGCCTCGGCGGCGCCCTGTTCGCGGCCCTGGGCCAGGCCTTCCGCATGACCGGCTTCGCGGCCGGCGGCAAGGCCGGCCTCGTAGCCCGCCTGCTGGCCGGCTTCCATGCCCGCGGCGTGGCCGCGCGCCAATCCTTCCTCGTGTCCTTCCGCGATGGCCTGGGCGCGCAACTGCGCCATCACCACGGCGGGATCGGGACCCGGATCGGGTTCGGGCTCGGGTTCGACTTCGACGGGCGCCGGCTCGTCGAACGACAGCATCTGCCAGCGACGCCAGGCGGCGCTGCGCGAGATGAGCGTCGTCGCGCCGTTGTCCGCTTCAGACATACGCGTCGTCTCCGGAATTGCCCAGCACGATCTGGCCGCTTTCCGCCAGGCGGCGGGCGATCTGCAGGATCTTCTTCTGTTCGGTCTCGACCTTCGACATGCGGATCGGGCCCTGGGCTTCCAGGTCCTCGCGCAGCATTTCGGCCGCACGGCTGGACATGTTGCGCAGGAACTTGGCGCGCAGCTCTTCCTGAGCGCCCTTGAGCGCGACCATGAGCGTGTCGTTGTCGATTTCCTTGAGGATGAGCTGGATGGCGCGGTCCTCGACGTCGAGCAGGTTGTCGAAGACGAACATCTCGTCGATGATCTTCTGCGCCAGGTCGTTGTCGCGTTCGCGCAGGCTGGCGACCACGGTCTCTTCCTGCGTCGAGTTCATCATGTTCAGGATCTCGGCCGCGGTGCGCACGCCGCCCATCTTGCTGCGCTTGGCGCCCTGGCCGGCCAGCACGGAGTTCAGCACTTCGGTCAGTTCGGACAGCGCCGCCGGCTGCACGCCGCCGAACGTCGCGATACGCAGCATCACGTCGTTGCGCAGACGGTCCGTCAAGAGGGCCAGCACGCCGGCCGCGCGGTCGCGCTCCAGGTGAACCAGGATCGTCGCGATGATCTGCGGGTGCTCGTCGCCGATCAGTTCGGCCACGGTGTTCGGGTCCAGCCAGTTCAGCGCGTCGATGCCGCTGCCGCCGTCGCCGGCTTCCAGGATGTCTTCGATCAGGCCCGCGGCGCGATCGCTGCCCAGCGCCTTGGTCAGCACGCTGCGGATGTAGTCGTCCGAGCCCAGCGTCACGGCCATGAACTGGTCGGCTTCCAGGCGGAATTCCTCCAGCACGACGGCGACGTCGTTGCGCGTGACCTGCTTCAGGCTGGCCATCGCGGCGCCGACCTGCTGGACTTCACGGGCGCTCAGGTACTTGAACACTTCCGCCGCGGCGTCTTCGCCCAGCGACATCATCAGGACGGCGCTGCGCGTCATGCCGTCCATGGGGAGGGAATCATTTTTCATCTTTGGTCATCCAGGTGCGCAGGACCATCGCGACGGCGCGCGGATCCTTGTTGGCCATGGTGCGTGCGCGCTCCAGGTTGTCCTGATAGCGGTCGGTTTCCTTGGCGCGGGCCAGGTCCTGAGCTTCGCGGGCGGCTTCAGCACGCTCGGCTTCGGCCTGTTCCGGATCCACCGGCGGGTACAGGTACTCGGTGACCGAACGGCGAACCTTGCGGTACAGCCACAGTGCGATGACGCCACCGATCAGCCAGAACAGGATCGTCTTGAACAGCGAGATCATTTCCGGATCGCGCCACATCGGCAGCGGCGGCGGGCCGTCGTTGAACTGGCTGTTGACCAGGTTGAGCGAGTCGCCGCGGCCTTCGGAATAGCCCATGGCTTCGCGCACCAGGTTGGTGAGCTTGTTCAGTTCCTCGGGCGGCAGGGCCTGCAGTTCGCCGTCCTTGTCGCGCACGTAGTTCACGACCACGGCCACCGACATGCGCTTGAGGTTGCCCGTCGGCTGCTTGATGTGGCTGATGGTGCGGTCGACTTCGTAGTTCGTCGTCGCGTCGCGGCGTTCGTTCAGGTTGGTGGCGGGAGTCTGGGTGCCGGTCTGCTGCTGCTGTTGTTGCTGCTGTTGCGCGTTGGCCTGCGGCGGCTGGCCGGGGCGGGGCGGCTGTTGCTGCGGCGGATTGGCGATCGGCGCCTGCGCGTTGGCGGGCGCCTGGTTCGACAGCGCGCCGGGCACGCCCTGGGCGGGGCCGACGCCGCGCTGCGTGGAATCGCTGGTCTGCTGGCTGCGCACGGCGGCCTGGCCAGGTTCCTGGTTGGGACGGTAGACCTCGGACGTTTCCTCGCGGCGCGAGAAGTCGACGTCGGCGGTGGCCTGGGCGTGCACGTTGCCGGGGCCGACCAGGGGATTCAGGATGGTGAGGATGCGCTCGACGGTGCGCTGCTCGATCTCGCGCACGAAGCGAAGCTGGTCGGCGTCCATGCCGCGGCCTTCGCCCAGCGGAGAGGACAGCAGGCGGCCGTTCTGGTCGACGATGGACACGCTTTCGGCGGTCAGTTCCGGCACGCTGGAAGCCACCAGCCAGGAAATTGCGGAAACCTGCGCGTCGCTCAGGCTGCGGCCGGGGTACAGGTTCAGCAGCACGGAGGCGGTGGGCGCCTGGCGCTCGCGCACGAACAGCGACTGGCGCGGCATGGCCAGGTGGACGCGGGCGTGCTGCACGGTGTGCATGGCCTCGATCGAACGGGCCAGCTCGCCCTCCAGACCGCGCTGGTAGTTGATCTGCTCTGCAAACTGGCTGGCGCCGAAGCGGGCGTTGTCCATCAGCTCGAAGCCGACGGAACCGCCGCGCGGCAGGCCTTGCGACGCGAGCTGCAGCCGGGCGTCATAGACGCGGTCGGCCGGCACGAGCAGCGCGGTGCCGTTTTCGTTGTAGCGGTAGGGAACGTTCATCGTGCCCAGGGCGGTCACGATGGCGCCGCCGTCGCGGTCGTCCAGGTTCGAGAAGAGAACTTTGTATTTCGGCTCGCTGCTCCACATGGCCACGGCGACGATCACCGCGACGAGGGCTGCGGCGGCGCCGATCAGGACTGGCTTGGGAAGCGCACGGACCCGTTCCAGCACGGGGAACTTGGCCAGAAGCGACGAGCTCAGGGTAGCCTGCTGATTCATTGACGGCTCCCGCTGGCTTCGCGGAGCAGGGAAAATGACTTCATGTCTGGGTAGGGCCGATTACACATGCAACGTGCTTCTGGTCTGGGGAGAGCGTGGATTATTGCCCCTGAGACACCGATCCCAATCGATGAAAACAGCCGTTTTTTGGCGTTACTTAATCCCTATGTCAGTAACAAGGCGCAAAGCGGGGCCGCATCCCGGGAAGGGGATGTCCGCATTCGTTGAAATGTCGGGTTTTTTGGCGGTTCTTGTCGGCTATGAACCGGCCGGATCGGCGTTACGCTGCGTGTGCACTTTGGCGTAATCCCACCAGCAAGGAATAGGTAATGGCTGTATCAGGCTTGTCCGGCATCGAAGGCATGCTTCAGCAGATGCGCGCGGTCGTGAGCAAGGCGGAGACCGGTAATCTGGGCGCCGGCGATGCCGTGGCGCAACCCGACGGTTTTGCCGCGGAACTGCAGCGCTCCATCCGTCGCGTGACGGCCGCTCAGAACGCCGCCAGCAATCAGGCCAAGGCCTTCGAGCTGGGCGCTCCCGACATCTCGCTCAACGACGTCATGATCGACCTGCAGAAGGCCAGTCTGGGCTTCCAGACGGCGGTCCAGGTGCGCAACAAGCTGGTTGCTGCCTACAAGGAAATCTCGTCGATGGCGGTCTAAGCGTCGCGACCAGTTCAAAGGCCTTCCCGCGGGAAGGCCTTTTGCGTTTCAGCAGCGCCCCTGCCGTCGCGGCATTTCGCCGGGCGCGCCATCAGTTGCGCTGCGCGCCTTTCTCCAGGCGCCACACCACCTGCTGCAGCCAGTTCTCCTGGCGGGCGTTCAGGTTCATGAACAGCGCGCCGACGTGGCTGACCGGTGGCTCGCCTGTCAGCGATACATGCTTGGGCGCTTCACCCTCGGCGCTGCTGTCGGCCGACGCCATCGGCTGGCCCGACACCGGATAGATGTTGCGTACTTCCAGGTCGGCGCTCAGTTTGCCGAGCTCGCCGAAATCCAGTTCCACATCTTCCATCACCGCGCCGCGCTGGGGCAGCTCGCCCACTGCCAGGCCCACGCGCAGGCCGACGCCGTCGACCGAGATGTCGCGGACGGTGAATCCCACCGGCTTGGCCGGCGCCGCCGGTTGCCAGGTGGCGAAGCAGCGGTTGGCGCTGGAGATCATGGAGGCCCGGAACATCTTGCGGCGCTGGATGCGGGCAAGCCGATCGGGGAAGGGCGACATCAGCGCCGCGCTGCCGTCATCGAAATGGATGATTTCCGGACGCTGGACACGAAAACGGATCTGCACGCCGCCATAGGCGGTGGCGTTGAAGTGGAAGGTCGTTCCGCTGAGTAGACCCATGCTGTCGGACTGTTCAAAGTCCGCGCCGTCGTAGTCGCGCGGCCGCCAGAAGAACTGGCGGGTCTGCTTGTCGGCGCCCAGGATCAGCACGGCGATCTCCCGGTCCGCGGGGTCGCGCACCAGGATGTGGCTGTCGGGGTGCGTCAGCTCGAAGAGCGCTGAGCGCATGTCTTCCGGCCGGGTCAGCAGGAATTCCGGATCGGCGGCATCCAACACGGTGATCGTCCTTAGGTAGAGATTTCGGGCCGCGCGGCCTGGGGGAGGTCGCGCGATTCCAGGCGGTACAGCCAGGCGAGCAATTCTGCCACCGCGACATAAAGTTGGGGAGGAATATGCGCGTCCAGGTCGACCTGCATGAGCAGACCCACCAATTCGCGCGATTCGTGCACGTACAGCCCGTTTTCCTCGGCCGCCCGGACAATCGTGTCCGCCAGCTGGCCATAACCCTTGGCGACAACGCGCGGCGCGCCGTCGCTTTCGTCGTACGAGATGGCGACCGCCGCGTTGCGGTTGGCGTTCGGGCCGGCGTCCGCGGGGGAGGAAGGGGTGTTCATCAGAAATCGGTGGGGATGACGAGACGGGGTTCAACCACGTTCACGGTCAGATTGCTCAGGGTCAGGCCGGCGGCCAGGAGGCGCGAGCGTAGCATGTCCGACGAATCGTTGATCTCGGTGGCGCTGTGCGGCGCAATCAGCTGCAGCACGATCTGGTCGCCCGCAAGGTTCAGGCGGGCATCGACCAGGCCCAGCCGCGGCAGGTCCAGCTTCACGCGGGTGGCCCAGGTCGGCACAGCCGATTCGCGGTCCTCGCCGTAAGGGTCGCGCTCAACTTCCCACTCCATCGGCGTGCCGGGCCAGGCTTCGCCTTGCCAGTTCAGCGTCTGGTTGGCCAGCACGTCGAGCTGCTGGCGCACCAGCACGGTCAGATCCTGATGGATGCCGGTGATCGGCGCGCCGGGCGTGGACGGGGAGGACGACGTGCCCGAAGCCGAGGGCGCATCCGCACCGGCGCCCGAACGGCTGGCGCCGGCGGCTTCGCCGCGGCTGCGCGCCTGCGTGCTGGCGTGCGCGGCGGTGTCGCGGGACATCCGGGCTTGCGGTTCGCTTTCCAGTGTGGCCGGGTTCTTGCGCCCGAAGACCATGTCGGTCAGGTGCGATTCGTAAAAGAGGCCGCTGGTCTGCAGAGCATTGCGCAGCGCCTGGCCCAGCGCGCGGGCGGACGGGCCGCCTGCGGCCAGCGAGGCATGCGATGCGGCCTCGGCCCCTTTCGCGCCGCCCGCCTGGCCCGCTGGATGCCCGGCGCCCGGCTTGGCGCTGGCGTTGGCGGCGTCGGCGGCTGCGGTGGCCGACGGCGCGGCGGCCGGGGCGCCAGCCGGCAGGGCGGTCGAAGCCGGAAGCGGGGTGGTCGTCGCAGCGGCCGGCTGGCCGGGCTGACCTGCCTGCGCGGGTTGGCCGGATTGGGCCGAAGCGGGCTGGCCGCCGGGGGCTGCACCGCCCGCCTGCTGCCCACCCTGCGCGTCGGCGCTCCACAGCGGCGCGCGTCCCTGCACGGCCGGGGCCGCTTCAGGGTACTGAGCGAGCAGGGCCAGGATGGTGCGTGCGGTCGTACCCAGCGTGGTCGGCGCCGAGGCCGTGGTGTCGCTGCTGGTGACCAGGCCGCGCGCGGCCAGCGCCAGCGCGGCCGCGGTTTTGGGGTCGACAACAGTATTCTGGCGGTCGCCTCGGGCGCCGCCAGTTTGTATGCCTTGCCGGGTATCGCGGGCCGAGCCGTCCGAAGGCCCGGCTTTCTCCGGGCTGCCAGGCTGGCTGACCGCGTCGGGCCGCGCCCCCGAAATCTGGTTGGCGTTCGCGGCGGACATCGTCGTGCCCAGCACGGCGTCCAACCGCTGCACCAGGACGTTGCCAAGCGCGGCGGGACCGATGCTCATTGGTCAGACGCCTGATTGCCGTAGGCCGACAGCAGGGTCTGCTGGCGCTTCATGCGTCCGAGCAATTCGCCCAGCCGCGCCAGTTGCGGCAGCGCCAGGTCGCGCGTCATGGCATCGTTTTCAAGAATGCGCACGAGAAGGTCGTATTTCATGCTGCGGCCGGCCTCGTCCAGGGGGCTGGCGGGTTCGGCATGGCGCAGGCGCTCGACCTGCTCGCAATAGAGCTGACCGTGCATGAGCGCGGTGTCCCAGTCGCCGGCCTGGGCGGCCGTCAACATCTCGCCCGTTGACTGGGCGATCTCCTGATACTGCTCCAGGATGGCGGAATACTGGGTGAGGGACGTCATAGAAGTCTCGGGCGAGCGATGGCTGGCAATAGTCGTTGTAGGGGCCATCAAAGCGGTACGTCCGGGGCAGGCCGATCGATGGAGGTCTGCCAAGCGTCGGAAAGGTCCGCCAGCAGGCGGTCCGCGATGTCGAGCTGCTCGACGTCCGCTTTCAGGTTTGCCATGAGCAGGGTGCGGACGATGTAGTCGTACAACCGGCTCAGGTTGGCGGCGATGTCGCCGCCGGCTTCCATGTTCAGGCCCATTTTCAGGCCTTCGTCGACGATCTTGATTGCCTTGGTGATGGCCGTGCCGCGCTCGGCCACGCGTCCTTCCTGCATGTGCAGGCGCGCCTGTCCGATTGCCGCGCGCGCACCCTGGTACAGCAGGGTGATCAGCCTTTCCGGTGTGGCGCTCATCACTTGCGTCTCCAGGCCGATATCGGCGTAGGAGCGGACAGAGTATGAGCCTGTGGGGCGGCGCGCGGCGTACGTCATTTAATGCATCTTCTCGGTTATCACTTCGACGACTTGTTCATGGCCGCGAATTGCTGCGTCAGGTAGTTGGCCGTGACCGATTGCTGCGCAACGAATTTGTCCAGTTGGACGAACTGGGCGCGCATCATTTCGAGCTGGGCTTCGCCCGCTGCCTTGGCGCGCGTGTACTGGTCCTTCACGGTGGCGATCGACTTGGCCAGACCGTCGGTCTTGGTCTTGATCGAACCGGTGTCGCTCAGGATGTCCTTCGTGGCCTTGTCGAAATTGGCGGCCAGGCCGTTCTCGCCGGTCAGCAGGCGCGCGACGTCGGCGCTGTTCGTGGACAGCGCCTTGTCCAGCTTGGTCTGGTCCAGCGTGAGCTGGCGCGTCTGCGGGTTGGTCGTGATGCCCAGGTCGGCCAGCGAACGCATCGTGCCTTCGCCCGACAAGACCTGCAGTGCACCCGCCAGGGACGACTGGATGGCGCGCGTCGTGCCGTCGCCGGTCAGCGGCTGGTTGGTGGCGGCGGCGGCGTCGAACGCCGTCAGGTTCTTGATCGTCGTCTGCAGCGTGTTGTAGGCGGTCACGAAGCTCTGGATCGCCTTGTTGGCGACCGAGGGATCGCTTTCCAGCTTCAGCGTGATCGGCTTGCCGGCTTCCGTCGTTTGCGACAGGTTCAGCGTGACGCCGTCGATGGCGGTCGAAATGTTGTTCGTGCCGCTCTTGATCGTGATGCCGTTGATGTCGATTTCGGCATCGACGGCCGCGGTGGCCGTCATCTTGCTGTTTGCGGCATCGGTGCTGCTATAGGACAGGACGTCCTTGAGCGACTGGTCGCCCGTCACCGTGATGGACTTGACCGAGGCCTGAACGCCCGTGTTCTTGGCGGTCATCATCAGGTAGCTCTTGCCGTCGCCGTCGGTGATGACGGTGGCGCGCACGCCCAGCGTGTCGTCGGCGTTGACCGCCTTGACGATGCCGTTCAGCGAGGTGTCGCCCTTCAGGTCGACGGTTTTCTTGGTGCCGTCGGCCAGTTCGATTTCAAACGAGCCCGTGGCGCCGTTGGACGCCTTGCGGTCGGCCACTGCGCCGGATTGCAGGGTCTGGGAAGTGGCAACGGTTTTCACGTTGATCGTGTAATGGCCGGCCACGGCGCCTTCGGCGGCCACGGTCGCGGTCAGGGCGTCGCCGCCGGTCACGCTGCCTTTCACGGCGCCCAGCGTCTCGGGCTTGCCGAGCGCGGCGGCAGCCTTCTGCACGGCTTCCACGGCGCTCTTGAGCTGGCCGAATGCCGTAACGCGGGTTTCGAAGCTGGTCTGCCGTACGGTGTACTGCTGCAGCCTCTTTTCCTCGGCAGCTTCCAGCTTCGAGAGGATATCCTCCAGGGGCAAGCCTGAATTCGAACCGAGGTTGGTGATGGTGGCCATGTGAAATTCCTTCCTAGCGATGCAATTCTGACAAAAATGTGATCCCGGCTATCGGCCGGGTAAAGGCATAAGGCGGGCCTAATTCAGCGCTTCTCACACCGGGCCGCGCGTCAATCTTGGCTAACGCTGTTTTAAGTGTCGGATCAGGCCGAGGTCTTGATACCGTTCCCTTGCATGTTCACGATCATCTTGGCGATCTTCAGCACCGTTTCACTGGGGATGGTGCGCAGGACGTCACCCGATTCCGCATCGATCACCGACACCACCACCTGGTGCACGTTCGGGTCGATTTCGAACTGAAGCTGGGTCGACCAGGCTTTCATCTGGTCGTTGATCTCATCCAGCGCCTTATCCAGAGGCATTTTCTGCGCGTTCGCCTGGTCGGACGTGGCGCCGCCGGAGGCGTTGCTATTGGTGCTGGCCGGCGCCGGCGTGGCGGTGGCGGACGGGTCTGGCGCGGCTATAACGGTCGAAACCGGTAACGACGCGAACGCTGCGGGGGCTAACGGGGTTACGGCCATGATCACTCCAACGGCGAGGGGGGCGTCTCGGAGAACGCGCTGTTTTCAGGAAATTCTCAGTTACCATAACGGCACCCTCGCAGGGAACTTTAGCCCCGCGCATACGGATGGTTCACGTGCTAAGAGTTTGGATCGGGCGATGAGTGTCAAGACGGCGTTGCGAGTGATCGAAATCATCGAAACCTACGCCCGCGAGAAACGCGCGCTGCCCTTGTCGGAACTGGCCCGGTTGCTGGACGTGCCCGTCTCGAGCTGCCTGGCGCTGATCCGCACGCTGACCAGCCTGGGCTACCTTTACGAAACGGGCCGCCGCCAGGGCTATTACCCGACCGGCCGGCTGCTCGCCATGGCCCAGCGCATCGCCCGGGCCGATCCCGTTCTGGACCGGGTCTATCCCAGCCTCGTCGAACTCAGGGACGCTACCCGCGAAACCGTCGTCTTCGCCAAGCTGTCGCCGGACGGCCGTGTCGTCTATCTGGATGTGCTGGATTCGCCGCATACCATCCGATACGCGCCCGTTGCAGGCGAGTTCAAGGATGTTCACGCAAATTCGCTGGGAAAGGCGCTGCTGTCGCTGCTGGACGAACCGGCGCGCGACGCCTTGCTGGCGGACATCCCCATGACCCGCTACAACGACCGCACCCTCGTTACCCGCGAGGCGCTGCTGGCGGACCTTGAAGCCGCCCGGCAGCGGGGGTGGTTCATGAACAGCGGCGAGTCCATCGCGGACGTGGGCGCGATTGCCTGGCCGGTCACGCTGTCCGGCGAGCACTACGCCATTTCGGTGGGCGGCCCGATCTACCGGATCGAACCGGAGCAGGAAACCTACGCCCGCATCTTGCGGGCGGCCTGCACGGGGCTGGAGCAGCAGGCCTGAGCCGCGCCTGCTGCCGCCTGCTCAATACGACTTGGGCAGGCCCAGCACCTTTTCCGCGATGAAGCACATGATGAGCTGCGGGCTGACCGGCGCGATGCGCGGGATGAAGCTTTCGCGCAGCAGCCGCTCCACGTGGTACTCCTTGGCATAACCCATGCCGCCCAACGTCATCACCGCCGTCTGGCAGGCGTTGTAGCCGGCTTCGGCCGCCAGGTATTTCGCCGAGTTGGCAGCGGGGCCGCAGGGCTTGCCCGCGTCGTACAGGCTGGCCGCCTTGAACACCATCAGGTCCGCCGCCTCCAACTGCATCCAGGCCTGGGCGAGCGGGTGCTGGATGCCCTGATTTTTGCCGATGGGGCGGCCGAACACGGTGCGCTCGCCGGCGTACTTGACGGCCCGGTCCAGCGCGGCGCGGCCGATCCCCACCGCCTCGGCGGCGATCAGGATGCGCTCGGGGTTCAGGCCGTGCAGGATGTATTCAAAGCCGCGGCCTTCTTCGCCGATGCGGTCGGCCACCGGAATCCGCAGGCCGTCGATGAACAGCATGTTCGAATCCACGGCCTTGCGGCCCATCTTCTCGATCTCCCGCACCTCGATCTTTTCGCGGTCCAGGTCGGTGTAGAAGAGCGACAGGCCCTGCGTGGGCTTTTCCACGTCGGACAGCGGGGTGGTGCGCGCCAGCAGCAGCATCTTGCTGGCCACCTGCGCCGTCGAGATCCAGATCTTGCGGCCATGCACAACGTATTCGTCACCCTGGCGCACGGCGCGGGTGCTCAGCTTGGTCGTGTCCAGCCCGGCGTCGGGCTCGGTGACCGCAAAGCAGGCCTTTTCCCGGCCGGCGATCAGCGGTTCGAGCCAACGGCCGCGCTGCTCGTCGGTGCCGAACACCACGACGGGATTCAGTCCGAAGATGTTCATGTGGACGGCCGAGGCGCCCGTGAAGCCGGCGCCCGACGCGGCGATGGTCTGCATCATCAACGCGGCTTCGGTCATGCCCAGGCCCGCGCCGCCGTATTCCTGCGGCATGGCGATGCCCAGCCAGCCGTCGCGCGCCAGGTCGGCGTGCAGCGGTTCCGGGAAGCCGCCTTCGCGGTCGCGTTCCAGCCAGTATTCGTCGGGATAACGTTCGCAGATGCGGGAAACGGCGTCGCGCAACGCCAGTTGTTCCGGGGTGAATTCAAAGTCCATCGTTGTTTCCGTCCTGGGTAATGCCACGGGCAAGCATGGCGTCGATCTGTTCCTGTCCGTAGCCCGCCTCGGCCAGCACCTCGCGGCTGTGCTCGCCCAGCCGCGGGGCGGGGCGGCGTATCGAGGTGGGCGTGCCCGCGTAGCGGCCCAGCGTCCCGGTGGTGCGGATGCGGCCTTCCGAGGGGTGGTCCATTTCCTGGATGAAGCCGGTCGCGGTCAGGTGCTCGTCCTGGATCAGGCCGTCGATGGTGTAGAGCTGCGAGGCCGGAATGTCGGCGCGCGTCAGCTCGCGCAGCCAGTCGTCGCTGGGACGGGTGGCGATCACCTCGGCCACGAAGGCATAGACCTCGCTGATGTGCGCGGCGCGGGCGCCATGGGTGCAGAAGCGCGGGTCCTGCGACAGCTCGGGCCGCCCGATCAGTTCAAAGAAATTGCGCCAGTGCTTGTCGTTGTAGATCAGCAGGCAGATGTAGCCGTCCGACGTGGCGTAAGGGCGGCGATGCGGCGCCAACAGGCGCGCGTAACCGGTGGGTCCCATGGGCGGTTCGAAGGTCGCACCGCCCAGGTGGTCGCCCAGCACCAGATGCGCCATGCCCTCGAACATGGGAATCTCCACCGGCTGGCCGTGGCCGAGCGTCCTGGCGCTCAGCACCGCGGACACCAGCGCAATGCCGACGTGCAGACCCACCGCGCGGTCCGCCAGCGTCAGCGGCGCGTAGCGCGGCACGTCGCCGCTTTGCTGCGCGGACAGCGCGGCGATGCCGGTCTGCCCCTGGATCAGGTCGTCGTAGGCGGGGCGGCCGGCATAGGGGCCGGCCTCGCCGAACCCATAGGCGCCCACGTAAACGATGCGCGGGTTGCGCGCCGTGACGGCTTCGTACGACAGGCCCAGCCGCGCCATCGCCTGGGGGCGGATGTTGTAGAGCAGGGCGTCGCAGCTTTCGGCCAGTTTCAGGCAGGCCTCCAGGCCTTCGGGCGTCTTCAGGTCCAGCACGATCGAGCGCTTGTTGCGGTTCAGGTGCAGGTAGAGGTGCCCCATGCCGGGGTTGCGCATGGGGCCGACGGCCCGCATGTTGTCCCCCGCCGGCGATTCCACCTTGATGACGTCCGCGCCCAGGTCCGCCAGGACCTGGGTTGCGTACGGCCCCATCACCACCGAGCTCAGATCGAGGATGCGCACGCCGGCCAGCGGCCCGGCAACCGGCGTTTCAGGCAGGGGCTGGTCGATCATTGCTGCTCGATCCCCGCGTCACGGATCAGCTTGCCCCACAGGTCGCGCTGTTCGCCGACAAATTGCGCGAAGGCTTCGGGCGTGCTCGAGAAGGCGTCAAACCCCAGTCCCGCCAAGCGCTTTTTCACGTCGGGCTTTGCCACGATCTGGTTGATGGCCGCATTCAGCTTGGCGACGATCTCGGGCGGCATGCCTGCGGGACCAAAGTAGCCGTTCCAGGAGTTCAGGTCGAAGTCCGGCACGCCCGCTTCGGCCATCGAAGGCAGGTCGGGCACGATGGCGCTGCGCTCGGCGGTGGAGACGGCCAGGGCGCGCAGCTGGCCGGATTGTACGAACGGCAGGCCCGAGGTCAGGTCCGTGAACATGAAGTCCACCTGTCCGCCGACCACGTCGGTCAGGCTCTGCGGCGTGCCTTTGTAGGGCACGTGCAGGATGTCGATCTTGGCGCGGTTGGCCAGCGTGGCGCCCGCGACGATGCCGGTGCTGTTGCCGCTGGCGTAGGTGATGCGGCCCGGGTTCTTCTTGGCGTCGGCCACCAGGTCGCCCACCGTCTTCCAGGGGCGCTTGGGATTCACCACCAGGATGAAGGGCAGGTTGCCGCCGCGCGCGATCGGGGTGAAATCCTTGACCGGGTCATACGGCACGTTCTTCATCAGCCAGGGGGCGGCCGAATGGGAGGTATTGGTGGTGACGAACAGCGTGTAGCCGTCGGGCTTGGCGCGCGCCACGTAATTGGCCGCGATCGTCGCATTGGCGCCCGGCTTGTTCTCCACCACGACCTGCTGACCCAGCAGGGTCGACAACTCGGCGCCGAAGATCCGTCCCACGGCGTCCGTGCCCGATCCGGCGGGGAAGGGCACTACAAGAGTGATGGGCTTGGTGGGGTAATCGGCGGCATGGGCGGGGCCAGCCGCCATCAAGGCGGCGCCGCTGACCAGCGCGGCGCCCAGCAGGCGTAGGGATTGCATGGGTGTGTCTCCTGTCTTTATTGGAATGAGGCGCGGCTCTTCGGCCGCTGCCTGCGCGAAGCGCCGCGTCAAGCGGCTGGGGGTGGCGCCGGAAAATCGCGGATCACGCGATCGGGGGATTCTTCGTACGGGGGCGTGTAGATCACCAGCAAGCGGGCGGGTTCATCGCTCGTCACCGTGAAGACGTGCGGGATGTCCGGGGGGAAGTAGCAACAGTCGCCGGGACCCATGTCGGCCCATTCGTCCTGCACCTGCGCGCGGGCGGTGCCCGAGATCAGGTAACAGACCTGTTCGATGCCGGGGTGCGCGTGCGGCAGGGCGCCCTTGCCCTTGTCGATGACGCCCAGCAACACCTCCAGGCCACGGGCGCCGACGGTGTCCGGGCTGATCAGCCGGCGGTTGAGCGTGCCGGTGTGATTGGCGGGGCTGTAGCCCGGCACGTCGGCTTCACGCACCAGCCATTTGGGAGTCGTACGCTGCGTCATGTCTCTTCCTATTATTTTCCATACATGAATTTATTTTTACGTATGAGAAAAACATGGGCAAGCACTTTTTGTCTCGCGATACTGTGCTGCGCCCTAGGGGATTAGGGAAAACACCGGGCACACGCTGCTAAAATCGCAGGCTGATTTCCTTTCGCGAACCCGCCTCATGTCTTCTGTCCGTACGCCTGACGCCGCCGCCAACCTGTCCGATTGGCTGCAGTACCTGGAGTCCATCCACGCCACCGCGATCGACATGGGACTGGACCGGGTGCGCCAGGTCGCGGACCGCATGCAACTGACGCTGCCCGGCATCAAATTCGTGGTCGGCGGCACCAACGGCAAGGGTTCCACCTGTGCCATGCTCGAGGCCATCCTGCTTGCGGCTGGCTACAAGGTGGGCCTCTACACCTCGCCGCACCTAATCGACTTCAACGAGCGTGCCCGCGTCAACGGCCAGATCGCCTCCGATCAGGACCTCATTACGCAGTTCCAGGCCGTCGAGGCCGCGCGCGGCGATGTGTCGCTGACTTACTTCGAATTCACCACGCTGGCCATTCTGCGCCTCTTCTCGCAGTCGCGGCTGGACGCCGTCGTCCTCGAAGTCGGCCTGGGCGGACGCCTGGATGCCGTCAACATCGTCGATGCCGACGTCTCCATCGTCACCAGCGTCGACCTGGACCACACCGACTGGCTGGGCGACACGCGCGAAAAAATCGGCTTCGAAAAAGCCCACATCTACCGCAGCGGCCGGCCGGCCATCTGCAGCGATCCCGTCCCCCCGCAGTCGCTGCTGGATCACGTTGAAGCCATCGGCGCGGACCTGTGGCTGTTCGGACGCGACTACAACTACTCCGGCGACCGCCAGCAGTGGGCCTACGGCGGGCGCGAGCAGCGCCGCAGCGCCATGGCCTATCCGGCCCTGCGCGGCGCCAACCAGTTGCTCAACGCCTCGGCGGCGCTGGCCGCGCTGGAATCCGTGCGCGACCGCCTGCCCGTGCAGCAGCAGGCCGTTCGACTGGGGCTGTTGCAGGCCTCGCTGCCGGGCCGCTTTCAGATCCTGCCCGGCCAGCCCACGGTAATCCTGGACGTCGCACACAACCCGCATGCCGCGGCCGTGCTGGCGCAAAACCTGGACAACATGGGCTTTCATCCGTACACCCACGCGGTGTTCGGGATGCTGAACGACAAGGATCTCGCCGGCGTGGTGGCCAAGCTGGGTTCGCGCATCGACTACTGGTATTGCGCCGGTCTTCCGGGGCCGCGCGGCGCCGCCGGCCAGGCGCTCGCGGACCAGGTCGCCGCGGCGCTCCCGCCGCTGCCCGCCGGCAGCGAAAGCCCCGGCATCCAGGCCTACGCCGATCCCGCCCAGGCCTTTGCCGCAGCGCGCGAACGGGCAGGGGAGAATGATAGAATCGCGGTATTCGGATCGTTTCTCACCGTAGCCTCCGTTTTGCAGGCTCTGGGTCGCAAGGCATAGGCAAATCGGGCCATTCGCGTCATGGCGGCCCCGCCGCCTCAATGCCGCAAGGCGCCGCAAGGAATTCTCTTCCATGGGTTTTTTCAAACGCAAAGATCCCGCCGAGCAGGCGCAGACCTCCAAACGGGCTGCCGTGCCAAGCGAGGTCCAGGCCGCCGAGTTGCGTGGCCGCGCGCGTCGCAGGCTTGCGGGCGCGGTAGCGCTGGTCCTGGCAGCCGTCATCGTCCTTCCCATGGTGCTGGACTCGCAGCCCGCCCCGGTCGACGACAACATTCCCATCAAGGTGCCGGAACGCAATACGCCGTTCCAGCCGCAGGTCTCCGAACCCCAGGCCGCCGCGCCGACCGAGCCGTCCACATCCACCGATCCCGCCGCCGTTCCCACGCCGCCTGGCGTGACGTCCGTGCCGCCGGTGGCTGCCGCGTCCAACACGCCGCAGACCGCGCCCAACGCCTCTACGCACACAACGCCGCACACCACGCCGCCCGCCACACAGCCGGCCACGCCTGCCGTGCCGCCGGTCACGCCGCCCAAGCCCGAGGTCAAACCCAAGCCCGAGCCGGCCAAGCCCACGACGCCCGCCAAGCCCGAGTCGCGCTCGGACGACGGCGCGCGCGCCCTGGCGCTGCTCGAAGGCCGCAACGCCCCGGCGTCCACGCCCAAGCCCGACGCGCCCAAGCCGGCTGCCTCCAAGGGCAATTTCGTGCTGCAGATCGCGGCGTACACCACCTCGGAAGACGCCCAGTCGCGCCGCGGCAAGCTGCATCAGGCCGGCGTCACCAACGCATTTGTCGAGCAGGCCACGATCAATGGCAAGCAGCAGTACCGTCTGCGCGTGGGCCCGTTCCCGTCGCGCGAGGCGGCTCAGGCGGCCCAGGCGCGGTTGCGCACGCTGGGCTATGACAATGGTTTCATCGCCGCCCAATAGTGACCGGCTTCGACTTCGTCGTGCTGGCCATCCTGGCGGTATCGGGTGTGCTGGGCCTGGTGCGCGGCCTGCTCAAAGAGGTGCTGTCGCTGGTCGCCTATCTGCTGGCCTTCGTGGCCGCGATCTGGTGGGGTCCCACGGTCTATACCTGGCTGGAGCCCTATATTGAAACGACGCTGCTGCGCATGGGGGTCTCGTACGCGGCGGTGTTCATCATCGTGTTGCTCGGCGTGGGGTTGGTCAATATGACGCTTGCCGCCCTGATCCGCAGCACCGGACTGAGCCCGGCCGATCACGGCCTGGGCGGAATGTTCGGGCTGGCCCGTGGTCTATTGATTGTGCTGGCGCTGGTCGCCGCCGCAGGGTATACGCCGCTGCCGCAAGAGCCATGGTGGCAGGACGCCATGTTTTCGCATTCGGCCATCGAGGCCATCAAACATATCAAGACGTGGCTGCCGCCAACCCTGGCGACGTGGCTGCCGTACTGATTAGCTTCAAATCAACCAGGAAATCTCACCATGTGTGGAATCGTAGGGGTCATCGGGCGCGGGCCGGTCAACCAGCTGCTCTATGACAGCTTGCTGCTGTTGCAGCATCGCGGGCAGGACGCCGCGGGCATTGCGACGTCGCAAGGCAACCAGTTCAATATGTACAAGGCGCACGGCCTGGTGCGCGACGTGTTCCGCACGCGCAACATGCGCGCGCTGCCCGGCACGTCGGGCGTCGGCCAGGTCCGCTACCCGACCGCCGGCTCCAGCGCCAGCGAAGAAGAGGCCCAGCCTTTCTACGTCAACGCCCCGTTCGGCATCATGTTGTCCCACAACGGCAACCTGACCAACTGGCGCGAACTGCGTGAATCGCTGTACCGCGTCGACCGCCGCCACATCAACACGAACTCCGATTCCGAAGTCCTCCTGAACGTGCTGGCGCACGAGCTGCAATCGGCCGCCAACGGCGTGTCGCTGGACGACGATGCCATGTTCCGCGCGGTCGCCGCCCTGCACAAGCGCGTGCGCGGCGCCTACGCCGTCGTGGCCCAGATTTCCGGTTACGGCCTGCTTGCCTTCCGCGATCCCAACGGCATCCGTCCGCTGTGCATCGGCCGCCAGGAGACCGAAGAAGGCGTCGAATGGATGGCCGCCTCGGAATCCGTGGCCCTCGAAGGCAGCGGTTTCACCTTCGTGCGCGACGTCGAGCCCGGCGAAGCCGTGTTCATCGACCTGGACGGCCGCATGGTCGCCCGCCAGTGCGCCGACAATCCGCAGCTCGTTCCGTGCATTTTCGAATACGTCTACTTCGCCCGCCCCGATTCGATGATCGACGGCGTGTCGGTGTACGACGCGCGTCTGCGCATGGGTGAATACCTGGCCGACAAGGTTGCGCGCAACATGCGCCTGGGCGACATCGACGTCGTCATGCCGATTCCCGATTCCTCGCGCCCGGCCGCCATGCAGCTGGCCGCGCGCCTGAACCTGGACTATCGCGAAGGGCTAATCAAGAACCGCTACGTGGGCCGTACGTTCATCATGCCGGGCCAGGCCGTGCGCCGTAAGTCGGTGCGCCAGAAGCTCAATGCCATCGGCATGGAATTCAAGGGCAAGAACGTGCTGCTGGTGGACGACTCCATCGTGCGCGGCACGACCAGCCGCGAGATCGTCGACATGGCCCGCGCCGCCGGCGCCAACAAGGTGTACTTCGCCTCGGCCGCGCCTCCGGTGCGCTTCCCCAACGTGTACGGCATCGACATGCCCACGCAAAGCGAACTGATCGCCACCGGCCGCACGGACGAGGAAATCGCCCGCGCGATCGGCGCCGACAGCCTGGTCTACCAGGACCTGCACGACATGCAGCAGTCGGTCCGCGACCTCAACCCCAAGCTGACGCGCTTCGAGGCCTCGTGCTTCGACGGCCAGTACATCACCGGCGACATCACGCCCGAGTACCTGGCCCGCCTGGGTCAATCGCGCTCCGAGCCCGGCAAGGACGAAGACGCGGGCGGCCTGCGCTTCAACATGGGCTACACGTCCGACGACGCCTGATTTCTGCGGGCGCCTCGCGCAGACAAAAATGCCGTCCCTCGGGACGGCATTTTTTCGCCTGCAGCTTATTACGCAAGGGCTAGCCCTGCACGTCCCACAGCGGCGTGCGCGTGGCCTCGAGATGCGTCAGGTACAGCCGCAGGTCGAACTCGTACTGATGGTAGTGCGGCTCCATGCGCAGGCACATGTTGTAGAAGGCCTTGTTGTGGTCCTTTTCCTTCAGGTGAGCCAGTTCGTGCACGGTGATCATCTTCAGGAACTCCGCGGGCACGTTCTTGAACAGCGTCGCCACCCGGATCTCGTGCTTGGCCTTGAGCTTGCCGCCCTGCACGCGCGAGATGTAGGTGTGCTGGCCCAGCGCGTGCTGGATCACGTGGATCTTGCTGTCAAAGGCCACCTTGTTGATCTGGTCGCCGTTGCGCATATAGGCGTTCTTCAGCTCGGTCACGTACTGGTACAACGCCTTGTCGGTGCGTACGCCGTGCGCGCCGGCCGGGTATCGGGCAAGCAGGGCCGCGCCCAGCTTGTCCTGGTCCAGCAGCTTTTGGGCTTGCGCCAGCAGCGGTTCCGGATACCCGGAGAGGTATTTCAGGGGCTGCACGATTTCGGAGCGGCGTTCAGGCCGAGGCGCGGCGCCGGAACACCACCGGCATCGCCATGAAGAACAGGATCACGAAGAGCGCCAGGCTCCACAGGGCGTACTCGACGCCCAGCACCGGGACCTTGGCGTCCATGCAAGTGGCGTAGATGCCGAACAGCGGCGGGATGGCGCTTTCAAGGCCGATGCCGGTCATGAAGCGGTCGGCAAACGTCTGGTCGCACGACAGCATGTTGGCGGCGACGCTGTACTGGTACCACGCGGCCACGATCCCGGACAGCGACAGCAGCGCAGCAAGAAAGCCGCAGATGCGCGTCAGCGCGCGTCCGCCGCCAAAGCCGCCGATCAGCGCGACCACGCCGATCACCAGGTAAATCAGGCGCTGCATCACGCACCAGGCGCAGGGCGGCATGTCGAAGACGTGCTGGGAAACGAGGGCGATGCCCACCGCGCCGAAAGAGAAGAGGGCGATCAGGCGGAGCAGGCGTTCTAAGCGAGAGGTCATTGTTGCGTTGGAATGGGTTGGACGAAGGCGCCGCAGCGGCCGGACAGGCTTAGGCCTTCGGGATGGGAATTGGTTGCATCACCTGGGTCAGGACGCCCAAAAGCAGGTCCCGCGCGCCTTCCCAGAAAATCTGCACGCCCAGGCACAGCATGATGAAGGCCGACAGCCGCATGAAGACCGCCGTGCCGTTGTCGCCCAGGCGATGCAGCATCTGCGCCGCAAAGCGCAGGCAGACGTAAAGGGTCAGCGAGACGACGATGATGCCGGGGATGGAGCCGGCCAGCCGCACAAGGCTCAATGCGTGATTCTGGTCGCGCAGCGAGACGCCGACCGTGATGGCGGCCGCAATGGAGCCGGGGCCGCAACTGATGGGGAAGGTCAGCGGATAGAACGCGCGCGCCTTCGCCATTTCAGGCGTGAAGGATTCGGCCATCCGGGCCACGCGTTCGGTGTCGGCATCCGGCGAGTTCACCAGCCGCCAGGCGCTGGCGATCACCAGCATGCCCCCGCCCACGCGCACGATGGACAGCGAGATGCCAAAAAAGCTGAGGAGCACGTTGCCCGCCACCATGGCCACGATCAGCATCAGGCACACGTTGACCGCGACCCGCTTGGCCAGCACCACCCGCGTGGCGGATGACGCGCCCTCGGTCAGCGACAGAAAAATGGGGGCAATCGCAGGCGGGTTCAGGAACGGCAGCAGGGTGGCCAGCGCGAAAAAGAAGCTGCCACCGAAAATGCGCAGATAGTCGTTGAGCTGCATGTGAGCAAGCATCGCCTGGCCGAAAACCCGGATTGTATGCGGTCCGGGCCGGGTCTGGCGATGCTGGATCAGGCGGCGCGCTGCTGGGCTTCGTCGCCTGAAAGCGCGTCCAGGATGTCGCGTTCGAACTGCATCTG
>NZ_DAMCTG010000064.1:0-31326 GCF_032113835.1 Achromobacter sp. | reverse complement strand
GTGTTGATGAGCCCGCCGCCTTCGCCCACGATGTTCTTGAGCATCGCGTTGCGGTCGATCGCGTGGATGATCGCCCGGCGCACGCGCTCGTCCTTCAGTTGGGGCGCAGGCGTGCCTTCCAGGATGTTCATCTGCATGAACACGATGCGCATGGTGTTGCCGGTGACCATCTGCAGGTTCGGCATGCCGCCCAGCTGTTCGGCCTGATCCTTGGGCACGCTCATGATCAGGTCTTCGCCGCCCGAGATGACCTCGGCCATCTGCGTCTGGCGGTCGGGGATGAAGCGGATGACGACCTTGCCGATCTTGGGCTGCGCCTTGGGCGAATCCTTGAAGTAGTCGGCGTTGCGTTCCAGCGTGATGGACTTGCCGGGCTGGTAGTCGACGACCTTGTACGGCCCCGAGCCCACGGGCTTGGCGTTCATGCCCTTGGGGCCGACTTCCTGGTAGTACTTCGCCGGGTGGATGGCGACGGTGGTGGACAGGTATTCCTTGGCGCCGGGGAAGGGCTCCTTGGTCGTCAGACGCACCTTGTACTTGTCGATCTTCTCGACCTTGTCGATCCACGACACGTTCTGCTGCGTCACGGCCTTGTTCTTCGGATCGGCCACGTAGTTCAGCGTGTAGACCACCGAATCGGCGTCGAACTCCTCGCCGTTGTGGAATTTGACGCCCTCGCGCAGCTCGAATTCCATGGTCTTGTCGTCGACCTGTGTCCAGCTTTTGGCGAGCTGGCCCTTGTACTCGTTGGTGACGGGGTCGCGGTAGAGCAGGGTGTCCCACACATTGGCGGCAATGATGACGCCGATGCGGACGTTGTTGAAGTACGGGTCGACGCTTTCCGGCGCCTGGTCGTAGGCCATGCGCAGGGTGTCGTCTTTCTTGCCGGCAAGGGCCGGTTGGGAGGCCAGCGCGGCGCAGGCCAGCAGGGCGGCGGCCAGGGCCTTGAGCGGAGTGGAACGGCAGGAGGACAGCGCAGGTGCAGCGGGGGTGAAGCGGCAAGGTGTGAAGCGACTATCAGCCATGGTGAAGGCTCCTCTTGATGACACTACATGTGTTGCGTATCTATCGTCTCGCTCCGGCTCTTGAGCGCCGCGTCGCATTTGCGCTGCAGGTGCTGCCGCATGATGGCTGCCAGCCGGTCCGCGTCGCGCGCGGCAAGGGCCTCCGCCATTTCTATGTGTTCGCGCATCGCCAGATCCCATTTCTGGCGGTTCTCGTTCGAGACGAAGCGCAGATTCTGGATCCGCGCGTTCTGCGCGTCGTAAAGCTGTTTGAGCAAACTGTTGTGCGCGGCCAGGCTGATGCGTTCGTGGATCTCGCGGTTGACGCGGAAGTACGTCGGCAGGTCGTGGCGCGCATGGCTGGCCATCATTTCGTAGGTCAGCGCGCGGATTTCCGCGATCTCGACATCCGTCGCGCGCTCGCACGCAAACCGGCACGACATGGCCTCCAGACCGCCGATCACTTCGAAGGCCTCGCGGATGTTGGCTTCCGACAGCGCGACCACCTGCGCGCCGCGATTGGGCTCGATCTGCACCAGGCCTTCGGCGGCCAGCACGCGGAACGCCTCGCGCAGCGGGGTGCGCGACACGCCGAGCAGGTCGCACAGGGCGCGTTCGTTCAGCCGGGTGCCGGGCGGGAATTCGCCCTGGATGATGCGTTCGCGCAGGGATCCCGCCGCCGATCCCGCCAGCGTGCGTCCGTCGCCGGCGGCGCGGACGGCCGTCGGGGCGGAATCGGGCGTGAGATCGGTCGAGGCAACGGCCTCGGCATGATCCGGCAAGAAGCTAGGATCGCTGCGCATTGGTATACAAAAATTCCCCTTGTTTTCGCAGACTATAAACCTGTCTTTGCTGCGGTTTTGATGGGTGTATACCCTAGGTTATCGACGTAAAAACAATGGGATAGAGTGACGCATGCCGCAAATCCGCCAGGCCGCCGCGCGCTGCCTGACCGGCGCGCAAAGCCGCCTTGGTATACAAACCGTCCACATTGGGGCCACGCATGCTCACGCTGAACACCCACCCGTCCGGCCGGCATTTCCTGCAGATTCCCGGACCCACCAACGTGCCCGACCGGGTGCTGCGCGCCATCGACCTGCCCACCATCGATCACCGCGGACCGGAGTTCGGTGAACTCGGCAAGGCGGTGCTGTCGGGCCTCAAGCAAATCTTCCAGACCGAGTCGCCCGTCGTGATTTTTCCGGCGTCTGGCACTGGCGCGTGGGAGGCGGCGCTGGTCAACACGCTGTCGCCGGGCGACCGCGTGCTGATGGTCGAAACCGGCCACTTCGCCAGTCTGTGGCGCAAGCTGGCCGGGCGGCTGGGGCTGGAGGTGGATTACATCGAAGGCGACTGGCGTCATCCGGTCGATGCCGGCGTCATCGGCGCGCGGCTCGCGGAAGATTCGCAGCACCGCATCAAGGCGGTTTGCGTGGTGCACAACGAGACCTCCACCGGCGTCACCAGCAACATCGCCGCGGTGCGCGCCGCGATCGACCAGGCCGGTCATCCGGCGCTGTTGATGGTCGACACGATTTCCTCGCTCGGGTCCATCGATTACCGCCACGATGAATGGGGCGTGGACGTGACGGTGGCCGGCTCGCAGAAAGGGCTGATGCTGCCGCCGGGCCTGTCGTTCAACGCGGTCGGGCCGCGCGCGCTGGCGGCGGCCGAGACCGCGCGTTTGCCGCGGTCGTATTGGGATTGGCGCGAGATGCTCGGGCCCAATGCGAAGGGCTATTTTCCGTACACGCCGTCGACCAATCTGCTGTACGGCCTGCATGAAGCGCTGGCGATGCTGGCGGCCGAAGGCCTGCCGCAGGTGTTCGCGCGCCACGAGCGCCATGCCCGCGCCACGCGGCTGGCGGTGGCGGGCTGGGGGCTGGAGCTGCTGAGCGCAGACCCGGCCGCGCATAGCCCGGCGCTGACCGCCGTGCTGATGCCGGAGGGCCATGGCGCCGATGCGCTGCGCAAGGTCATCCTGGACCGCTTCGACATGTCGCTGGGACAGGGGCTGGGCAAGCTGTCCGACCGCATCTTCCGCATCGGCCATCTGGGCCACTTCAACGATCTGACGCTATGCGGCACGCTGGCGGGCGTGGAGATGGGGCTGGCTGCGGCCGGCGTCCCGCACCGCTCGGGCGGGCTGCAGGCGGCCATGGAATACCTGACCCGCGCGCCGGAACGTGCGGGGCAATGAACACACAACAACGAGGGAACCGATGAATACGCTCATGCAGCAGGCGATCCAGTTCGCCAACGACCACGAATCGACCTGGGACCGCAGCGTCAAAGGCAATTTCGGCGTGCACCTGAACGACCCGCCCCCCTGGAACCGCCTGCTTGGTCCCATCCATGATCGCGGGCCGGTGTCCGGCGTGGTCGTGGTGGATGGCAAGACGGTGGCGTCGTGGGGCGAGCCGGATCGCGCCGACCTGACGTTCAGCGTCGCCAAGCTGTATCTGGCCATCCTGGCCGGCGTGGCGCACGATCGCGGCCTGCTGCCCGATGTGGACGAGCCCGTCGGCAAGCGCGTGCCGGGCATCGGCTTTGACGAGGGCCGCAATGCGTCCATCACGTGGCGCCACCTGCTGCAGCAGACCAGCGAATGGGAAGGCGAACGCTTCGGCGTGTCGGACCAGGCGGACCGTTATCGCGCCGTCACGTTCGGTGTGCCGCCCGATGGCAAGAAGGGCGATGCGCGTCCCTTGCAGGAACCCGGCACGTATTGGGAATACAACGACGTCCGCATCAATCAGCTGTCGTACGCGCTGCTGCATCTGTTCCGCAAACCGCTGCCGGAAGTGTTCCGCGAAGCCGTCACGCGGCCGATCGGTTGCAGCGAAGACTGGCAATGGGTCGGCTACGACAACGCCTGGGTCGAGATCGACGGCCAGCGCATGCCGTCGGTGCCCGGCGGCTCGCACTGGGGCGGCGGCATGTCCATCAGCGCCAAGGACCAGGCGCTGATCGGCCAGATGCTGCTGAACGACGGCCAGGCCAATGGTAAGCAGATCCTGTCTCGCGAATGGCTGCAGGCCATGCGCACCCCCTGCGACATCGCGCCGTATTACGGCTATCTGATCTGGCTGAACCACGAAGGCAAGGTGTTTCCCAGCGTGCCGTCGTCCAGCTTCTTCGGGGTTGGCGCGGGCAGCTCGTTCACGTGGGTGGAACCGGAACGCAAGATGGTCGTGATCGTGCGCTGGCTGAATTCCGCGCATGCGGACGCGCTGTTCGGGAAGATCCTGGCGGCGGTGGATGCGGGTGTCTGAGACCTGCGCTACGAGGCCGGTGTCTGACACCCGTGCAGGCCGGCCGTGATTTCGGAGCGGTGCGGCCTGGGTGTCAGACACCTAGCGCTGTACGCCGACGTGGGTGTCTGACACCCTTACCAATGCGCGCCGCCGCAGGTGTCTGACACCGACATCTGCGAGCTGGCCATCATGCTGGCACGGCGCAGCTTCCGCAGGTGTCTGACACCCTTATGAATTGGCCGTCATGTTCCGCAGGTGTCTGACACCCTTACGAATTGGCCGTCATGTTGGGACGATGCACCTTGGGTGTCTGACACCGACATCAGCGCGCCGGCCGTCATGCTGGCACGGCGCAGCCTGCGTGTCTGACACCGACATCCGCACCCAGGTTTTGCGGCATGTCAGGTTTTTTCGGGCAAGATGTGGCGTTCGGCCGCGCGGTGCTGCGCGGCCACGCCTCACACCCATATCCGATCAAGGAACCACGCCATGAATTACCGCCGACTGGGAACCAGCAATCTCCGGGTATCGCCGCTCTGCCTGGGCACCATGATGTTCGGGGAGCAGACGCCCGATGACGAGGCCGCGCGCATCGTCGCGTCGGCGCGCGATCACGGCCTGAATTTCATCGACACTGCCGACGTCTACAACGAAGGCCGGTCGGAAGAGGTCGTGGGCAAGCTGCTGAAAGGGCAGCGCCACGACTGGGTGCTGGCCAGCAAGATCGGCAATCCCGTCGGCAAGGGGCCGAACCTGGCGCATTACTCGCGCCAGTGGCTGATCCGCGGCGTGGAGCAGAGCCTGTCGCGCATGGGCACGGATTTCATGGACATCCTGTACCTGCACCGCGACTACCACGAAGAAAACCTGGAAGAGGCGCTGTGGGCGCTGGGCGACCTGATCCGCGCGGGCAAGCTGCGCAGTTTCGGGTTGTCGAACTTTCGCGGCTGGCGCATCGCCGAGGTGATGCGTCTGTGCGAAAAGCTGGGCGTGCCGCAGCCGGTGGTGTGCCAGCCGTACTACAACATGCTGAACCGCGGGCCGGAAGTCGAGATCCTGCCGGCGTGCAAGCATTACGGCCTGGGCGTGGTGCCGTACAGCCCGATCGCGCGTGGCGTGCTGACGGGCAAGTACCTGCCGGGCCAGGCGCCCGCGGCGGATACGCGAGCCGGACGCGGCGACCGCCGCATCCTGGCTACCGAATTCCGCGAGGAATCGCTGCAGATCGCACAAAAGCTGGTGCAGCACAGCGCCGCGCGCGGCGTGCAGCCCGGCCATTTCGCGACCGCGTGGGTGTTGGCCAATCCGGTCATCACTGCCGTCATCGCCGGCCCGCGCACGCTGGCGCAGATGGACGATTACTACGCGGCGCTGGACGTGACGATCACGCCCGAGGACGAAACGGTCGTGAACGAATGGGTGACCCCGGGCCACGCATCGGCGCATGGCTACAACGATCCGAGCTATCCGTTCTATGGCCGTCCGGTGACGGCAGCGTAACCAGGCGCGGGGCCGCGCACGGCCCCGCGTGATGCCCGTCCCGCGTCGGTCTCGCTTTACCCCCGCGCAGCCGCCGGTTCGGCCGCGATGCCGTGCAGCATCATCTGTTCGGCCACCTGCGCGATGCCCATGCGGGCAATCCGTCCGCGCCGCTCGGCATCCACCATGCTGGTGATGATCGCGATCAGCAATTCGCTGAGCGCGGCCGCGGTCATGTCCACGCGGAACGCGCCTTCGCGCTGACCGCGCAAAAAGAACGCATCCAAGTTTTCCTGATAGCCGGACCAGCTGTTCATGATGTCCGGCTCAAGCTCCGTATCGGGCTTCCAGTTGTAGATCAGGAACGCCGTCAATTCCTTGTGCGCCAAATGCTGGTCGATCAGGCTGCGCAGCGCCGTGCGGGGCGGGGCGCTTTCCAGTTGCGAATCCGCCAACGCCTGCTTCATGACCTGCGCGCAATGCGTCATCAGGCGCAGCACCAACTGATCCCGTGTCTTACAGAACCGGTACAAGGTCGCCTTGCTGACGCCGACGGCCTTGGCCAGCTCCTGCAGGGTCGCCCGCGGCTGATCCACCATCGCAAGCGCCAGTGCGACCAGCAGCCGTTCGTGGCTTGCCTCTTCAGACATTGCCTCCTCCCCATTTGTGGTTATCCCTGGGCCGGTATTGGATCATGGGCGATTCACTTTGTACAAACTTCCGCGGATTTATCAAGTAAAGACTTGTTAGTCGACAGATTTAAGCCTGAAAGCAGCAAATGAATCAATATTGATTCAAATCGTCCTTTCAGGTAGCATCGGCGTCTCTTTGAATTCAAAACGCGCTGCGCGGGGGTAGTAATGAAGGTGAACAAAGCATGGCAACTGCCCCTGGCGGTGTTGGCGACGGCGATCCTGTTGGCCGGTTGCGGTGGGTCCGAGGGCGGTGAGCCGCAGGCGGCGGGGCCGCGTCCGGTCCAGGCGGTGGCGGTGCAACCCCAGCGCTACACGCTGATCAGCGAACTGCCCGGCCGGGTCGAACCCATGCGCGTGGCCGAGGTCCGTGCCCGCGTGGCCGGCATCGTGCTGAGCCGCGATTTCGTGGAAGGCGCCGACGTCAAGGCCGGCGACGTGCTGTTCCGCATCGACCCCGCGCCGTTCAAGGCGGCCTTGTCGCGCGCACAAGGCGAGTTGGCCAAGGCCCAGGCCGCCGTGTCCGACGCGCAGGCGGTGGTCAAGCGCTACACGCCCCTGGTCAAGATCGAAGCGGTCAGCCAGCAGGACTTCGACACGGCCAACACCACGCTCAAGAGCGCGTTGGCCGCGCGCCGCTCGGCCCAGGCCGACGTCGAGACCGCGCAACTGAACCTGGACTACGCCACCGTCAAGGCGCCCATCTCGGGCCGCATCGGACGCGCGCAGGTCACCGAAGGCGCGTTGGTGGGGCAGAACGAGGCCACGCCGATGGCGACGATCCAGCAACTGGATCCGGTCTACGTGGACTTCAACCAGCCCGTCGGCGACATGTTGCGCATGCGCGCCGCCATGCAGAACGGCAGCCTGGGCGAAGGCGAGGGCGCCAGCATCTCCATCACGATCGACGGCACCGACCAGCAGCGCGAAGGGCGCCTGCTGTTCTCGGACATCGCCGTGGATCGCAGCACCGGCCAGGTGGCCCTGCGCGGCGAGTTCGCCAACCCCGACGTGCTGCTGCTGCCGGGCATGTATGTCCGGGTGCGCACGCACCAGGGCGTGGACCCGGAAGCGATCCTGGTCCCGCAGCGCGCCGTCACGCGCAGCACCGATGGCAAGCCGCAAGTGCTGGTGGTCGGCGCGGAGGACGTCGTGGAGACCCGCACGGTGCAGACGGGCACGATGCGCGGCGGCGACTGGCACATCACCGAGGGCCTGGCCCCCGGCGACCGGGTGATCGTGGGCGGCGTCAGCGCCGCCGTGCCCGGCCAGAAAGTCAGCGTGACGCCCGCGAACGAGCCCAAGGTGGCCGCCGCCGGCGATACCGCTGCGTCCGCCAAGCAATAAGCGGCCCTCATGAATCGCGCGCAAATCCAAGGTTAGACCATGTCCAAGTTTTTCATTGGCCGCCCCAATTTCGCCTGGGTGGTGGCCATCTTCATCTCGCTCGCGGGGCTGCTGGCGATTCCGTCGCTGCCCGTGTCGCAGTTTCCGGTGGTCGCGCCGCCGCAGGTGACGATTGCCGCCACCTATCCGGGCGCGTCCGCGACGGTGCTGGTCGATTCGGTGACCAGCGTCATCGAGGAAGAGCTGAACGGCGCGAAGAACATGCTGTACTACGAGTCGTCCAGCAGTTCGAGCGGCAGCGCGGAAATCACCGTCACGTTCCAGCCGGGCACGGACCCCGACCTGGCGCAGGTGGACGTGCAGAACCGCATCAAGAAGGCCGAGGCGCGCCTGCCCACGGCCGTGACGCAGCAGGGTCTGCAGGTCGAGCAGGCCAGCTCGAACTTCCTGATGATCTACGCCCTGACGTACAAGGGCGATGACGCGCACAAGGACGTGGTCGGCCTGTCCGACTACGCCGCACGCCACATCAATAACGAAATCCGCCGCGTGAACGGCGTGGGCAAGGTGCAGTTCTTCGGCGCCGAAGCCGCCATGCGCGTGTGGATCGATCCGCAGAAGCTGCTGGGCCTGGGCTTGTCCGTGGCCGACGTCAACGCGGCCATTGCCGCGCAGAACGTGCAGGTGCCGGCCGGCAGCTTCGGCAGCCGTCCCGGCGCGCCGGAGCAGGAACTGACCGCGACGCTGGCCGTGAAGGGCACGCTGGACAATCCGGATGAATTCGGACGCATCGTCCTGCGTGCCAACCCGGACGGCTCGTCCGTGCGCCTGGCCGACGTGGCGCGTCTGGAAGTCGGCCGCCAGAGCTATGACTTCGAAACGCGCCTGAACGGCAAGAAGTCCGTGGGCGCGGCCGTGCAGCTTGCGCCGGGCGCCAACGCCATCGACACCGTCAAGGCCGTGAACGCGCGCTTGGAAGAGCTGTCAGCCTCGTTCCCCGAAGACGTTGAATATTCGGTGCCGTTCGACACCTCCAAGTTCGTCAGCGTGGCGATCACGAAGGTGGTGCACACGCTGCTGGAAGCGATGGTGCTGGTCTTCCTGGTGATGTTCCTGTTCCTGCAGAACTTCCGCTACACGCTGATCCCGACGATCGTGGTGCCCGTGTGCCTGCTGGGCACGTT
Source organism: Achromobacter sp. (assembly GCF_032113835.1). Lineage (GTDB taxonomy): Bacteria > Pseudomonadota > Gammaproteobacteria > Burkholderiales > Burkholderiaceae_B > Achromobacter. The sequence continues at coordinate 22,363 of NZ_DAMCTG010000064.1, read as the reverse complement.
TGCGGTGATGTCGGTGCTGGGCTTCTCGGTCAACATGATGACCATGTTCGGCATGGTGCTGGCCATCGGGATTCTGGTGGACGATGCCATCGTCGTGGTCGAGAACGTCGAACGCATCATGGCCGAGGAAGGACTGTCGCCGCGCGACGCCACGGTCAAGGCCATGGAGCAGGTGTCCGGCGCCATCGTCGGCATCACGCTGGTGCTGTCCGCGGTGTTCCTGCCGCTGGCGTTCATGAGCGGTTCCGTCGGCGTCATCTATCAGCAGTTCTCGCTGTCGCTGGCGGTGTCGATCCTGTTCTCGGGCTTTTTGGCCCTGACGTTCACGCCGGCGCTGTGCGCCACGTTCCTCAAGCCCATCCCCAAGGGCCATCACGACGAAAAGAAGGGCTTCTTCGGCTGGTTCAACCGCGTCTTCAACCGCCTGACCGGCCGCTTCGAGGCGCTGAACACGCGCCTGGTGCGCCGCACGGGCCGCTACATGGTCATCTACGCGGCCATCGTCGCGGTGCTGGCCGTGCTGTACGTGCGCGTTCCCGAATCGTTCGTTCCGCCGGAAGACCAGGGCTACGTCATCGTCGACGTCCAACTGCCGCCGGGCGCGACACACATGCGCACCGACAAGGTGGTGGCCGACGTCGAGCAGCACCTGCTGTCGCTGGACGCGATGGGCGACGCCTTCACGGTCATGGGCTTCAGCTTCTCGGGCACGGGCCAGAACGCGGGCATTGCGTTCCCCACGCTCAAGGACTGGTCCGAGCGCGGCGAGGGCCAGTCGGCCACCGACGTGGCCGCCAGCGTGAACGAGCGCTTTGCGGTGATCGACGACGGCGCGGTCATGGCCGTCAACCCGCCGCCCATCGAAGGCCTGGGCAATTCGGGCGGCTTCGCGCTGCGGCTGCAGGACCGCGGCGGACTGGGCCGCGCGGCGCTGACCGACGCACGAAACCAGCTGCTGGCGCAGGCCAACAGTTCGCCCGTGATCGCCTACGCCATGATGGAAGGCCTGGCCGACGCGCCGCAGTTGCGCCTGGACATCGACCGCGAGAAGGCCGAGGCGCTGGGCGTGGGCTTTGACGTGATCAGCACGGCGATCTCGGCGGCCTACGGCTCGGCCACGGTCAACGACTTTGCCAACGCCGGGCGCCTGCAGCGCGTGGTGGTGCAGGCCGACGTGCGCGACCGCATGACCCCGGAAAGCATCCTGAAACTGAACGTACCCAACAAGACGGGCGGCATGGTTCCGCTGAGCGCGTTCGTGAAGACGGAGTGGGAGAACGGCCCCGTGCAGATCTCCCGCTACAACGGCTATCCGGCATTCAAGATCGCGGGCGACGCGATGCCGGGCAGCAGCACCGGCCAGGCGATGGCCGAGATCGAGCGCATCGTGGCGGGGCTGCCGGAAGGCATCGGCTACGAGTGGACCGGTCTGTCGTATCAGGAGAAGTTTGCCGGCTCGCAGGCGCCCATGCTGTTCGCGCTGGCGTTCCTGGTGGTGTTCCTGCTGATGGTCGCGCTGTATGAAAGCTGGTCGATTCCGGCGTCCGTGATGCTGATCGTGCCAATCGGCGCGCTAGGTTCGGTGCTGGCGGTGACGGTGCTGGGCATGCCGAACGACGTGTATTTCAAGGTGGGCCTCATCACCATCATCGGGCTGGCGGCCAAGAACGCCATCCTGATCGTGGAGTTTGCCAAGAGCCTGCGCGAGCAGGGCCATTCGCTGGCCGACGCCGCCATCCAGGCCGCCAAGCTGCGCTTCCGACCCATCGTGATGACGTCGCTGGCGTTCATCCTGGGCGTGGTGCCGCTGGCCCTGGCCACCGGCGCGGGCGCGGCCAGCCAGCGCGCGCTGGGCGTGGGCGTGATCGGCGGCATGCTGACCGCCACGCTGCTGGGCGTGATCTTCGTCCCCATCTTCTTCGTGTGGGTGCTGTCGCTGGTGCAGCGCAAGCGGGGCAAAGGCTCGTCCAAGTCCACGCCCACCCCCGACGCCACGCCGCGCACGGTGCAGGAGTAATTCATGTTGCAGACCTTCTTTCCCCTGCGGATGTCCGCGCTGCTGCTGACCGCGGCGCTTGCGGGCTGCTCGCTGGCGCCTGTCTACGAACGTCCGGCGTCGCCGGTGGGTGAAAACTGGAGCCAGGCGTCGACGGGCCCCGGCGAATCCGCGGCGAAGACGCTGGACTGGCAGTCCTTCGTCACCGACGACGCCTTGCGCAAGCTGGTGGAGCTGTCGCTGGCCAACAACCGCGACCTGCGTCAGTCGCTGCTCAACATCGAGGCGGCCCGGGCGCAGTACCAGATCACGCGTGCGGACCGGCTGCCCGGCATCAATGCGCAGGGCACCGGCACGCGCCAACGCGTTCCCGGCGACCTGAACGCCACCGGCGAGTCGGCGGTGCAAAGCAGCTATCAGGCCGGCCTGGGCCTCACGGCATTTGAACTGGACCTGTTCGGCCGCGTGCGCAGCCTGTCGGACGCCGCTTTGCAGGAATACCTGTCGACCGAGGCCACGGCGCGCAGCGCGCAGATCAGCCTGGTGGCCGAGGTGATCCAGGCCTATGTGGCCCGCGACAGCGCGCAGCGCCGCCTGGACGTCACCCGCCAGACGCTGGCCAGCCGCGAGGCGTCGCTGGAGCTGATCGTCAAACGCCGTCAGGCGGGCACGGCCACCGCACTGGACTACCAGGAAGCGCTGGGCCTGACCGAGCAATCGCGCGCGGAAATGGAACGCATGGACCGCGAGGTCCGTCAGGCCGGCAATGCGCTCGGCCTGCTGGTGGGGATCAGCGACTTGTCGCCGTACCTGCCGGTGCGCACGGCCGATGCCCCGATGCTGGTGCAGGAGATCGCGGCGGGCGCGCCGTCTGCGCTCTTGGAAAACCGGCCGGACATCCTGGCCGCCGAACATCAGTTGCAGGCGCGCAATGCCAGCATCGGCGCGGCGCGGGCGGCGTTCTTTCCCAGCATTTCGCTGACCGGGCTGTTCGGCAGTTCCAGCGCGGACCTGTCGGGCCTGTTCGAATCCGGCCAGCGCGCATGGTCATTCGCGCCGCAGATCACGCTGCCGATCTTTGCCGGCGGGCGCAATATGGCCAATCTGGACCTGGCCAGCGTGCGCAAGGACATCGCCGTGGCGCAGTATGAAAAGACGATCCAGACGGCGTTCCGCGAGGTGTCCGACGCGCTGGTGGCGACCGAGACGCTGCGCCGCGAAGAGGCATCGCGCCTTGCGCTGGCGCAGTCCAGCCAGATCGCCATGCTGTTGTCCGAGGCGCGTTACCGGGGCGGCGTCGACAGCCATCTGCGCTATCTGGACGCGCAGCGCAGCGCCTACACGGATCAGATCACTTACATCGACGTCAGCGCCCAGCGGCAGGCGGCGCTGGCGACCTTGTTCAAGGCGCTGGGCGGCGGCTGGCCGGCCCAGCAGCCGCCGCAGGCGGCGCTGGACTGAGCGGGGCGGGCGGGACGGGTCCGCGGTTGTGACCCACGCCGAACCGTTCCGCGCTGAACCGTTCCGCGCTGCCCGCCGTCCGCCTACGCCTTGCGCAGCCCGGCCCCCTGCATGGACGGCTGGCCCGCGCCGTCCAGCTCCACCGGCTGCTTTCCGCGCCCGATCAGCCACGCGCAGAAGGCCGACACCACGCCCGCGAACAGCACGTACAGGCAGATCAGCCATGGCTGCCCGCCGCCGGTCTTGAGCAGGGCGGTGGCAATGATGGGCGTGATGCCGGACGCGAAGATGCCCGAGAACTGGTAGACGAACGAAATGCCGGTGTAGCGGACCTTGGCGTCGAAGAGCTCGCAGAACAGCGCGGCCTCTGGTCCGTAGATGGCGGCATACAGGATGCCGAACGGAATGATGATGGCCAGCCAGATCAGCATCACGTTGCCGCCGCTGTTGATCATCATCCAGAAGCCCGGGAAAGACGCTGCAGCGGTGATGAGCGATCCCCAGAAGTACACGCGTGTGCGGCCGATGCGGTCGGACAGGCGGCCGAAGAACGGGATGAAGAAGCACATCACCAGCGCCGCCGCCATCACCCCGATCAGCGCCTCGGTCCGCGTGATCTTGACCGACTGCGTCAGGAACGAGATCGAAAACACGCCAAAGACGTTGAAGAACACACCGTCGATGTAGCGCGCACCCATGCCCTTGACGACGTTGCCGGGGTAACGCCGCATCATGTCCATGAACGGGATGCGGCTTTCGGCGTTCTGCGCCTTGACCGCCGTGAACTCCGGCGTCTCCTTGATGTTGAGCCGGATGTACATGCCCACGGCCACCATGGCAGCGGACGCCAGGAAGGCGACGCGCCAGCCCCACGCCATGAATTGCTCGTCGGTCAGCAGGACGGACAGCAGCGCCACCGTGCCGGAGGCCAGGCACAGCCCGATGGCCAACCCGATCTGCGGCAATGACGCATAAAAGCCTTTCTTCTCCGGTGGCGCGTACTCATACGCCATGAGCACCGCGCCGCCCCATTCGCCGCCCAGCCCGATACCCTGGAACACGCGCAAGAGAAGCAGCAGGATCGGCGCCCAGATCCCGATCATGTCGTACGTGGGCACCAGACCAATCAGGAAGGTGGCAATGCCCATGATCATCAGCGTCATCACCAGCATGCTCTTTCTGCCGATGCGGTCGCCGAAGTGGCCGAAGATCAGCCCGCCCAGCGGGCGCGTGACGAAGCCGACGGCGAACGTCGTGTACGCCAGCATGGTCGAGACCAGCGGGTCGCCGGTCGGAAAGTACAGCTTGTTGAATACGATGCCGGCGACGACGCCATACAGGAAAAAGTCGTACCACTCGATGGTGGCGCCGATCAGCGAGGCGGTGACGACTTTGCGCACCGCCGCTTCGTTTTGCTTGGCCATGTCCAGTCTCCTTTGGTGGGTCGGCCTGGCAATCTGCGCTGCCGCGGCCGGGTCTGTCTGCGATATGCGTTTTCTATCCGGGGTCCGTCATCTCCATCCGGGCAGGCGTGCGCACCGTCTGCGAGCGCGCCTGCCGCACGTCTTGCAGCATGAAATCCGCCGCCCGCTCGGCCAGCATCACGACCGGCGCGTTGGTGTTGCCCGAAACCAGCGTGGGCATGATCGAGCAATCCACCACGCGCAGCGCGGACACGCCGTGCACGCGCAGGCGCTCGTCCACCACGGCCAGCGGATCGCTGCGCGGCCCCATCTTGGCCGTGCCTGACGGATGGAAGATGGTGGCGCCATATTCGCGGCAGAAGTGCAGGATCTCGTCGTCCGTCTGCACGTCCGGGCCGGGCCGGAATTCGCGCTTCATCAGGCCGGACAGCGGTTCGGTCGCCGCGACCTGGCGGGCGTAGCGGACGGCGGCCACCGCCATGCGGCGGTCCAGTTCCGTCGACAGGTAATTGGGCTGCATGGACGGCGCCTCGAACGGGTCCGTGCTGCGCAGGCGCACCCGGCCGCGCGAGGTCGGCCGCAGCTGGCACACCGAATACGTGCAGCCAGAAAACGGATGCACCTTGCCGCCGGCCATGTCGGCCGACAGGGTCGCGAAGTGGAACTGGGTGTCGGGCGTGCGGCTGGCCGGATCGACGCGGCAGAAGAGACCACCCTGATTGATGCCCACGGCCAGCGGTCCGCTGCGCAGCAGCAGCCATTGCAGCCCCATGCGCACGCGGCCGGTCAGGGAACGCAACTGGTCGTTGGTGGTGATGGGGCGGGTGGTCTCGTAGATCAGGCGGATCTGCAGATGGTCCTGCAGGTTTTCGCCCACGCCCGGCAGGTCGCGCACGACGCCGATGCCGAACTCGCGCAGCAGGCTGGCCGGGCCGACGCCCGATAGCTGAAGCAGTTGCGGCGATTGCAGGGCGCCCGCGCACAGCACGACTTCGCGCCGGGCGCGCAGCGTGCGGACCTGGCCGCCTTGCCGGTAGCGCACCCCGCAGGCGCGGCTGCCTTCGAACAGCACGGCCATCGCGTGCGCGTCGGTCTCGATGCGCAGGTTGGGGCGGTCCTGCGCGGGGCGCAGATAGGCCACGGCGGTGGAGCAGCGGCGGCCATTGCGCGTGGTCAGCTGGTAATAGCCCACGCCCTCCTGGTCGCCACTGTTGAAGTCGCGCACGTGCGGCACGCCCAGCTTGCCCGCCGCGGCGATCAGCGCTTCCACCAGCGGATGCGGCGTCTTGATGGATGTGGCGTTCAGCGGACCCTGCGTGCCGCGGGTGGGGCCGGGGCCCAGGTCGTTGTTTTCCAGCTTGCGGAACCATGGCAGGCAGTCGTCCCAGCCCCAGCCGGCATTGCCGGCCGCGGCCCAGGCGTCGTAGTCGTCGCGCTGCCCGCGGATGTAGATGAGGCCGTTGATGGCGCTGGAGCCGCCCAGCGTGCGGCCGCGCGGCCAGTAGATGCGGCGGTCCAGCATGTTGGGATCCGGATCCGTGTAGAAGCCCCAGTTCACCACCTTGTGGAACATCGTCTTGCCGTAACCGATGGGAATGTGGATCCAGGGATAGGTGTCCTTGGGTCCGGCCTCCAGCAGGCACACCGTGTGCGCGCCGTCCGCACTCAACCGGTTCGCCATCACGCATCCGGCCGAGCCGGCGCCCACCACGATGTAATCGACGGTATCGGACATATCCGCGCGGTCTCCCTTATATTGTTCGGCAGGTCCGACCGGCTCGCGCTCCGCAATGCGGACCAGGCCGGCATCTGAGGCGATTCTAGGAAGCACGCGCACAGAACAAAGCACAACACGCGCTGGGGAAGACAAATGGAACAGAACATGCAGCTTCGGTTTCAAAATCGCAGTGCAGCATCGGAGCAGGCGGCCGACGGCCGGTCCGATGATCCGGGCGGGCAGCAGGAAGCCGCCCGTTCGCTGCGGGCATTGCTGGTGCTGGATCACCTGGCGCGGGCGCAGCATCCGCCCACGCTGGCGCAGCTTGCGCAGCGGCTGGACATGCCCAAGACCACGCTAATGCGCCTGCTGGCGGCCATGCAGCGCGCGGGCTTTGTCGCCGGCACGCCGACCGAAAACGGTTTCGTGACGGGGCCGCAGGCCACATCGCTGGCGCTGGCCACGCTGCGCGCCAGCGCCTTCACGCGCGCGTGCCGCGCGGTGCTGACCAAGCTGGTGGGCACACTGGGCGAAACCTGCAACCTGACCGCGCCGGACGGTGACCAAGTCGTCTACATGGAGCGCGTCGAGACGTCCGAGCCCTTGCGCCTGTTCTTTGCCGTGGGCAGCCACGTGCCCATGCATTGCACGGCGAGCGGCAAGCTGTTTCTGGCGTCGATGAATCGCCTGGAGCGCAGCCGCGTGCTGGCGCGGCTGCCGCTGACGCGCAATACGCCGCGCACGTTCACCGACCCGGCCCGGCTGGAAGCCGAGCTGGAGCGCTTGGCCGCGCGCGGCATCGGCATCGACAACGAAGAGTTCGTGCGCGGCATGAGCGCGGTGGCGGTGCCGGTGCGCGACGGCGAGGACCGCGTGGTGGCGGCGGTGGCCTGCCACGCGCCCACGGCGCGCGTCATGCTGGACGATCTGCTGCGCGCGGTGCCGGTGCTGCAGGGTGCGGCGCAGTCATTGCACGAGGTGCTGGCGGCGCACCGGCCGGGCGGTTGACGCGACGCGCGTCGTTCAGATCCGGGCCTCGATCCGCGGCCGGCGAGCGGCCAGCACATGCAAGGGCGCCATGGGAAAGGCCGGCGCATCGAAGCCGCTCACGCCCGTAAAACCGGTATCGAGCAGCAGACGGTGCAAGTCTCCGTGGCGCGTCACGCACCTTCCCAGCAGCATCATGGGCAGGTAGAACGCCATCACGCGGGCCGCCGCACGCGCGTCGGCCGGGACTTCGGCATGGGCCATCACCAGCAGCCCGCCCGGCGCCAGCGCGTCGCGCATCTTGCGCAGCACCGCGGCCACGTCCGGCACGAAGTGCAGCACCGACGAGCACCAGATCAGGTCGTAGTCCTGGCCGATGGGATCGCGCACCAGGTCGCCGCCAAGCACCGCCATGCGATCGGACAGCCCGGCGCGTTCGATGTTTTCCTGCGCCACGGCGGCGGTTTCGGGCCAGTCGAACACGACGCCGGTGGCCTGGTCGTGGGCTTGCACGAGGTCGATGCCGATCAGCCCGGGCCCGCCGCCCAGATCCAGGATGCGCCGCGCCTGCGCCGCACCGGGCACGCAGCGGATCGCTTCACGCGCCGCCGCCACCGCCATCGCGCGCTGTTCCTGCGCGATCTGCACGCGCGCGGCCTCTGCCCAACCTTTGGCATCGGTCCGCACATAGGGGTCGGGTACGGGGCCATCGGGATTGAGGAGTTCGGCCAACTGATCGCCCACATGCGCCAGCGAACGCCGCCGGTGGCGCCACGCGTCCGCGCAATAGCCGGGCTGGTCCTTGCAGAAGTGCTGTCGGGTGTGCGCCTGGCAGACATAGCGCGCCGGCGTGCCGTCGATGCGGTGCAAAAGGTCCAGGCTCCACAGCATGTCGAGCAGGCTGGCGGTCTGCCACGGCCGCAGGCCGAGCGCGTCGGCCACCTGCGCGGCGCTCGCGGGCTCGAGCAACTGTTCGAACACGCCGAACTGCAACGCGGCGTCCAGAGCTGCGGCCTGCACCGGCGCGGCGGCGAGGTTCCAATAAGGTTGCAGCGGATGGGTTTGGTCTGAATGCATGAGTCTTCCTGATCGGGCAGCCGCCATCGGTTCGCGGCCGTCCGATGATGGTATTGCCGGATGAGAACTACTATCATTTGATCTTGTATGCATTCCGGATTCTTTCGTGTTCAAAACCATGGTCACCCGGATTTCCTCAACGCTCGCCACGCCCGCCGGCAATGCGCGGGCCGGCTGGCGGCGACACGCGCTGCCCGCCGATCTTGGCGACTGCCATACCGACCGGCTCGATTTCGAAGACGGCCTGACGCTGGTGCATTCGCACTACGCGCCCACGCGCGATCTGATCGAAGAGAGCATTGCCGGACAGGAAGGGCGCATTCTGGCGGTCACGCTCGCCATGCAGGGCGTGTCGTCGTTTCAGGGGGCGGACGGCGCGGGCATGGAGTTCCGCGGCGGCCGCACGACGGTCGCCGCTTTCGCGCGCAGCGCCGGCGAGCGCCGCTATCTGGCCGGCTGCGCGGTGTCGCAACTGCGGCTGCTGGTCAACGAGCGTGTGCTGCGGCGCTACGCGGGCGACGAACGGGCGCGGACGCAGCTGGGCGAAGGCGGCGTGCGTTGCCTGGCGCAAGGCCGGACCAGCGCCGATCTTGCTGCAGCGGGCGCCGCATTGGCCGATGGTGACGACCCGCTGGACACGCACATACGCGCGTTGACGCTGCTGTCGCGCCAATTGCGTGCGCTAGCCCCCGCGCCGCAGGCCGGACGCCTCAGTGACGCCGACGTGGCGCGGATCGAGGCCGCGCACGCCCTGATGCGCAAGCACATGGACCGCGACCTGACCGTGCAGTACCTCTGCCTGGCCACCGGCTTGAACGAGTTCAAGTTGAAGGAGGGATTTCGCCGCGTGTATGGCACGACTCCCCATCGGCTGCTGACCGAACTGCGCATGCAACGCGCGTGGGCGCTGCTGGAGACCGGCTGCCAGGTCGCGCAGGCGGCGTACCGCGTCGGGTATCGCCATCCTGCCAACTTCAGCGCGGCATTCACGCGCTTTCATGGCCGCACGCCCAAATCCGTCTTTGGCCCGCGAGGCTGAGCGCCGGGAGATTCAGTGGCTCAGGCGGCCGCCGCTGACCATCCAGCGCGTGCCATAGCGATCGACCAGCGCGCCGTAGGCTTCGGCCCAGAACGTCTTTTGCAGCGGCATCGTGACGCTGCCGCCCTCGGCCAGGTGGTCGAACACGCGGTGCGCGTCCGAGACGGTGGGATACACCAGCGCCAGCGCCACGCCCCGATTGCCGGGGTAGGGATGGCCGGCGGTGGCGTCGCTGCCCAGCAAGGTCTGTTCGTCCAGCGTCAGGCGGGCGTACATGATGCGCCCGGCGTCCTCGTCCGACAGCACCGGCATGGCGGCATCGGGCGGCGCATCGGCGTAGCGGATCAGCGCGTCAAGGCGGCCGCCCAGCACGCGTTCGTAGAAACGCATGGCCTCGGCGCAATTGCCGTCAAAACTGAGATACGCGGATAACTGGGGCATGGTGCCTCCGTGCGGGGTGGGGGGGCCGGGTGGGGTGCGGGTTGGGGTGCGGCCGGTCCGCATGGCCAAGGCAGGCGGCGCGGGCCTATGATGGGAGTCTGATCCGATAACCGCCGGGAGACAATCGATGCAACAAGGAAGCTGCCACTGCGGACAGATCGCCTATGAAGTCGATGGCGAAGTGTCCCAGGTGCTGGAATGTAATTGCTCGCACTGCAGCCGCAAGGGCTACCTGCTGTGGTTCGTGCCGCGCGCGGCCTTGCGCATCACGTCGTCCACCCAGGCCATGTCCACGTACACCTTCAACAAGCACGTGATCTCGCACCATTTCTGCGCCAACTGCGGCTGTGCGCCGTTTGGCTTTGGCGTGGGCGCCGAAGGCAAGGAGACCGCGGCGGTCAACGTGCGCTGCCTGGAAACCGTGGACCTCAATGCGCTGACCCGCATTCCGTACGACGGCCGCAACGCCTGAGCGGCCGATGTTGTTCCTGGACGGGGCAAAAGGGGCCGCCGCGGCGCGCCGGTCTGAGGTGTTTTTTCACGATGGAGAGGGGCAATGAGCACGGTAAGGCTGCTGAGCGATGACGAGATCCGTAAAAATCCCGAGGCATGGGCGGTGTTCGAGGACATCCGCGCCACGCGCAAATCTGACTTCGTCAACAACTTCTGGCGGGCGCTGGCCAACGATCCGCCGCGGATGCGCAGCGTCTGGGAGCAGCTCAAGACGGTGATGATGGCCGAGGGCGAGCTGTCGCCGCTGGTGCGCGAGATGATCTACATCGCGGTGTCCACCGCCAACGGCTGCTCGTATTGCGTCCACTCCCACACGGCCTCGGCCCGGGCCAAGGGCATGACCGACGGCCAGCACGCCGAGCTGCTGGCGGTGATGGCGATGGCGTCGCAGACGAACGCGCTGGCGACGGCGCTGCAGGTGCCGGTGGACGATGCCTTCCACGTGAAATGAACAGGAGGCGGCCATGTCGCTGATTCCCTTGTTTCCGCTGTCCAACGCGCTGTTTCCCGCGGGCGTGGTGCATCTGCGCATCTTCGAGGTCCGCTACCTGGACATGATCCGCCGCAGCATTGCCGAAAACACCGAGTTCGGCATCGTGGGCCTGTTGGCCGGCAGCGAGGTCCGCTCGCCTGAAGGCGTCGAGACGCTGTCGCCCGTGGGCACCATGGCCCGGGTCGAAACCTGGGAGGCGCCCATGCCTGCCTTGCTGGAAATCCGGTGCCGTGGCACCTCGCGCTTTCGGCTGCGTTCCAGCGAGGTGGCAAAATACGGCCTTTGGATGGGCGAGGCCGAGCCCATTCCCGACGACCCGCCCACGCCCGTGCCGGCGGCCATGCAGGCCAGCGCCGATGCGCTGGGCCGGTTGGTGGCGCAGTGGCAGCAGGACGGCGTGCCCGCCGAGAGAATGCCGCTGGCGCGGCCGTTCCGCCTGGACGATTGCGGCTGGGTGGCAAACCGCTGGTGCGAACTCTTGCCGCTGCCGCCGGACGACAAGGCGACCCTGCTGGGGCTGACCGACCCGGTGGCGCGCCTGGCCGCGATCCAGGACGTGCTGCGCGGACAGGGGCTGGCGTAGGGCGCCGCCCGACTTTTTTTGGACACCATGGAAATTAGAGTAGACGAAGGCCTGCGTGCCTATATAGACCCGCTGACCGAGGACGAACACGCCGCGCTGGAGCGCAGCCTGCTGGCCGAGGGGTGCCGCGACGCCCTGGTCCTGTGGGGCGACCTGCTGATCGACGGCCACAACCGCTACGCCATCTGCGTCAAGCACAACATCCCGTTCCAGACGATCCAGCATCCGCACTTCAAGTCCATGGACGACGTGCATCTGTGGATGATCGAGAATCATCTGGGCCGGCGCAGCGTGTCGGACTTCCAGCGCGGGGTGCTGGCGCTTCGCAAGAAGGAAATCCTGCTGGCGCGCACCGGGCCGGAAGCGGGTGCCGCGGCCGAAGGTGGGCCGGACGGCGGCGGTCAAGGATCGCCGCCCGAGGGTACGCACGCCGACGGTACGCCGGCGGACGATTCCCCGCCCTGGGACGAGGACGCGCCCGGGGCCAGCGCCGCGCCGATGCGCGGTCACGCCAATCCCGATTGGAAGCCCGCCGTTCCCAGCCGCCAGGCGCTGGCGCGCGCCGCACGCATCAGCAGCAATACCCTCGGTCAAATCGAAAAGATCCAGAAGTCCGCGGCGCCGGAACTGGTGCGCGCGGTGAAGGAAGGCGCCATCTCCATCAACGCCGCGGCGGCCGTGGCGTCGCTGCCGGCCGAACGGCAGACCGCCGCGGTTGCGGGCGGGCGCAAGGAACTGCAGCAGGCCGCCCGGGAGGTCCGGCAGGCCAAGGCGCCGCCGCCGCGCGAGGCGCCGCCCGAAGAACCCATTGAAAACATCGCGGACATGCCGGCGGAAATCGCACGGCTGCGCCAGTTGCTGGCCAAGCTGACAGACGAACGCGATCAGCTCAAGAAGAAGGTCATGCACCTGACGGTCGCGCTGTCGGAAGCCCGCAGCGGGTCTGGCGGCGGGGATGACTGAGCGTCGATGCAGGAATAAGGGATAACCCTTAAACGGCTTAATCCACGAAAAAAATTCGTGGATAGCTGGGAATTTATATCGTTTTGAGGAAAGGCTTGCGCGGCTTTGTAATGCAGGTTCGCTTCAACGCTTCCTGCATTCACACCTGACTTTCCTTATGAATCCCATCGGATATCGCATTCTTTCCCGGCCCGCGACGGCCGTCGCCGCCGACGTGCTGGCCGGTTTTGCCAGCATCGGCTCTGCCCAGATCAGCGACTGCATGAATCGCCTGTACGGCGTGTCGGGCCTGCGTCCGCTGCACGCCGGCACGCGCCGCACGGTCGGCCTGGCGCTCACGGTCAAGACCCGTCCGGGCGATAACCTGATGATCCACAAGGCGATTTCGCTGGGCGGCGCGGGCGACGTGATCGTCGTCGACGGCGCGGGCGACACCAGCAACGCGCTGGTTGGCGAACTGATGATGATGGACGCGCAGTCGCGCGGCATCGAGGGCTTCGTGATCGACGGCGCGGTGCGCGATGCGGACGTGTTCGCCCAGGGCGAATTCGGCTGCTTTGCCCGCGACGTTTCGCACAAAGGCCCCTACAAGGACGGTCCGGGCGAGATCAACGTGCCCGTGTCGGTCGGCGGCCAGGTGGTCAACCCCGGCGACGTGGTCGTGGGCGATGCCGACGGCGTGGTGGTGATTCCTGCCGAACACGCCAGTGCGGTGCTGGCGCTGGCCCTGAAGAAGGAAGCCGACGAAGCCGTGGCCAAGGAAAAGCTGCGTGCCGGCACGTACACCAAGCCGTGGCTGGAAAAGACGCTGGCGGAAAAGATGGGAGCGGCCAAATGAGCATCGTCGCCGACCGCATCAAGCGCATCAAGCTGTCGCCCAGCGTTGCCGCGCGCGCCATCATTGCCGAACTGCGCGAGCAAGGCCGCCGCATCATCGACCTGACGATCGGCGAACCGGACTTCTCGACGCCCGAACACATCCGCCAGGCCGCCACCGCCGCCATGAACCGCGGCGAAACCAAGTACCCGCCGGCGCAGGGCACGGTTGCCCTGCGCAAGGCCGCGGCAGCCCATCTGCTGGAAGCGACCGGCGTGGAATACCCGGCTTCGCGCGTCATCGTCAGCACCGGCGCCAAGCAGGTGATCTTCAATGGCCTGGCCGCGACGCTGAACGATGGCGACGAAGTGCTGATTCCCGCGCCGTTCTGGGTGTCGTATCCGGACATGGTCCTGGTCAACGGCGGCGTGCCGGTGGCCGTGGAAACGTCGCCCGCCACCGAATACAAGGTGACGCCCGACGCGCTGGAACGCGCCATCACGCCCCGCACCAAGTGGCTGATGATGAATGCCCCCAGCAACCCGACGGGATCGGTCTACACCGCCGACGAACTGCGCGGCCTGACCGAGGTCCTTGCGCGTCATCCGCACGTCTGGCTGATGACCGACGACATCTACGCGCGCCTGAACTTCACCGGCGAGCCGACGGTGCATCCGTTGCAGGTGGCGCCGGAACTGGCTGCCCGCACGCTGGTCGTCAATGGCGTGTCCAAGGCCTATGCCATGACGGGCTGGCGCATCGGTTACGGCGCCGGTCCCGACGAACTGATCAAGGCGATGGCGATCCTGCAGTCGCAAAGCACGTCGGGCGCCTCGTCGGTCAGCCAGGCGGCCGCGCTGGAAGCCCTGACGGGTCCGCAGGACTGCGTCGCCGAATTCGCCAAAGTGTTCCGCGAGCGCCGCGACCTGGCGATCGCCGAATTGTCCGGCGCGCCGGGCCTGGACATCGTCGTGCCGCAGGGCGCGTTCTATGTCTTTCCGGATTGCTCGGGCCTCTTGGGCAAGAAGACGCCGGCCGGCGACGTGATCGCCAGCGACACGGACCTCACGCACTACCTGCTGCGCGAAGCCGGCGTGGCGGTCATCGACGGCCATGCCTACGGCGCGCCCGGCACGTTCCGGTTGTCGTTTGCCGCCTCGCTGGACGATATCCGGCAGGGATGCGCCGCCATCCGCGAGGCCTGCGCCAAGCTGGCCTGACGGCCACGCTTTCGCACCGATACGGCGTCATCGCCAGTCTGTACACCTAACAACCATTCAAGGGGAATGAACCATGAAGCGTCACACTCTCTTCGCCGCCTGCCTGGGCCTGGCTTCGCTGGCCGCGGGCGGAATTGCCCACGCCGATCAGCTTGACGACATCAAGGCGCGCGGCGAGCTGGTTTGCGGCACGCTGGGCACGTCGCAGCCGTTCAGCTTCCAGGACGGCGCAACGCGCCAGCTCGTGGGCTATGACGTGGACGTGTGCAAGCTCGTCGCGGACAAGCTGGGCGTCAAGGTCAACTACAAGCTGTTGTCGGTGGCGGCGCGCGTGCCCGAACTGAACGAAGGGCGCGTGGACATCCTGGCGGCCAACCTGGGCTATTCGCCCGACCGCGCGCAGCAGATCGCCTTCAGCCACGCGTATTACGTCAGCCCGCAAAAGCTGATGGTGCGCAAGGATTCGGGCCTGGACTCGATCGAAGCCCTGAACGGCCGCCGGATCGGCGCCACCAAGGGTTCCAGCTCCGAACGCGAGATCAAGCGCATTCTCGACAAGTCGCAGGTCATCGGCTACGGCGACAGCTCGGCCACGTACCTGGCGCTGCAGCAGAAGAAGGTGGACGCGCAGTTTGCGTCGGAGCTGGTGCTGGTGCGTCTGGTGCTGCAAAGCCCGCCCACCGCGCCGGTCAGCGTGATCTCCAAGGCCGTGTTCGATGAGCCGTGGGGCCTGGGCGTGCGCAAGTCCGAACCGCGATTCCTGGAAACGGTGAACCAGGCGCTGGACGAGGCTGAAAACTCGGGCGCGGCGGCCAAGCTGTTCGACAAGTGGTTTGGCCCCGACACCCCCTACAAGCTGGAGCGCGGCTTCAAGATCGGCCCGATCGCCGGCTAAGGGGCCGACCCGAGCGCTGCCGTTCGCCAAATCCCATCACGGCTTCCCGCGTCTTGCAAGGCGACGCGCGGGAAGCCGTGATGCTTGGCGTTGCGCGCCCGAACGCAGGAGATTGACAGGTTTATGAGCTTTCTAGACGCTTCCCAATACCAACTGCTGCTCAGCGGCATGGCGGTCACCGTGCAACTGTTCCTCGTTGCATGGGTCATGGCGTTCTCCATCGCGGTGACGCTGGTGGTCGTGCG
Source organism: Achromobacter sp. (assembly GCF_032113835.1). Taxonomy (GTDB): domain Bacteria; phylum Pseudomonadota; class Gammaproteobacteria; order Burkholderiales; family Burkholderiaceae_B; genus Achromobacter. The sequence continues at coordinate 6,492 of NZ_DAMCTG010000064.1, read as the reverse complement.
CGCCACCAATCTTGCGCCGTGCCGCTGGCTGGTCGACGCCTATGTGGAATACCACCGCAACGTGCCGCTGCTGGTGCAGGTGCTGTTCTGGTACTTCGGCATGCCGGAGCTGCTGCCCGAAGGGTTCCGGATGTGGCTGTACGCGCACAACGCCGAAATGTCGCTGGCCGCCATCGCGCTGGCGCTGGGGTCGGCCGCCTACATTGCCGAAGACATCCGCAGCGGGCTGCGCGCCATCCCCGGCACGCAGTTCGAGGCCGCCCGCGCGCTGGGCGCCAGCTATCTGCAATGCATGCGCTTCGTCATCGTGCCGCAGGCGCTGCGCATCTCCATTCCGCCGCTGGTCGGGCGCGCGCTGCTGCTGTTCAAGAACACCAGCGTGGCCATGGCGATCGGGGTGATGGAGCTGACCTACCAGGCGCGGGAAATCGAAAACGAGACCTACCGCACCTTCGCCACCTTCGGCGCGGCGACGATCATGTACCTGCTGGGATCGTTCCTGATCATGGCGCTCGGATCGCGCATCTACGCCCGTTATCGTCTGAACCGCGGAGGCCATGGTGCTTGATCTCCTGATGCAATACTGGCCCACGCTGCTGGTGGGCCAATACCCCAACGGTCCGCTCGGCGGACTGGCGCTGACGCTCATCCTGGCCGCGCTGGGCCTGGCGATGTCCCTGCCGCTGGCGCTCTTGATCGCGCTGGCCCGGGTTAGTCCCTACGGGTGGCTGCGCACGGCCAGCAAGGCGCTTGTCAATGTGGTGCGCGGCATGCCGCTGCTGATGCTGATCTTCTGGGCCTATTTCGTGGTGCCCAAGATCACGGGCCAGGTGGTCAGCGGCTTCTGGACGCTGATCTTCGCCCTGGTGGTGTACGAAAGCGCGTATCTGTCCGAGGTGATCCGCTCCGGCATCGAGGCGGTGCCGCGCGGCCAGATCGAAGCCTCGCGCTCGCTGGGCGTGGGCTACTGGACGACGATGCGCAAGGTGGTGCTGCCGCAAGCGCTGTTCAACGTGCTGCCCAGCATGACGAGCCAGTTCGTGTCGACCATCAAGGAAACCTCGCTGGGCTACGTCATCAGCGTCAACGAACTGACGTTTGCCGCCAACCAGGTCAACAACCTGGTGCTGACCCAGCCGCTGCAGGTGTTCGGCATTCTGGCCATCATCTACTTCATCGTGTGCTTCAGCCTGAGCCGTGGGTTGAGCTGGCTGGACCTGCGCATCCGCCGCACGCGGGCCATGGCTTAAAGGAACAAAAAACATGATCAAACTCGAGAAAGTGAACAAGTGGTACGGCGAGCATCATGTGCTCAAGGACGTGGACCTGTCGGTGGCGCGCGGCGAGGTGCTGGTGGTGTGCGGACCGTCCGGGTCCGGCAAGTCCACGATGATCCGCACGATCAACCGGCTGGAACCCATCGAAAAGGGCCGCATCATGATCGACGGCGCGGATATCTACGGCAAGGGCGCCAACCTGAACGCGCTACGCCAGAAGATCGGCTTCGTGTTCCAGCAGTTCAACCTGTTTCCGCACATGAGCGTGCTGGAAAACGTGATCTTCGCGCCCGTGAACATCCGCAAGCAGCCGCGCAAGGAAGCGGTGGAACTGGCGCGCAGCCTGCTCGACCGCGTGGGGCTGGCGCACAAGATCGATGCCTATCCGGGATCGCTGTCCGGCGGGCAGCAGCAGCGCGTGGCGATCGCGCGCGCGCTGGCCCTGCAGCCGCCCGTCATGCTGTTCGATGAGCCGACCAGCGCGCTGGATCCGGAAATGGTGGGCGAGGTGCTTCAGGTGATGAAGGGCCTGGCCAAGGACGGCATGACGATGGTGTGCGTGACGCACGAAATGGGCTTCGCGCGCGACGTCTGCGACCGCGTGGTGTTCATGGATGCGGGCGAAATCCTGGAGATGGATACGCCCGAGCGCTTCTTCAGCGCCCCGGCGCATCCGCGCGCGCAACGCTTCCTGGCGGACATCCTGCATCCGCGCGGTTGATCCGGGCCGATCGGCCGCGGTGGTAATGTCTGGGGTTTCCATGCGCTTTTCTTCGACCGCGGCGATGTACACCCTCAAGCAATTGGAGGCCTTCTACTGGAGTTCCGAACTGGGCAGCTTCAGCGCGTCGTCGCGCAAGCTGCACACCACCCAATCGGCCGTCGCCAAGCGGGTGGGGGAACTCGAGGCCTTTGCCGGCTCGCCCTTGTTCGAACGGCGCGCCAAGAAACTCCTGATGACCCCGCAGGGGCGCAAGCTGTTCGAGCTGGCCAGCCAGATGCTGGAACTGAACAGCCGCATCGTGCAGAACATGGCCGATCCGGCCAGCTTCGAAGGCGTGGTGCGGCTGGGCGTGACGGAACTGGTCGGCATGACCTGGCTGGCCGGGCTGATCAAGCAGATCAGCCAGCGCTACCCGCGCGTGCAGTTGATGCCCGAGATCGATGGCGGCATCACCCTTTACGAGCGGCTGGAACAGGACGAACTGGATCTGGCGATCATGCCCGGGCCCTTCTGGGGTTACCAGTACGATTGCACGCACCTGGGTGCAGTCACCAATGTATGGATGGCCAGTCCGGCGCTGGACATCGATTTTGCCGCCGCGCTGACGCCGCAGGATCTGGCGCCGTATCCGGTGATTTCCCAGCCCACCAATTCGGCGTTATCCCACCTGTATGACGCGTGGTTCGCGGAACAGGGGATGCCGGTCAAGCGGGTGCTGACCTGCAACAGCCTGGGCATGATGGCCCAACTGACGATGCTGGGATTGGGCATCAGCTATCTGCCGGGCGCGTACTTCGCGCCGCTGGTGGCCCGGGGGGCGCTGTGCCAGCTGAATGTGAAGCCGGACCTGCCGACCATCAACTACTACGCGGTGCACAAGAAGAACATCGTCAATCCGGTGGTATCCCGGGTGATCGACATTGCGCGCGAGGAGTGCGCGTTCGAAGTGGCGGGCGCCTTCCTGCCCCATGTGCCGCCGGCGGCGCGGCCCGTCGAGGCAGAAGGCGATGGGCCGGACCAGGGTCCGGCCGCGGGGCGAATTTAACCGCAGCGGATCGCCGTCATCACATCCTTGTCGTCGACGATGAGGTTCAGGCGGGTGTTGTTGTATTCCATGGTGACAAGCTGGCCCGGACGCAGCATGCGCGCGGTGGCGCTGCCGCTGCGCGTGCGCAGGTCTTCCATGACGGACGGCGTGGCTTTCTGGCCGATCTGCGATTGCAGCGGGCCGGCGTCGCAGCTCTTGCCGGTGCTGCTGCCGGGCATGGCCGAGGACGAACCGTAGGAAGCGCCGGCGCCGGTGCTCGATGAAGAGGATGCGCTCGAGGAGCTGGAAGCCGGCGCGCTGGAGGTGCGCGAACCGCCGGTATTGGCGCACGCAGCCAGGCTGGCAACCAGCAGGAAGGGGATCAGCTTGCGGATCATGTAGGACTCCTTACATCGAGCGGACAAAAAGCCATGATAGACCAGCGGCGAGGCGCTGTGCTCAAGGCGACGCGGGCATGTGCAACCGGGCAACAGCGGCAGGCGGCTGGGCCGCGCATCAGGTGTTCGCCAGGTGTCTGACACCCGTATAGATGGTCTTCAGGCTTGAGGGGTGCTTCAAGGGTGTCAGACACCTCGAGCGGGGCATCAATGAAAGTCGCGGCTCTGCGACGTCAGCCCGCCCAAGAGGTCGGACATGTCCACCAGCCGCTGCGCGATCAGGTGGCGCACGCCGTCCACGCTTTGCCAGGACCCGAACACCCCCAGCAGGGTGGCGCCCAGCAGCTCGCGGCGCTGGCGTTCGATCAGGTCAGGGCGGACCACTACGTTGACCGGGCCGGTCTCGTCTTCGAGGGTCACGAAGATGACGCCCTTGGAGGTCTGGGGGCGCTGGCGCACGGTGACGATGCCGCAGGCGCGCGCGACGCGCTTGTTGGGATAGTCGTTCAGCACCGAGGCGGGCTGGAAATTGCGCGCGGTCAGTTGGGGGCGCAGCAGCGATACGGGATGGCTGTGGAGGGTCAGGCCGACGCTGCGGTAGTCGGCAGCCACCGTCTGGCTTTCGGAGGGGGCAGACAGTTGCGGGGCCTGGGTTTCCACGATTTCGGCGTCCCGCAGCAGGTCGCGGCTTTGTACGCTGGCGGCGGCTTCCCAACTGGCCTGGCGCCGGTGGCCGGCCAGGGTGCGCAGCGCGTCGCCCGCGGCCAGGGCATTCAGGTCATGGCGATTCAGGCCGGCTCGGCGAGCGAGGTCGGCGGTGTTGGCAAAGGGGGCGTCGGCCCGGGCGGCTTCGATGCGGCGGGCGGTGTCCTCGCGCATGCCTTGGAGCAGGCTGAGTCCCAATCGCACGGCGGGGCGGGGTGGGGCGATGCCCGGCGTGGCGACGCTCGGCGCATCGGCGCCCGACGCTTCGACGCCCGGTGCATCGACGCCCGACGCTTCGGCGCCCGGCGCGTGGGGATGCCGCCGGCGGCGGGCGCCCGGATGCCCGTCGGGCAGCGTTTCCAGCACGGAATCCCAGCCGCTCACGGTGACGTCGGCGGGCAGCACGCAGACGCCGTGGCGGCGCGCGTCCTGCACCAGTTGCGCGGGCGCGTAGAAACCCATGGGCTGGGAATTGAGCAGGGCGGCCAGAAAGGCTTCCGGTTCGTGGCGCTTGAGCCAGGAGCTGGCATACGCCAGCAGGGCGAAGCTGGCGGCGTGGCTTTCCGGGAAGCCGTATTCGCCAAATCCTTCCACCTGGCGGAACAGGGCTTCGGCAAAATCCAGCGTGTAGCCGTGCGCCAGCAGCCCGCCCACCAGTTTGACCCGGAACTTGTCCACGCCGCCCTTGCGCCGCCAGGCCGCCATCGACCGGCGTAGCTGGTCGGCCTCGCCGGGCGAAAACCCAGCGGCCACGACGGCGATCTGCATGACCTGTTCCTGGAAGATGGGCACGCCCATGGTGCGGCTGAGCACGCCGCGCACTTTTTCGCTGGGGTAGGTTTCGTCCTCCTTGCCCTGGCGCCGCCGCAGGTAGGGATGGACCATGCCCCCTTGGATGGGGCCGGGGCGCACGATGGCCACCTGCACCACCAGATCGTAGTATTCGCGCGGCCGCAGGCGCGGCAGCATCGTCATCTGGGCGCGCGATTCGATCTGGAACACGCCGATGGTGTCGGCGTCGCAGATCATGTCGTAGGTGGGCAGGTCGCCTTCCGGGATGTCCTGTAAGGCTAGCGGCTGGCCGCGGCGCTGGCTGGCCAGTTCAAGTGTGCGGCGCAGGGCCGACAGCATGCCCAGCGCCAGGACGTCGACCTTCAGCAGCTTCAGGGCGTCCAGGTCGTCCTTGTCCCATTGCACGACGCTGCGGTCTTCCATGGCGGCGTTCTCGATGGGCACCAGGCGCGAGAGCTTGCCGCGCGAGATCACGAAGCCGCCGGGATGCTGGGACAGGTGGCGCGGAAAGCCCATCATGGTCTGCGCCAGCGACGCCCACTGGCGCGCCACCTGGGATTCCGGGTCCAGGCCGCAGGCGCCCAGCGTGCGCAGCATTTCCTTTTTGCCGTCCCACCACTGGTGCGCGCGGGCCACGGCGTCGATGACGCCCGGGTCCACGCCCAGCGCGCGCCCCGTGTCGCGCAGCACGCTGCGCGGCCGGTACGAGATGACCACCGCGGTCAGGGCGGCGCGGTCGCGGCCGTATTTGCCGTAGATGTACTGGATGACTTCTTCGCGGCGCTGATGTTCGAAGTCGACGTCGATGTCGGGCGGTTCGTTGCGTTCCTTGCTGATGAAGCGTTCGAACAGGTTGTTGCCGCGCTGCGGGTCCACCGCGGTGATGCCCAGGCAATAGCAGACGGCGGAGTTGGCGGCCGAGCCCCGGCCCTGGCACAGGATGCCGGCGTTGCGGGCGAACTGCACGATGTCGTAGACGGTCAGGAAGTAGGCCTCGTAGTTGAGGTCGGCGATGAGATCCAGTTCCTTGTCGATCTGCGCCGTCACGCTGTCGGGCACGCCCTGCGGAAAGCGCCGCTCCGCCCCGGCCAGCGCTTCCTGACGCAGATAGCTGGCCGGCGTGTGGCCGGGCGGCACGATTTCGTCGGGATATTCGTAATGCAGCTCGTCCAGCGAAAACGTGCAGCGGCGAGCCACCGCCAGGGTCTGCGCCAGCGCGTCGGGCGGGTACAAGCTGGCCAGCCGCATGCGGCTGCGCAGGTGCTGCTCGGCATTGCCGGACAGTTCGTAACCGCATTGCGACACCTGCTGGCGGGTGCGGATGCCGGTCAGCGTGTCGTGCAGCGGCTTGCGCGAGCGGACATGCATCTGCACCTGGCCGACCGCCACGATCGGCAGTTGCGAGGCCTGGGCCGCGTGCTCGACGGCGGCGCGGTGCAGGTCGTCGCGCGACTGGTGCAGCAGGTTCAGCCCCACCCACGCGCGCCCGGGAAAGACGCGCGCCAGCCAGCGCGCCTGGTCGGCCATGCGGTCGGCGTCGGTGCCGTAGGCGGGCGTCAGGATGGCCAG
>NZ_DAMCTG010000063.1:26626-31820 GCF_032113835.1 Achromobacter sp. | reverse complement strand
GTAGCAGACGCCGAACATGGGAAGGCCGGCAGCCATGGCGTCGCGCAGCCATGCGGCGGCATCTTCGCTCCAGGGTTCCTTGTCCGACACCATGGCCGGCGAGCCGGTGATCAGCGCGGCGCGGTAGCAGGACGGAGCCTGCGGGCGCTGGCCTTCGTACACGGCGACGATCTCGGCGCCGCCAGGGGGCAGGCCGGCGGCCCGCAGGAGTTGTTCGGCATAGCCGCCGAACTGGCTTTTGAGCGTTTCGTCCGGATCGCCAGTGTGCAGGATCAGGACGGGGAGAGCAGAAGGAGTTGCAGCGGTCATAAAGGCTTGTGCGTGGATAAAAACGGCGCGGTGGTCTGGCGACGGGTCGCGCCAGTGCACATCATAATCCAGCCCTATTGTTCCCGAGGGGGCGTGGCGTCTCCCGCTCCGTCCTGGAAATACGTACAATCCGCTCAGAGAAATATTCTTACAGGCGATCTGAAGACTATGTGGATCTGGCTTGGCTTGTCTGCGCTGGCCCTCATCGGGGAACTGGCGTCGGGAACCTTCTATTTGCTGCTGGTCGCGCTGGGGTTGGCGGCCGGAGGCATCGCCGCCTGGCTGAACGCCGGCCTGGAATGGCAGTTGGTGGCGTGCGGCGTGGTGCTGCTGCTGGGGCTTCTGGTGCTGCGCAAGACCCGGGTGCTGAAAAAGCGCGAGGTCAATTCATCGCGCAATGCCGACGTCAACCTGGACATCGGCCAGACCGTCATGGTCGAGGCCTGGTCCGACAGCGGCACCGCCCGCGTGTGGTATCGCGGCGCGCATTGGCAAGCTCAACTGGTGAAGGGATGCGCCCCGCAGGCCGGCGAACACATCATTACCGAACTGCGCGGTTCGATCCTGGTGCTCACTCCCAAGAGCGTCGGCTCGACATAGCAGAACCCGCCCGCGCCACGGCGCGGACAGCCGTTGGAAACCTGGCCGGCATGGCAGGCAAGCTCGGCGCGTTTACCCGAAAAGAGGCTTCAAATCATGATCGATACTTCCACTATCGTGCTGCTCGTCATCGTTGCGCTGGCGATCCTGATCGTCGTCAAGGCGATCGCCATCGTGCCGCAGCAGCATGCCTGGGTGGTCGAACGGCTGGGCAAGTTCGACCGCGTCCTGTCGCCGGGCGCCGGATTCGTGATTCCCTTCATCGAACGCGTGGCCTACAAGCATTCGCTGAAGGAAATCCCGCTGGACGTGCCCAGCCAGGTCTGCATCACGCGCGACAACACGCAGCTCCAGGTCGACGGCGTGCTGTATTTCCAGGTCACCGACCCGATGCGCGCGTCGTATGGTTCGTCCAACTACATTTCGGCGATCACGCAGCTTGCCCAGACGACCCTGCGCTCGGTCATCGGCAAGATGGAACTGGACCGCACCTTTGAAGAGCGTGATTCCATCAACAGCAACATCGTGTCGTCGCTGGACGAGGCGGCGCTGAACTGGGGCGTGAAGGTTCTGCGCTACGAAATCAAGGATCTGACGCCGCCCAACGAAATCCTGCGTTCGATGCAGGCGCAGATCACCGCCGAACGCGAGAAGCGCGCGCTGATCGCCGCCTCCGAAGGCCGCCGCCAGGAACAGATCAACATCGCCACCGGCGAACGCGAAGCCGCCATTGCGCGCTCCGAGGGCGAGAAGCAGGCGCAGATCAACCAGGCGCAGGGCGAGGCCGCCGCGGTGCTGGCGATTGCCGAAGCCACCGCCAAGGCCATCACGCAGGTCGCCGACGCCGTGCGCCAGCCGGGCGGCATGGAAGCCGTGAACCTGAAGGTCGCCGAGCGCTACGTCGAGGCGTTCGGCAACGTGGCCAAGGAAGGCAACACGCTGATCCTGCCGGCCAACCTGTCCGACGTGGGCGGCATGATCGCCTCCGCCATGACCATCGTGAAGTCCACGCGCAACACCTGATTCCGCGCCTCGCGGCGCGCCGCCCATGATCGCTCCCGTTAATTTGCTTCTGATAGCAGCGCTGGCGGGAGTGCTTTCCCTTTGCGTTCTGGGGTCCCTGGCGCGCAGCGGCATGGCCGGCATCCGCGAAACCATCCGCGCCAACCTGCTTACGCTGTTGGCGTTTTCTACTTTTGCGCTGCAGAGCACCAAGGCGCCGCTATGGGCGTCCATCCTGGTGCCCAACACGGCCGTCGCGCTTGCCCTCTGTGCGTACTACGCGGGCGTGCGCCGACTGCTCGGGCTGGCGGTGCCCCGGCATCTGATGACGCTGGGCTGTGTGGCCGCGCTGTCGGTCGTGGCGGTCTATACGTACGTGGACTGGCAGGTGGGGCCGCGCATCGTGGCGATGTCGCTGCTGCAGATGGGGTTCATGCTGGCCGTGGCCATCGTCGTCCAGCGCAACATGCCGGCGCACCGTTCGCGCTACAGCTACCGTTTCGTGTGGGTGGTGACGCTGATCTCGGCCTTGGTCTGCGCGCTTCGCGCCGCGGTTTACCTGGTCGAGCTGGACATGGTGTCGGCCTTTCTGGAGCCCTCGGTGTGGAGCGTCGCATTCCTGACGCTGGGGGTGCTGATCATGCCTTGCCTGACGCTGGGCACCATCATGATCATTCACGACCGCATGCTGGCCGATCGCGAACAAGAGGCCAACACCGACTTCCTGACGGGTCTGATGTCGCGCAAGGCGTGGTGGCTGCAGGCCGAGCGTTATTGCGCACAGGCCCTGCGCATGCGCCGTCCGCTGACCCTGCTGCTGCTGGACATCGACCATTTCAAGCGCATCAACGACACGCACGGCCATGCCGCGGGCGATGCGGTATTGCGCCATTTTGGCCTGCTGGCGACCGCAACGCTGCGCACCGGTGACCACGTGGGCCGGGTGGGGGGCGAGGAATTCTGCGTGCTGTTTGCGGACATGCGCAGCGACGCCGTGCTTGAAGTGGCGGAGCGGCTGCTGGATTCGGTGCGGCGCACGCCGTGTGCGCATGGCGGCAGCACGATGTCGTATACGTTCAGCGCCGGTGTCGAGGATTGGATACCCGGCGAGAACCTTCAGGTGCTGTTTGAACGGGCCGACCGCAAGCTTTATGCGGCCAAGTCGGCGGGGCGCAACCGCATCGTGGGCGCCGGCCACGAGGCCGAGCGCCCGGCGCTGCCGGTGGCCGCGTAAATCAGTCGTCCTTGCTGCGGCGCGGAGCGCGGGTGTCGTGCTTCATGATGCGTTCCTTTTCGCGCGCCCAGTCCTTCTCGCGCGCGGTGTCGCGCTTGTCGAACTGCTTCTTGCCGCGGCCCAGCGCGAAATCCAGCTTGATGCGCCCGTTCTTGTAATGCAGGTTCAGCGGCACCAGCGTATAGCCGCGCTGCTCGACCTTGCCGATGAGCTTGCTGATTTCTTCGGCCTTGAGCAGCAGCTTGCGCGTGCGCATGGCGTCCGGATGGATGTGCGTGGAGGCGGTGGGCAGGGGGCTGACGTGCATGCCAAGCAGGAACAGTTCGCCATCGCGCACGATGACGTAGCTTTCCTTGAGCTGCACGCGGCCGTCGCGGATCGCCTTGACTTCCCAGCCTTGCAGGACAAGGCCGGCCTCGTAGCGGTCTTCGATGAAATAGTCGTGCGTGGCCTTGCGGTTGTCGATGATGCTCATAAAGCCTTCTTGCTGGGATTCTGCGAATCTGGCTATCCGGCCGATTGCGGGTTGTTGCGAACGGGGATTGCTCGTTATTCTGCGCGATGTGCCGGTCCGGGGTTAAGCCGAGTGCGGGGTTAAGCCGAGTGTTTGGACCAATGATTTCGGTCCATTTAGGCCCACGAAGCGCTGTGCCGGTAAAATCTTGCCATTCTAGCCATTTGCGATAGTCGATGCACAAAGTACAACGATCCGTCCTGGTGCCTTACAGCGCCGCCCAGATGTTCGACCTGGTTGCCGACGTGGAGAAGTACCCCGAGTTCATGCCGTGGTGTGGCGGCGCCGAGGTGCAGACCCGCGACGAACACGGCATGCAGGCCTCCATCCTGATCTCCTTTGCGGGCATGAAGCAGCGCTTCACCACCCGCAATACCCACGTCTATCCCGAGCGGATCGACCTTGAGCTGGTCGATGGTCCTTTCTCCAGCCTGGTGGGGCATTGGGTGTTCCAGCCGCTGGCCGAAGACGCGTGCAAGGTCCTGTTCACCATGGAATATGCGTTCTCGAACCGTCCGTTGGAGATGGTGGTGGGGCCGGTCTTCAACCGCATTGCGACCAGCTTCATCGATTCCTTCACCAAGCGCGCGCAGGCCAAATATGGCGAATGAGCCGTCCGCGGCAGGGCAGATCGGCGTCATCGTCTGCTACGCCTTGCCGGGTCATGCGTGGCAGCGGGAAGTGCGGCTGCCCGACGGCGCAACCGTGGAGGACGCGCTGGCCGCCAGCGGGTTTGCGCAAGCGTTTCCGGTCGTCAAGCCGTGGGAACGGGGCGTCGGCGTTTTTGGCCGCGCCACCGAGCCGCACGCGCGGCTGGCGGACGGCGACCGCGTGGAGATCTATCGCGGTCTGACCTTCGATCCCAAGGAATCGCGCCGCCGCCGCGCCGAGCACCGGCGGGCAAAAACCGCCCGCAATGGGCGGGTCAGGCCGGCGGGGCTGCTGTAACGCGCTGATCGCACCCCGGCGAGGCGCCGCTGCGGCGCCTCGCTGTCTTCCTACGCCGGGGGCCATTGCCGCTGGCCATCCCCGCACATTGTCATCAATAAGACAAAACGCCCGGCTGCTTCGGGCGTAACATTAAGCCGGGTTTCCGTTTACGTTTACGTCAACGTCATGTCAAAATCGGCGGGCTGGCGTTCACGAGACGGCAGCAACGCCACCAGACAATACCGACTACAACAGGAGACAGGCTGTGGACTTGGAACTGACCGACGAGCAGCGCGCGTTCGCGCAGGCCGCGCGCGATTACGCAGAAGGCGAACTGGCTCCCCACGCCGCGCGCTGGGATGCCGAGGGTATCTTCCCCCGGGAGGCCTTTGCCCGGGCGGGCGAAATGGGCTTTTGCGCCATCTACGCCAGCGAAGACATCGGCGGCCTGGGCCTGCCGCGACTGGACGCCACGCTGGTATTCGAGGAAATGGCGGCGGTGGACCCGTCCACGACGGCGTTCCTGACGATTCACAACATGGCGACCTGGATGGTGGGCAAGTGGGGCCAGCCGGGCCTGCGAGACGCCTGGGGTCCTTTGCTCG
>NZ_DAMCTG010000063.1:0-26616 GCF_032113835.1 Achromobacter sp. | reverse complement strand
TCGCCAGCGGCGAAAAGCTGGCCTCGTATTGCCTGACTGAGCCGGGCGCCGGTTCCGACGCGGCATCGCTTTCCACGCGAGCGCAGCGCGACGGCGACAGCTACATCGTCAACGGCGCCAAGGCGTTCATCTCCGGCGGTGGCGATACCGACCTGTTGGTCGTGATGGCCCGCACCGGCGGCGAGGGCGCTGCGGGCATCAGCGCCTTTGCAATTCCGGCCGACAGCGAGGGCATCGGCTACGGCCGCAAGGAAGAGAAGATGGGCTGGAACAGCCAGTCCACGCGCCCCATCACCTTTGAAAACGTCCGCGTGCCGGCCGCCAACATGTTGGGCGTGGAGGGCGAGGGCTTCAAGATCGCCATGAAGGGCCTGGACGGCGGCCGGATCAATATCGGCACCTGCTCGGTAGGCGCCGCGCAAGGGGCACTGGACGCCGCCCGCCGTTACATGGACGAGCGCCGCCAGTTCAACCGCCGTCTGGCGGAATTCCAGGCCCTGCAGTTCAAGCTGGCGGACATGGCAACCCACTTGGTCGCGGCGCGCCAGATGGTGCGGTTGGCGGCCTGCAAGCTGGACGCCGGCGCGGCCGACGCTTCCACCTATTGCGCGATGGCCAAGCGCTTTGCCACCGACATGGGCTTCCAGATCTGCCTGGATGCGCAACAGATCCATGGTGGTTATGGTTACCTGAAAGACTATCCCTTGGAGCGTCTGGTGCGCGATACTCGCGTTCATCAGATTCTGGAGGGCACCAACGAGATCATGCGCGTGATCATTGCCCGCCAATTGTTGGAAAAAGGAGCCGACATAAGATGAATGCACCGGTGTTGTTCGAAGAAAGATCCGCTGCCAATGGAATGCGTTTCGGCATTGCGACGCTGAATGCGCCGCAAACGCTGAACGGCCTGTCGCTCGAGATGGTTGACCTGCTGGCTGATCGCTTGGACGCGTGGGCGCGGGATCCCGGTGTTGCTTTGGTGGTGCTGCAGGGTGCGGGCGACAAGGCGTTCTGCGCTGGCGGCGATCTGCACGGCCTGTACCGCAGCATGAAAGAGAACGCGGGCAAGTCCGGCTGGAGCAACGCCTATGCGCGCCGCTTCTTCGAGCACGAATACCGGCTGGACTATCGCATTCATACCTATCCCAAGCCCGTGCTGTGCTGGGGCCATGGCATCGTCATGGGCGGCGGCATCGGCCTGATGATGGGCGCCAGCCACCGCGTCGTCAGCGAGACCTCGCGGCTGGCCATGCCGGAAGTGTCGATCGGGCTGTTCCCGGACGTGGGCGGAAGCTGGCTGCTGAACAGCATGCCGGGCCGCAGCGGCGTGTTCCTGGCGCTGACGGGCGCGCAGTTGAACACGTCCGACGCTTTCTTTGCGGGGCTGGCGGACTTCCGCCTGAACAGCGCGGACTGGCCCGCGCTGCTGTCCTCGCTGGAGCAGCAGCCGTGGGCCGGGCAGGCCGCGGGCGCCGCCGAAGACGCCATTCCGCCGCGCTCCATCAACGACGGCCTGCTGCGCCGTGCGCTGACCGCCCTCGAGCCGCACACGCCGCTGGAACCCGGGCCGTTGCGCCAGCACTCGTTCGTCGTCAACAACCTGTGCAACGGCAACCGGCTGGACGACATCTACGAGGAGTTGTCCTTCCTGAAGGACCACGAGGATCCGTGGCTGTCGCGCGCCGCCAAGACCATGCTGGCGGGCTCGCCCGGATCGGTGCGTCTGGCGTTCGCGATGCAGCAGCGCACGCGCCTGCGGTCGCTGGATGACGTGTTCCGCGTCGAATACATCGCCGCGCTGGCCTGCACGGCGCATGGCGATTTTGCCGAGGGCATCCGCGCGCTGCTGGTGGACAAGGACAAGAACCCGCGCTGGAACCCGGCCGTCATCGACATGGCCACCGACGCCTGGGTGCAGAAATTCTTTGAGGAACCCTGGCCGGAAGGCGAGCCGCATCCGCTTGCCGATCTGGGGCAGGAAGGGCGCTGATCGGTCGCTGATAGCGGCCGGCCCGCCAGCCGGCCCTTGGCTCCCGCCCGTCACGCAGGTCACGCAGTTACGCAGGTCACGATGAATCCATACCTACAGCAATAGCAACAGGAGACAAGACATCATGAGCAGCATCGCGTTTATCGGTTTGGGCAACATGGGCGCGCCCATGGCATTGAATCTGGTCAAGGCCGGCCACAGCCTGAAGGTGTTCGACCTGGTGCCGGCGGCCATCAAGCTGCTGACCGACGCCGGCGCGACGGCGGCGGCGTCCGCGTCTGAAGCGGTCGAAGGGGCCGAAGTCGTGATCTCGATGCTGCCGGCCAGCAAGCACGTCGAGGGCCTGTATCTCGACCAGGATCTGCTTGGCAAGATCGCCTCGAGCGCGCTGGTCATTGAATGCAGCACCATCGCGCCGGATTCGGCGCGCAAGGTGGCGCAGGCGGCCGAGGCGCGCGGCATCGCCATGATAGACGCCCCGGTTTCGGGAGGCACGGGCGGCGCGGCCGCCGGCACGCTGACCTTCATCGTGGGTGGCGCCCAAGCCTCGCTGCAACGCGCGCGTCCCGTGCTGGAAAAGATGGGCAAGAATATCTTCCATGCGGGCCCGGCAGGCGCGGGGCAGGTGGCCAAGATCTGCAACAACATGCTGCTGGGCATCCTGATGGCCGGCACGTCCGAGGCGCTGGCGCTGGGCGTGGCCAACGGGCTGGACCCGAAAGTGCTGTCGGACATCATCGCCAAGAGTTCGGGACGCAACTGGGCGACCGAGCTCTACAACCCCTGGCCGGGCGTCATGGAACATGCGCCGGCGTCCAAGGGATACGCCGGCGGCTTTGGCGTGGACCTGATGCTCAAGGACCTGGGGCTGGCCGCCGAGGCCGCGCTGTCGGCGCGCGCGTCCATTCCGCTGGGCGAGCTGGCGCGCAACCTGTATTCGCTGCACAGCGGCGGCGGCTCCGGCAAGCTGGACTTTTCCAGCATCGTCAACCTGGTCAAGCGCGAGCAGGACTGACGTGGCGCCGTCCCAAACGTCGACGGACCCGGCCGCGCGGGTCCAGGCCAGTTTTGGCCAGCAAAGCATCATGGCGCTGCTGGGCGCCAAGCTGGACACGGTCGAGCCGGGCAGGGTGGACATCGTTCTGCCTTACCGCGCCGACCTCTGCCAGCAGAACGGCTTTCTGCACGCGGGCATTTCCACCACCATTGCCGACAGCGCGGGCGGCTATGCCGCGTTCACGCTATTCGGACCGGACGAGGACGTGCTGACGTCGGAGTTCAAGATGAACTTCCTGGCGCCCGCCAAGGGTGACCGTTTTGTCGCGACTGGGCGTGTGGTCAAGCCGGGCAAGCGTCTTTCGGTCTGCCAAGTGGAAATGCACGCCTACGACGGCGAACACGCCACGCTGTGCGTGATAGGCTTGCTGACCGCGGTGCGCGTGACGCCGCGATGAATTTCGCGTGAGGCGCGCCGGGCCAGTGGCCGGGCGCGCCTCGTGCCTGTCGCGCCTCGCATGGGTTTTCCAGCAATGCCAGCAAAAGAACATCATCGAATTTTTCGCAGCAACTGGCTGCGCGCCGCAGTGTTGGGCGCCAATGACGGCATCGTCTCGACAGCCAGCCTCATCACCGGCGTTGCCGCGGCCCAGGCCTCGCACGGCGCCATCCTCACTTCCGGACTGGCGGGCCTCGTGGCCGGCGCCTTGTCGATGGCGGCGGGCGAGTACGTGTCGGTGCGCACGCAGGCCGACACCGAAGCCGCCGACCTGCGCATGGAGCAACGTTCGCTCAAGCGCAATTCCGGCGAAGAGCTGGCCGAACTGGTCGACATCTACGTGGCCCGGGGGCTGACGCGCGATCTGGCGGAACAGGTGGCGCGCCAGCTCACCAGCCATGACGCGCTGGACGCGCACGCGCGCGACGAATTGGGCATCTCGCTGCACAACCGGGCGCGGCCGGTGCAGGCGGCGCTGGCCTCGGCCGCATCGTTCGCCGGCGGCGCGGCAGTGCCGCTGGCGGTGGCGGCGGTGTCGCCCGGACCGCACCTGATCGGTTGGGTCATCGGCGCGTCGGTGTGCTGTCTGGCGGCGCTGGGCACGATGGCCGCGAAGGCGGGCGGCGCACCCAAACTGCCCGCGGCGTTGCGCGTCACCGTGCTGGGCGCGGCGGCGATGGCCGTGACGGCCGGCGTGGGGGCGTTGTTCGGGGTGGCGGTCTGACGATGACCGCCAGGCCTGCGCGCGCGGGCTGCTGCGCGGGCAGGCCCGGAAGGATCAGGGATTGATCGAGTACGGCAGCGGCGCCGCCGCGATGCGGGGGCCGTCGGCGCTGGCCAGACGCAGATCGCCTTCGGGCAGCGCGGCCAGCGTGGTTTCGAACAGCACCGACACGACACCCGCATCGCTGGCGGCCTGCACCACGCGGCCAATGGCCTCGCCAGGCTGCGCGGCGTCGAACACATCCACGCCCGTGAGCGCCGGGCCTTTCAGGCCGGGGTCGGCAATGGTGCCGTAGGCCATGCGCCGTTTGACGGTGCCGCGATAGTGGCTGCGCGCCACGACTTCCTGCCCGGGATAACAGCCCTTGGTGAAGCTGACGCCCTGGATCAGATCCAGGTTGACCGTTTGCGGAATGAAGACGTCCTGCGTTGCCGCGGCAATCCAGGGAATGCCGGCCGCCAGGTCTCCCGCCTGCCAGTGCGCGGCGGGCGCCAATCCGAGGGCCTGCGTGAGCGCGCCGGATTGTTCCAGTTGCGCGTCCGAGGCGATCCACCACCAGCGCAGGCGGTCGTCGGCTGATGGCGCGACGATCCATGTGCCGGAGGGCAGGTCGGCGCGTTGCCAGGTCGCGCGGGGCAGGGCGCCCGTCAGAGCTTCCAGTGCCGCGGCCTGTTCCGAGGTGGCCTGCACCCCGGCCACGTGCAGCGGCGCGGCCGCCAGCTTGACCTTGGCGCGCAGGACGAACATGGACAGGCGCTTGATGAGCGCCTGGGACAGGTCCTGCCGGACCATGCCGTAGAACTGGGGCGTGTCGTCGGCATCGCCTGCGCCGCGCCACATGACCAGCGTGGCCAGCAGGCGGCCCTTGGCGGTGCAGTAGCCGGCCAGGCGGGCGGCGTCCGGGGTCAGGCCGGTAACGTCCTGCGTGAGCTGGCCGTGCAGAAAGGTCAGGGCGTCGGCACCAGAAGCGGTGAAGACCGCCAGATCATCCAGTGGAGCGCATTGCGCGCAACCTTCGGCGCGGACGGGAATCGAAGCGTAATAGGCGTGCATGGCGGCGGGGTTATCGCGTCATCAAAGTGCTGATGATAGCCCCGATCCCGGCCTGGACTGGCCATGTCCCCGACGCGCAAAGGGGTGCGCCGCGCGATCCGGCCCCGGTTGTGTGCCGGGCGAGGCCCGCGATCCATTAAACTTCCGACACTTATGAAGATGCGACTCCGAAATTTCGTCCTGTGGTTCCTGCTGCTCATCGTCCTGGCCGTTGGCGGCGCGGTGGGCGCTGCCTACATGTGGATGCACCGCCCGATGACGCTGGCGGCCGACAAGATTGACTTCGTGGTGGATCCGGGCAGCAGCCCGCGCGCCGTCGCGCGCGCGCTCAACGCGGCCGGCGTGCCGATGTGGGAGCCCGGTTTCGTATGGATGGCGCGCCTGTCCGAACGCGACAAACTGATGAAGGCGGGCGGCTATCAGGCGATCAACGGCGACACGCCGTGGCTGCTGCTCGAACGCCTGGCGCGCGGCGACATGACCCAGCGCCAGATCACGTTCCTGGAAGGCTGGACCTATCGCCAGATCCGCCAGGCGCTGCGCGACAACCCGGACGTCAAGCAGACGCTGGATGGCGTCAGCGACGAAGATCTGCTGGAGCGGCTGGGCTCGACCATCAAGCACCCCGAAGGTCTGTTCTTCCCCGACACCTACGTCTTCACGCCCGGCAGCACCGATTACGATCTGCTGCGCCGCGCCTACCAGGAAGGCCAGCGCATCCTGAACGACACCTGGGACAAGCGTCAGTCCGACGTGGCGGTCGCCACACCCTATGAAGCGCTGGTCCTTGCGTCGATCATCGAAAAGGAAACCGGCCACGGTCCGGAGCGCCGCCGCGTGTCGGGCGTGTTCACCAACCGGCTGAAGATCGGCATGCTGCTGCAGACCGATCCGACCGTGATCTACGGCATGGGCGAGGCCTACCAGGGCCGCATCCGCAAGCGCGACCTGCAGACCGATACGCCCTGGAACACCTATACGCGTCCGGGCCTGCCGCCCACGCCGATCGCCGCGCCGGGCCGCGCCGCCTTGCTGGCCGCCGTGCAGCCCGAACAGCACAAGTTCCTGTATTTCGTTTCGCGCGGCAACGGCACCAGCGAGTTCTCGGCCAATCTGTCCGAGCACAACCGCAACGTTGCCCGCTACATTCTGGGCCAGGGCCAGCGTTCAACGCCTGCGCCGACCCCCGCTCCCGCGCCCGCCGCGCCGGCCAACCCCGAACCCGAATCAGCACAAGGACAGGATCAATGACCTCACGCGGACGTTTCATTACGCTGGAGGGCGTGGACGGCGCGGGCAAAAGCACGCACACCGGCTGGATCGCGGATTTCCTGCGCGGGCAGGGCCTTGAGGTCGTGTCCACCCGCGAGCCCGGCGGCACCCCGCTGGGCGAAAAGCTGCGCGCGCTGGTGCTGAACGATGCCATGGGGCTGGATACCGAAACGCTGCTGATGTTCGCCGCCCGCTGCGAACACGCCCGCCAAGTTATTGAACCGGCGATCGCGCGCGGCGCGTGGGTGGTCTGCGACCGCTACACCGACGCCAGCTACGCCTATCAGGGCGGCGGCCGCGGCCTGGGCGCCGATCGGGTCGCGGTTCTGGAAGACTGGATGCGCGCCGGCCGCCCGGACCGGACCTGGCTGTTCGACGTCCCGCTTGAAGTCGCGCGGGCGCGGCTGGCCGATGCGCGCGAGCCGGACCGCTTCGAGCGCGAAGGCGCGGCCTTCTTCGAGCGCACCCGCGAGGCCTACCATGCCCGCGCCAAAGCCGATCCCGACCGCATCCGTGTCGTCGATTCCACCCGTTCCATCGCCCAGATCCGTGCAGACCTCGAGGCGGGCCTGCGCGAGCTGCTGGCCGTTGCTGCATGAGCGCGCCCCAATTTCACCCCTGGCAGATGGAGACGGCCCGCACGTGGCTGGGCAACCGTGACCGGTTCGCGCACGCCTGGCTGGTGCACGGGCTGGCCGGCATCGGCAAGCTGGATTTCGCCATCGCCGCAGCAGCCAGTCTGCTGTGCGAGACGCCCGAGAACGGGCTGGCGTGCGGACACTGCGCCGCCTGCAACTGGTTCGCCAGCGGAAATCACCCCGACCTGCGCCGTATCCGCCCTGAGGCGGTGGCCGTGGAAGAGGGCGCGGACGCGGCCGAACAGGCCGAAGACGCCGAGCCGGCGACGGGCGCCGCCAAGCGCGCGCCTTCCAAGGAAATCCGCATCGACCAGATCCGGTCGCTGGAGTCCTGGTTCAACACCGCGACCCACCGCGGCGGCTGGCGCGTGGCGTTGCTGTATCCGGCCCATGCGCTGAACGTCGTGTCGTCCAACGCCTTGCTCAAGGTGCTGGAAGAACCGCCCCCGCATACGGTGTTTCTGCTGGTCGCGGACGCGCCGGACCGGCTGCTGCCCACGCTGGTGTCGCGCTGCCGCCGGCTGCCGCTGCCTGCGCCCGATGCGGACACGGCGCTGCAATGGTTGCGCGACCAGAACGTGGAGCCGGCGCGGGAATGGCTGGCCGCGGCGGGCGGCGCGCCGCTGGCGGCATTGCGGCTGGCGCAGTCGGGCGAGTCCGCCTGTCCGGCATGGCTGGGCCAACTGGTCAATCCGTTGTCCAAGGGCCAGACGCCCGACGTGGGCACGCTGGCCGAATCCCTGGAAAAGGTGGCGGCAGCTGAATGGATCGATGCCTTGCAACGGCTCTACACCGATCTGATGCTGGCCAGCGCCGGCGCGCCGGTGCGCTATTTCCCGTCGCTGCAAGCCGGCGTGGCACAGGTTGCCGCCCGTATCAATCCCGCCCGCGTGGCCGAATCGGCCCGCTGGCTGACGCGCCAGCGCGCGCTGGCCACGCACCCCCTGAACGCCAAGCTTTTCGCCCACGCCACCCTGCAACGCGTGGTGCTATCCTGCCAGGCGTAAGACCTACCAGACTTCCCATGTACGTCGATTCACACTGTCATCTGAATTTTCCCGAGCTTGCCAACGATCTGCCGGCCATTCTTGACCGCATGACCGCAAACCAGGTCACGCACGCGCTGGTCGTCAGCGTCAACATGCCGGAATGGCCGGGCCTGATGTCGCTGGTGGAGCCAGAGCCGCGCCTGTGGGCGTCGGTGGGCGTGCACCCCGACTACGAAGACACGCCGGACCCCACGCCCGAAGAACTGGTGCGCCTGGCCGAACATCCCAAGGTCGTGGCCATCGGCGAAACCGGATTGGACTATTACCGGCTGTCCGAGCCGCTGGACTGGCAGCGCGAACGCTTCCGTCGCCACATCCGCGCGGCGCGCGAGGCGGGCCTGCCGCTGATCGTGCACACCCGTTCATCCGCCGAGGACACCGTGCGCATGCTGGCCGAGGAAAAGGCGGCCGAGGCGGGTGGCGTCATGCATTGCTTTACCGAGACCTGGGAAGTGGCGCAGGCTGCGCTGGATCAGAATTTCTACATTTCGCTGTCCGGCATCGTGACGTTCAAGAACGCGCAGATCGTGCACGAAGTGGCCGCCAAGGTCCCGCTGGACCGGTTGCTGATCGAAACCGACTCGCCGTACCTGGCGCCGGTGCCGTTCCGCGGCAAGCTCAACGATCCGTCCAAGGTGATCCACGTTGCCGAAAAGATCGCGGACCTGCGCGGCATCACGGTAGCCGAGGTCGCACGCGCATCCACCGACAATTTCTTCAAGCTGTTCAGCAAGATCAAGAAATAGTCATCCCGATTCATTGAATCCGCATCCAAGGACAGCCATGGCCATCCGCATCGCCTCCGCCCAAAAAGCCTTCCTGTCATGCGGCCGCGCCGGCCTCTTGGCGCTGGCCATCGGTCTGGCCGCGCCCGCCGCGCAGGCCGCCAATCCCGCCGACTGGTGGGTCTACGTCGCCAACGATTATCCCGACGACATCCGCGATCTGCTGGCGCAGGGCTCGGATCCCAACGTGCGCTACAAGAACGGCCAGCCGGCCATCATGCGCGCGGTCGTGGACAACGCCTGGAATGTCTTCGATGTGCTGGCCGCGGACAAGCGCACGGACGTCAACGCCGAGAACCCGGCGGGCGAGACGCCGCTGATGTACCTGGCCATCGCCGGGCAGACCGAACGCGCCAAGAAGCTGATTGCCCGAGGCGCGCAGGTCAACCGCCTGGGCTGGACGCCGCTGCATTACGCCGCGTCCAAGGGGCAGATGGAAATGGCGCGCCTGCTGCTGGCGAACAAGGCCATGGTCAATGCGCCCGCGCCCAATGGCGAGACGCCGTTGATGATGGCGGCGCTGTCCGGCCGCAAGCCCATGGTCGAGCTGCTGCTCAAGTCCGGCGCCGACGTCACCACGCAGGACACGAAGGGGCAGAACGCGGCCGCGTGGGCGGCCACGGGCAAGTCCGAGTCGCTGGCCGCCGAGCTGACGGCCTTGGTCCAGAAGGAAGAGGACGCCAAGCGCAAACGCCGTGCGGCGGCGCAGGGCGTGCCGCAGGGGGCGGATGCCGCGCCCGTGGCCGATGCGCCGGCTGCGGTTCAGGCGCCTGTGGCCCCGTCGACGCCGGCGCCGGCCGCTGCGGCCCCCGGGGGGGGTGTGAAGGGCGTCTCCGGTGTCGGGCTGTCGGATTACGAGAAGCCCCCCGCGCCTTGAAGAGCCCTGCTTGAAAGCTGGATCGTCCAGCTATCGTCCGATGGAAACCCGCCTTCCGGCGGGTTTTTTTGCGTCCGAAATTCGGGGTTTTCCCTTGCGATTCTCAATCGATGGGAAAAATCAGAAGTGAAACCGCCACAAATTGATAATCTCGCTTCGATATTGCTGGGAGTTGAATCTTCATGTCGGAAACGTCTGTCGGGGCGGGCGCGGATCGCGTCCTGTATGTGCTGGCCACCCTGGCCCGGCACGACGGCCCGCTCAGCATCGCCGCGCTGGCCGAAAAAACGGGCCTGGCGCAGAGCACGCTCTACCGGCAGATCGCGCTCCTCAAGCGCTGGGGATTCGTTGCCGAACACGAAGGCGAATACGGGCCCGGCCCGCTGTGCGTGCAGCTCGCGTGGGGCTTTGACCAGTCGTCGTTCCTGATTCACGAAGCGCAACCCGACATGGCGGCGCTGGCCGCGTCGTCCGGCGAAACCATCGGCCTGCTTGTCGCCGTGAAGGACCAGGCCGTGTGCCTGGACATGGTGGAAAGCCAGCATCCGCTGCGCTGCTCGTTCACCAAGGGCCGCGGGCTGCCGCTGGCGCGGGGCGCGTCGGCCAAGTCGCTGCTGGCGTTCATGCCGCAGGCCCGCCTGCAGGCCGCGCTGGCCTACCTGGCCGACGAGGCCGGCGTGGATGCCGCCCGGTTGACCGGCGAGCTGGACACCATCCGCACGCAAGGCTATGCCGTGACCGACAGCGAAGTCGACGCCGGCGTCTGGGGCGTGAGCGTGCCGATTTTTCAGCGGGCGAACCAGGCCGTGGCCTCGATCACGCTGATGGCGCCGTCCACCCGCGCCGCGCAACATCCGGACGCGCTGATCGAGATGACCCTCGCAGCCGCCCGCCGAATTTCAGAGCGCCTGAAGGCCGCCTGAGGCCGTGTTGTCCGCCTTATCGAACACCTGTTTCACCCGCCTCATCGTTTAGCCCGTTCCTAGCCGCAACGAACGTCGTACCCACCGTCGTACCACCTGTCGCACCCACCTCCATAGGACCCACCATGACCACTCGCCGCACGCTGCTGTCCGCCGCCCTGACTCTGAGCCTCGCCTGGGCCGCCGGCGCCGCGCACGCCCAGGAAACGATTCGCGCCGTCACCGACGCCACCTTCCCGCCGATGGAATTCGTCAAGGACGGCAAGCGCACCGGCTTTGACATCGAGCTGGTCGAAGCGCTGGCCGGCGCGATGGGCAAGAAGGTTGAATGGATCGACATCGACTTCAAGGGCCTGATTCCCGCGCTGCAAGCCGGTCGCGCCGACATCGCGGTGTCCGCCATCTACATCACGCCCGAGCGCAGCAAGGTCGTCGATTTCACCGATCCGTACTACGCGGGCGGCCTGGTGGTCCTGACCAAGGCCGACGGCCCCATCAAGACGATCAAGGACCTGGAAGGCCGCAAGGTGTCGGTGCAGGTCGGCACGAAGTCGGTGAACTACCTGAAAGAGCACTTCCCCAAGGTGCAGCGCGTGGAAGTCGAGAAGAACCAGGAGATGTTCAACCTGGTGCAGATCGGCCGCGCCGATGCCGCAGTGACGGGCAAGCCCGCCGCCAAGCTGTTCGCGCAGAGCACCAACGGCCTGACCGTGCTGAACGAGCAGGTCACGACCGAGGATTACGGCATCGCCGTGCCCAAGAACAAGCCTGAGCTCACGCGCGACCTGAACGCCGCGTTGAAGAAGCTCAAGGCCGACGGCAGCTACCAGTCCATCGTGAACAAGTGGTTCGAGGCCCCCGCGAAATGAACCTGGAATTCTCACCCGTCTTCGCCGACTTCGACGCGCTGATGCGGGGCGCGCTGGTCACCGTCGAGGTGACCGCCGGCGCCTTGCTCCTGGGCTGCGTGATGGGGCTGCTGGTCGGGATCGGCCGGCTCAATCCGCAGCGGCGCATCACGTATCACCTGTGCAGCACGTACCTGCTGTTCTTCCGGGGTACGCCGCTGCTGGTGCAGTTGTTCATCTGGTTCTTCGGCTTGCCGCAGTTCGGCGTGACGCTGCCGGCGTTCGCTTGCGGCGTGCTGGGCCTGGGCATGTATTCCGGGGCCTATGTGTCGGAGATCGTGCGGGGCGCGATCCAGTCGGTGGATCGCGGCCAGACGGAGGCGGCGCGCTCGCTGGGGATGTCTTCCGGCCAGGCGATGCGCATCATCATCCTGCCGCAGGCTTTCGTGCGCATGATTCCGCCGCTGGGCAACGAGTTCATCGCGCTCATCAAGAACTCGGCGCTGGTCTCGCTGCTGACCATTCACGATCTGATGCACGAGGGGCAGAAGATCATCAGCGTGTCGTATCGCTCGCTGGAAACCTACCTGGTGGTGGCTTTGATCTATCTGGCGCTGACCACGACCGCCATGGTGATTTTGCGCAAGATCGAGCATCGCCTGCGCGCTGGAGGAATGGTGCAATGAGCCTCATCATCGAAGGTCAGGAAATGATCCGCATCCGCGGCCTGCACAAGTCCTATGGCGATCATGCCGTTCTGCGCGGCATCGATTTCGATGTGCTGAAGTCGCAGGTGGTGGTGGTCATCGGACCGAGCGGTTCGGGCAAGAGCACGTTGCTGCGTTGCTGCAACGGATTGGAAGTCGCCCAGCGCGGCACGGTCGATATCTGTGGCCAGACGCTGCAGGCCGACGGGGTGATGTTGCCCGAAGCCGAACTGAACCAGTTGCGCACGCAGGTGGGCATGGTGTTCCAGGGCTTCAATCTGTTCCCGCATCTGTCGGTGCTGGACAACGTGACCGTCGGCCCCCGCACGCTGCTCGGCATGGGGCGCGAACAGGCCAATGCGTTGGCGTCAGACCTGCTCAACAAGGTGGGCCTGTCGCAGAAGATGGCGGCCATGCCCGCCAGCCTGTCCGGCGGCCAGAAGCAACGCGTGGCTATTGCGCGCGCGCTGGCGATGCAGCCGCAGGTGATGCTGTTCGACGAGCCGACGTCGGCGCTGGATCCGGAGCTGGTCGGCGAAGTGCTGCAGGTCATGAAGCTGCTGGCCCGCGAAGGCATGACCATGATGGTCGTGACGCACGAAATGGGCTTTGCCCGCGACGTCGCGGACGTGGTGGCCGTGATGGACGGCGGCGTCATCCTGGAATCCGGTTCGCCGGAGGTGATCTTCAGCGAGCCGCGCGAAGCCCGCACCCGCGAATTCCTGCAGGCGGTCCTGAGCGCGGGCCCGGGGGCGGCAGCATGAGCGCGCCGCAACTGGACAAAAGTCTCTGGAAGGCACGCGACGACAGCGCCGAGCAGGGCGACACCCGCCGGCTCGCGCACATCGTCGAGGCCGAAGCGGGGCAGGGCGAGATGGGCGAGGCCGTGCTGCTGGGCTTTGCCTGCGATGCGGGCGTGGCGCGCAACCAGGGCCGGGTGGGCGCCGCCGCGGGGCCTGCCGGCATTCGCAAGTATCTGGCGGGCCTGCCGGCGCATGGGCTGACGCGCCTGCTGGACGCCGGCGACGTCGAATGCCACGGCGACAAGCTGGAAGACGCGCAGGAGCGCCTGGGCCTGCGTCTGGCCGAACTGATGGGGCGGGGCGCCCGGCCGGTCGTACTGGGTGGCGGGCATGAGATCGCCTGGGGCAGTTTCCAGGGTTTGGCCCGCTGGCTGGATGCGCGCGGCGACGCGGGCGCCGTGCTGGTGCTGAATCTGGATGCGCACTTCGATCTGCGCACGGGCCGCCCCGGCAGCTCCGGCACGCCGTTCGACCAGATCGCGACGGACAGCGAGGCGCGCGGGCGCGACCTGCAATACGCCTGCCTGGGGGTCTCGCGGCTGGCCAACACGCCGGCGCTCTACGCCCGCGCCGCGGAAGTCGGCGCCGTGTGGATCGAAGACCGGGACATGCAGGAGCGTCATCTGGATGCCCGGCTTGCCGACGTGGACGGGCTGCTGGCCAAGGCAGAGCACGTGTATCTCACGATCGATCTGGATGTGCTGCCTGCTGGCGTGATGCCGGGAGTGTCCGCGCCGGCGCCTTATGGCGTGCCGATGTCCGTGATCGAGGAGATCGTCCTGCGGGTCAAGGCTAGCGGCAAACTCCGATTGGCGGACATGGCGGAGTTCAACCCCAAGTTCGACGTCGACGGCCACGGCGCGCGCGCGGCGGCGCGTCTGGCTTGGCAGTTGCTGTCGGTGTGAATTGGCGCTGGCGAGGTGTCTGATGCCATTGCTGCGATGCAGGTGTCTGACACCCTTGCTGCGGCGGTGCAGGCTGAAGACCGTCTCACCCGGGTGTCAGACACCGGGGTGATGCGGTGCTCTTGCTGAGTGTGGCTGGCCGCGATGCAGGTGTCTGACACCCTTGCTGCGGCGGTGCAGGCTGAAGATCGTCTCTCCAGGGTGTCAGACACCGGGGCGCTCCAGGGTGTCAGACATCGGGGTGATGGCTGGGTGGCTGCATAGGCATGAATGTGAAGGGCGGCTCTCCAAAAGAGGCCGCCCTTTTTTTCGCCCTGCGAATCCCCGCCGCAGGCTGGACGCCACCCCATTGCAGGCTTAGGATAGCTGCAGCTTCCGGGCCCGCCTGCGACCCGTTCGGTATCCGCAACGTTAATATGTCCCTATTTAAAATATTTAAACTTTAAATAGGGACGCTATTACTTTCGTGGATAAAATGGCGCAACTTTGTCAGGAGAGCATGCTCATGTCTCAAACTCCCACCCATGCCTTGCCGTCTTATCTGAATGCCGAGGACCTCGGCCCCTGGGGTAATTACCTGCAACAAGTCGACCGGGTCACACCGTACCTCGGTTCCCTGAGCCGGTGGGTCGAGACGCTGAAGCGTCCGAAGCGCTCGCTGATCGTCGATGTGCCGATCGAACTGGACAACGGCACCATCGCCCACTTCGAGGGCTATCGCGTGCAGCACAACGTGTCGCGCGGTCCGGGCAAGGGTGGGGTGCGTTTCCACCAGGACGTGACGCTGTCCGAAGTGATGGCGCTGGCCGCCTGGATGTCGGTCAAGAACGCCGCGGTCAACCTGCCGTACGGCGGCGCAAAGGGCGGCATCCGTGTCGATCCCCGCAAGCTCTCCGCCTCGGAACTCGAACGCATGACGCGCCGCTACACCAGCGAGATCGGCGTCATCATCGGACCGTCCAAGGACATTCCCGCGCCTGACGTAAACACCAACGCCCAGACCATGGCCTGGATGATGGACACGTACTCCATGAACGAAGGCGCCACCGCCACGGGCGTGGTTACCGGCAAGCCGATCGCGCTGGGTGGCAGCCTGGGCCGCGTCGAGGCCACTGGCCGCGGCGTGTTCGTCGTGGCGTGCGAAGCCGCGCGCGACCGGAACATCGATGTGGCCGGCGCGCGCGTCGTCGTGCAGGGCTTCGGCAACGTGGGCGGCACCGCCGCCCGTCTGTTCCATGAAGCCGGCGCCAAGGTCATCGCTGCGCAGGATCACACCGGCACCGTGCACAACGCGGCCGGCCTGGACGTGCACAAGCTGCTGTCGCACGTGTCGCAGACCGGCGGCGTGGGCGGCTTCTCGGGTGGCCAGGCACTGGACAAGGCTGAGTTCTGGACGCTGGAAACCGAGTTCCTGATCCCGGCAGCCCTGGAAAGCCAGATCACCGCCGATAATGCCGCCAAGGTGCGCGCCAAGATCGTGGTCGAAGGCGCCAACGGCCCGACGACCCCGGAAGCGGACGACATCCTGGCCGAGAACGGCGTCTATGTCGTGCCGGACGTGCTGGCCAACGCCGGCGGTGTGACGGTCAGCTACTTTGAGTGGGTGCAGGACTTCTCCAGCTTCTTCTGGAGCGAGGAAGAGATCAACCAGCGCCTCGAACGCTTGATGCGCGAAGCCTACGCCGCCGTGGCGCAGGTGTCGCGCGAACACAAGGTGACGCTGCGCACCGCCGCGTTCATCGTGGCTTGCACGCGGATCCTGCAGGCCCGCCAGGTGCGCGGTCTGTATCCGTAAAGACTGAATCGGCGATGCGCCCCTCGGGCGCGTCGTCGAGGAGGCAGAGAGAGACAAAAAAAGGAATCGCTCCGCAAGGAGCGATTCCTATTTGTGGCGCCAGAAACTGCCGGGCGGATGCCCGGCGTTTTCTTAATGACCCGGGCTGAGGCCTCGGCTCACTAGGCGCGGCGCCCGCGTGCTTTTACGTCGCCGGCAGCAGCTCCGGCTTCAAAATGCCGCGCAAATCCTGGTACGAAAGCGTCAGCTCAGGCTCGCCGTGCGAATACGGCGCGATCGAATAGGCGTCGTACTTGACCACGATGCCGTTGCGCGTGAGCGCGAAGTTGTCGCTTTCCTGGAAGGGCCACATCTTGTTGTAGGCCGCCGGGTCGCGTTTGGCGTCCGGGTTGCCGGTCAGCCATTTCGCGTGCGCACGCTGCAGGGCAGCGACGTAATCGGCGCGGCGTCCCGGGATCAGCGCTTCGTCCAGGCTCATCACGCGGCCGCGGCTGCGTTCCCAGTTCAGGTATTGCGTGGCCGGAATGCCGTGCGCGGCGCCGGTCAGGTACTGCTCTGTGTGCAGCTCGATGGAAACGACGTCGCCCACCGTGTCCTTCACGCTGGCCTTGAAATAGGTCGCGTCGCGCGGGCGCGCCGTGGACCAGAAATACTTCGTGTATTCCGACAGCGTGTCGTAGGGACCGCGCCGGTTGGCGTCGGTGCCGGTCATGTAGGCGAGCACGTGGTCGACCAGCGCGGTCAGCTTCGGGATGCCGGGGAAGGCCACGCTGTCGATCTCGATGCGCGGGCAGTCGCCCTCGCAGCCCGGCTTGCTGGCCGCCCACTTGATGCGCTCGGTGGACAGGTCGCCCACCTTTTCCGGCGTGGCCGAGGATTGGGCGTTGGAATCGGCCAGCGTGATGTTCGACGGGGGCGTGCTGCTGCAGCCGGCGATGGCCAGCAGGGCGGCGCCCAGAATCAGACCGCGTATCGCGCCAGGTGGCGTGAATGTGCGATTCATTCAATTACCTCCAAAAACTGCGGCGCCGTCAGGGCACGACGCCTGTCCACTCGGCGCGGGAGAATTTTTCGTCCGCCTGCGCCTGGGCGCGCGCCAGCGTTTCGCTGCCCACACTGCCTGGAGTCAGACGATGCAGTCCGGCGAAAGTTTCCACCATGCGGTCGATGATGACCTCGCGCGCCAGCCCGGTCTGCGTGCGCAGGGGGTCGACGCGCTTCTTGGCGCTGGTGGTGCCCTTGTCGGAAAGCTTCTCGCGGCCGATGCGCAGGACTTCGACCATCTTGTCGGCGTCGATGTCGTAGGACATGGTGACGTGATGCAGCACGGCGCCCGCGCGGCGGGCCTGCGCCGCGCCGCCGATCTTGCCGATGTCGGAGGCGATGTCGTTCAGCGGCTGGTACCAGGCCTTGATGCCCAGGCCCTGCAGCGCGGTCAGCACCCAGGCGTCCAGGAAGGCATACGATTCCTGGAAGCTCATGCCGTGGACCAGCGCCTGCGGAGCGCTCAGCGAATAGGTGATGGAGTTGCCGGGTTCGATGAACATCGCGCCGCCGCCGCTCACGCGGCGCACCACCTCGATGCCGTGGCGCGCGGCGCCGTCCGGGTCGACTTCATTCTTCAGGGATTGAAAGCGGCCGATCACGACGGCCGGCGCCGACCATTCCCAGATGCGCAGCGTGGGCGGTCGCTGGCCGGCGCCGACTTCGTCGGTGATGACCGCGTCCAGCGCCATGTGCAGCGCGGGAGGCTGCGGGCCTTCATGGATCAGTTGCCAGTCGTAGTCGTTCCAGTCGGTGCGGCTCATGCCAGCGCCCTCCGCAGCACCACGGCGATGGCTTCGGCCGAGAAGCCGAACATTTCGGCGTCGGCCGGCAGGGCCGATTGCACGGCGACCGCCAGTTCCAGTTCGCCGGCGTCCGCGGGCATGCCGTTCAGGCCGCGGTTGATGGCTTCGAGGGCTTCGGGCGGTTCAAGAAAAAAGTCGCCGCTGATGCGCACGTCGGCCAGGCGGCCGTCCCGCACTTCCAGATCCGCGACGACCAGTTTGCCGCCGGGGACTTTGTATTCGCCATGCAAGGGCATTGGGCGCTCCTTTCGAAAATCAGAATCAGACGTTACAGGCTGAGCTTCATGCCGTCGTGGCTGGCCTTGAAACCCAGGCTTTCGTAGAACCGGCGCGCATCGGGGCGCGCGCGGTCGGTGGTGAGCTGGACCAGTCCGCAGCCCTGGCTGCGGCATTGCTCGATGGCCCATTCGAACATGGCCCGTCCCAGACCCGCGCCGCGGTATGCCGAAGCGATGCGCACGCTTTCGATCTGGCCCCGCCACAGGCCCAGCCGCGACAGGCCGGGTATGAACGATAACTGCAAACAGCCCACCAGTTGTGAATCCTGCTCAACCACGGCCAGGAATTGATTGGAATCCTGCTGGATTGCCTCGAAGGCGGCGACATAGCGCGGATTCAGCGGGGTGGAGGCATCCTCGCGTCCGGCGCCCAGGTCGTCATCGGCCAGCATGGCCACGATGGCGGGCAGATCGGCCGCGCGCGCGCGGCGAAAGACGCGTTGCGGTGCGTTCATGGCGCGTTCCTTGGGCGTTAGCGGACGTGTTGGGCGGTCTGGCCGAACAGGATGCGGCGCGCTTCGTCGTCGCTGAGCGGGGGCGTGGTGTTGACCGTGTCCGCCAGCGCGTAGGCGCGTTGCGTCGCGGGGCGTGCGCGGATGGCGTCGAACCAGCGCTTGAGGTGCGGAAAGTCGTTCAGGTCCTGGCCCTGCTTGGCGTGCGGCACGATCCACGGATAGGCCGCCATGTCGGCGATGGAATAGTCGCCGGCGACGAACTCGCGGTCGGCCAAACGCTTGTTCAGCACGCCGTACAGGCGGTTGGTTTCGTTGACGTAACGATCGATGGCGTAAGCAATGCGTTCCTGCGCATAGCCCGAGAAGTGGTGGTTCTGGCCGGCCATCGGACCCAGGCCGCCCATTTGCCAGAAGAGCCATTGCGACACTTCAGCGCGGCCACGCACGTCGGCGGGCAGGAATTTGCCGGTCTTTTCGGCCAGGTACTGGAGGATGGCGCCGGACTCGAACAGCGGGATCGGCGCGCCGCCATCGGCGGGCGCCTGGTCCACGATGGCGGGAATGCGGTTGTTGGGCGCGATGGCCAGGAATTCGGGTTTGAACTGATCGCCGCGGCCGATGTTGACCGGGTGGATCTTGTACGGCAGGCCGGTCTCTTCGAGGAACATCGTGATCTTGTGACCGTTGGGGGTAGTCCAGTAATAGAGATCGATCATGGGGGTGTCCTGTTCGTCATGGCGCCGCGGGCAGCTGCCCGCGGATGGGAAGGGCCATGATAGCGGCGCGAACCGGACGCACGCCTGAATAACCGGGGACCGGGTGCGGGTTTGCCCTAGACCGCACCGGCCCGCGGGCTGCGCGGCAGGCGCCAGTTCCAGTTCAGGCTGACGGCGGCGGCGGCCAGGAAGATCAGCGCCACACCCGCCACCTGCGTCGCATCCATGCGATGGCCGTAGACCACGAAGTCGAGCAGGATGGCGACCGCGGGATAGATGAAGCTGAGCGCGGCGGTGGAGGTGGTGGGCAGCTTCTGGATGGCCGAGTACATCAGGATGTACATCAGGCACGTATGGATGAGGCCCAGCGCCACCAGGTAACCCCATTGCACGGGCTGCGCGGGCAGGGCGTTGAAATCCGCCATGGGCAGCAGCATGACCGCGCCCAACGTCACTTGCACCAGCGCCAGCACTTGCGGCGGGATGCCCTTCAGGCGCTTCACGATGATGGCCGTGATGCCATAGAGCGCGGCCGCGCCCAGTCCCAGCATCAGTCCCGACAGATATGCGCCGCTGCCCGCCGCGCCCGTGTCGCCCAGGCGCAGCACCAGCAGCAGGCCGGCAAAGGCCACGAGCGACCACGCAACCTTGCCGCGCGAGGGCCGCTCGCCCAGGAACAGCACGCCCAGACCGATCAGGAAAAACGGCTGCACGTTGTAGACGGCGGTGGCCAGCGAAATGGACGCCAGGCGATAGGCCGAAAACAGCAGCACCCAGTTCAGCACCAGCGCGGCGCCGGCAATCAGCGCCAGGGCCAGCGTCTTCGCCGTGAACAGGCCGGGCTTGAGCAGGCCGCGCGCCCAGCAATACAGAAAGAGCGACAGCGCGCCGAACACGCAGCGGAAGAAGACGACGTTCCAGGCGCTTTGCCCGGACTCCATTACGAAAACGCCCAGGGTGCCCGACAGGGTCATGGCGGCTGCCATCTGCAGGAGGCCCGCGCGTTCGGTCGAGGGGATCATGATGTTCTCCGATAGGCCGTCTGGCCAGGAATTCGATGGAGAAATTATCCCAGGCGGTTCAATCTGCTTATATGATCTTGCGGTGGCACTTTCGGGTTTCAACCTTGCTTTGGGTGGAATTTATGCAGAACGACCTAAAAAATGAAAGTCCGGTTCTGGATGGAATCGACCGCCGTCTGGTGGAGATGCTGTCGGCCAATGCGCGCACCACCACGGCCGATCTGGCGCGGCAGGTCGGCATGTCCGCGCCGAGCGTCGCGGATCGCATGCGGCGGCTTGAAGAATCGGGGGTGATACGCGCGTACACGCTGGACGTGGATCCGGTGGCGCTGGGCTACACGCTGGAGGCCATCGTGCGCATCCGGCCGCTGCCCGGGCAGTTGCGCCACGTCGAGGGCCTGATCCAGCAGATTCCGGAATTCGTGGAGTGCGACAAGGTGACGGGCGATGACTGCTTCATCGCCCGCATGGTGCTCAGGTCGATCACGCATCTGGACGGCATCCTGGAGCGCGTAACCGAGTTCGCCGAGACCAACACCGCCATCGTCAAGGCGCACACCGTGCGCCGGCGGTTGCCGCCGCTGCGTTAGACGGGGGCGGAGAGGGCCTTGGCGATGTCCTCGCGCAGGCTGGCCGGCGTGTCGGTGGGCGCATAACGCTTGATGACGCGGCCGTCGCGTCCCACCAGGAACTTGGTGAAGTTCCACTTGATGCCTTCGGTGCCGAAGACGCCCGGCTTTTCGCCCTTGAGCCACTGATACAACGGGTGGGCGTTCGCGCCGTTGACGTCGATCTTGGCGAACAACGGGAAAGTGATGTCGTACTGGGTGCTGCAGAAATTCTGGATCTCGGCCTCGTCGCCGGGTTCCTGGTGGCCGAACTGGTCGCACGGAAAACCCAGCACGGTCAGGCCGTCGTTGTGGAATGATCGGTAAAGATCTTCCAGGCCGGCATACTGCGGCGTGAATCCGCATTTGGACGCGACATTCACCACCAGCAGCACGCGGCCGCGGTACTTTTCTAGAGACTGTTCCGTGCCGTCGATGGCGCGGGCGGAGAAATCATGGATCGTGCTCATGCGGGCTCCTGAAATCGGGCGTCCGGGCGCGGCGGCGCGGGCGCGGGGCAGACCTGCGAGTGTAGCGCCGGACAACGGCGTGGGGGCTTTCGCGCTGCGATGCCATGCCAGTTCTATGATGCGGTGTTGTTGAAGATCAGATATGAGAGGAACCCCGCATGGAAGGAATGATCGAGCGGCTTGAGGCGATGCTGGCCAAGGGCACGGACAACCTGCTGCTGCGGTTTTCGCTGGGCAAGGCCTATGCCGAGCACGAACGCCATGCCGAAGCCGCCACGCATCTGCGCGCGGCGCTGGCGTTTGATCCCACGTATTCCGTCGCCTGGAAATGGCTGGGCAAGGCCTGCCTTGGGCTGGGCGACAAGCCCGGCGCGCGCACCGCCTGGGAGTCCGGATTGCAGGCGGCTCAGGCGCGGGGCGACCAGCAGGTCGTCAAGGAATTGCAGGTGTTCATCAAGCGTCTGGACAAGGAAGCGGCCGCGGGCGTCTGACCGCCCCGGCGCTTTTTCCGCATGCGCCCCAGACTTGCGTCCGGCCCGGCCGCCGGCGGATCAACTGCGTAGTCCAGCCTGGGTCGGGCGATTGCTGGTGATGGCGAGCGGCGTTGGCGGGGCCGGAAGACGCATCCTTGATTCCGCGACGACGGGAGCGGGCGGTGCACTGGAAACGCGGAACACTTCGATGGCGTGACGCAACCGGGCGCCATCCGTGCGCAGGTTTTCCACGGCCTGCGAGGCCTGCTCGACACGCGCGGCGTTGCCTTGCGCGGCGCTGTCGGTTTCGGTGATCGTGCGGCTGACGGTATCGATGCCGGCGTGCTGGTCGGTGGACGTGGCGGCGATTTCGTTGATGATGCGCGTGACCTGCTGCACCGAGTTCACGATGTCGCGCATGCTGGAGCCAGCCCGTTCGACGTGCCGCACGCCGTCGTCGACCCGCGCGTTCGAGCTTTCGATCAGCGCCTTGATCTCGCGCGCGGCGGTGGCGCTTTTCTGTGCGAGGCTGCGCACTTCGCTCGCCACCACTGCAAAGCCCTTGCCGGCCTCGCCCGCGCGCGCGGCTTCGACGGCGGCGTTCAGCGCCAGAAGATTGGTCTGGAAGGCGATGCCGTCGATGATGCCCACGACCTCGGCAATGCGTGAGGAGCTTTGGACGATGCCCTGCATGGCCTGAGCGGCCTCGTCGACCACCTGGCCGCCACGCAGGGCCAGGTCGCTGGCCTGATTGGCCATGGCATCGGCGTCCAGCGCGTTTGCGGCATTCTGCTTCACCGTGACCGCCAGTTGTTCCATGCTGGCCGCGGCTTCTTCCAGCGACGCCGCCTGGCGCTCGGTGTGGGCTGACAGGTCGGCATTGCCGTCCGCGATGTCGGCGGCCGATTTCAAGGCGTTTTCGATGCCGGCGTGCACGTCGCGGGTAATGCTGACGAGGCTTCTGCGCATGACTTCAAGGGAAAACTTCAGCTCGCCGATTTCGTCATGAGTCTGCGCGCCGGGAAGCGGCGTGCTCAGGTTGCCCGCCGCGATCTGGCGCGTGAAGTCGGTGGCCGCGCCCAGCAGCCCGGCGATGGACCGGGCAAAGCCCCAGCCCGACGCGAAGATCAGCGCCACGCCGAGCGCGGTCGCGGCGGCGGCAGCGGCCAGCGCCTCGGGGCTCAGACGGTCGTGCAGCCCGTACATCGCGGCGCCGGCAGCGGTCAAAAATAGCAAGGCCGACAGCACCGCCCAAGCCAGCATGCGTGAGCGCACGCCGGTGAGCCGCCCGCGCGTCAGCCGCGCCAGGACGCCGCGCAGCCCCGTGGGCCGGACCTGCCCGCCGTGCAGCTGGATGCCAGGCGCAGCAGCTGTCCGCAGACTGTCGTAAGCCGCCTGCGCGGCTTCGATCTGCGCGCGTGTCGGCTTGACGCGCACCGACGCGTAGCAGACCGTGGTGCCGCGCTCGATGATGGGGGTGACGTTGGCCAGCACCCAATAAAAACCGCCGTCCTTGCGGCGGTTCTTGACCATACCCGTCCAGGGTTCGCCACGCTGGATGGTGCGCCACAGGTCTTCGAAGGCGGCGGGGGGCATGTCCGGGTGGCGGACGATGTTGTGCGGCGAGCCCACGAGCTCTTCGCGCGAGAAACCGCTGACCTCGACGAAGGCGGGATTTGCATAGATGATCCGGCCGCGGGAATCGGTGCGGGAGATCAGGTACTGCTCGTCGCGTAATACGGTTTCCCGGTCGTTGACCGGCTGATTGTTGCGCATGCGTCGCTCGTCCTGTGATGGGCGAGGGCATCATCCGGGACGGACCCGCTGGCGGCAATGACGTACGTCAATGCCGCCAGAGGTTCAAGATGCGTTACGCAGCGGGCA
The DNA here is from genome assembly GCF_032113835.1 of Achromobacter sp. GTDB lineage: Bacteria > Pseudomonadota > Gammaproteobacteria > Burkholderiales > Burkholderiaceae_B > Achromobacter. The sequence goes on along the minus strand of NZ_DAMCTG010000063.1, from coordinate 2,996 downwards.
GGTTGCCGAAGGCTTCCAGTGCCCGCAGCCGGCTTTGCGCCAGATCGACGATCGGCTCGGGATAGCCGGCGGCGGCGCGTTCCATCGGGTTGGGATCGTGGATCGCCTTGTCGTCCAGATGCGCCAGCTCGGGCAGCCATTCGCGCAGGAACGCCCCGCGCGGATCGAATCTGCGCGATTGCGACAACGGATTGAAGACGCGGAAATAGGGTACTGCGTCGGCGCCCGTCGAGGCGCTCCATTGCCAGCCGCCGTTGTTGGCCGCCAAGTCGCCATCCACGAGCTGGCTCATGAACCAGGCTTCGCCCAGCCGCCAGTCGATCAGCAGGTTCTTGGACAGGAACATGGCCGCCACCATGCGCAGCCGGTTATGCATCCAGCCCAGCGCCAGCAACTGGCGCATGGCGGCGTCGACGATGGGAATACCGGTCTTGCCCTGCTGCCAGGCCGCCAGGTCGTCCGGCGCGTCGCGCCACGGCACGGCGGCGGTTTCCGGCTTCATGGGCTGGTGCATGGACAGGGCGGGAAAGGCGGCCAGCAGGTGCTGGTAGAACTCGCGCCATAGCAATTCGTTGATCCAGGTGGCGACGCCGGCCTTGCCGCTGTCGATCTCACCCTGGTTGGCCGCCAGCGCGGCGCGCAGCGCCTGGCCGGGAGACACGACGCCGGCGGCCAGGTAGGGCGACAGGCAACTGGTTGCGGGCAGCGACGGGAAATCGCGCTCGTCCTTGTACGCAAAAATGGCGTCGTCGGCAAAGGCGACCAGCCGGTCGCTGGCCGCGGTTTCACCCGCTGGCCACAGCGCGCGCACCGCGTCGTTGGGCGCGTCGAACCCCTTGAACGAATCCGGCAGGGGATCGGACTTCCAGCGCGGTGGCGTCTGGGCGCGCGGCGCGGGGATGGGGCGCAGCGGCGCGCTGCGCAGCCGCTCGCGGCAGGTGCGGGCGTAGGGCGTGTAGACGCGATAGCACTCGCCCTTGCCGTTGAGCACGGTGCCGGGACGCAGCAGCGTCGCGCCGTGGTGCAGGGTCCAATCGACGCCGATGTCCGCCAGGGCGCTTGCGACGGCATCGTCGCGGCGCCGTTCGTTGACGCCCCATTCGGCGTTGGCGTGGACCTGTTCGATGGCGTGCTCCTGGCAGAAGCCGGCCACGGCCCGCGGCGCGTGGCGCCAGTCGTCCACGGTGACCAGCTTGAGGGGAATGCCGGCCTGCGCCAGATCCTTGGACAGCTCACGCAGGTTGCGCAGCCAGAAATCCACCTTGGCCGAGGAGTCGCCATGCTGGCGCCATTGCCCCGGGGCAGCCAGGAAAAGGGCGGTGACCGTGCCGGCCTCGGCCGCCGCGGCCAGCGCGGCGTTGTCGTGCATGCGCAGGTCGGTGCGCAGCCAGAGCAGCGTATTCATCGGGGGGCTCCAGGAGACAGGGCCGGGCAGGCGGACCGGCGAGGCTGCGATTCTATCCTGTGCCCGCGCGTCCCCCGGGCTGGCGGCGCTTGGAAGCCGATGTAAAAACTACGAGGAGATGTGACGGTTGTTGCGGTGCAACCGGCAGCGTTGGGGCCGCGTGAGGGGGAGCGGCACGCGGGCGCCCAGGCGGCCGGCGCGCCAAGTTTTGCCGTCAAACCCCGAAACACGCTGTCGCGCCGGGCATATTGACGCATGGGGGGGCGCGCCATGTAATGCAAATAAACGACTAGAGCAGGCAAACAGCTATGGGAAACCTGATGGACTTCCGACCGTCCTTTCTGAAGGGGCGCACACCCGCAGGCAAGACGTCCCGCGATGTATTGCAGAAGCTCTGGCAATCGGTCGATTTGCCGGAGGAGTCGCTGGAGCACGTGGTGCTGACGGGCGCCGACCCTGTCGTCCCATCGTCATTCGCCGTGGGTACGGCGGCGCAGGCCAGCATGGCCGCCGCCGCGCTGGCCGCTGCCGAGGTCTGGCATCTGCGGGGCGGCGCGCGGCAGCAGGTCAGCGTCGACATGCTGCATGCGGCGCAGGAGTGCCGCAGCCACTTCACCATCAACGGCGTTACGCCCAATATCTGGGATCCGATCACAGGTGTCTATCGTTGCGGCGATGGCGGCTGGGTGCGCATCCACGCCAATTTCGCGCATCACCGTGACGGAGCGCTGGCGCTGCTGGGCTGCCCGACCGGCGACGGCGCGACGCGCGAGGCCGTGGAGCGCGCGCTGAGCCGCTGGAAGGCGGTGGATTTCGAACAGGTCGCGGCCGATGCCGGCATGGTGGTGTCAGCCATGCGCTCGTTCGAGGAATGGGACCGCCATCCGCAAGGGCAGGCCATCGCGGCGCAGCCGCTGCTGACCATCGAGCGCATCGGCGAGGCCGATCCGCGCCCGCTGCCCAGGTACGCGCAAAACGCACGTCCGCTGCAGGATATCCGCGTGCTGGACCTGACGCGCATCATCGCGGGTCCGGTGTGCGGCCGCGCGTTGGCCGCCTATGGCGCCGACGTCATGCTGGTGAACAGTCCGCAACTGCCCAATATCGACAACATCATCGACACCAGCCGCGGCAAGCTGTCGGTGCTGGCGGATCTGGACACGGCCGACGGCCGCATCGCGCTGGGCAATCTGCTGCGCAGTGCGCACATCTTCGTGCAGGGCTATCGGCCGGGTGGGATGTCCGCGCTGGGCTTCGGTCCGCAGGATGCGGCGCGCATTCGTCCCGGCATCGTCTACGTGTCGCTGAATGCATATGGCACGACGGGGCCGTGGGCCAACCGCCGCGGGTTCGATTCCCTGGTGCAGACAGCAACGGGCTTCAACCACGCGGAAGCGCAAGCTGCCGGGCAGGCGGCGCCGAAAGCGCTGCCCATGCAGATCCTGGATCATGCGTCGGGTTATCTGATGGCCTTCGGCGCGCAGGTGGCGCTGGCGCGCCAGGCGACGGAAGGCGGCAGTTGGCACGTGCGCGTGTCGCTTGCCCAGACGGCGCACTGGCTGCGCGGGCTGGGCCGGGTGGACGGCGGGTT
>NZ_DAMCTG010000062.1:0-32116 GCF_032113835.1 Achromobacter sp. | reverse complement strand
TGTGTTGATTGTTATCGGTTTTCTTGTGGTGATCGTGTCGGTCGTCGGCAGCTTCGTAGGGCTGGGCGGACACTTGGGCGCGCTTTACCAGCCCTTCGAGCTGACGCTGATCTTCGGCGCGGCGTTCGGAGCGTTTCTGGCGGGCAACAGCAAGAAATCGCTGATGCTGGTCAAGAAGGCGCTTCCCGACGCGCTCAAGAGCTCGCGTTACGGCAAGGACGTCTACATGGAGCTGATGGCGCTCCTGTACGTGCTGCTGAACAAGGCGCGCCGCGAAGGCCTGATGGCCATCGAATCGCATATCGAGGATCCGGGCTCCAGCCCGATCTTCAGCGAATATCCCCGTATCGCCAAAGACGAGAAGCTCATGGAGTTCATTACGGACTACCTGCGCATCATGATCAGCGGCAACATGAGCTCGTTCGAAATCGAAACGCTCATGGACGAGGAAATCGAGACCTATCGCCATGAAAGGCACGTTCCGGCGCATGCGCTGCAGCAAATGGCCGACGGCCTGCCTGCTTTCGGTATCGTGGCCGCGGTGCTCGGCGTGATCAAGGCGCTGGCCGCCGTGGACCAGCCGCCCGCCATCCTGGGTGACCTGATCTCCAAGGCGATGGTCGGCACGTTCCTGGGTATTTTGCTGGCCTACGGCTTTGTGGGTCCGCTGGCCTCCCGCGTGGAGCGCCGCACCGACGAAGCCATGAAGGTGCTCGAGTGCATCAAGACGACGCTGCTGGCCAGCATGAACGGTTATCCGCCGCAGCTTGCGGTGGAATTCGGCCGCAAGGTGCTGTTCTCTGCGGTCCGGCCCACCTTCGGTGAGCTGGAAGAGCACGTCCGGCAGACCAAGTCGACCGGCAAGGCCTGACGGAGCGGGCCATGAGCACGGTAAATAATCACCGTGTGGTGATCCGCCGCAAGAAGGGCAAGGGCGGTGGACACCACGGGGGCAGCTGGAAAATCGCGTACGCCGACTTCATTACGGCAATGATGGCGTTCTTCCTGGTGATGTGGCTGGTCAGCATCGTGCCGAAGGAAGAGCTGAAGGGGATTGCGGAATACTTCCGCATGCCGCTGCGCGTCGCCATCACGGGCGGGCCCAGCAGTTCGGCCGAAACCAGCGCGGTGCCGGGCGGCGGGCAGGATCCGCTGCGCAGCGACGGCGACGTCCGCCGCGGTCAGGGCAACCGGGTCGAGTCCCAGCCCATGGGCGACGCCGAGCGCCGCGAGCAGCATCGCCTCGAAAACCTCAAGCGGCGCCTCGAGAACGTCATCGAAACGAGCCCCGTCCTGAAATCCTTCCGGCCGCAGCTCCTTATCGACCTGACGACCGAAGGGCTGCGCATCCAGATCATCGACAACCAGAACCGCCCGATGTTCGCGACCGGCCGCGCCGAAGTGCAGCCGTACATGCGCGACATCCTGCGCGAGCTGGGACCGGTCCTGAACGAACTCCCCAACAGGGTCAGCATCTCCGGCCATACCGACGCGTCGCAGTATGCGCGCGGCGAACGCGCTTACAGCAACTGGGAGCTGTCGGCCGACCGTGCGAACGCCTCGCGCCAGGAATTGGTGGCCGGCGGCATGAACGAAAGCAAGGTCATGCGCATCCAGGGCCTGTCTTCCAGCATGAGTCTGGTTAAAGATGATCCGTATGCAGCCGTTAATAGACGCATCAGCCTGGTGGTGCTCAATCAAAGCACCCAGAAGCGCATCGAGAGCGAGAATGCCGCAGCCGCGGATTTGAGCGCCAAAGATGCGCGCGAGGTGGGGACGGCCGTGCAGGCGGTGCAAGCCGCCAGCCAGTCCGCAACGGCAACCAAGCAGGGCGAGGCGGAGAACACCCCGTCCGCTGAAGGGGTTCGACAACAATGACGGCAACGATACTCGTGGCGGATGATTCCACGACCATGCGGATGATCGTGCAGGCGACGCTGACCGGCGCAGGCTGGAAGGTGTTGACGGCTTGCAACGGCCAGGAAGCGCTGGAAGTGGCGATGGCCAATCCGGTGGATCTGGTTGTCAGCGACTGGAACATGCCGGTGAAAGGCGGTCTGGAGTTGATCCAGGGGTTGCGCGAAGAGGACCGGTACCTGGATGTGCCGGTGCTGGTGCTGACCACCGAGGACGACGTGGACAGCAAGATGGCAGCCCGGGATCTGGGCGTTTGCGGCTGGCTCTCGAAGCCGGTGGATCCCGATGTGCTGGTTGAATTGGCGACCGAACTGCTCGACGAGCAGGCCGGCGCGTAGCAGGTTCATTTAGAAAGGCGTACGGGTCATGAGTTCTGGTTTGGACCTCAGTCAGTTTTACGAGACCTTTTTCGACGAGGCGGACGAGCTGCTCGCGCAAATGGAGCAGCTGTTGCTCGAGCTCGATGTGGGCGCGCCCGACATCGAGCAGCTCAACGCCATTTTCCGCGCGGCCCATTCGATCAAGGGTGGTGCGGCGACGTTCGGCTGTTTCACTCAACTGGCGGGCACGACCCATCTGCTTGAGAACCTTCTGGACGCGATCCGGCGTGGCGAAATGGCGCTGCGCACGGACATGATTGATATTTTCTTGGAAACGAAAGACGTGCTCAAAAGCCAACTGGATGCCTATCGGGCCTCCGAAGAGCCCGATGATGCCGTGTTTGAGCGTATTTGCGCCGTATTGAGGCAGCTTGCGCTGGAGCATAAGGATCCCGCCGCGGCCGCAGCCGCTGCGCCCGCGCCCGCCGCCGCGCCGGTTGCCGCCCCGGCGCCCGCACCCGTGCAGCAGGCGCCCGCACCTGTCGCGCCGGCCGAACCCGCCGCGCCGGCCGTGGATGCCGGCGAGCAGGGCGGCCTGCCGCTGCGCGTGCGCATCACCAAGGTGTCCGACAAGGACGCCGAGTCCCTGCTTGAAGAGATGGGCAACCTGGGCACCGTCAAGGCGAGCGAACGCGCCAACGGCGTGCTGACCGTCTGGGTGGACAGCACCTGCACGCCGGAAGACATCGAGGCGGTGTGCTGCTTCATCGTCGACGGCGACCAACTGAACATCGCCCGCGAGGCAGCGCCGGCAAGCGGCGACGCCGCGCCCGTGGCGGCCGAAGCGGCGCCTGCCGCCGCTGTGGCGCAAGCCGCACCGGCTGCGGCCCCGGCCGCGCCCGAAGCGCCCGCCGCCGAGCCCGCCGCGGCAGCTGAAGCTGGCGCGCCGGCCGCCCGTGCCGCGCGTCCGGCCGCTGCCACCGCCGCCCACGCAGACAAGGAATCGACCTCGATCCGCGTCGGCGTCGAAAAGGTCGACCAGGTCATCAACCTGGTGGGCGAACTGGTCATCACGCAAGCCATGCTGGCGCAGACCGCCTCCACGCTGGATCCGGTGCTGCACGACCGCCTGCTGAACGGCATGGAGCAGCTCGAGCGCAATGCGCGCGATCTGCAGGAAGCCGTCATGTCGATCCGCATGATGCCGATGGATTACGTGTTCAGCCGCTTCCCGCGTCTGGTGCGCGATATTGCCGGCAAGATGGGCAAGCAGATCGAACTGCAAACCTATGGCCGCGCGACCGAGCTGGACAAGAGCCTGATCGAACGCATCATCGACCCGCTGACCCACCTGGTGCGAAACAGCCTGGACCACGGCATCGAAACGCCCGAAAAGCGTGTCGCCGCCGGCAAGGATCCGGTTGGCCAACTGGTGCTGTCCGCCCAGCACAACGGCGGCAACATCGTCATCGAAGTCAGTGACGACGGTGGCGGCCTGAGCCGCGAAAAGATTCTGAAGAAGGCCATGGCGCAAGGCCTGGCCGTCAACGAGAACTCGCCCGACGACGAGATCTGGCAGCTGATCTTCGCACCCGGTTTCTCGACCGCCGAAAAGGTCACGGACATTTCCGGCCGCGGCGTGGGCATGGACGTGGTGCGCCGGAACATCCAGGACATGGGCGGCCACGTGCAGCTGTCGTGCGAGCCGGGCCACGGCACCACGACGCGAATCGTGCTGCCGCTGACCCTGGCCATTCTGGACGGCATGTCGGTGCGCGTCGGTGAAGAAACCTTCATCCTGCCGCTGAACCACGTCACCGAATCGCTGCAGCCCACCAACGACCAGATCTACTCGGTTGCCGGCAACGAGCGCGTCATGCACGTGCGCGGCGAATACCTGCCGCTGGTCGAAATGCACCGCGTGTTCTCGGTGGGCGAGGCCCAGACCGATCCCACGCAGGCGATCGCCGTCATCATGCAGGCCGAAGACCGGCGCTTTGCGCTGCTGGTCGATCACCTGATCGGACAGCATCAGGTCGTGGTGAAGAATCTGGAATCGAATTACCGCAAGGTCCCGGGCATTTCCGCCGCCACCATTCTTGGCGATGGCAGCGTGGCCCTGATTGTCGACGTATTTGCGCTCGCGCGCGCCAACCGGGAGCGCTGGTCGCAGCCCGAAGCCGTTCTGAATTGATGGAGCACTAAAAAATCATGGCAGCCAAACCGCAAGCGCAAGCCGCGCGCAATGAAGATGTCGGCAGCGAATTCCTGGTCTTCACGCTGGGCGACGAGGAATACGGGATCGACATCCTGAAGGTGCAGGAAATCCGCGGCTACGACGCCGACACGGTGACCCGCATCGCGAACGTCCCGCCGTTCATCAAGGGCGTGACGAACCTGCGCGGCATCATCGTGCCGATCGTCGACCTGCGCATCAAGTTCAACCTGGGCCGCGTCGACTACAACGAGCAGACCGTCGTCATCATCCTCAACCTCGACCGCCGCGTTGTCGGCATCGTGGTGGACGGCGTGTCGGACGTGCTGATGCTCAACTCGGGCCAGGTTCGTCCGGCTCCCGAGTTCGGCGCCACGCTGTCGACCGAGTACCTGACGGGCCTGGGTACCGTGGACGAGCGCATGCTGATCCTGGTGGACATTGAAAAACTGATGACCAGCGACGAAATGGCGCTGGTGGAGAAGGTCGCCTCCTGATCGGAGTCTGGCCGGAATGCGGGGTAAAGGCGCCATATTGATCGCGATGTGGCGCTTTCCTTTAACGATTGCAGTCAATGGATGGTTCTTGTGATGCGCAAGTTTTTCGCGAACATGACGATACGCAGCAGCCTGTTGTGGGTGTTGGCGTTCTTCTCATTCATGTTGGTGATTGGTGCCGCGCTGGGCGTGTTGTCGTTGCGCATCAGCAATGGGACGCTGGCCGAGATCAAGCAATCGCAGGAATTGAACGACGCCGTCAGTCGCGTCGTGCTGAGCCACAAGGACACGCTGAACAACCTGGCCCGTGCCGCGACCTTGAACTACGCGGACATCGTGCGCAGCGTCGGCCAGCCGACCCTGCTGGCGCAAGGTCTGTCCAGCGAGGCCGCCGGCCTGCTGGAACGCGCCAAGGCCTCGCTCAACAAGGGTCAGGCCGAATTCGATTTCTACAAGACCTTGCCGCGACCGGCTGAGGCTGCCGAGTCGCTCAAGGAGATCGACGACTCCTATGCGGCGCTGGTGCAGCAGGGCGTCGCACCCCTGGTCGCCGCGCTGGAAAAGGCCGACATGCCGGCCTATCAGACGCAGATCCAGAAGGTGCAGGACGCGCTGGAAGGCCGCTTTGCGCGCGCCGTCGAAGGCTTTGATTTCTGGCGCGCCAGCAAGATGACGGATGCGTTCGAAGTGGCGCAGGTGCGCTACCAGTTCGTGCTGATGGCCGTCAGCGCCGGCGGGATCATCGCCGCGCTGCTGGTGTTTGCGACCTACGTCTTCCTGCGCCGCCGCGTGCTGCAGCCGCTGAAGGACGCCGGCCACCATTTCGACCGCATCGCCGGCGGCGACCTGACGGCGCGCGTCGAAGCCAGCAACACCAACGAAATCGGCCAGCTTTTCGCGGCGCTCAAGCGCATGCAGGAAAGCCTGACCCGCACGGTGGCCTCGGTGCGCCGCGGCGTGGACGAAATCAATGTCGGTTCGCACGAAATCGCGGCCGGCAACACGGACCTGTCCAGCCGCACGGAGCAGCAGGCCGCTTCGCTGGAAGAGACTGCCGCCTCGATGGAAGAGCTGGCGTCCACCGTGAAGCAGAACGCGGACAACGCGCGCCAGGCCAATCAACTGGCCGCCAGCGCGTCGGACGTGGCCGAACGAGGTGGCGCGGCGGTGTCGGAAGTGGTGCACACCATGGAAGGCATTTCGGCCAGCTCGCGCAAGATCTCGGAAATCGTGTCCGTCATCGACGGCATTGCGTTCCAGACCAACATCCTGGCGCTGAACGCCGCAGTGGAAGCCGCGCGTGCCGGCGAGCAGGGCAAGGGCTTTGCGGTGGTGGCGGGCGAAGTGCGCTCGCTGGCGCAGCGCAGCGCCCAGGCCGCCAAGGAAATCAAGGGCCTGATCGAGGACTCCGTGACCAAGGTGGGCGCGGGTTCGCAGCAGGTCGAACGCGCCGGCTCCACGATGCAGGAAATCGTGGCCTCGGTGAAGCGCGTGACGGACATCATGGGCGAGATTTCGGCAGCGTCCGAAGAGCAGTCCAGCGGCATCGACCAGGTGAACCGCGCCGTGTCGCAGATGGACGAAGTGACGCAGCAGAACGCGGCGTTGGTGGAACAAGCCGCGGCCGCCGCCGGCTCGCTGCAGGAACAGGCGCAGCGCCTGGCCGAAGCGGTGGCCGTGTTCAAGATCAATACGGGCGAGGTCATCGAAGTGCCGGCGCATCGGCTGTCATCGGTGCACGCCACCTATGACGACGCCCGCCTGCACGCGCCCGATGCGCCTGCTCTGGGACGCTGAGGATACGCGTGGCAACTTCGGCGAATACGGCCCCGTCCATTTCGGTGGACCGCCAGTTTGATTTCCGGGACGCGGACTTTTCCCGCGTCCGCAAGATGATCCACGCGCGTGCCGGCATTTCGCTTGGCACGCACAAGCGTGAAATGGTCTACAGCCGCCTCGCGCGCCGCCTGCGGGCGTTGGGCGGGCAGGATTTCGGCAGTTATCTGGACAGCCTGGAAAACGAGCCCGACGCCGCGGAGTGGGAAGACTTCATCAACGCGCTCACGACGAACCTGACCGCGTTCTTTCGTGAATCGCATCACTTTCCGATCCTGGCGGACTTCGCGAAGAAGCGCGGGGGACCCGTTTCGGTGTGGTGTTGTGCGGCCTCGACCGGCGAAGAGCCGTATTCGATCGCCATCACGCTGACCGAAGCGCTGGGCCCGCGGGCCGCCGGCTCGACCGTGCTGGCCACGGACATCGACACCAGCGTGCTGAACCGCGCGCGCACCGGCGTCTATCCGAACGAGCGGGTCGCGAAGATGGAAGACGACCGCCTGCGCCGCTTCTTCCTGAAAGGACGCGGCGCGAACGAAGGGCACGTGCGGGTCCGGCCCGAGATCGCCGACATGGTGCGCTACGAGACGCTGAACCTCCTGTCGCCCTCGTGGGGGATCACCGAAAAATTCGACGTGATCTTCTGCCGCAACATCATGATCTATTTCGACAAGCCGACGCAGGCCAAGATCCTGGAGCGGTTCGTTCCCCTCATGAAGCCGGGCGGCCTGCTGTTTGCCGGTCACTCCGAGAACTTCACGTACATCAGCCGGGATTTCCGTCTGCGCGGGCAGACAGTCTACGAATGCGCAAATAAGGCCTGACCGGGCCAGGGCAGCAAACAAGATGAAGAAAATTAGCGTTTTGTGTGTGGATGACTCCGCGCTTGTGCGCGGCTTGATGACCGAAATCATCAATAGCCAGCCGGATATGGAAGTGGTTGCGACCGCGCCCGATCCGCTGGTCGCGCGCGACCTGATCAAGCGTCACAACCCCGACGTGCTGACGCTGGACGTGGAAATGCCCCGCATGGACGGGCTGGATTTCCTGGAAAAGCTGATGCGCCTGCGCCCCATGCCGGTGGTGATGGTGTCGTCGCTGACCGAGCGCGGCGGCGAAATCACGCTGCGCGCGCTGGAACTGGGCGCGATCGACTTCGTGACCAAGCCCAAGCTGGGCATCCGCGACGGCCTGCTCGAATACACGGAACTCATCGCCGACAAGATCCGCGCGGCGTCGCGCGCCAAGCTGCGCGCGCCCACGCCGCATGCGGCGCAGGCCGCGCCGGCGCCCATGCTGCGCCGTCCGCTGTCCAGCTCGGAAAAGCTGGTCATCGTGGGTGCATCCACGGGCGGCACCGAAGCCATCCGCGAAGTCCTGCAGCCGCTGCCGCCGGACAGCCCCGCGATCCTGATCACGCAGCACATGCCGGCCGGCTTCACGCGGTCATTCGCGCAGCGCCTGGACGCGCTGTGCGCCGTGACCGTGCGCGAGGCCGTGCATGGCGAGCGCGTGCTGCCGGGCCACGTGTACCTGGCGCCGGGCGGCGAAATGCACATGCGGCTGGGCCGCAGCGGCGCCAACTACATCATCGAGCTGGAAGCCAGCGAACCGGTCAACCGCCACCGTCCGTCCGTGGACGTGCTGTTCAACTCCGCGGCCGTCGCGGCGGGCAAGAACGCCATCGGCGTGATCCTGACGGGCATGGGCAAGGATGGCGCCACCGGCATGCTCGCCATGCACCGGGCCGGCGCGCACACGATCGCGCAGGACGAAGCAAGCTGCGTGGTCTTCGGCATGCCCCGCGAGGCCATTGCCATCGGGGCTGCAAGTGAAGTGGTGCCGTTGTCGGCGATGAGCGAACGCATTCTGACTCGCCTGGGCGACCGTGGGCACCGCGTTTAACGCGGGCTGACGCCACGATCGGTCTCAAGCAAATTTTTTCTGGAGTGAAAGATGGTAGACAAGGGCCTGAAGATTCTGGTGGTGGATGACTTCCCCACCATGCGGCGGATCATCCGCAACCTGCTCAAAGAGCTGGGTTTTGAAAACGTGGATGAGGCCGAAGACGGCGCCATTGGCCTGGAGAAGCTGCGCAACGGCGGCTTCCAGTTCGTGGTGTCCGACTGGAACATGCCCAACCTGGACGGTCTGGAGATGCTCAAGCAGATCCGCGCCGACGCGTCGCTGGCCTCGCTGCCGGTGCTGATGGTGACGGCGGAAGCCAAGAAGGAAAACATCGTTGCCGCAGCCCAGGCCGGCGCCAACGGTTACGTGGTCAAGCCTTTCACCGCGGCAACGCTGGAGGAAAAGCTGAACAAGATCTTCGAGAAAATTGGCGGGTGAGGTGTGCGATGAGCTCAACGGAAACAGTTGACCCGGCGGAGTCGCCCGACCTTATCCATCGCATCGCGTCGCTGACCCGCATGCTGCGCGACAGCATGCGCGAACTGGGCCTGGACCAGGCGATCAAGGACGCCGCCAATGCGATCCCCGACGCGCGCGACCGCTTGCGGTACGTGGCGCAGATGACCGAGCAGGCCGCCAATCGGGTGCTCAATGCCACCGAGCAGGCGGGTCCGATCCAGGACAACATGTCGCGGTCGGCGCAGGCGCTGGATAGCCGCTGGCAGCAATGGTATGACCAGCCGCTGGAGATGCCGGAAGCGCGCGAACTGGTGCAGGACACGCGCGCCTTCCTGGCGGACGTGCCCAAGCAGACGCAGCAGACGCAGTCCAAGCTGATGGAAATCATCATGGCGCAGGATTTCCAGGACCTGACGGGCCAGGTCATCATGCGCATGATGGACGTGGTGGGCGCGATCGAACGCGAACTGCTGCAGGTGCTGCTGGACAACGTGCCGCAAGAGCGTCGCGACGAAGCCAACAGCCTGCTCAACGGTCCGCAGATCAACCCGCAAGGCAAGACCGACGTGGTCACCAGCCAGGACCAGGTCGACGACCTGCTGGCCAGCCTGGGCTTCTAAGCCCGGCTTTCGCGATGGCCGGCGTTGGCGAAGAGACGAAAGTCTTTCCGCCCGCATGCTCCAGAGGCGCCGGCTATTGCGAGAGGTTTGCGCGGGTGTGCCTGACACCGGCGTGCTAACCCGGTGTCTGACACCCGCGTGCTAATCCGGTGTCTGACACCCGGGCGACGTCGTCGTCAAGTGCCCGGCTGCTTCAGGGGTGTCAGACACCTGCAGCCAGGCATGCCCAGGCGTTAGACACCCACCAACCTAGGTGTCTGACACCCTCAAGAGACCCACTTCATAAGCCTGGATGCTCCGCGGGTGTCTGACACCGTCGAGAAGCGAGGGACGCCCCGCAGGTGTCTGACACCCTCAAGAGACACGCTTCACAAGCCGGGATGCCCCGCGGGTGTCTGACACCTTCCAGCACGCCGCTCCGCAAATGCATGCGTTCGCCCTCCCTCTCATGACGTATTCCCTAAGGGCGTAATCGCTGCCCGGCCGATAGACTCCTGCCAACAATAATCGGGGCCTTGCAGCGCGAGACAAGGCGCGCTTTGCGCGCCAGGCCACGGATGCCCAAAGCAGGCGGTCCGGGCCAGGGAGAGGAGGTTCATCATGGCCAGATCCGTATTCCGCCTGGGCGGCATGTGGGGCTTGTTGCGTCGGCTCAATCGCGGCGACGCGATGCTGTCGGAGCGCGCCCTGTCTTTTAGTCCGGCCGCCTGGCCGCTGTACCGTTTCCTGGGGCAGATCCGCCTGCGGGTCATGACGGTGCGCCAGTCCAGCATCGAAATCGCGCTCAACGCGGCGCGCACGCAATTCCAGGCCGGACGCTGCTCGCTGCTGGCGCGCGAGCAGGCCAGGGCCGCCGAGGCGCTGGCGGCCAGCGGCGCGCAGATCGCGGACCTGTCCGCGTCCACTTCCACGCATGCCCGCGATATCGCCGCCGTTTCCGGCCAGAACCTGCAGGCCGCGCAGCAGGCGCTGGCCGAGCTTTCCGACGTCAAGGCGCGCGTCGACCGCATGACGCGCGAGATGGCGGCCTTTACCGAAGTGGTGGGGCAACTGGCCGCCCGCGCGCAGTCGGTGGGCGACATAAGCAAGGCAATCAAAGGCATTGCGCTGCAGACGCAACTGCTTGCGTTGAACGCGGGCGTCGAGGCGGCCAGGGCAGGGGACGCGGGACGCGGCTTTGCGGTGGTGGCCAGCGAGGTCGGCCGTCTGGCCGAACGCGTCAACACCGCCACCGGCGACATCGGCCGCCATACGTCGGAAATGCTGGGTCTGGTCGAATCCACGCAGCGCCAGACCGGCACGCTGCGCGAGGACGTCGACGCGTCGGGCGCCGTGCTGAACCGCACCTGTGACGGATTCGAGCGCTTCGTGCGCGACTTCGACAGCATGAACCGGCAGGTGGGCGAAGTGGTGCAGGCGATCGGCGAGGTCGACGCGACGAATCACGGCATGAGCCAGGAGGTCGGGCGGATCGCGGCGCTGAGCGCGGACGTGCTGGAACGGGTCGGCAGCATGTCGGGCGAGATCGACCGCATCCGCCGCCAGACCGAAAGCGTGCAGGAAGTGCTGGCCGACATGCGCACCGGCAATACCGCATTCGACAGCCTGTCGGCGTCGCTGGAGGCGTTTGCGGACGCGGCGGCCGGCCTGCTGCACGATGCCCGGCGACGCGGCGTCGACGTGTTCGACCGCCACTACCAGCGCATCCCCGGCAGCGAGCCGCCGCGCTATCACACGGCGTATGACCGGGCCATCGATGAGCCGCTTACGCGCCTGCTCGATAGCGTGCTGGAGGCGGTGCCGGGCGCCATCTACACGATCCTGGTGGACAACCGGGGCTACGCGCCCGCGCACAACAGCCGGTTTTCGCTGGCGCCGACCGGCGATCCAAAGGTCGACATCGTCCGGGTGCGCAACAAGCGGATCTTTGACGATCCGGTGGGCGCCCGGTTGGCCGCCAATACGGGCGCGCAGCTGTTTCAGACGTATTCGCGCGATACCGGCGAGATCGTCAACGATATTTCCCTGCCCATTTATTTGGGGCCGGAACACTGGGGCGCCGTCCGCATCGGACTGGACTACGCGCGCTTCCAGGCCATCGTGGACGGGCAGGCGGCCGGCAGCCGGGCGGCGCCGGTGGCGGGGTGACCGGGCAGCGTTACGCGGGGCGTTGATGTGGCGGCGTGATGCGGCGGGTTGAAGCGGCACGTCGTAGCGGCAGGTTGTAGCGGCAGGTTGTAGCGGCAAGTTGTAGCCGCCCGCCCAGGGGGGGGCTGCCGGGCAGCCGGCGGCGCATCCGGGAATAGCGCCGCTTTCCCCCCGTTTCTTGGCATATCGCCAACCCCCGGCGCCTCCTAGAATCTCGGCGGGCGGCTTGCATTCCACGTCAGCAAGCCGCAACGATCCCGTAGAGCATGTCCGAAGAAAGCGACCTCGAGAAAACCGAAGCCGCCTCTCCCAGGCGCCTGGAAAAGGCGCGCGAGGAGGGGCAGATTGCGCGTTCCCGGGAACTGGGCACGTTCATGATGCTGGCCGTCGGTGTCGCCGCGATCTGGGCGAGCGGCGGATCGCTGTACAAGGGCCTGAGCGGCGTGCTGCGCAACGGGCTGGCTTTCGATCAGCGCGTCGCGCTGGACCCCGGCGTCATGATCGAGCAGGCGGTAAGCGGTTTCGGCCATGCGCTGCTGGTGCTGCTGCCGATCTTCGGCCTGCTGGCGGTGGTGGCGGTGCTGTCGAGCGTGGTGCTGGGCGGCCTGGTGATTTCGACCAAGCCGCTGACGCCCAATTTCTCGAAGCTCAGCCCGCTGGCCGGCTTGAAGCGCATGTTCTCGTCGCAGACGGTGGTGGAGCTGATCAAGGCGCTGGCCAAGGCGATGCTGGTCGGCGGCGTGGCGGTCTGGGTCATCTGGCGCTATCACGACGACATGATGGGGCTGATGCACGTGGCGCCGTCGGCCGCGCTGACCAAGGCGCTGAGCCTGGTGGCGATGTGCTGCGCCTTCATCGTGGCGTCGCTCCTCATCATCGTCATGCTGGACGTGCCGTGGCAGATCTGGAGCCACCTGAAGAAGCTGCGGATGTCCAAGGAGGACGTGCGCCAGGAGCACAAGGAAAGCGAAGGCGATCCGCACGTGAAGGCGCGGATCCGGCAGCAGCAGCGTCAGGCCGCCCGCCGGCGCATGATGTCCGAGGTGCCGAAGGCTGACGTCGTGGTCACCAACCCGACGCACTATGCGGTGGCGCTGAAATACGACGAATCGAAGGGCGGCGCGCCGCGCGTGCTGGCCAAGGGCACGGGCCTGATCGCCGCGAAGATCCGCGAGCTGGCCGCCGAGAACAAGATTCCCACATTGGAAGCGCCGCCGTTGGCGCGCGCATTGCATCAACACGTCGAGCTGGGGCAAGAAATCCCGGCCGAGCTGTATACCGCGGTGGCGGAAGTGCTGGCGTGGGTATTCCAGCTACGATCCTGGCGCTCGGGCTGGGGGCTTGAACCCTCGGCCCCCACGAAGTTGAACGTGCCAGCCGAACTGGACCCGCAGGCAAAAACCGCAGCACAAGGAGTTTAAGGAATGAGCGCACTGCTCACCATGTTGAAGAACAACGGCGGCACGCACGCGCGGCTGCTGGCGGGTCCCATCCTGATCGTGATGGTGCTGGGCATGATGGTGCTGCCCCTGCCCACGTTCCTGCTGGATCTGCTGTTCACCTTCAACATCGCGTTGTCCGTGATGATCCTGCTGGTGGCCATGTTCACGCGCAAGCCGCTGGACTTTGCCGCATTCCCGGCCGTGCTGCTGTTCGCGACGCTGCTGCGCCTGTCGCTGAACGTGGCGTCCACCCGGGTCGTGCTGCTGCACGGTCATACGGGTCCGGACGCCGCGGGCAAGGTGATCGAAGCCTTCGGCCACTTCCTGGTGGGCGGCAACTTCGCCGTCGGGATCATCGTCTTCATCATCCTGACCATCATCAACTTCATCGTCATCACCAAGGGTGCGGGCCGTATCGCGGAAGTGGGCGCGCGCTTCACCCTGGACGCCATGCCCGGCAAGCAGATGGCGATCGACGCGGACCTGAACGCCGGCCTGATCGGCGAAGACGAGGCGCGCAAGCGCCGCTCGGAAGTGTCGCAGGAGTCGGACTTCTTTGGCTCGATGGACGGCGCCTCCAAGTTCGTGCGCGGCGACGCCATCGCCGGCCTCCTGATCATGGCGATCAACATCATCGGCGGCCTGGTCGTCGGCGTGGCGCAGCACGACATGTCCATGGGCGATGCCGGCCGCGTCTACACACTGCTGACCATCGGTGACGGCCTGGTGGCCCAGATCCCCGCGCTGGTGATCTCCACCGCCGCCGGTGTGGTCGTGTCGCGCGTGTCGACCGACCAGGACATCGGCCAGCAGATCATCAGCCAGCTGTTCTCCAATCCCAGCGTGCTGTTCCTGACCGCCGGCATCATCGGCATCATGGGCCTCATCCCCAACATGCCCCATATCGCGTTCCTGACGCTGGCCGGTGCGCTGGGCTGGGGCGGCTGGGCGCTGCTCAAACGCAGGCAGGCCGCGGCGGTGGCCGCCGAGGAGATACCGCCACAGGCGATCACCCAGGCGCAGGCCGCGGCGGCCGAGGCAAGTTGGGAAGACGTATCGATGGTGGACCAGTTGGGGCTGGAAGTGGGCTACCGCCTGATTCCGCTGGTGGACCACGCCCAGAACGGCGAGCTGCTGCACCGCATCCGCAGCCTGCGCAAGAAGTTTGCGCAGGACGTGGGCTTTTTGCCGCCCGTGGTGCACATCCGCGACAACCTGGAACTCAAGCCCAACGATTACCGCATCCTGCTGTCCGGCGTGGAAGTGGGCAACGGCGTCGCGATGCCGGGCCAATGGCTGGCCATCGACCCGGGCGGCGTGACCATGCAGATCAAGGGCACGCCGACGACCGATCCGGCGTTCGGCCTGCCGGCGCTGTGGATCGACAGCTCGCTGCGCGATCAGGCGCAGGTCGCTGGCTACACGGTGGTGGATGCGGGCACGGTCGTGGCCACGCACTTGAATCACCTGATGCATCGCCACGGCTCGAACCTGCTGGGCCGCCAGGAAGTGCAGCAGCTGCTGGACCGCATCGGCCGCGACGCGCCCAAGCTTGTCGAGGATCTGGTGCCCAAGACGCTGTCGCTCACGGCGCTGCAGAAGGTGCTGCAGGGCCTGCTGTCGGAAGAAGTGCCGATCCGCGACATGCGTACCATCATCGACACCCTGTCCGAGCACGGCCCGCGCCTGGCGGCGATGGCCGCCGGGTCGGGCGGGCAGCCGGACATCAACGAGCTGATCGCGCTGACGCGCCGCGCGCTTGGCCGCGCCATCACGCAGCAGTGGTTCCCCGGCGAGGGCGAGCTGCGGGTGATCGGCCTGGATGTGAAGCTGGAACGCGTGCTGTCGCAGGCCATGACGACCAGCGGCGGCCTGGAGCCGGGCCTGGCCGACACGCTGCTGCGCGAGGCGCAGGCGGCGGTCGAACGGCAGGAATCGCAGGGCAATGCGCCGGTGCTGCTGGTGTCGCCGGTGCTGCGCGCGCCGCTGTCGCGCTTCCTGCGCCATCACCTGCCGCAGTTGGGTGTTTTGTCGAATACGGAAATTCCTGATGAGCGCATCGTCCGCGTGACGGCGCTGATCGGCGGGAGCAACGGGCAATGAAGATCAGCCGCTTCTACGGGGCAAACACCCGTGACGTGATGCGTCAGGTGCGCGAGGCCTTGGGGCCGGACGCGCTGATCGTGTCGAACCGCAGCGTCGAGGGCGGCATCGAGGTGCTGGCCACCATCGACGGCGCCTTCGACGACGCGCCGAAACAGCAGACACCGCCGCGCGAAGCGCCGGCCTATGCGCCGCCGGCGCAGGAACGCCAACCTGCGGCGCCGTCGTTCGGCGCGCCGTCCGGGATGGAGCGCCCGCAGGTGACGCCGGCTGCCATGCCGCCCCTGCCGCCTGCCGCGATGCCCCCGGGTATGTCGCCGGCCGGCTACGCGACGCCGGCGCGATCCATTGCCGCCTATCAGTCCGCGTACGCGGCGTCGGCGCAACCGGAGATCGAACCTTCGCCGTCACCCGCAGGATTTGTGCCTGCTTCATCGCAGCCGGAGATTGCGTCGGCCCCGGCTGTGTCGGCCGCGCCTCAGGCGGCCGCGCCTCAGCCGGCCGCGCCTCAGCCGGCCGCGCCAATTCGCGTCGAGCTGCCGCCGCTCGCGCCTGCCCGACCCTTGGCTGCCGCCGTCGGCGCTGGCCTGGCCTCGCCCGCGATGGGCGCTGCGGCCTTGCGCCCCGCGCAGGCTCCGGCGCATTCCGGCGCGCAGATGCCGCCCGTGCCGGCTGCCCGCATGGCGCAGGAACACGCCATGCCCGAGCACATGGCCGCCGCTGCGCCCGCCACCGCCTATCACGCGCCCCAAGGCTACGCCGCGCCGCCTGCACCCGTGCAGGCGCCCGTCATGCCGCCGGCCGCGCCGCCGCAACCGGCCATGCTGCATGCCGCGCCGCCCATGGGCCGCATGCCGGATGCCCCCGTGCGTCCGCCGCAGGGCTTGCCGCCCGCGAATCTGCCAGCCGATACGGCCGCCGGCCTGCAGGACGCCATCAGCGCCTTGCGCGGTGCGCTGGAAACCCGCATGGACGGCCTGTTGTGGGGCGGCCGCCAGGGTCCGGGCCGCGAGCCCGCCGGCGCCGCGCTGTTCCGCAGCCTGCTGGACGCCGGCTTCAGCACCAAGCTGGTCCGCACGCTGGTCGAGCGCCTGCCGCAAGGCCTCTCCACCGAGGCGGCGCTGAGCTGGGCGCGCAATGAACTGGTGACCCATCTGCCGGTGGTGCGTTCCGAAGACGAATTCCTGGCCGGCGGCGTGTACGCGCTGGTCGGCCCGACCGGCGTGGGCAAGACCACGACGCTGGCCAAGCTGGCCGCCCGCTGCGTGGCCCGCGAGGGCCGCGAGCAGGTCGCCATGTTGACGACCGACCTGTTCCGGATCGGCGCACTGGAACAATTGCAGATCTACGGCCGCCTGATGGGCGTGCCGGCGCACTCGGTGCGCGATGCCGGCGAGCTGCGCCGCATCCTGGCCGAACTGGGCAACCGCAAGATCGTGCTGATCGACACCACCGGCATCAGCCAGCGCGACCGCCTGGTGGCCGAGCAGGCGTCGATGCTGTGCAACGCCGGCAAGCCCGTTCGCCGGCTGCTGGTGCTCAATGCCGCCAGCCAGGGCGACACGCTGGACGAGGTGGCGCACGCCTACCGCAATGGCGTCGGCGAAGACGTGGCCGGCTGCATCATCACCAAGCTGGATGAGGCCACCCGTCTGGGCGCGGCGCTGGACACCGCCATCCGCCACCGCCTGCCGATCCACTACATGTCCGTCGGCCAGAAGGTGCCCGAGCACATGGAACTGGCCCGCGCGGACGTGCTGATCGACCGCGCGTTCTCGATGGTCGAGCGCGCCCGCGCGCTGTACACGCCGAGCGAGGCCGACCTGGCGTCGCTGGTGTCGTCGTCGCGCGAGCCGGACGCCGTCGACCCGGCGCGCCGCCGCCAACTGTTGGCTTCGGCCATCCTGCCGCAGCAGGGCGGCGCGGCGTCGATCGCCGCGGCGCAGAACCTGGACGACACCATTTCGTGGCTGGACAGCGACCCGGCGTGCCTGCAATCTCGCACCGCCTGGCGCGAATACGTCAGCGATGGCGCGGGCGCCAGCCTGGCCGCGCTGGGCGACGAGCCGCTGGCGATGGTGAACCGTGAATTTTCCTCCGCGTGCAGCCGCAACCTGCTCGTGATGCACGGCAAGACCGCCATGAAGGGCGAGGCCTTGCCCGGCGGCACGCTGCTGGGCTCGCTGTTGATGAGCGACCGCGGCGCCGCGCTTGCGTCCCCCGCGCAGCAGCTCGTGCTGCCGCACGGCATGTTGAGTTCCTTTGCGCCCGCCGCGCCGGCCCAGCCGGGTCCGGCCGCGGCGTTGCAGGCCCGCGTGCAGTGGCTGGGCGAGCGCCTGCCGTCCTTGCCGCTGGTCCACATGCTGGAGGCCGGCACCGTTGCGCTATGGCAGCCGTTCAGCGAGCAGGGCGTGTCCTGGGTGGCGCGTTGCCCGGGCGGCCTGCGCGTGATCCAGGATGAATGCCCCACCAATCTGAATGCGGTCGGCAAGAGCGTCGGTTACCTGCCCGTCGGCCAGCCGGGTGACATGCCGGGCCTGCGTCCGGCGCCTGGCGCCAAGACCGCGCCGCTGGCACTCTGGGCCTCCGGCACCGAAGTCGTGCTGCCGGGCAAGGGGCAGGGCGCCAGCGTCCGCCTCATCTGCGCGCGGCTGATCGACACGGTCTCGGGCGAGGTCGCGGGCCAGTTGTTCGGCGCGACGAACTTGCCGGCGTCGCAGGCGGACGCCGCGACGATCGCGCGCTGGCTCGTCCTGCAGGAGGAGGCCAAGGCGGCGTTCCGTTACATGGCCAATGCGTGGCAGGCGCTGCCCGCCGTCGATGGCGCCCACACGCTGGCGCGCCAATCGCTGATGGCCGGGCAGTTGGGTGCCGCATGCTGGCAGTTGGCGCATTCGCCGGCGGCCGACGTCGTGCGCGGCCCGCTGTCGGGCATCGTGGGCACCGAACGCAAACTGTCGGGCAAGATGCTGCCGGTGGCGCTGCTGAAGATGTTTGCGCTGCTGGAGATGACGGGCGGGGCTTGAAGCCGCGAACGCTTCTGGCAGGAACAAAAAAACGGCGTGCCATGCACGCCGTTTTTTTTGAATCCGGAGATCCGGGAAGGACTTCAGCCCGCCACGATCGGCCGGCGGCCCGGGGCGCTGCGGGCGCCGCGGCCTTGCGCGTCGTAAGTCGAGGCGCTGCCGACGCCGACATTGCGCAGGGCGTCCAGCGATTGCTGGGTGTAGCGCAGATGCACGTCGATCAGGGCGCCATTACGCATATTGATTTCGCTGGCGGAAGCCGACTTGGTCAGCAGCGCCTGCCACACGCCGGAGAGCTGCGGATATTGCGCCGCGGCTTGCTCGGTGCCGACGTGGCCCGCGGGCAGGCCGATTTCGGTCAGCAGGTTGTCGCGCGTCTGGCTCAGGTCGACCAGTTGCTGCGCGATGCCGCGCTTGCGCTCGGTGATCTGGTTCAGCGTCTCGACGCTGCCCTGGCTGACCAGGACCTCGGTTTCTTCCTCGAGGATCGAGGAGAACTCGGAGATCAGGGTGTCTTCCTGCTTCATGCAGGATTGCAGGGAATCGACGAGGCTCATGACAGACGGCTCAATAGAGAGAAGGGACGGGCTATTTCAGCAGGTCTCGGGCGCTGGCGATCAGGCTGTCGGCGATGCGGCCGGTGTCGATCTTGAGCTGCCCGGAGGCGATCGCGGCGCGGATGGCGGCGACACGCTCGACGTTGATGTCGTTCGAGCCGTCCTGCATGGCCAGCATCTTGCGCGACGCCGAGCTCAGCGCGACTTGCGAGCTGCTCGATCCGGTGGCGCTGCCGGCGCCATACGCTTGACTGACCGCGGACTCGGCGCGGGCACCGACGGCGTCGGCCGCCAGGGGCCGGTTGGTGGTCGAATTGATTTTCAAGGTTTTCTCCGCAGGGCGTTCTGGGTCGGTTTGCGACGGATCCGCCTACTTATGTCTCTGTAACGACAAGGGCCGGAGGAACTTTAGGGTATATGCGAGCCAGGCGCAACGCGATTTGTAACATTGTCTATAGCTGAACTTCCACCAGGGTGGCGTTACGGACGATGCCGCTGACCACCTGGCCGCCCGCGGTGCGCACCTGGACCACGGCGCCGGGGGCCGCGTTGCCCATGGCTTCGCCTTCGCTGCTGACCATGAAACCGTTGCCGCGCGCGTTGATCCGCACGTTCGTGCCGCGCTGCACCGACTGGGCGTTGCGCAGCGACGAGCTGCGGATCGGCTGGCCGGCGTTGATGCGGAAGGCGGCGGTCATGCCGGCCACCGCCTGCGGGTCGGTGATGGCGCCGGGGGGCAGGGAGACCAGATCGCCCTCGCGGGCGTCCAGATCGGCCGGCGTCAGAGCCTGGCCGGCGGCGATCAGGCGCGAGGCCACGTAATAGTGGCCGGCCACGCTGACGGAGGCCTGCACGTAAGTGGTCCAGCCCTTGGCCGTGTTGCAGCGCACGCCGACGGTCATGCGGGACCGCAGTTTCATGCCGGACGGCAGAAAGGGAGCCAGGTCGTCGCAGGGCGTCAGGCGATCGGTGCGCGGCGGGTCGATGGCGATGGCCGCCTCGCCGGGCAGGGAGGCCAGTTGTTCCTGCAGATAAGTCTGCGCCGCAATGATGATCGCTTCCGGGGCCTGGGTGGCCGCGGCCTGTGCCTGGACGGCGCTTGCCGGGACCAGGAGCAAGGCGGCGATGCCGGCGCGCGCGAGAAGGAGTCTTGCGGAGATTTTCATGATGGATGAATTGTAGGAGTGGGCGGCTTTCGGCAATACGCGAATTGGATGAGAAATGACGGGTTATTTGGCTGATTGTGTTACAGGTCCGGCCCCTATCATGCCGTCATCCAATGGGATAACGGTGCGTCCGGCGTCCCTGCTTTATCCGATCTGCAACGAATTCAAGGCGCCACGATGCTCGACAGGCTCAACGAAGATTTCCGGTTCTACCAGCAGGCTTTGTCACTGCGCGCGCAGCGCCAGGAAGTGCTTTCCTCGAACATCGCCAACGCCGACACGCCCAACTACAAGGCGCGCGACATCGACTTCAAGGCCGCGATGCAAAGCGCCATGGAAGGCACGATGCGCCTGCCCGACACGTCGCTCAAGCTGACGTCGGCCCGCCACATCCCGGCCAAGGCCGTGTCGCAGGGCCCGACGGATCTGCTGTACCGCCTGCCGTACCAGCCCAGCATGGACGGCAATACGGTGGACATGGACATCGAGCGCGTGCAGTTCGCCGACAACACCTTGCATTACCAGAGCACGATGCAGCTCATCTCCAACCGTATCCGCGGGCTGCAGACCGCCATCCAGGATTGATCATTAAAGGGAGCAACAGGCAATGTCCTTGTTGAGCATTTTCGATATCGCCGGTTCGGCGCTGAGCGCGCAGTCGCAGCGCATGAACGTGGCGGCCAGCAACATGGCCAACGCCGACAGCGTGGTCGGTCCGGATGGCCAGCCCTACCGCGCCCGTCAGGTCGTGTTCCAGGTCAACCCGGCCGCGGGCCAGGCGCTGGGCCAGGAAATTGGCGGCGTGCGCGTGGCCGGCGTGGTCCAGGACCAGTCGCCCCTGAAGATGGTCTATGACCCCAAGCATCCCCTGGCCGACGCGCAGGGCTACATCAGCATGCCCAACGTCGATCCGGTGGCCGAAACGGTCAACATGATCGCGGCATCGCGGTCCTACCAGGCCAACGTCGAAGTCCTCAATACCGCCAAGTCGTTGATGCAGAAGACGCTGACCATCGGTCAATCCTAATTTCCAGCCAGAGTCTATCCATGACCACCGTCGATCAAAACACGAGCACCACGGCCATGGGCCTGGCGCAAACCGGCGCCACCAGCGCCAGCACCGCGCAAGGCCTGCAGGACCAGTTTCTGAAGCTGCTGGTCACGCAGCTCAAGAACCAGGACCCGCTGAACCCGATGCAGAACGCGGAACTGACGTCGCAACTGGCGCAGATCTCCACGGTGGAAGGCATCACCAACCTGAAGAACACCATGCTGGCCATCAGCGGCCAGATCGACGTGTCCCAGTCGATGAACGCCGTGGCGATGATCGGCAAGGGCGTCCTGATCCCGGGCACCAAGGTCAAGGTCGGCGTCGACAGCGCCAACCCGGCGGAACGCGTGGTCACGCCGTACGGTCTGGATCTGCAGGGCGATGCAAACAAGGTCCAGGTCCGCATCTCGGATTCGAACGGCGCGGTCGTGCGCACCATCGAGCTGGGCGAGCAGAAGAACGGCGTGTACACGCTGGAATGGGACGGCAAGAACGACGCCGGCGTGGCGCTGGAAGCGGGTGCGTACAACGTGTCCGTGCTGGCGACCGACGCCGACGGCGCGAAGGTGAATGCGGAAGTGCTGAGCTACGGCAATGTGAAGAGCGTGGCGTACTCCACCAACGGCCTGCGTCTGGATCTGGGCCTGGACGGCCAGACCAGCATGCTGGACGTGCGCAAGGTGATCGGCGCCTGAACGGGCGGATATGAATTGGTGCCGGCGCACGGGCGACGGCTTTTCCACTAAAGATTAGCGAGAGTAAACATGGGCTTCGGACAAGGATTGAGCGGCTTGAACGCCGCTGCGCAGAACCTGGACGTCATCGGCAACAACATCGCCAACTCGGGCACCGTCGGCTTCAAGTCGGCCACCGCATCGTTCGCTGACGTCTACGCCAGCTCGCGCGTGGGCCTGGGCGTCAAGGTCGCGGCCATCAACCAGCGCTTCACCGTGGGTGCTGTGACGGGCGGCGGCGGTGAATACGACATCGCCATCGATGGCGCCAAGGGCATGTTCCGCGTGACCGACCAGAGCGGCTCGGTCATGTACACGCGCAACGGCGAATTCCTCGTCGACAAGAACAACTTCATCGTGAACGCCCAGGGCTATCGCCTGACCGGCTACCCGCCCGGCGCCATCGGTGCGAACCCCATCGAACTGCAACTGCCGACGGCCAACGTCGCCCCGCAGGCCACCAGCACCGCCACCACCGTGGCCAACCTGGACGCCAACGCCAAGGTCATCTACCAGGTCGATACCGTGACGGCGCCCGCCGTTCCCGGCTCGGTCACCCTGGGCGGCACGGCCTACACGTTCACCAAGGCCGCCGGCGGCGCGCTGACGTGGGCGCCGGGCAACCCGCCGGCCGCCACGTACGGCACGGCCCCGAACACCGTCACGCTCGACGGCACGGGCCAAGTCACGGCGGGCACGCTGGAAAGCATTCCCGGCTTCGTGGACTACACCGCTGCGGTCACCGAAATCGGCAAGCCGTTCGATCCCAAGATCTCCAGCACCTACACGAACGCCTCGCCCATGACGGTGTTCGACTCCCTGGGCAATTCGCACCAGGTGATGCAGTATTTCGTCAAGCGTGAAGCGACCGGCGGCACCAGCGTGTACGACGTGTACTACACGATGGACGGCCAGGCCATGGCGCCGACGACGGAAGCCGGCGGCGTCTGGGGCAACCCCCAGCAGTTCACGTTCAACAACGCCGGCACGCTGACCAGCGCGCCGATCGTTAACCTGTCGTTCGCCCAGCCCGGCGGCACCGCCACCCCGGCCGATCCGCTGAACGTCGCGATCAACTACACCGGCACGACCCAGTACGGCAGCAACTACAAGCTGGTTGCCAAGCCCGACGGCTACACGTCCGGCGAGTTCAGCGGCATCAACATCAGCAGCGACGGCAGCCTGGTCGCCAGCTACACCAACGGCGAAACCCAGGTCGTCGGCACGCTCGTGCTGGCCGACTTCTCGAACCTGCAGGGCCTGCAGCCCGTGGGCAACAACGCCTGGAAGGAAACGGCGGCTTCCGGCCAGCCGATCCTGGGCCAGCCCGGCACCAACAGCATGTCGACGGTGGTGGGTCAGGCGACCGAAGCGTCCAACGTGGACATGAGCAAGGAGCTGGTCAACATGATCATTGCCCAGCGCACCTACCAGGCCAATTCGCAGACCATCAAGACCCAGGACGAGATCATGCAAGTCCTGATGAACCTGAAGTAATGCCCGCTGGGCACGCGACGACATCGACGGAATAGGCAATGGACAGAATCATCTACACCGCCATGAATGGCGCAGCGCGGATCACGGAGCATCAGGCCGCGCTCTCCAACAATATGGCCAACGTGAACACGGCGGGCTTTCGCGAGCAGATCGCGCTGTACCGCTCGGTTCCCGTGACGGACGGGGTGAGCCTGCCTACGCGCGTTTCGACGGTGGCGTCCACGCCCGGCAACAGCTTCGAGATGGGCACCATGCAGACAACGGGCCGCAGCCTGGACGTGGCGCTGGCCAGCGAAAACGGCTGGATCGCGGTGCAGACGCCGCAAGGCGAAGCGTATACCCGCGCCGGCAGCCTGCAGGTCGGCATCAACGGCCTGCTGCAGACGTCGCTGGGCCAGCCGGTCCTGTCGGACCAGGGCGGTCCCATCGACGTGCCCGACCAGGCCGCGCTGACCATCACGTCGGACGGCACGATCACGGCGCTGGGCGCCGGCGACGCGCCGAACAACATCCTGAACCTGGGCCGCCTGAAGCTGGTCAACCCGGACAACAAGCAGTTGGTGCACGGCGACGACGGCGTCTTCCGCATGGCGCCGGTCAACGGCCAGCCCGCGGCGCCGGTGCCCGCCGACCCCGCTCTGCGCCTGCTGTCGGGTGTGCTGGAAGGCAGCAACACCAATCCGATGGCATCGATGGTGGGCATGATCGAAAACGCCCGCCGCTTCGAGCAGCAGATGCAGGTGATTCAGCAGTCGGACCGCAACGCGGAACGCGCCAACGGCATTCTGTCCGTAAGCGCCTGATTTAAATAACATTTAGTTCGCGGCCAGGCCGCGGAACCGGAGTCTTTCATCATGATGCGTTCGCTGTGGATCGCCAAGACGGGCCTGGAAGGTCAGCAGACCTCCATGGACGTGATTTCCAACAACTTGGCCAACGTCTCCACCAACGGGTTCAAGCGCGGCCGTGCCGTGTTCCAGGACCTGATGTACCAGACGCTGCGCCAGCCCGGCGCCCAGGTGGGCGACGCGACGCAACTGCCGTCCGGCCTGCAGCTGGGCACCGGCGCGCGCGTGGCCGCCACCGAGCGCATCCACTCGGACGGCAACCTGAACAACACCGGCAGCGAAATGGACGTGGCGATCAACGGCCGCGGCTTCCTGCCGGTCGAACTGCCCGACGGCACGCAGGCCTACACGCGTGACGGCGCGCTGCAGCGCGACCAGAACGGCCAGCTCGTCACCGTCAGCGGTTACGTCATCCAGCCGCCGATCAACGTGCCGGACAACGCGCTGTCCATCACCATCGGCAACGACGGCATGGTCTCCGTGACGCAACCCGGCGCCGCCGGCGTCAACGTGCAGATCGGCCAGTTGCAGATCGCCACCTTCATCAACCCGACCGGCCTGCAAAGCATCGGCGAAAACCTGTACCTGGAAACCGACTCGTCGGGTCCGGCGAACCTGCTGCAGCCCGGTGTGGACGGCGCAGGCTCGATCATGCAGAAGTACGTCGAGACGTCGAACGTCAACGTCGCTGAAGAACTGGTCAACATGATCACGACGCAGCGCGCTTACGAAATGAACAGCAAGGCCGTCAAGACGTCGGACGAAATGCTGGCCCGCCTGACCCAACTGTGATGCTCATGTCTGTCCTGCGCCTGGTACTTGCGTCTGCGCTGGCTCTGCTGGCGGCTGGTTGCGCCATGATCCCGCCCGAACCCATCGTGACCGGGCCGACGACGGCGGCACCGCCGCCGCCGCCGATGCCCATGGCGCAGCCCACGGGCTCGATCTACCAGCCCACGACTTACGGCAACTACCCGCTGTTCGAAGACCGCCGGCCGCGCAATGTGGGCGACATCGTCACCATCGTGCTGAACGAGCGCACCAACGCGTCCAAGAACGTGGCGACGAACACCAACCGCAGCGGCTCGACCACGATGGGCATCGCCGCGGCGCCGTCCTTCATGGACAGCTGGGCGAACGCCAATCTGAACACCGAAGCCACTGGCGGCAACGTGTCGCAGGGCAAGGGCGACAGCAGCGCCAACAATGCCTTCACCGGCAC
Source organism: Achromobacter sp. (assembly GCF_032113835.1). Taxonomy (GTDB): domain Bacteria; phylum Pseudomonadota; class Gammaproteobacteria; order Burkholderiales; family Burkholderiaceae_B; genus Achromobacter. The sequence goes on along the minus strand of NZ_DAMCTG010000062.1, from coordinate 6,550 downwards.
CATCACCACCACGGTGGTGGGCGTCATGTCCAACGGCAACCTGCAGGTCGCCGGGGAAAAGCAGATCGCCATCAACCGCGGCAGCGAGTACGTGCGCTTCGCCGGCGTGGTCGATCCGCGTTCCATCACGGGCACGAACACCGTGTCGTCCACGCAGGTGGCCGACGCGCGCATCGAATACCGCAGCAAAGGCGTCATGGACGAAGTCCAGACCATGGGCTGGCTGCAACGCTTCTTCCTGATCGCTTCGCCGTTCTAAATCATGAAACAACAGACTCCGATATCCACCTTGCTGTCCCTGTTGGCGCGGGTGTGCGTGGCCGTCGGGCTGGCTGCGGGCGCCGGTGCGGCGCACGCCGAACGGCTCAAGGACCTGGCAAGCATCCAGGGCGTCCGGGGCAACCAGCTCATCGGCTACGGTCTGGTCGTGGGCCTGGACGGCAGCGGCGACCAGGTGCGCCAGACGCCTTTCACGCAGCAGAGCCTGACCAACATGCTGTCGCAGCTGGGCATCACGGTGCCCGCCGGCAGCAACATGCAGTTGAAGAACGTGGCCGCCGTCATGGTCACGACCACCTTGCCCGCGTTCGCGCGGCCCGGCCAGACGCTGGACGTGGTGGTCTCGTCCATGGGTAACGCCAAGAGCCTGCGCGGCGGCACGCTGCTGATGACGCCGCTCAAGGGCGCGGACAGCCAAGTCTACGCCATTGCCCAGGGCAACATCCTGGTCGGCGGCGCGGGCGCATCGTCGGGCGGTTCCAGCGTGCAGATCAACCAGTTGAACGGCGGCCGCATCAGCGCGGGCGCCATCGTCGAACGCGGCGTGCCGACCACGTTCGCGCGCGACGGCTACGTGCATGTCGAACTGAACAACACCGATTTCGGCACCGCGCAGAACGTGGCGACGGCCCTGAACCGCAAGTTCGGCCAGGGCACGGCCACGGCGCTGGACGGCCGCGTCATCCAGGTGCGTACCCCGATGGAGCAGGGCTCGCAGGCCCGCTTCCTGTCGCAGATGGAAGACCTGCAGGTCGCGCGCGCACCCACGGTCGCCAAGGTCATCATCAACGCCCGCACCGGCTCGGTCGTCATGAACCGCACGGTCATGATCGAAGAGGCCGCCGTGGCACATGGCAACCTGTCGGTCATCATCAACCGCCAGAACGAAGTGGTGCAGCCGGACACGCCGTTCACGCAGGGTCAGACGGTGGTCGTGCCCAATACGCAGATCGAAGTGCGCCAGGACAACGGCTCGCTGCAGCGCGTCAGCACCAGCGCCAACCTGGCCGACGTGGTCAAGGGCCTGAACGCCCTGGGCGCCACGCCGCAGGACCTGCTGGCGATCCTGCAGGCGATGAAGACCGCGGGCGCCTTGCGCGCCGAACTTGAAATCATCTGACGCCCATGGCTTACACCAACGACGCGGCACGCGGCAGCACCCGGCAGGATTCGGTCTTTGACATGGGCCGCCTGTCGGACCTGAAGCGCGACGTCAAGAAAGATCCCGCCGGCACCGAGCAGCAGAAGCAGGTCGCCAAGCAGTTCGAGGCGCTGTTCCTGCAGATGATGGTCAAGCGCATGCGTGAGGCCACGCCCAAGGAAGGCCTGTTCGATTCCCAGCAGACGCAGATGCTGCAGTCCATGGCGGACGAGCAGCTGGCCCTGCACCTGGCGTCGCCCGGCATCGGCCTGTCGCAGGCCATCCTGGCGCAGATGCAGCAGGGCCAGCCCGGCGACCTGTCGGACGAAGCCGTCAAGCGCATCGGGCAGGGCGGCGATCTGGACTTCCAGACCGGCGGCTCGCGCGAAGTCTCGGCGCTGCTGAACGTGATGCGCAACAACCGGCCGGCCGACCGCGCCCTGGCCGCCGCCGAAGGCGCGCCCGAGCACGTCGTCGACTTCGTGTCCAAGATGTCGCGCGCGGCCAATCTGGCCTCGCAGCAGAGCGGCGTGCCGGCCCGTCTCATCATGGGCCAGGCGGCCCTGGAGTCCGGCTGGGGCAAGCGCGAGATCAAGCATGAGGACGGCAGCACCAGCTTCAACCTGTTCGGCATCAAGGCCGGCGCGAGCTGGAAGGGCAAGGTCGTCAACGTGCTGACCACCGAATACGAAGACGGCGTCGCCCGCAAGGTGACGCAGCCGTTCCGGGCCTATGCGTCGTACGAGGAATCGTTCGCCGATTACGCCCGCCTGATCGGCAACAGCCCGCGCTACGAGAGCGTGACGACGGCCCGCAACGAGGTCGAGGCGGCTCGCAGGATCCAGGACGCGGGCTACGCGACCGACCCGCGCTACGCCCAGAAACTCATCGGCATCATGGGTCAGCTGCGGGGCGCGGCATCCAACGTGGAAAATTCACGCCGGATGTTGGAAGGACTCTAAATTTGGGTGATCTCCTGCCGTAAACGGGGTATCCAGAGATAACAGCTGCGGTTACATACGGGGCATTGTCAGCATGAATTTGTACAAAACGGCATTGGGCGGGTTGAACGCGGCGCAGGCCGGCCTGGCAACCACCGGCCACAACATCAACAATGCCACCACGGTCGGCTACAACCGCCAACGCGTCATGACCTCGACGGCGGGCGCGCAAGCGACCGCCAACGGCTACATCGGCCGCGGCGTCCAGGTCGACACCGTCGTGCGCAGCTACGACAGCTTCCTGTACAAGCAGCTCGTCGGCGCGACCGGCAGCGGCGCCCAGCTTCAGGCTCAGCTCGACCAGGTTTCGCAGATCAACAACCTGTTCTCCGACCGCACCGTCGGCATCGCCCCGGGCCTGACCAATTTCTTCACCAGCATGAACACGGTGGCCAGCAAGCCGGCGGATCCCGCCGCGCGCGCCGACCTGCTGGGCCAGGCCAACAGCCTGACCACGCAGATCCGCTCGGCCTACCAGGAGATGCAGAAGCAGCGTGAAGGCCTGAACTCGCAGATCAGCACCACGGTGGAGCAGGTCAACAGCTACCTGACCCGCATCGATGACCTGAACCAGCAGATTTCCGTCGCGGCCGGCAAGGCCGGCGGCAGCCCCCCCAACGACCTGCTCGACCAGCGCGACCAGGCCGTCATGGAACTGAACCAGCTCATCGGCATCACGACGTACGAGCAGGGCGACAAGATCAGCATCTCGCTCACGAAGGGCGGCCAGTCGCTGCTGTCGGGCAACACGATCTACCCGCTGCAAGCCGTGCCGTCCTCCGCGGACGCCGGCCGCACGGTCATTGCCTACACGCTGCCCGCGGGCACCGGCAAGACCATCGCGGTCGAAATGAAGGACACGGAAATCTCCGGCGGCAAGCTGGGCGGGCTGCTGCAGTTCCGCGCCTCGTCCCTGGACCTCATGCAGAACCAGCTCGGCCAGATGGCCGTCGGCCTGGCGCTGTCGTTCAACGAGCAGCACAAGCAGGGTCTGGACCAGGGCGGCAATCCGGGTACGGACTTCTTTAGCATCGGTTCGCCCCAAGGCGTGCCGAACACGCAGAACAAGAGCAACGCGCAGATCTCGGGTGAATTCACCAACCTGGCAAACATCAATGCCAAGGACTATGAGATCTCGTTCGACGGCACCAACTACCAGGTCGTGCGCATGCCGGAAGGCTCGCAGGTCTACAACGGCCCGGCCACCGGCACGCCGCCCACGGCCACGCTGAACCTCGAAAACGAGATGGGCCTGACGCTGACCATCAATGCGCCGCCCCAGGCCGGCGACAAGTGGTCGCTGTCGCCCACGCGCGATGCCGCCCGCGATATCAACGTCCTGATCACGGATCCGGACAAGGTTGCCGCGGCGGACGCGGACGGCGGCGACGCCAACGGCAAGAACGCCCTGAAGCTGGCACAGCTGCAGACCAGCAAGGTGCTGGGCCACGGCACGATGAGCATCAACGACATGTTCGCGCAGGTCGTGAACACCGTCGGCGTGCAGACGCAGCAGATCAAGACGGCCGCCACGGCGCAGGTCAACCTGGTCAAGCAGACGACCGCTGCCCAGCAGGCGGTGTCGGGCGTCAACCTGAACGAAGAATACGTAAGCCTGTCGCTGTACCAGGAGCAATACCAGGCCAGCGCCCGCATCATCGATGTGGCAAGCACCATTTTTGACACGCTGTTGGGCCTGCGCGGCTGATCAGAACGTTGACTGTGAATACTAGAAAGCATTACGGAGCTGCACCATGCGTCTGAGCACCACGATGATGTACTCGAACGGACTGAGCGGCGTTCTCGCTCAGGAATCCGACATGAATCGCCTGGTCGAACAGGTTGGCAGCGGTCGCAAATTCCTGACCCCCGCGGACGATCCGTTGTCGGCGTCCCTGTCGATCGGCGTCGCGCAGACGCAGAGCATGAACACGACGTACGGCCTGAACCGCAACACGGCCAAGACCAACCTCGGACAGGAAGCCAACGTCCTGGACTCGATCACCACCGCGCTGCAGGACGTGCGCACGCGTGTCGTCCAGGCCGGTAACGGCACGTTCGCCGACAGCGACCGTCAGGCCCTGTCGACTGCGCTCAAGAGCGCACGCGACGCGCTGCTGGGTCTTGCCAACAGCACCGACGGCAACGGCCAGTATCTGTTCTCGGGTTACGAGGGCGGCGTGGTGCCTTACGCGCAGGACGCCACCGGCAAGATCGTCTACAGCGGCGCCACCGGCGAACGCACCGTGCAGGTCGACCAATCGCGCCAGCTGTCCACCAGCGACCTGGGCAGCGACATCTTCGACCGCGCCAATCCGGGTTCGACTGCATACGTCAGCACCGCATCGCCGGCCAACGGCGGCACCGCGCAGTTCGGCACCGTCTCGGTCACGCCGGGCAGCCCCAATATCGGCAAGAACTTCAGCCTGCAGTTCGAAGCGGATCCCGCGACGGGCAACATGGGCTACCGCGTCATCACGACCGACCCGAACGCCAACCCGCCCGTGCCGCCGGTGACCACCCCGGCGCCGCCGGCCGGTCCCACGCAATACACGGAAGGCTCCAGCATCGACTTCGGCGGCGTCGCCGTCGTGATCAAGGGCACACCGCAGAACGGCGACGTCATCAACGTCGAAAGCATCCAGTCGGCCGACGTGGACATGTTCAATACGCTGGACAACCTCATCAAGGTGCTGGATTCGCCCATCGCGGGTGACGAGAAGGCGCTGGCCCGTCTGAACAACGAACTGGCGACGGCGAACAAGAAGCTGGCCACCACGTACGACAACGTGCTGACCGTGGGCGCTTCCGTGGGCGCGCGCCTGAACGAACTGGAGGCGCTGGACGCCACCGGCACGCAAAAGGGCCTGTCGTACTCGAAGTCGCTGTCGGATCTGGAAGACCTGGACTACTACGCCGGCGCCAGCCAGCTCGCGCTGCGCCAGGTGGCGCTACAGGCGGCCTCGGCTGCGTTCATGACCATCCAGGGTTCCAGCCTGTTCAGCCGCAAGTGATGCGGTAGTTTTCTGCGCGGCGCCGCTTGTGCGCGCCGCGGGTGGCGCACATTTCGGACGCTGCCGGCCAAGGGCCGGGGCGTCCGTAGTGCGTGTAGGGTAGGTTGTGTCGTTCTTCGTTGCTTAACGCTCGGATATTTCATGCTTGGTAATTTAAAAGTTCGCACCTGCATCATCCTGGTGCTGTTGCTCTTCACGGGCGCCATGTTCATTTCGAACGGTGTGGCGTGGATGGGGTTGAATTCCAGCAATGACAAGCTGGGTCGGATCAACGACGCCTATTCGAACCAGGCGACGCAGTTGCAGCGTGCGTACAGCACCTTCCTGCGCGGCCGTCTGCTGCTTGCCAACTCGCTGATGGACATGCAGCAGGGCAAGACCGAACAGTCCACGTCCCAGGCCAAGCGCGCCGACGCGCTGATGGCCGAAGGCGTCAAATCGCTGGACGCGTTCCGCAAGGCCCCGCGCATGGCGGGCTCCGAAGACCTCGTGACCAAGCTCGAAGCCGCCTACAAGCAGTTCGACGACGTCTACCGCCGCCAGGCCGCCGCGCTGGCGAACCTGGCCATCCAGGAATACCTGGACCTGAACGATGCTGGCGGCGCCGCCAACACCGCGTTCCGCGAGGCCGTCAACAACGTGCTGGAGTTCGTGGACACGCGCACCGACGAACTCGTCGTGCAGGCGGAGGTCGATCACAACATCTCGCGTACGGTCACCATCGTGCTGCTGGCCATTGCGCTGGCCTTGGCGCTGGGCTGCTGGATCTTTATCAACCGCACCGTCCTGCGTCCGTTGCATGAAGCCGGCGACCATTTCGAGAAAATTTCCGCCGGCGACTTCACCGGCCGCATCGAAGTGCGCAGCACCAACGAGATCGGCCACCTGTTCGGCGCCATCAAGCGCATGCAGGAAAGCCTGACGCGCACGGTGGCCTCGGTGCGCCGTGGCGTGGAAGAAATCAACGTTGGCTCGCGTGAGATTTCCGCGGGCAACACGGATCTGTCCAGCCGCACGGAGCAGCAGGCGGCCTCGCTCGAGGAAACCGCGGCTTCCATGGAAGAGCTGGCGTCCACCGTGAAGCAGAACGCGGACAACGCGCGCCAGGCCAATCA
>NZ_DAMCTG010000061.1:0-32324 GCF_032113835.1 Achromobacter sp. | reverse complement strand
AGGACAGCTACGACTACAAGATGGTCAAGAAGTCCGGCTTTGGCGCCATGGGCGGGTTTAGCTTTGGCACCAGCAAACAGACCGACTCGCTGGACAGCAAAAAAGTCTTCCACAACGCCAGCACCGTCGGCAGCGTAGAAGGCGATGTGCTGATCAACGCGGGCAACGCGCTGAACATCACAGGCAGCAACGTCATCGCACGCCAAGGCGACATCACGCTGATCGGCAAGGAAGTCAACATCGGCGCCGCGCTGGACACCACCCAGGAGCGCGAATTCCATGAGATTAAGCAGACAGGGCTGACGCTCACGGCGAGCAACCCTATCGTCAGCGCCGTGCAAACGGGCGTGCGCATGGCGGATGCGGCGGGCAAGTCAGATAACGCGGTCATGCAGGGCCTGGCGGGAGTCACCACAGGATTGGCGGCAGTTAATGCCTACGACGCGGTGCAAGCGTCTTCCAAGGCGGCCGCTGCGGCCGAAGCAGCCAAGCCGGGCTCGTCCAACCAAATCGACAAGCTCGGCGGCGTCAGCATCAAGCTCAGCCTGGGCACCAGCAAGAGCAGCAGCACCACCGACCGCAATGCATCAAACGCTTTCGGGTCGACCGTCGCCGCAGGCAAGGACCTGACCATCGTTGCGCAAGGTGCGGGCCAGGACTCGGACATCACCGTCACGGGTTCGACGCTGTCGGCCGGCAACAACGCGGTGCTCAAAGCCGAAGGCGACATCCTGCTGGAGGCCGCGCGCAACGCCTTCGAGCAAAAGACCACCAGCAAGAGCAGCAGCGCCAGCATCGGTATCGGCTACTCCACTGGCGGCGAGCAAAACGGGTGGACGCTCGAACTGGGTGCGTCCGTGGGCCGAGGCAACGCCAACGGCAAGGACGAAAGCTGGACCAACACCAACGTCACCGCAGGCAACGTCCTGGCGATCCAGTCCGGTGGCGACACCACCCTCAAGGGGGCGGCAGCCAAGGCCGACCAGATCATCGCATCGGTTGGCGGCAATCTGTTGCTGGAGAGCTTGCAGGACAGCAGCAAGTACGACTCCAAGAACAAGAGCGCGGGCTTCGGCCTGACGCTGTGCATCCCTCCGTACTGCGCGGGCTCGAGTAGCGTCTCGGCCAACGCCAGCACGGGCAAGATGAACAGCAACTTCAAGACCGTGACGGAGCAAACGGGCTTGTGGGCGGGCGACGGCGGCTTCCTGATCGACGTCAAGAACAACACCACGCTCATCGGCAGCGTCATCGCCAGCAGCGACAAGGCGGTCGCCGACGGCTTGAACAAGCTGACCACGGGGACATTGGTCACCGAAGATCTTAAGAACACCGCGCGCTACAGCGGCAGCCAGGTGTCGATCGGGGGTGGGTTCGGGTTTGGCGGCGCTAAAGCGAGCGACTCAGGCCTGGGTACCACCAAGGGCGGCGAGGTCGCTGGCGGCGCGAGCAAAGATGCGGGCACGTCCATTTCCACGGGCAGTAGCGGCTTTGGAATGGGCACACCGATCGTGGTCGCCGCGAGCGGCAACAGCAGTTCAACGACCCAGAGCGGCATCAGTGGCGGCACGATCGTTATTCGTGATGAGGCGGCGCAGGTCGCGCTGACCGGCAAGACGGCTGCGGAGACGATTGCGACGTTGAACCGGGATACGTCGGATACGTTGAATGCGCTTAAGCCGATCTTTGATAAGGAGAAGATCGAAGCGGGGTTTGAGATTGCGTCCGAAGCCCAGCGGCAGATGGGGCAGTTTTTGACGAATCGGGCGAAGGAAAAGCAAGCGGCGGAAAAAGCCTTAGCCGATGCGGTTAAGAACGGCAAGGCAATTGATGCTGCGCAGATGACGGCGCTTCTGGATCAGTTGCAGCATGCGCAGGACTGGAGTGCCGGTGGCAAGTATGGGCTGATCTTGGTGGCGTTGTCGGGAGCCGCCGGCGCGAATGTGACGGGTTCCACCAGCGCATTTGTCCAATCGGCCGCAGTCAACTATCTCCAGGGCATGGCGGCATCGCAGGTGAAACAGATCGCCGATCTGCTGGGTACCGGCAACGAGGCCGAAGGAGCGCGCGCGGCTCTGCACGGTATCTTGGGATGTGCGGGTGCGGCAGGAAAGGGTGCCGCTTGCGCATCCGGCGCATTGGGCGCGGGGGCGGGAAGCATCCTGAATAGCCTGATGGGTTCGGCGGAGGGCCTTACGCCTGAGCAAGTCGAAGCTCGGCGCAATATGGTCACCAGCTTAGTAGCGGGCATAGCGGCTGCAGCAGGCGGTGATCCAGCAACGGCCGGGATGGCCGCCACGCTGGAGACATCACAGAACTGGGGGTTCTTGGCGCCGGTTGCAGCTGCGGCGGCAGCTAAGTGTGCGACAACGACCAGTTGCCAGCGAGTCGTCACTGTGGTGTCGGAGAAGTCGACAACTCTTTGGATGCAAACGAAGGATGGCGTCACCTACGTGGTTACCGCCGCGATGTCGGGCATTGCCGCCGGAGCTTTGGGTCCTTGGGCAGCAGAACTTGTGAGCGACATTGCTGGAAAGGAGGCGGCGCTGCCTGGAAAGCCGGGGAGCGTGGTGCATTTGACTGCTCTGCCTCCCTCAATAGGCGATGAGGGCAGGTATGGTCCCGAAATTCCGGTGGTGCCAGGTCGGCCCGTTGAGCCTATTGCGGTGCCGGGACAGGAGAATAATGGGCCCATAGGCGGTACTACGATCAGCTCCCCTCTGCCGGATGAGGAGGGGCCGGTTTTAATATATAGCCAGGGCTTGCCGCCAGGAAAAATATCAGACGTGCCGATTTATGACCCGTCCGGGGCAGCGCGCGCGGCCGAGCATAGTGGAAACTGGTCCAGTGGATCGCTGAAAGAAACAGTGCGTAATGTGGTCGGAGAAAATCCCAAAGTAGAATATACAACCTCCGGAAAAACTGTTTTCACAAATGCAATGACAGGCGTTTCAGTGGTCTTGGATAATGCAGGTAATTATTATCGTGTGCAGAATTCGGCTGGGCAGTATTTGGATCAGAATGGCAATGCCATTCCGCACAATGTTCCGTTGGTTGGAGTAGAGAAAACTACGCAGACCGGTATTCCATCAGGTGTGAGGAATGGTTTGACTCATTTTAAAAATTCTGATTAAGTGAAAAAGTGGCGACGTACATGAGGATGCAACGATCGTTCTTCTGGGTGGAAGGTTGCGACGCGAAATTAACGCTCTCCGGATTGGTTTCCGAATGGCTGTTCTCGTCAGGTTTCTGGAAAAATATTAATGCCATCCAAGGCACTATTTTTGATCAGTATGAAGAAGACGAAGCTGATGTTTCTACACTGGAGGTGGTCATAAATGCGCTCGAAAAGCATATCTTAGGCCTTCGCGCTCTCCGTGCACAGACTGTAGAATTTGTGAGTGGCTGGACACAGGACCGCGTAGCCATACGGGCATGTGTGTCTAAAGACTTAGCATTGTCAGAGTTGATCGATCTTCGACGTTTTTTGATCAAGGCTGTGGCCAACAAATCAAAGGTAATTTTCTCTCTTTAGGGCAGAGGATGAGGCGAGCAGCGACAGTGGAAGTCGATAGCGCAGCAATATATTCCGCCGGTCGCCGCGCCGCCTAGCGGTAGTGTCGGGAATCTGCCTGATACGCAGTTGCCGGCTCAACCAGGACAAGTGCCGAACGTTGGCGGAATTCCGGGGCAGGAGAATAATGGGCCGTCCGGCGGGATGACGACGACTTCGCCGCTACCGGACGAGCAGGGTCCGGGCCTGATTTTTAGCGACGGAGGCGGGATATCTAAAGGTGGGAAGCTCACCGTTGGTGAAGGTGACTTCTCGGCGAGCGAACGTTCTGCCGCTCAATACATGGCAGATCTTGGCAATGACGTCTTCCTGCGCGCGCCTTCTGGCACCAGAGCTGAGGGGGGACGTCTGATTTACTCGTAAATGGCATCCAGTACGATGTATATACACCAATCACCAAAAAATTCGAACGCAATCGTTTCCGCGATTGCAAAGAAAAATACTCAAGCGACCGGTATAGTTTTGGATTTAAGAAGCACCACGGTTACTACGGAGCAACTTGGAAATTTGTTGGGCCGCGTGCGAGGGGCGGGAGCAACTAATATTACTGACATTAAGATTATTGGAAAGTAGCCATGCCAAAAAAAATTTGCGAATGTGGATACTGTTTTCGGTTGGGTGATATTCCCAGTCAGGATCAATGGATGATCATATCGGATGTGGATTTCGATGCCTTTTTTGCCAGTGAATCGAATGCTGAGGATATATATAAAAAAATGAAAATATTGCTGAAATGTCCGAATTGCGGTCGCCTGTCCGTGTTTTGGGAAGGGATGGAGAAGGCTGGGATCGTATATAAAGAAGAGGACATAGGGGGCAGGTGAACGCCGGAGGTGATGTTTGCCGGTCACGACGCCCGGGACCCCAGATTCGACTAGCCACACCCGTTTTGGTTATGAATATTGAGCATGAGAATGAAGTCACTCGAACAGCGTTCGGGCAATGGGTTTCAGGTCTATTTGGAGCTGTGTGTGGGTGCTATCCAAATACGAAATTTCACGAACAGAAAGAACTGTTTTTCTTGATGCTGGAAAAATTGCTTAAGAGTGGCAGAGTCATATTTATTGTTCCTGGGTCTGATTGTTATATCTCTGCGCAAAATCCTACGCCCAAATTAACTATCGAGAATCCCGAAGCGCATTGGAACGCGCCAGTTTCTGAGATTATGAATTTCGTGCGTAATAAGTGGCCTGCGCATGCTAATGATATGCATGATCTGGAACTCACATACTACTTTTACGAACTGCCGGGGTTAATTTGGGTTGGCGATGATGGGAAGCTAGTAGCCTCCTAGTGCAGTCTGGCGAGGGGGGGCGCGGGCAACGTGCTGAACGTCGTGGGCAGCAACGATATCGCATGCCAGGGCAACATCACCCTGATTGGCCAGGCCAAGAGGACAGCGTCGGAGCGGCGCAGAATACGACGCAGGAACGTCTCCGAGCAAAGGACCACCAGCAAGAGCAGCAGCGCCAGCATCTGCATAGGCTACTCCACTAGCGGCCAGGACGAAAGCTGGACCAATTCCAGCGGCACCGCGGGCAATGTCCTGGCGATCCAGTCCAGCGGCGACACCACCCTTGAAGGCGCCTCTGGCAAGGCCGACGAATGCTGCCGGGGCTTCGGCGGGAATCGTTCTCAGCCAGCGGATGGATCAGGCCTTTGGAAAGCCGGCGGGAAAATTGGATCCAGCTGAGCGGGAAGCACGGATCAACCTTGTGACCAGTCTGCTGGCTGGACTGACGGCGACGTTGGTGGGGTGCCCGGGCAAGAGAATAATTGGGCTCATGGTGGAACTACGACCTCCTCGCCGTTACCCGAAGAGCAGCCCCCCGGATTAATTTTCAAGAACGCCGATGACGTATTAAAGCCTAACGGTCAATTTGTGAGTTACGTCAACAAGGGCGCTACGCCGAATATTAGAACTGTTTCATAAAATGAGTTCGATCAGGTGAAAACAGACCTATTGACGGGTGCGTCTCTGGGTGGTTCGTATGCGGGGGGGAAGGGGGCTTGGTATGCTCTCCCCGGCGGGGGGCGAGTCGGCGTCCGGCTGTCCGATAATTCGAGATCGACCCTGGATATTGATATTCCGGGTTATCCAAAAGGTTTTAAGGTTCATCAACAATGACTAAAGAGCCCGTTGACCGGTTTTTCGGCGTGCCAATGAGTGAGTGGATAGCGCGAATTCCAAACGAGTTGGATGTCGATGCTATCGGGCTATGGCAGATTATCCCGGTAGGAATGGATAGTTTTGGGTTGGAAGGGCAGCTTCTCGATGTCTTTGCAGCTCGCAGCATTGTCGCATTGCTCGAAAACGGAGCTGTTCCTGTTAGGGCCTTTCCAGGAGCAGACGGATGGATTCCTGATTTATCCTATCGAGGAACCACGGAGGAGATAGCTAAACAGATTGTTCTCGAATGGAGAAATTTAGGGATTAATTCAGACCTCGATGGGCTATGGTTTTCAAAGTTAAAGACTTAGTTAGCCAGGGATGGATGCTTTTGGAGGTTTAATGTCGATGACGGAAACTCCCCTTGCCGTCGTTTATGTAGGTGAAATAGAGATGTCTACCATGGCTGTTTCCGACTTTGTTGTGCTCATGGAAGTGGCTATTGACGTCTATTTAAATTGCACCACGATGAGGAGGGTCGCGTGATGGCGTTAATAGAATTAAAGTTCGTTAGGATTCTTTTATGAAGTGCTGCTTGGTATATGAATAAAGTTGCCGATATTAGGCTCCTGATGGATAACGGTTTTGCTAGAGACGTATTGGCGTTAATAGAAGGGGAATCTGAATTTACGTCAGATGAGTCATCGGGTGTTCCCGATCATCCGGATTTGAAGAAGCTTTGGGTTATATCGGTGCACCATTTAAGGTTTGTTGTCGAATTTGGTCAAGGGGAAACTTCGGCCGTTAAGGGAGGGAAATTCAGAACGCCTTTTCCCCGTGAGTTCGAACAATGGCTTCAGGCTGGAGCGCCCGGGGTCGCCAGCGCTGACGTTGATGCCTGTCTCCGGGATCGCTTGCTTTCAATTTAATGTTTTACCGTGGGCAATGTCCTAGCGATCCAGTGCCGCGGAGACACCACGAACGGGATCAAGCGGCTGTGGAGGCGGGCAAGCTTAATGGAGAGTGGGGACCGTCTGGTATCTAGCGCCGCATTGGGGGCGCGATCTCGGCGGTGATCCGGGGTCATATGTCGTCCCGATGGGCCGACCCTTTGGCACTTCGGGGGAAACGAGTATTAAAATTATCGTTCGGCCTGGGGCCAATCAGGTAATTACTGCCTATCCTGATTAAGTAAAGAGGATTTATATGTTGTGTCCTAGGTGTGGGCAGGGAGATATTGTCAAGGCAAGCATTATGGCTGGCGACACTTGCTTGTTCGTATGTCAAGAGTGTGAGGCGTCATGGTTTTTATACGAAGATATTGGGGTTAAGGGCTTTGTCGACTTTGGGACTTATATGGAAAGTTTAGGGATGAAACCACTATGGAGTGAGGTAAAAATCATTCCTAAGTAGGTGCAAAAGGAACCGGAGCAGGCGGGGAATCGCGCCCTGAACTGTTGCCTTTTTTCAAATTTGGAGTGTTCTTATGCGCAGTGACGATAAGTTAAATTGCCGAGTTTGCGGGTATCGCTCAGAAGTTCCTCCATGGGGGAACGACGCACTCACGCCACTTTTCGATTTTTGTCCTTGCTGTGGCGTTGAGCACGGTTATCAAGATTCAACCAAGCGCGGTGCCACCAAATATAGAGATCGTTGGATTTCGGCTGGGGCCGAATGGGAAGTCCCCGGATGTAAGCCTGAGGGCTGGTTCATTAATGAGCAATTGGCTGGTGTGCCGTCTGATTTTCGGTAGCTGGCTGAAAATAAGCCCGATAGATTTTTGTAGGCGAGGCGTTTGAAAATTTGTTAATCCGCGCGCAGCAGTGAAGCGGCCATCCGAAGAGGATGGCAAACTGGTTCATGGCGGCTTTTAAATCGAAGGTCAAGCTGAAGGGCTTCGCCGGCACGTTGCGTTGAGCCTGCTTTTAGAGCTTGATGGCGACCTAAATGGTAGGGACGTGGCCTTGCGTGTTGATGATCTTGCGCGGGACTTACCAGAGGAGCGGTGCCCTCGATCCCATAAGCACCGGATCACACATTCATTCTGGTGGGAACGCCGGGGACTTCCGGTATTGAGGATAGACCCTATCCCGCCTTACGTATCGTGAAGTTGATTCTCTGGCTGCCCAGCCTCGGATGCGGCAGATCCTTCAGCGGCATCACGCCATGAAACCGCAGGCGGTCCACGCCGCCCCACACCACCACGTCGCCATGAAACAGTGGCACCCTCGCTGCGCGATCCGCTCGGTCGTCTCCCCCGAACAGAAACATCGCCGGCATGCCCAGGGACACCGACACGATGGGTGCGTCGAAATCGCGCTCGTTGCGGTCCTGGTGCAGTGACAGGCGCGAGCCGGGTTCGTAGCGGTTGACCAGGCACGCATCCGGCGCAAAATCCGGAAAACCGGCTTCCTGCGCCGCGTCCTGCGCCAACTGCCTGAAGGCCTGCGGCATTGCCGGCCAGGGGTGTCTGGACACGGGGTCGATGCGGCTGTAGCGATAGCCGCGGGCGTCCGTCGTCCAACCCAGCTCACCGCAATTGGTCAGCGCCACCGACATCGTGTAGCCGCCGGGCGTCTCCATATGCCGGAATGGCGCCTGCGCGGTGACGTCGTCCACGCCGGCCAGCAGCGCGTCCACGGTCGGCAGCGCAAAGCCGCGCAACACCACTGATTGCGGGCCGATGGACACGCGGCCCTGCTGGGCGGGATCGTCGCCGCCGAATAGGTCCAGGGTCATGTCACACCGCGTCGTGAAAGATGATGCCCAGCGTATGGCGCCGTCCTGAGCGCAGCTCGCTCACGCCATGGCGCATGGCCACCTTGCGCCACCCGCGCACGCCGGGAACTGGGCGCTGGTTTACTGTGAAGATCAGCGCATCGCCTTGTTGCAGGGGCAGCACGTCGGCGCGCTGCTCGCGGCTGCCTGTTTCCGTCATGACGAATTCGCCGCCGGTGAAATCCTCGCCGGGCCCGGACAGCAGCACCGCCACCTGCAACGGAAACACGTGTTCGCCATACAGGTCCTGGTGCAGGCAGTTGTAGTCGCCCGGCCCGTACTGCAGGATCAACGGCGTGGGCCGGCGCTGGCCGGCCGCGTGGCAGCGCGCAAGAAAATCCGCGTGGTCCGCCGGATACTGCACGCCGATGCCCATTTGCCGGTTCCATCGGTTGGCGATGGGCGCCAATTGGGCATAAAGCGCGCCGCGCAGGCGGGTAAGCAGGTCAGGCAAGGGATAGCGGAAATACTTGTATTCGCCGCGCCCGAATCCGTGGCGTGCCATCACGATCCGGCTGCGGTAGCGATCGTCGCGGTCGTAGGCGTCCGACAGCCCGGTGCATTGCGCAGGCGTCAGCAACGCAGGCAGGACGGCGTTGCCGTGCGCGTCGAGATCGGCAACGGCTCGGGTCCAATCCTGCTGCGCCAGCAGGGCGTCGGCGGACGTCATGGTCATGGTTATGGTCGTCGAATGGCGAATCACCGCGTCGAATTTACTGCGGCAGAATCACTGCGGATAATCGTTGCGTCCAGTCTACGCCTTGCTGAAAAACCGGCCACTCCGCTTGTTGCGGATTTCGATAGACCAGGCCACGATAGACCGGGTCACAATCGACCGGGTCACGATAGACCAGGTCGCGGACGACCGGGTGGCGATAGACCGGGTCGCGGATGACCAGGTGGCGATAGACCGGGTCATGATCACCGGGTCATGATCACCGGGTCGCGACGACCAGTTCGCGACGACCGGTTCGCGACGGCCGAGCCGCGTCACGACACCCACCCCTACAACAACGGCTCCAGCGGCAGCAGCGACGCCACCCACACGGTCGCGCGTTGCAACAAACTGGCGCCGGGTTCGCGGTCGTGGCGCACCGTGTGGCCGTCGCGCTCTTCCAGCCAGTAGACCTTGCCCATGTCGTCCAGCTTGACCCGGTAGGCGGTGCGGGGCAGCTCGTCGTCGAAGGCATCCGCGATGCCCTGTGCCAGCGCCGGGCTGTCGATCACAAAGCCCAGCTCGGTGTTCAATCGCGCCGACCGGGGATCGAAGTTGAACGACCCGACGAAGACGCGCTCGCCGTCCACCGCGAAGGTCTTGGCGTGCAGGCTGGAACCGGAGCTGCCGAAGGGACCCAAGCTCTTGTTGCGCTCGACGCCCTGCACCGCGCGCTTCATTTCGTAGAGCTCGACGCCGGCGGCCAGCAGGTCCTTGCGGCGCTTGGCGTAGCCCGAATGCACCACGGCCACATCGGTGGCTTCCAGCGCATTGGTCAGCACCCTGACCTTGACGCCATCGCGTGCCATCTTGGCAAACGCCTGCGTGCCGGCGGCGGTGGGCACGAAGTAGGGCGACACCAGCAGCAGTTCCTTTGCCGGCTCGCCCACGATCTCGTGCAGTTGGTGCGGCAGCATTGCCTCGCGCGGCGCGGTGCCCAGCGTCTTGCGCGGATCGTCGCTGACCATGCGAGTGCTCGCCCAGATCAGGGGCAGTTCGCCGCTAAGCAATTGCCGGATGAAGGGCAGGTCGCGCATGGCCTGCGCATAGGCCGCGGCCTCGGGCGATTGTTCGACCGCGGCGGCGTCCGCCTCCAGTTCTTCCAGTTCGTTGGACGCAGCCTTCCGGACGATGCCTTCCACCGGATAGGCGGAATCGCTGCGCCAGTAGCGGTCGAAGTCGCCCGACACGTCGCTGACGGCGGCGCCGATGGCCAGCACGTCCATGTCCCTGAACAGCACGCCGTCGGAGGCGCCAAAGTATTCGTCGCCGATATTGCGGCCGCCGACGATGGTGGCCTGGTTGTCGGCGGTGAACGACTTGTTGTGCATCCGGCGGTTCAGCCGGTTGAAGTCCGTCAGGTAACCGAGCGGCTTGGGCCAGCGCAGCGTGAAGGGGTTGTAGAGCCGCACCTCGATGTTGGGATGCCCGTCCAGCGCGGACAGCGTCCGGTCCAGTCCCGACGTGCCGTTGTCGTCCAGCAGGAGGCGCACGCGCACGCCGCGGTCGGCGGCCTCGTGCAGCGCCTCGAACAGCATGATGCCCGTCATGTCGTCGTGCCAGATGTAGTACTGCACGTCCAGGCTGCGCTCGGCGGCGCGCGCCAGCATCATGCGCGCGGCGAAGGCGTCCAGGGGATTGGCAAGTGCGTGGATGCCGGACTTGCCGGGATGCGCGGCGGCCAGCGGGGCGATCGCCTGGCCCAGGGGCGTGGCCCCGGCTACCTCGTCGGTTAGCCCCTGCGACTCGCTGCGCTTGTCCAGCGAGGGAAGGGAGCAACCGGAGGTCAACGCGCAAAAGATGGTCATGTAGAGGAGTTTGCCCAAGTGCATGACCGCTATTGTGCCGAATCCGGCGCGGGTCGCTCGTAGTGTCCGGCGGACGAACGGATTGCGCATCGGGGAAACCACGCGGTCGACGTTTTTTCATATCTGGGATAAATTCCCTAATATGGAACAAACAAACGCTACCGCCGACGCCGGGCTGGACCTTCGTCTGGCCGCCCGGCTCAAAACCCTGCGCCAGGATCGTGGCTGGTCGCTGGATGATCTGGCCGGCCGCGCCGGCATCAGCCGCGCTACGTTGTCGCGGCTCGAGAATGGCGAGGTCAGCCCCACCGCCAGCGTGCTGGGCAAGCTTTGCGCTGCGCATGGCATGACGATGTCGCGCCTCATGCTGATGGTCGAGGACGACTTTGCCGCCTGCTTGCCCGAAGCCGCGCAGGCGGTGTGGGTGGATGACAGCGTGGGCTTCCGGCGCCGGTCAGTGTCGCCGCCGTCGCAGCGTCTGGCGGGCGAGGTGCTGGCCTGCGAACTGGCCGCCGATGCCCGCATCAGTTATGAACAATCGCCGCGGCCGGGCCTGGAGCACCACCTGCTGATGCTGGACGGAGAGCTCTCGGTCACGGCCGACGGACAGACGCATCGCTTGCAGCCGGGCGACTGCCTGCGCTACCAGCTCTTCGGCGCCAGCGCCTTCGTCACTCCGCCGCACAGCGGCGCCCGCTACCTGCTTTTCATCGTCTGAGCCTGCCATGACCCCTGCAAACCTTGAATTGACGCTGCTGGCGGCCGACTCCGCCGCGGCCGCCATCCCCGAACTGGCCACCTTGCTGCACGCGTGCGTGCAGGGCGGGGCCAGCGTCAGCTTCGTGCTGCCGTACACGCATGACGACGCGCAGGCGTTCTGGCGGCGCAAGGTGCTGCCGGGCGTCGAAAGCGGGGCGGTCAAGTTGTGGGTGGCGCGCGTCGACGGCCGGGTTGCCGGGTCCGTACAGCTGGATGTGGACACGCCGCCCAACCAGCCGCACCGCGCCGAGGTGCGCAAGCTGCTGGTGCATCCGGATTGCCGCCGCCAGGGCATTGCACGCCGGCTGATGCACGAGGTGGAGGACATGGCGCGCCGCCTGCATCGCAGCCTGCTTACGTTGGACACGCGCACGGGCGATTCGGCCGAGCCGCTGTATGCGTCGCTGGGCTATCAGACGGTGGGGGTGATTCCGGGCTTTGCGCGCGATCCGCTCGACCCGGCCAAGGTGGATGGAACGACGATCATGTACAAGCAGCTATGACCGGCGCTCCGCGCGTGGCAATCAGGCCAGCGGCTTGATGCCCACGCTATAGGGCGGCGCGTTGCCGCGCGCGGCGGCCTTGATCTTCAGCATGGAGCCGCCGGGCGTGTATTCGAAGTCCTGATACGGGACTTCGAACCATTGGTGGAAGCTGGTGCGCGAGAATTCCGGCACCCACACCTTTGCCCGTTTGGTGTCGCAGTGGAATTCCACCAGCGTGCGGTCGATGCCCAGCGGGCGGGTGTTGCCGATGCGGTAGCTGACGCGCAGTTCGGCGCGCGCGACGCGGCCGGGCTGCCAGGTCAGGCCGATTGATTCCATGAAGTGTTCGATCGCCTCAATGCCGCGATACATAGCTGACTCCGAAAGCAGCGGGAAAAAAGCCCCGCAGTGACCCGCCGCGCGTGGCGGCGGCAAACAGACGGATTATCC
This sequence comes from Achromobacter sp., assembly GCF_032113835.1. Lineage (GTDB taxonomy): Bacteria > Pseudomonadota > Gammaproteobacteria > Burkholderiales > Burkholderiaceae_B > Achromobacter. The sequence goes on along the minus strand of NZ_DAMCTG010000061.1, from coordinate 19,645 downwards.
GCCATAACGCATTGCCGTAGAAATAGGCAGGTTTCACGCAAGATCCTGCCTGTACGCCCGCGCGGGCGATTCTTACTATCCTGTCCAGGGCCGCGCCGGCCGTGGCTCTGCGGAGCACGGGGCATCGGCCGGGCAGCCAGGCATCTTGCCGGCGGCCGCAAGCAAGGGAAGGGAATCGCATGAATACCGAAAAAATCTGGTTGGTGACGGACGCGTCGGCGGGACTCGGCGTCACGCTGGTCAAAATGCTGCTGGACCAGGGGCACAAGGTCGCGGCCACGTCGGACGATGGCGATGCGTTGCTGGAAGCGGTGGGCGCGAAGCTGGAAGGCCGGTTCCTGCCTCTGACGGTCAATCTGGCCGACGAGCGTGCAGTGCGCCGCGCGGTGGACGCCACTGCCGCGGCGTTTGGCGGCATCGACGTCGTGGTGAACGGCGCCGGTCAGGGCGTGCAGGGCGCGCTCGACCGCTTGTCGGACGCGCAATTGCGCGGCACTTTCGATACGCATGTATTCGGGGTGCTTAACGTCATTCGCGCAGTGATGCCGCGCCTGCGCGCGCAGCGGGGCGGGCATGTGTTCAATATCTCGTCGATCCTGGGCTTCGACGGGCGCGCGCCGGAATGGGGCGCCTACAGCGCCGCCAAGTTTGCCGTCAGCGGGCTGACCGAATCCCTGGCCGCCGACGCCGCGCCGCTGGGCATCCGCGTGTCGCTCGTGTATCCGGGTGCGATGCGCGCGGCCAGTGCGGAAGAATCCCCGGAGCTCGCCGCGCGCGGCGCGCAAGGCTGGGACCAGGGCGGCGATCCGGTCAAGGCGGCGCAGGCGCTGATCCAGGCTGCCGAGGCGCAGTACGCGCCGCTGCATCTGTTCCTGGGCCGCGATTCCTTCGACCAGGCGCGCAGCAAGATCCAGTCGGTGCAGCAGGAGCTGGCGCGCTGGCGCGAGATGTCGGTGTCGATCGGCGCTGTCGACGGAAGCCGGCTGGCCGCCTAAGGCACGTAGCCTGCAGACCACTTAAAGCGCGCAGCCGCTAGACGCCCAGCAGCCCGCGCCCGGCCTGGTAAGCGCCCAACAGCGCCAGGCTGATCATGAAGCACAGCTTGAACGTGCGCGGCGATAGCCGATCGCGCAGCCGCTGCCCCAGCGCCATGCCGGCCAGCGCGGGCAGCAGCATCAGGGTCGAGGCGCTGGCGGCGCCCGTCGTGTAGCTGCCGTTCAGCCACAGTCCCGCGGCCAGCGCCACGGTCGACACGGTGAAGGAAATCCCCATGGCCTGGATGAGCGCGTCCTTGTCGAGTTTCAGGGCTTGCAGATAGGGCACGGCCGGGATGACGAAGACGCCGGTGGCCGCCGTGATCACGCCGGTGACCGCGCCGACCGCGATGCCGATCCATGCTTCGTGCCGGGGCGGAACGGTGGGCGGCGAGCCAAATAGCCCCCAGGCAGCGTAGGCGACCAGCGCCATCCCCAGGCAGATGCCGGCCCATGCGCCTGAGGGAGGACCCAGCCACAGTGCGCCCGCCACCGTGCCGACGCAGACGCCGGCCTGCATGCCGGCGATCCGGCGCAGGACCGCGCGCAGCGTGACCCACGGCAGCGCCTGCCACAGGTTGGTGATGAGCGACGGCACGATCAGCAGTGCCGCCGCCTGCGCCGGCGCCATCACCAGCGCCAGCAATGCCATGGAAATGGTGGGCAGGCCCAGTCCGACCACGCCCTTGACCACGCCGGCCAGGATGAAGACGGCGACGACAGCCGTGAGCAATGCGGGATCGAGAAGATTCATGCGGGCTCGCAGTGCGCGGTCAGCGCGTCCTTGGGGCGGCCGAACAGGGCGTAGGCGACGTCCTGCGACGGGCCTTCGTTCTGGCGGGCGGCGCGCAGCAGCCACGCGCGACCCTCGCACAGGTCGGCGGGCAACGACGGGCCATACAACGCCGGACCGCCGATCAGCACCATGCCCAGCATCCGTTGCGCGGGCTGGTGATCCGCGCGCGCGGCGGCGCGCAGCCACGTCAGCATCGCGCCATGGTCGCCTTGCGTCTGGGCTTCCAGGGCCAGCGCGTATTGCTGGGCGGGTGTGATGGGACCGTCAAGATTGGCCTTCGCTTCGGCCCCGCCTGAGGCATGCAGCGCCAACGCGATCACCGCCAGGCCCGGCCAGCGCGCGGCCCGGGTGCGCAACATTGAAAAGTCCATGGTTTCCGCCTTTCTGGGTGGGTATGAACGCATTCTGCTGCGTGCGCCGGGCCGCGCCTATCGGGATCTGACATACCCAGGCTATGGATGCGCCTGAGGCTCGCGTGCTACGCTTTTTTCCATGCGCTTCGACCTGACCGACCTACGCCTTTTCCTGAACGTGCACGAAACCGGCTCCATCACGGCGGGCGCGGGTCGGTCGCACATGACGCTGGCGTCGGCCAGCGAGCGCATCCGCGGCATGGAAGACGCGCTGGGCGTGCCGCTGCTGGTGCGCGAGCCGCGCGGCGTGCAAGTCACGCCCGCCGGGCGCACGCTGGTTCATCACGCCCGGCTGGTGCTGGGGCAGATCGACCGCATGCGCGGCGAGCTGGATCATTACGGGGCCGGGCTCAAGGGCCATGTGCGCGTGCTGTGCAACACCACGGCGCTCAGCGAGTACCTGCCCCCCGTGCTGGGCGACTTTCTCAAGGACCATCCGCATATTTCCGTCGACCTCGAAGAGCGCCTGAGCCACGAGATCGCGGACGCGCTGCGGACCGGCGCGTGCGACATCGGTGTGCTGGCGGACTCGGCCGACCTGCATGGCCTGCGCACGCGCATCTTCCGCCACGACCCGCTGACGCTGATCGTGCCGAGCGGCCATCCGCTCGCGGCGCAGCCGCAGGTGCTGCTGGAGGACGTGGCGGGGTATGAATTCGTGGGACTGGTGCAGGGCAGCGCGCTGCAGGAGCACATCGCGCATCACGCGCGCCGCAGCGGCAAGGCGCTGTCCTATCGCGTGCGGCTGCGCAGTTTCGATGCCGTCTGCCGCATGGTGGGGCAGGGCGTCGGCGTGGCCATCGTGCCGCGCGCGGCGGCGGTGCGCTATGGCCGCGCGGCGGGGGTAAGCCGGGTGGCGCTGGCGGACCCGTGGGCGGCACGCGATCTGGTGCTGTGCGTGCGTGATGATCTTCCCGCGTACGCCGCGGATCTGGTGGCGTATGCGTTGCGCGACGCGCCGGCTGGCGATGCGGCCCAAGCGCCTGTGGGCCCGGCCCCCGACGCCCCTGGGCGCTTCACCGTGCAAACAGCCGGCGACCCGGCAGGTGGTCGCGGCCGAACCACGAACCCGACGCGACGGCGGCCAGGATGATCAGGCCGTAGACGCACATTGCCACGGCCGAGATCACGAAGAACACCGTCAGCGAACCGGTCAGATGCAGTGCGATGCCCCCCGCGCCGATGCCGATCAACAGCCGCAGGAAACCCGCCATCAGCGGCCACTTCAGCCTGCCCGCGCCCTGAGAGGCGAAGTACAGCGAAAAGCCCAACGCAAAGAAGCCGTACACCGGACCCACGGTGCGCAGATAACCGGCGCCCGCTTCCAGCATGTGATCCTGCGCGCCGAACAGGCGCAGCCACGCCTCGGGGAAAAACGCCGCGGCCAGCCCGATCGCCTCGGCCAGCACGAAGGCCATCGCTCCGCCCGTCAAGGCGATGCGCATGGCGCGCTCGGGCTGGCCGGCGCCGATGTTGGATCCGACCATCGCCACCATGGGAGCACCCAGCCCGAACGCGATCGGCATCAGCAGATATTCCAGCCGCACCGCCACCCCGTACCCCGCCACTGCGGCCTCGCCCGCGTAGGCGCCCACCAGCGCCGCGGTAAGGGCCACCAGCGCGTTGGTCATGAGCGGGTTGATGGTGGCCAGCGCTCCCACGCTGAGAATGTTGCGCATCAATGTCGCATGCAGCCGGCTGGCGACCAGCCGCGCCGCGTTGCGTCCGCTGGCGCAATAGGCGCCCAGGATCAGTGTGCCGACGGCGTAGTAGATCACCAGCGCCCAGCCGCCGCCCGCCACGCCCAGCGCGGGGAACGGGCCCCATCCGAAGATCAGGCACGGCGACAGCGGAATCAGCAGTAGCGCGCCGCCGCAGATGACCGCGCCCGGCACCAGCATGTTGCCGGTGCCGCGGATGGCGCTGGCAAAGGCGTTCATCAGCCACATCAGGACGATGCCGCCGAAGATCACGTTGGAATACGCCAGCGCGGCGTCAAGCGCTTCGCCCTCGGCGCCCAGCGCGCGGTACAGCGCCGGACCGAAGGCCAGCAGCAGCACGCAGAAGGCCAGACCCAGCAATGCGTTCAGCACGACCGCGTGCAGCACGAGCTGGTCGGCCTCTTGCTGCCGGCCGCCGCCCAAGGCGCGCGCCACCGCGGCGGAGATCCCGCCGCCCATCGCGCCCTGCGACATGTTCTGCATCAGCATCAGCACCGGCACAACGAGCGCCACGCCGGCAAGCACCGGCGTGCCCAGCCGCGCCAGAAACCAGGTCTCGATCAGGCCGGTGGACGACTGCGCCAGCATCATCAGGATGTTGGGCCACGCCAGCCGCGCCAAGGTGGGCGCGATCGGACCATGCAGCATCGCGTGCAGGCGCGCATTGGCAGGGCGAGGCGGAGCGGTCGCGGGCATGGGAAGGGTCGGTGGACGTGATCGGCAAAATTTACGTGCATATGCCAATAACTGTCAATAACGGGCTGGACGCGAGCCCGGCCCGGCGTTAGCGTTATGTTCCTGCCCGCCGATTTTCCTTCTTTGCCCGCCATGTCCGACGCCCCGCTCCTTGGCTCCGCCGTTCCCCCGGATCCGCTCGTCTGCAACGGCGCTGCGCTGCGCAAGGCGACGCGCCGCGTGTCCCAGCTCTATGACACCGTGCTCGCGCCCTGCGGTTTGAAGGTGTCGCAGCATTCGATCCTGGTGCACATTGCGCGTGCGGGTTCGCCGTCGATGACCGACCTGGCCCGCGCGATGGTGCTGGACCGGTCTGCGCTGGCCCACAACCTCAAGCCCCTGGAGCGCGACGGCTATGTGCGCATGATGCGCGACCCGCTGGACGGCCGCAGCCGCCGGGTCGAACTGACCGAGACGGGCAGCGCCAAGCTGGCGGAGTCACGCCGCTTGTGGAAGGACGCGCAGAATCGTTTCGAGGCCGCTTACGGCGCCGAGCGCGCCGCGGCATTGCGCCACGCGCTGGCCGACATCTTTTCCGATGAGTTTGCGCTGGCCTTCAGCCGTGGGTAGACGCGGCCGGCCCGCTGCGTCGCGTTCCACCCAGCAACACGACCGCACCCAGCACGCAGCCCATGCCGGCAATCTGCATGGCCGATAGCGGTTCGCCCAGCAGGCCGGCCGCCAGCATCACCGCCGACAACGGCGCCAGCGCCGTGAACAGCGCCGCTTCCGACCCGGGCACGCGCGCCGCGCCCGCATACCAGAGCAGAAAGCCGCCCACCGTGGGCACCAGCGCGTAGTACGCGACTGCCGCGACCGCGTCCGGCGTGAAGGCCAGCGTCCACGGCGCCTCCATCAGACTGGCTACCGCTGAGAACGCCAGGCCGAACGCCGCCATCACCGTCGACAGCGCGAGCGGCGCGACCGGCGTGCGCAGGCGCTTGTTCAGCAGGATGAAGAGCCCTTCGCACGCGACGGCGCCAACGATCAGCGCGTTGCCCGACAGCGAGCCTTGCGCATCCGGTTCGGCCGCATTGCCCGACATCAGCCACACGCCAAACGCTGCGAGCACAATCGCGGCCAGGGCCGGCTTGCCCGGCCGCTCGCCCAGCAGCATCACCGCGATGGCGGCGGTAACAAGCGGGAGCGTCCCGAGAATGATCCCGCCGTCCACCGCCGAGGTGCGTTGCAGCCCCGCGATGAGCAGTGTCGTGTAACCCACGCTGCCGGCAACGGCCTGCACCGTCAGCAGCAGCCAGTCGCGCCAGCTCAACCGGGGCAGGCGCGCACCCGACACGGCCATCAGCAGCGCGAAGCAGGGCAGCGCGATGGCAAAGCGCAGGGCGGTCGCGGTGAACGGTGGCAGGTCCGCGCCAATGATCTTGCTGGCGGTCACGGTGCTGCCGACCAGCACCATGGCCGTCGCCAGATAGAGATAACCGAGCCGTTGTCTGCTGATGGCCATCGCGCGCCTTTGCTGTGGAAAAACCGCAAGATACGGTCCGGGCGCGATGCCGGTCTTGAACGAAATTGCAGGGCAGGCGGGTCAGGCGCCGGCCGCCAACGCGTATCGGCGCGGCGACACGCCGTAGGCGCGGACAAAGAGCCGCGTCATGTGGCTCTGGTCGGCAAAACCGGCCGACGCGGCCGCGCCGGCCAGCGTCATGCCCTGGCGGATCAGCCGGCGCGCCAGCAACAGACGGCGCTGCAACTGATAGGCATGCGGGGTCAGCCCCGTGGCTCGCGAGAAGGCGCGCAGCACCTGATAGCGGGAAAGGCCGCTGGCGCCGGCCAGATCGGCCAGCGACAACGCGGCGGCCGGGTCGTCGTCGACCAGGGAAATCGCATGACGCAGGCTGGCTGGTTCGCTTTCACGTCCAGACGCAAGCACCTGCGCGCCGCCCGCCTGCGCCAGTACGTGCAACAGGAGCGCATCGCAGGCCAGCCTCGACGTGCCGGCGGTGACCTGCGCATAAAGCGCCAGGATGCGGCGCGCCAGATCGGGCTGGTTGCGGGCAGGGTGCTCGAACTCATAGCGCAACGTGCGGGACAGCACGCACGCGTCGCCAAGCGTCGGCGGGCCGTCGCCCGCAATGTCCGCGGAGCAGCCGGCGACCACGACCGGATCCAGATACAGCATCTGCCAGGCGCGTTCGCCGTCCCCGATCGGTGCGCCATCGTGGACTTCGCCCGGATTGACCGTGATGACGTACCCGGGGCCTGCCTCGACCTGACCCCGTCCGCTATGCGATACCTGTGCGCCCGCGCGCATGACGCCAATACCGAACTGATCGTGCGTGTGCCGCGCAAACGCATGCCTGCTGCGGGCCGATACGGCCTGCACGCCGGGAATGGCGCTGCGTTGCATGTGGAACTGGCCTGCGGGCATGGCGATGGGGGGGGCGAATGGGCAAGGCGAAAAAAGGCCGGTCCAGTATCGCCCGCCGGTCTCGTCGCGATCAAGCGGGACTACTGCAGTCCGGTCCAGCGCGCCACCGACGGCTCAGCGGAGGCCCACTTCCATTGCCCGTCCCGCCGCTGGCAGATCGTGCTGGCATAGGCTGGCGCGGCGCCTTCCACCTCCACCGTGAACAGCACCTCGCGGCAATGCGCCAGTGGCGTGTCGATGTCGCGCACCGCCTGGATGCTGCCGCGCTCGTTGCCCACCGGCAGCGTGCGTTTGATCTGCCACTGCCGGACTTCTCCGATGGGCAGCGCGCCGACCGTATTGGCCATCACGTTCTGCTGGTCGTTCTTCCATTCGCGCAACACGTACTTCACCGTGGCGTCCACCACGGCCTGCACCGTCACGCCAATCGCAAAGCCGGCAACGGGATTGGCCGTGGCCGCGCCGCTAAGCGTGCCGACCACCGCGCCCGTGGCGGGACCGATGGAGGAACTCTGGCAGCCCGCGAGCGCCAGGCTGGCGGCCAGCGCCAGCATGCCAAACGCGCGCGTCACTGCAGCGAACCCCAGCGGGCGGTTGCCGGTTCGGCGCTGGCCCAACGCCAGTTATCGCCGTCACGGCAGACGGTCGTGACGTAGAACTCGCGTTCGGGGTCGGCGCCGGCCTTGTCGGCAGGCGTGTCCACCGAGAACACCACTTCCTTGCATTGAAGGTCTCCACCACCGATCAGCCGGCTGACGGTGACCTGGCCGCGCGCGTCGTTCTCGATCGGCAACGCATGCTTGACGTTCCAGCTGGCGACCTTGCCCACCGCAAGCGCGCCGGCCGCCTTGGCGATGGCGTCCTGCTCTTCTCCACGCGTCTGGCGCTGCGCATAGGCCAGCGCGGCCTTCGCGCCGGCCTGCACGCCAAGGCCGATGCCCGTGGCCACCGTGGCGTTGTCGGTCACCTTGTTGGCGATGGCCGTGCCGGCGATACCGGCGGCCGCACCCGTGCCTTCTCCCAGCATCGAACTGCAGCCTGAAAGCGCGGTCAGCGCGGCGAGTCCCAGCAGGCTAAGCGCGCGGCGGCTCGCATGGGTTGGCGAGATGGTGAACAAGCGGCGGCCCTCCTGTGAAACTTGGCGGGCGCAAGTATAGGAGCGCGTATGTTCGCGTGGCCGCGGCCTTTACATTTGTTGGCATTTTTGTGCGGACGCATGCGTGCGCAGTCCCGCGATGCCGCTAAGACCACGCGCCGCATCACATCGACCGCGCGCCCTTTAGATAGACCTCGCGCAACGCCGCCGCAAACAACGCCTCGACGTTGCGCCGCAAGCCGTCGGACCGCGTGAACAGCGAGATCGGCGGCAGCGTCCAGTCGAACGAGTACGGCACGATGGCCGCGCCCGCGATGCGGACCAGTTCGTCGGCGATGTCGGCCGGCAGGATCGTGACGGCGCGGTCGCTGGCCACGATCATCTCGCCGATGAGCTTGGACGAATCGCTTTGCACGGACGGCGGCGGGGGCGCCAAGCCGGCGCGCAAGAAGATGTCGGCCACCTGCTCGCGGATGGGACTGCCCGGCGTGCCAAGGATCCAGTCCAGGTCGGCCAGCCGGTTCCATTCCAGGCGCGATCGCCCCAAGCGGGCGGCCAGACGGCGGCTGGCGATCAGGCGCGGCTGCTGGTGGTACAGAACCTCGAAACCGATGTTGCTCAAGTCCACCGAGGGCGTGGCCCAGCCGACGACCACGTCCAGCGTGTGGTCGCGCAGCTGGCGCAGCAGCGCCGGTCCCTGTCCCTCGTGGATGGTCGCGGTCAGTTGCCGGCCTTGCGGCAGCGTGCGGCCGATCGCCGCCGACAGCATCTGACCGGACACGAAGGGAATGACCCCGATGTGCAAGTGGGCGGCGTGCCCGGCCGCCACGGTTTCCATTTCCTGCACCAGATGGCCCAGATCGTGGACAAGCCCCCGAGCGCGCGCGAGCACCACGGCGCCCATCGGCGTGGGCGTCATGCCCCGCACCGAGCGGTCGAACAGCGGCACGCCGAACATGCTTTCCAGTTCGGCCAGCGCATTGGTCACGGCCGGCTGGCTGGTCGCCATGTGTTCGGCCACCCGGGTCAGCGACCCGTGCTGCTCGATCTGCAACAGCAGCATCAGGTGGCGCATCTTCAGGCGCGAGGTCAATTTCCGGAAAACGGCATCCGGATCAAAGGCTGTCATAGACAAGGCATTAGTAAAACGTGATGGGACGATATTAAATCCGAATGATCTCCTTATGTCTTCGGGCCTAGAATTTTTCAAATTCAAGACAGCGAGGCACACAGCCCATGAACAACCCCTCCGACCGCCAGGCAGCCCTGGACTATCACGAGTTCCCCACCCCGGGGAAGATCTCCGTCGTGGCGTCCAAGCCGCTCGTCAACCAGCGCGATCTGGCGCTGGCGTACTCGCCCGGCGTGGCGGCGGCCTGCGAGGAAATCGTGGCCGACCCGTCCAACGTGTACCGCTACACGGCGCGTGGCAACCTGGTGGGCGTGATCTCCAACGGCACCGCGGTGCTGGGCCTGGGCAACATCGGCGCGCTCGCGTCCAAGCCGGTCATGGAAGGCAAGGCGGTTCTGTTCAAGAAGTTCGCCGGCCTGGATGTCTTCGACATCGAAATCAACGAAACCGATCCGGATAAGCTGGTCGAGATCATCGCCGGCCTGGAGGCCACCTTCGGCGGCATCAACCTTGAAGACATCAAGGCGCCGGAGTGCTTCACCGTCGAGCGCAAGCTGCGCGAGCGCATGAAGATTCCCGTCTTCCACGACGACCAGCACGGCACGGCGATCTGTGTGTCGGCCGCCTTCATCAACGGCCTGAAGGTCGTGGGCAAGGACATCAAGAAGGTGAAGGTGGTCACGTCCGGCGCCGGCGCCGCGGCGCTGGCCTGCCTGGACCTGATGGTCGATTTGGGCCTGCCGCTGGAAAACATCTGGGTGACCGACATCGAGGGCGTGGTCTATGAAGGCCGCACCACGCTGATGGATCCGGACAAGGCGCGTTTCGCGCAAAAGACGGATGCCCGCAAGCTGGCCGAGGTGATTCCCGGCGCCGACGTGTTCCTGGGCCTGTCGGCCGGCGGCGTGTTGAAACCCGAGATGGTCGCCGCCATGGGCTCGCGTCCGCTGATCCTGGCGCTGGCCAACCCCACGCCGGAAATCCTGCCGGAAGTGGCGCACGGCGTGCGCGACGACGTTGTCATGGCCACGGGCCGTTCGGATTACCCGAACCAGGTCAACAACGTGCTGTGCTTCCCGTACATCTTCCGCGGCGCGCTGGACGTGGGCGCCACGACCATCACGCGTGAAATGGAAATGGCCGCGGTGCACGCCATCGCCGATCTGGCCGAGGAAGAGCAGAACGAAGTCGTGGCCGCTGCCTACGGCACGTACGACATCTCGTTCGGTCCCGAATACCTGATCCCCAAGCCGTTCGATCCGCGCCTCATCGTGCGCATCGCGCCGGCCGTGGCCAAGGCCGCGATGGAAGGCGGCGTCGCCACGCGTCCGCTGGCAGACCTGGAAGCCTACGAAGAACAGTTGCAGCAGTTCGTGTACCACTCGGGCGCGTTCATGAAGCCGTTGTTCTCGGCGGCCAAGCGCATCGTGCGTTCGGGCGGCAAGGCGCGCATCGTCTTCACCGAGGGCGAAGACGAACGCGTGCTGCGCGCGGTGCAGGTCATCGTCGACGAAGGCCTGGCCCGTCCGATCCTGGTGGGCCGTCCCGCCGTGCTGCTGTCGCGCATCGAGAAATTCGGCCTGCGCCTGCGTCTGGGCGAAGACGTCGAAGTCACCAACCCCGAATACGACGAGCGCTTCCATCAGTACTGGACGACGTATTGGGAACTGATGAGCCGCCGCGGCATTACCAAGGAAATGGCGCGCGTGGAAATGCGCCGCCGCCTGACGCTGATCGGCGCAATGATGGTGCACTTGGGCGATGCCGACGGCATGGTCTGCGGCACGGTCGGCGGTTATCACGACCACCTGCGTTTCGTGGACGAGGTCATCGGCCGCCGTCCGGGCCATAACGTGTACGCCGCCATGAACATCCTGCTGCTCGACGAGCGCACGGTGGTGCTGGTGGACACGCACGTGAACGACGAGCCCACCGCCGAGCAGATCGCGGAATTCACCATCATGGCCGCGCAGGAAATGGCGCGCATGAATCTGGCGCCCAAGGTCGCGCTGCTGTCGCGTTCGAACTTCGGCTCGGGCAGCTCGGCCTCGGGCGAGAAGATGCGCCGCGCGCTGGAACTGGTCCGCGAAGCGGCCCCAGAGCTGGAAATCGACGGAGAAATGCACGGCGACTGCGCGCTGGACGAAGGTCTGCGCATGCGCATCCTGCCGTCCTCCACGCTCAAGGGCGAAGCCAACCTGCTGGTGTGCCCGAACGTGGATTCCGGCAACATCGCCTACAACCTGCTCAAGACGGCAGCGGGCGGCAACGTCGCGGTCGGTCCGTTCCTGCTGGGCGCCAATGCCCCGGTACACATCCTGACCAACAGCTCCACCGTGCGCCGCATCATCAACATGACGGCCATGACGGTGCTGGACGCCAACCGCATCGAAGGCGCCTGAGCACCTTCCACCGCGCCGCGCGGACAAGACAATGCGCGCCGCTCCTCACGGAGCCGGCGCGCATTTTTTTTGCTTGAGGGCAGCCGAGCCTAGTTCGCGCTGGCCTTCCAGGTGCCGTCCGGTTGCTTGCAGAACCAGAACTGCCAGGTTTCCGTCGTGGTGGTCCGCGAGAAATTGCCGACCAGGAAGCGGCAGACACGGTCATTGCCGGTTTTGGTGGTCTGCTTGGGCGTCAACTGCACCTTGATCGGCGCCGCCTTCTTGCGCTGGTGCGTGCTGGTCCATTCGGTGCTCTGGCCATCGGCCGAGCTGTTCAACGCCTGGGCCACGGCCTCGTGGAACGAGGCACGGTCGGCCGGCAGTATCTGCGTGATGAGGGCGTCGTTGAGCATGACGGCCGGGGCGGCGACCGCCGCCGACACCATGCCGGCGGACAGAAGCACTGCGGCAAGAACGCGGGGGTATTTCAAGATGGGCTCCCTGATGTGAACAGCCAGTAAGGCAGTAAGCGAGTCTGCACCGTGAATCTGAGCCGATAGTACGCCAAAAAAAGGCCGCCCAACGGGCGGCCAAGATACAACAAGGGGAGGGTAAATCGTTGCGCGGCCGGGTGGCCCTATTCGTTGCGAACCCGTCGCCGGGTCAGTTGTTGGCTCAGTTGCCGTGATAGACGCCGGCGAACGGCATGTCGTTCGGTTCCACGTTCGACACCTGGCCGGCAGCCTTCGCGGCGGCCAGTTCGGCCTGCACGTCGGCGCGGGTCTTGCCGGTGTGCAGCGTGCCGTACACACCCTGGAACGGCGTGTTGTTCGGTTCGGCGTTGGTGTTGATGCCGGCGGCCTTGGCGGCGGCCTTCGCGGCAGCCAGTTCGGCCTGCACCTGAGCGCGGGTGGGGCCTTCGTATGGGGTGCCGTAGACGCCCTGGAAGGGCACGTTGTTGGGTTCGATGTTGGGCGAGGCATAGGCGCCGGCGCTCAGTGCAGCCAGCGAGAACATCAAAGCGGTAGCAAGGGTCTTCATGGTAAACCTCCGATTTCTAGAGCCTGGGAGCGAATCCGGCGGCCTTTCCGTCGTGGTTCGTTGCTGTTTCCCGATGGCTTGAATCTTGCGCCGATCTAGAATGCGGATAAACCCGGATATCGGTAAAAGATAATTCCATCAGTGGGAAGGTGTGGCTTTAATTCGTGTTTGGCCACCATTTTTGGAATGCCGAAACCGGGCGGATCGACTGGACTGCGCATGGAAAAAATCGACCTGACCCGAGAAAAGGCCACGCTGCTCATCACGCTGTACGCCAAGGCGAGAGAGAGCCTGCTACCCAATTCCGTCCTGCAGGACCGTCACGCCGCTGATGCCGTCGCCCGCATCGACTACGACTTCTCGCGTCTGCGCATGCGCCGCGATGAAATGATCGGTTTGGCGGTGCGCGCCCACACGCTGGATGGCTGGGCGCGCGAGTTCATCGCCGCGCACGGCGAAGCCACCGTTCTGCATCTGGGCTGCGGACTCGACACCCGCGTGCAGCGGGTGAATCCGCCGCCCGGCATCAGCTGGTACGAAGTCGACTATCCCGAGGTCATCGAACTGCGCCGCAAGCTGTATGCGCCCCGGCCGGGCTGCACGCTGGTGGGCACACCGGTCACCGACCTGGACTGGCTGGCGCGCATTCCGGCGGACAGGCCCACGCTCGTGGTCGCCGAAGGACTCTTTCTTTATCTGCCCGAACCCGCGCTGCTGACGCTGCTGCGTACGGTGACTGCGCAGTTTCCGTCGGGCGAGGTCATTTTTGACGCCTACAATCGCCTGGGTTTGAGCTGGGTGGCGCACAACCGCATGATCCAATCGACTGGCGCCGTCACGCGCTGGAGCCTGCGGCGGCCGCAGGATCTGGAGGCGCAAGTGCCGGCCTTGCGGCTGCGCACGGTGCGCGGCGGCTACGAAACCGACGATTCCGCGCAGCGGGCACGATATTCGCTAGCCGCGCAGGCGGCGCTATGGCTGATGCGCCGGGTCGAACCCTTGGGTAGTATGACCCGGCTGCTGCGCTATCACTATTAGCGATCAGTAGTGCGGCGGCAGTTCGTCGCGCAGGCTGCGAAAAGGGGCTGCGCCTTCGGGCGCCTGCTGGCGCAGGTCTGCGACCTCGCGCATGAGCCGGTCGATCTGCTGTTGCTGGCGGACGATGATCTGGTTCAACTGCTCCAGAAGATCATCCGAGAAGCTGGCTTTGACCTCCAGGTCCATCAGCCGGCGTTCGATGTCTTGCGTATTTTCCATGGCGGGTATTAGAACCCATTCCCGCCCAGGCACAGGAGAGAAGTTTGGTACAGCGGCAATGGCGGGACAGCGGAACGTGGTGGTGGACGGCAGGCACGTTCCTGGCCCTGGTGCCGGCTGCAACCGCGCTCGCGCAGACCGGGACGATGGCCCCGGTGGTGGTGACTGGCACACGGCTGGGCACCGAGGTGCTCGACACGCCGGCGTCCGTCGACGTCGTCCAGGGCAGCGCCATGCGATGGCAGCAACCGGGCATCAACCTGTCGGAAGGCCTGGCGGGCGTGCCGGGGCTGCAGATCCAGAACCGTCAGAACTACGCGCAGGACCTGCAGATTTCCAGCCGCGGCTTTGGCGCGCGTTCCACGTTCGGCGTGCGCGGCGTGCGTCTGTATGTGGACGGCATTCCCGCCACCATGCCCGACGGGCAGGGTCAGACGTCCAATATCGACATCGGCTCCATCGACCGTGTCGAGGTGCTGCGCGGGCCGTTTTCCGCCCTGTACGGAAACTCCTCCGGCGGCGTCATCCAGGTGTTCACGCAGGACGGCGCCAATCCGCCAGAAATCACCGCCAGCGGCTGGGGCGGCAGCTACGGCACATGGCGTTACGGCGCGCAGGCCAGCGGCATTACGGGCACGGGTGGGGGCACAGACGCGGGTCAGCTGGATTACGTGCTGGACCTCTCGCGCTTCACCACCGACGGTTACCGCGACCACAGCGCCGCGCGCAAAAACCTGGGCAACGCCAAGCTCGGCCTGCAACTGAACGACGACAGCCGCCTGACGCTCGTCGTCAACAGCGTCGACCTGACAGCGCAGGACCCGCTGGGCCTGACCTACCAGCAGTTCCAGGACGACCCGCGCAGCGCGCCGCTGGCCGAGCAGTACAACACCCGCAAGACGGTCAAGCAGACGCAGGGCGGTTTGGTGTTCGATCACCAGGTCGATGGCCGCAACGCGCTGCGTGTGATGGTCTATTACGGCCAGCGCGAAACGACGCAATTTCAGTCGATCCCGCCCGCCGTGCAGATCCCGCCTACGCAGGCGGGCGGCGTTATTGATCTGAAGCGCCAATACGGTGGCGCGGACGTGCGCTGGACCTCGGAACTGACCCTCGCGGGCCGCGCGCTGACCGTGATCGGCGGCTTCTCGTACGACGCCATGCAGGAAGACCGCAAGGGCTTCGAAAACTTCACCGGTTCGGGCGCAAGCCGGCAGTTGGGCGTGAAAGGCGCGCTGCGGCGCTTTGAGACCAATCGCGTGTACAACGCCGACCCCTACGCCCAGGCCTCCTGGAATTTCGCCGACCGCTGGACGCTGGACGCCGGCCTGCGTTACAGCACGGTCCGCTTCGACTCCGACGACCACTACATCGCCACCGGCAATACCGACGACAGCGGCGGCGCGCGCTACCGCAAGGCCTTGCCCGTGGCCGCGCTGCGCTATGCCGTCAACGACGATGTCAGCGTCTACACCTCGTATGGGCGCGGTTTCGAGACCCCCACGCTGAACGAGATCTCGTACCGCCCGGGCGGCGCCCCGGGACTGAACTTCGGATTGATGCCGTCGGTCAGCACCAACGTCGAAGCCGGCGTCAAGGCGCGCACGGCGGGCGGCCTGCTGACGGCCGCGGTGTTCAGCACCCGCACCGATGACGAGATCGTGTCTGCCGGCAGCGTGGGCGGGCGCACCAGTTACCAGAACGCCGGACGCACGCGCCGCGATGGCCTGGAACTGAGCTGGTCCGGCGAATTCGCGCGTCACTGGCGCACGCAGGTTGCCTACACGCTGCTCAACGCGCGCTACGCCGACGACGGCAGCGGGGATATCCGCGCGGGCAACAAGATCCCCGGTATCGCCCGCCAAGCCGCCTACGCTTCGCTGGCCTGGGCGCCGCCCGAAGGCTGGCAGGCCGGGGTGGAAGGCCGGTACCTGAGCAAGATCTACGTCAACGACGCCAACAATGGCGACGCGCCCGCCTATTTTGTGGCGGCCGCCAGCGTCGGCTACATCAAGCGCGCGGGACCGTGGGAATTGAACGCCTACGCCCGCGTCGACAACCTGTTCGATCGCGACTATGCGGGCTCGGTCATCGTCAACGAAGGCAATGGGCGTTATTACGAACCGGCGCCCGGACGGAATGCAGGCGTGGGAGTGGGTGCGACTTACCGGTTCTGAAAGCGGCGCTTAAAGCGCCTTACGCCGCGGCGGGATAGCAGAATGCGTGGTCCTCGCAATCGCTGCATCCCGGTGCGGCGGCGGCGGGCAGGTCCGCGTGTTCGCACGCGGAATGCGCCAGGAATTTCTTCCAGCGCAGGTTGTTCACGTTGCGGATCACCAGGCCGGGGTAGTGCCGCGCGAGCAGCACGGTGACGTCTTCGCGTCCCGACAGGCCCAGATCGCGCCACAGGTGGTCGGGCCGCAGGCACGCGTGCGCGAGGATGCTGCTGACCCATGGGGTGGTGTCGGGGCCGGGTGCGCTGTAGGCGTCGAGCAGGACGCGCATCAGCAGCGTGAAACCGGGCTGCGGATCGCTCGCGCCCGTGTCGACGTAGGCGGCATATTGCTCGCGCAGCGCGGACAGGGACGTGTCGAAGCCGGTCAGGGCGCCCGGGAAAAGATAATCAAGCAGGTCTTGCAGTTCGGCCGGCGACAGGCCGCTGCGCGCCAGGTCGTCGTGGGCAATGCTGGTGCCGATGACGGCCGCGAAAAAGCCGGCGTCGGGATGAACGGGCGGTGCGTGACGCAACAAGGCATGCGCAAACCGCTGGGCCCGATCGATAATGCTGGCGTCGGGAATAAAGGGCGGCACGGGCACGGCGTCCATCATGATTCTTAATGCGGTAACGGTTTTATTAAGCTGTTAACTAAACAGTGTAGGGGCGAATATATAACGAAAAATCGGCGCGCTTCTGCCATACGCGGGGAATCCGCGTTGGGACATACCCGAGGGTGATTAGCGGGGACAGGTATGATCGGCGTCCTTGCCATTGCCGGACCCCTCACCCATGCCGCGCCGTTTTCGCCCCGCTGTCACCCGTCTGTTCGGCGCCGTCGCGCTGGCGCTAGCCGGTATGGCTGCATCGCCACCGCCGGCGATGGCCTTCGACGTCGGAGCGGTCATCGACTCGATCCGGCTGTCTCGCTATCCCTTGCGAGAGCCCGAGCGCCGCGTGTGGGGCACGGAAAACGTCAAAGACGCCGTGCTCGTCGGACAGATGGAAAACCGGCTGTACCTGTACCGCTACGTGCGCGAGGGGGCCAAGACCTTCAAGCTGGATTTTCGCTCGCAGCCGCTGGTGATCGACCCTGAAGGCTGGAAGGCGTCGCGCGAAGAGAACGTGGCCGTCCGGTCACCGCGTGCGGGCGAGGCCTTCTACTGGATCGGTTACACCGATCGCAGCGCCAGCGCCGGCAAGGCCACGGGTTTTCTGGTGGACGACAAAGGCGAGGCCGCTTCGGTCAACGCCGACGCTCAGCTTGCCGTCGTCACGAGCAGCCGGCCGTGGGACGAGGCGCGTCAGGCGCAGGCCCTGGCGACGCTGAAGACGGCGCTGCGCGACTATCCTGCCCGGCTCGATGCGTTTCCCGCGCAGGTGCGTTTCGACCACCAGACTGCGCCGGACGTGACGGCCACCTTCCGCACGCTGCATCAGGTGGCGCGCGCCATTCCGCGCGCCAAGACCGCCGAATTCGATCGTGCGCTGGCCGACCTGCGCCGTTTCGTCATGGCGCAGGATTACCGCGAGATCGATCCGGACGGCAAGGACGCCGAGATGCTGACCGCCTTGAACGACTACGGCTTCTGGCTGGCGGAGTCGGGCGACACGGCGCAGGCCGAACGCATCTTGACCGATGTGCTGCGGCGCGATCCGTCGCGCACCGCGGCCTATCTGAACCGCGCCGATGCCCGCTGGAAGCAGCGCGAGAAATCGCGCGAGGAGCGGGCCTACTACGAAGCGCTGGCGCGCGAGGACTACCGGCTGTATTGCACAAAACGCCTTGCAGCCAAGGAAACCATTCCGGGCAACATCGCGACCCGCATCGGCGCGGCGCTGGAAGTTTCCACGCTGGATGCGCAGGCCTGCCGTCCGCGCCTGGCGATCTTCCAGGCGATCCAGGCGAATGATCTGGAGGCTGTACGGGCCCAGCTCGCGGGCGGGCAGGATCCGAACGGCATGAACGAACACGGCAGGTCCGCCCTGGCCGTGGCCGTGTCGCGCAAGCAACTTGAAATGGTGCGCGTGCTGCTCGACGCGGGCGCCAAGGCGGATGGCCCCGACAACGGGTTCTCGCTGGTCGCCAGCGCGTTGCCGGACGCCAAGGACACGCGCCCAGCCGCAGAGCGCTACGCGCTGGCCGACGTCCTGATCGCCGCGGGCGCGCCGGTGGATGCGCTGGACTCGAACGGTACCCCGCTGCTGATGCGCCGGATTTCCTATTACAGCGACAGCAAGGACAACCTGAACTACCTGCTGGAGCAGGGCGCCAATCCGAATGCGCGCGAAAAGAACGGGCGCTCGCTGCTGCACGCCGCGCTGCAGACGCCGAAGAATTTCTGGTTTGCCGAAAAGCTGCTCGCGCGCGGTGCGGACATCAATGCCGCCTACACCCGCATGTACTACGGCAACAGCCCCATGTGGGAAACGCCGCTGCTCGAGGCCCTGCGCGAATCGACGAGCGGCGATCTGACGCCGTCGGCGACCTACGCCGTGCCCGAACGCGTGACATACGCGCTGGCCCACGGCGCCGATCCCGCGGTGGGTGGCTACGGCGCCAGCAAGGAAGCGCCGGACCGCAACGGGCTGAACGAAGGGCTGTCGCTGGCGGTCCGCTATTTGCAGCCAGGCCTGATCGATCAGCTGGTGCAGGCCGCCAAGCCGCCGCAAGTGCCGCTTTCGACGGAGCCATTGTCCAGTCTGCTGTCCACGTGGAATCACATGGAGCAACGCGCGGCGTCCGAGGGCAACAGCGCGGCGTGGGACGGTCAGCGCGCGCGCCTGCGCGCCATCGCGGACCGGCTGGTGGCCGCGGGGGTACCGCTGGCGGCGCCGGCCGACACGGCGGGACCGCTGCGCAATCGGATCGTGCCGCTCAGCCTGCCGTGGCTGCCCGACGATCTGTACGAGGCCTGGCTGAAGGCGGGGGCGGATCCGACCGACCGGAGCGATTCCGACATGCGGATCGAGGGCGTCGCGGCGGCGGACGTGCTGCCGCTGGTGACGATGTTGAACCTGGGCATGGACAACAAGGTACGGCTGCTGCTTGAGCACGGCGGCGCGCCGAAGACGCCGGCGCGTTGCGGCATGGCGGTGGCGGATGTGCTGGCTTGGCAGCTGGGCAACAATGGGCCGGTCAGCCCGATGGGCGGGCGCGCGGTCAAGCAGGTGCTTGATGCGGCCGCCGGCCCGGCCGGATGCGATCTGAACCAGACGTCGCGCGTGCAGCCGTTCGTGGGCGTGACGGCGGCAGAACTGGCTCGACGCGCCGAGGTGGATCTGACGCGCGCTGGCCCGGCGCGTTAGCCCGGCCGCTTCGCTGCCACCCAAAAAAACAGGCGCCCGAAGGCGCCTGTTTTTGCATGCCGAAACGGCAAGCCGTCATTACATGGCGTGGCCCATGTTGACGTTCATGTTGTACAGCACCCAGGC
>NZ_DAMCTG010000060.1:0-33986 GCF_032113835.1 Achromobacter sp. | reverse complement strand
GGGCCGCAACTGATGGGAAATGTCAGCGGATAAAACGCGCGGGCCTTGGCCATTTCGGGGGTGAACGACTCGGCCATGCGCGCGACGCGCTCGGTGTCGGCGTCCGGCGAGTTCACCAGGCGCCAGGCGCTGGCGATCACCAGCATGCCGCCGCCGACGCGAACGATGGACAGCGAAATGCCGAAGAAGCTGAGGAGCACGTTGCCGGCCACCATCGCCACGACCAGCATCAGGCACACGTTGATCGCCACGCGCTTGGCCAGGATCATGCGCGTGGACGACGAGGCGCCCTCGGTCAGCGACAGGAAGATGGGCGCGATGGCAGGGGGGTTCAGGAACGGCAGCAGCGTGGCCAGCGCGAAGAAAAAGCTGCCACCGAAAACGCGCAGATAGTCATTTAGCTGCATGAGAGCGAGCATCGCCGGGCCGAAACCCCGGATTGTATGCGTTCCGGGGCGGTCTGGCGATGTGGACTCAGGCGGCGCGCTGCTGGGCGTCGTCGCCGGAAAGCGCGTCCAGGATGTCGCGTTCGAACTGCATCTGGCTGCGGGGGCGCGCCAGCGCGGATCCGTCCACGATGAATACGTCTTCCACACGGTCGCCCAGCGTCATGATTTTGGCCATGAGCAGGTTGATTTCGTGGCGCGCAAAGACGCGCGCCAGGGCGTGCAGCAGCCCGGGCCGGTCGGTCGCCGTGACGGACAGGCGCCACGACGTGCTGCGCTCGTCCGGTTGCAGTTCGGCCTGAGGCATGACCGGAAACACGCGTGACACGCGCGACTGCCGGCCACGACCGTACCAGCCGCCGCGGCCGGGTTGCGCCTGCGCCGCCGCCTGCGGGTCCTTCAGGCGTTCGGCCAGTTCGTGCTCAACCAGGGTGGCCTGCGCGCGCAGGTCGCTCGCGCCCTCGGGCAGCAGGACGATGAAGCTGTCCAGCGCCCAGCCATGGCGGGTCGTGTGGATGCGCGCGTCCTGAATGGACAGCGACTTGGCGTCGAAATAACCGCAAATGGCGACGAACAGGTCGGGCGCGTCGCGCGTGTAGACCATGATCTGCAGGCCTTCGCCCTGTTCGGTGGGGCGCGCCTTGACCACGGCTTTGACCGGCGCGACCTGGTGGTACAGGTGGCGCGTGTGCCAGGCGATGTCGGAAGCGTCATGGCGCAGGAAATACGCCACGTCCAGCTGATTCCAGAACGCTTCCCGCGCGTCGTCGCGCAGGCCGGCCAGCCGGGTCAGCCGTGCCGCTTCTTCCTTGCGCTCGGCCAGGACCGTGTGGGCGTCGGCATGGGCGCCGCCCAGCGCCGCCAGCGTCAGCTTGTACAGGTCTTCCAGCAGCTTGCCCTTCCAGGCGTTCCAGACCTTGGGGCTGGTGCCGCGAATGTCGGCCACCGTCAGCAGATACAGCGCGGTCAGATGGCGCTCGTCCTTGACCGTGGCCGCGAATTCCCGCACGACGTCCGGGTCGGACAGGTCGCGCTTTTGCGCTACTGCCGACATCAGCAGATGCTGACGCACCAGGAACTCGACGAGCTTCGCGTCCTCCGGTTCCATGCCATGTTCCGCCGCGAACTTGCGCACCTCGCGCGCGCCCAGTTCGGAATGGTCGCCGCCGCGGCCCTTGGCAATGTCGTGAAACAGCGCTGCCACGTACAGCAGCCAGTGCCGGTCCAGGCCCGCGATCAGCTGGCTGGCCAGCGGATACTCCTGCGCGTGCTCGGGCATGGTGAAGCGGCGCAGATTACGCACCACCGCCAGCGTGTGCTGGTCCACCGTATAGGCGTGAAAGAGGTCGTGCTGCATCTGGCCGACGATGCGGCGGAACACCGGCAGATAGCGCGGCAGGATGTTCAGCATGGTCATGCGCCGCAGTTCGTGCACGATGCCGCGCGGCTGCTGCAGGATCTGCAGGAACAGCTTGCGGTTGACCGGGTTGCGGCGGAACTGCGCGTCGATGCGATGGCGCGAATGCCAGATCGCGCGCAGCGTGCGGGCCGACATGCCGGTCAGCTCGGGGTGCTGCTGCATCACCAGGAATGCGCGCAGCAGCAGGGTGGGATTGCGCTCGAAACCGTCGTCCCGAATGATGTCCAGGCGGTCGCGCAGATTGCGGAAATCGTCGTCGATGTCCCGCGCGTCGCTGTCCGGGCGCGGGAACAGCCGCTCTTCGATGTTCTGCACCAGGATGCCATTCAACTGGGTCACCAGCCGCGCCGCCCAGTAGTAGCGCTGCATCAGCAGTTCGCTGCCGCGCCGGGTGGCGGTGGCGTGAATGCCGTAGACCTCGGCCAGGGCTGGCTGCAGATCGAACAGCACCCGGTCTTCGCGCCGGTTGGCCAGCAGGTGCAGTTCGATGCGCAGGCGCTTGAAGGCCTGCTCGGCCTTGCGCAGATCGCGCGCCTCGGACGAGGTCAGCAGCCCCGCCTGCGCCACCGAGCGCCAGTTGTTGCCAAAGCCGGCAGCGCGCGCCATCCACAGAATGACCTGCAGATCGCGCAAGCCGCCAGGCGATTCCTTGCAATTGGGCTCCAGCGCGTACGGCGTGTCGTGGTAGCGCGCGTGGCGCTGCTGCATTTCGACGCGCTTGGCCAGAAAGAACGCCTGCGGATCCAGCCGGGACTTGGTCGCGGCGTCGAACTTGCGCATCAGCACGCGGCTGCCGGCCAGCCAGCGGGATTCCAGCAGCGCGGTCTCCACGGTGATGTCCGCGTCCGCCTCGCGCTCGCAATCCTCGATGGTGCGTACGCTGTGGCCGGGCTCCAGGCCCAGATCCCACAGCGACGCCACCAGCTTTTCGATCGCGGATTCTTCGTCGGGCGTCGGCGCGTGCGGCAGCAGGATCAGCAGGTCGACGTCGGAATGGGGGTAGAGCTCGCCCCGGCCATAACCGCCAACGGCGGCCAGCGTGGCGCCGATGGGAAGCGGGCAATGCTTGACCAGATCCCGCAGCGCGGCGTCCACGATGCGGCGCAGTTCGGTCAGCAGGATGTCCGGCCGTTCGTGTTCCCGGAACTGGGCCACCGCGGCCCGCCGGGATTCCTGGATGCGTTCGCGCAGCTGGGTAAGGATTTCGGCGGTCATGGGTGGCTGCGGGTGTTCAGACGGCGGGGATGACGATGGGTTCGGTGATGAACGCGGGCGGCTGGGGCATGCCGGGCGAGAGGGTCAGGACCTCGTAGCCCGTTTCCGTTACGCAGACGGCGTGTTCCCATTGCGCGGACAGGCTGTGGTCGCGGGTGACGACCGTCCAGCCGTCGGCCAGTTGCCGGATCTCGCGGCGTCCGGCATTGATCATGGGCTCGATGGTGAACAGCATGCCGGTGACCAGCTTCACGCCCGTGCCGGGCTTGCCGTAGTGCAGCACCTGCGGGTCTTCATGGAAACGCTCGCCGATGCCGTGGCCGCAGAATTCGCGCACCACCGAGAAGCCGTTCGATTCGGCATGCTTCTGGATCGCGTTGCCGATGTCGCCCAGCGTGGCGCCGTTCTTGACCTGCTGGATGCCTTTCCACATGCACTCGAAGGTGATGTCGGACAGGCGCCGGGACAGGATGGACTGTTCGCCCACCGCGTACATCCGGCTCGTGTCGCCGAACCAGCCATCCTTGATGATCGTGACATCGATGTTCAATGAGTCCCCGTTTTTCAGCACCTTGTCGCCGGGGATGCCGTGGCACACCTGGTGATTGACCGAGGTACAGATGGCGCCGGGGAAGGGCGGGTAGCCCGGGGGCGCGTAGCCGACCGTGGCGGACTTGACCTTCAGTTCGTCGGTCAGATATTCCAGGCACAGGCGGTCGAGTTCGCCCGTGGTGACGCCCGGCTTGACGTGCGGCGTGATGAAATCGAGAACTTTGGCGGCGTCCTGGCAGGCGGCGCGCATCTTGGCCAGGTCGGCCGGATTGGTGATTGTGCCCATGGAATGCTTGCGACGAGTCGCTTGAATGTCTGCTTGAAAGAATAGTAGAATTATAGGCTTCCCTAAAAATTTGGGGAGCAATCGGGTTACCGGCAAGAAGAGTCAGGACAAGAACATCCGTCAGGGTGGAACATCCTGGCTCCCAGCCAAACCCGGCGGGTGCTGGCCTTTGGGTCCAGAGCACAGGTCTAGAGCAGAGGTTCTAGTGCACACCCGGCAGGAAATCTGGTTTCGCGCGGTTCTTTCTTGAGATCTCGCGGCAAGCCCTGAAGTTTCACCGCAAGCGAAGGTTGTGGAGCGAATTCGGGCAGGCTGCTGGTGTCGGGGAAAAGTGGGCGAAAAACGGAAATCCGGCTGGATGCGCTTGGGGCAGGAAGCTTGGGGCATGGGGCTTGGGGCATGAAAGCTAACGCTGGCTGGGCGCGGTGTGCTTGCAAGCCCGGAAGTGTTTTCGAGCGGCGATGCAGGTTCGGTATGGGCGCTGAATTAAGTTCTTGGAATTATGCTGAAAAGCGTGTGCTGAAAAGCGCATCCTGAAAAGGATCCTTAAGAACTGCCACAGCGGCCTGATGCGCGGGCTGGCCTTGCGGCCAGGTTTGCGAAGAACTGGATTTCGCCGCCAACAAAACAATTCCGGGTGCGTCTCGAAGAAACTTCCAGGAACCTTCCTGGAGTGTCGGACAGGCGCAATGCAAGTTTCTTGTCGTGTGGCGGCCGTCTGGGTTTATCGCGGCAGCGTAGTAGAAGTCGTAAAAGGCGAGCCGCTTCAAGCAACGCGCCTGGAGCGTCGTAGTTATTGCGGCAGTGATCGGCCGGCCCGGTTAAAATCTTTGTCATCCCGCGTTTTTGCGGGAAATCGCGCGCAACA
Organism: Achromobacter sp.; assembly: GCF_032113835.1. Lineage (GTDB taxonomy): Bacteria > Pseudomonadota > Gammaproteobacteria > Burkholderiales > Burkholderiaceae_B > Achromobacter. The sequence continues at coordinate 29,199 of NZ_DAMCTG010000060.1, read as the reverse complement.
CCACCCAGGGTGTCAGCAGGATGCTGATGCAGGTGCGGCGCAAGAAACCAACCCTTGGAGAATTAAATGTCTTTGATGCGCGAAATGCTGGAAGCGGGTGTCCACTTTGGTCACCAGACCCGTTACTGGAACCCCAAGATGTCGCAGTACATCTTCGGCCACCGCAACAAGATTCACATCATCAACCTCGAAAAGACGGTTGATAAGTACCAGGAAGCCACCAAGTTCGTGAAGCAGCTGGCTGCTCGCGGTGGCAACATCCTGTTCGTCGGCACGAAGCGCGCTGCTCGCGAGCTGGTCGCCGCCGAAGCTTCCCGTTGCGGCATGCCCTTCGTCGACGCCCGCTGGCTCGGCGGCATGCTGACCAACTTCAAGACGGTCAAGACCTCGGTCAAGCGCCTGAAGGACATGGAAGCCGTTGTCGCCGAAGGCGGCGCCGAGCGCATGATCAAGAAGGAAGGCCTGCTGTTCCAACGCGAACTGGACAAGCTGAACAAGTCGATCGGCGGCATCAAGGACATGAACGGTCTGCCCGATGCCATGTTCGTGATCGACGTCGGCTACCACAAGATCGCCATCGCCGAAGCCAAGACGCTGGGCATCCCCGTGGTCGCCGTGGTTGACACCAACCACTCGCCCGAAGGCATCGACTACGTCATCCCCGGTAACGACGACTCGGCCAAGGCCATCGCGCTGTACGCCAAGGGCATCGCCGACGCCGTCCTGGAAGGCCGCGAGCAAAACCTGAACGGTCTGGTCGAAGAACTGGGCGAAGGTCAGGAAGAGTTCGTCGAAGTGCAAGACAACCAGGCCTAAGCCGGTTGTCATGTCCGGCGGGTAAGGTCTGGAAGCGGCGCCAAAAGTGGCCCGTTTCCGCCCCGCCGGCGCTGCGAAGCTGGGCTCCCATCTTCCAGGCCCGCCACGTGCGGGCGTCCCATCGAATCAAATCACAGCCCCGGCCCGCCGGGGCGTGTCTTAGCAAAATTTGGAGCAAACATGGCTGAAATTACCGCTGCCCTGGTCAAGGAACTGCGCGAAAAGACTGACGCGCCCATGATGGAATGCAAGAAGGCCCTGACGGAAGCCGAGGGTGACCTGGCCCGCGCCGAGGAAATCCTGCGCGTCAAGCTGGGCAACAAGGCCAGCAAGGCTGCTGCCCGCGTCACCGCCGAAGGCCTGATCGGTCTGTTCATCTCCGCCGACGCCAAGAAGGGCGCCGTCATCGAAATCAACTGCGAAACCGACTTCGTCGCCAAGAACGACGACTTCGTCGGCTTCGTGAACAAGCTGGCCGAACTGGTCGCCACGCAGAACCCGGCCGACGTCGCCGCTCTGTCGGCGCTGCCGTACGGTGAAGGCACCGTCGAAACCACCCGCACCGCCCTGATCGGCAAGATCGGCGAAAACATCTCGATCCGCCGCTTCGAGCGCATCGAGACCGCCAACTCGCTGGCCAGCTACGTGCACGGCGGCAAGATCGGCGTGTTGGTCGAATACACCGGCGCCGAAGAAGTGGGCAAGGACCTGGCGATGCACATCGCCGCCACCAAGCCCAAGGCCCTGAACGCCGACGGCGTGAACCCGGCCGACATCGCCGCCGAGCGCTCGGTTGCCGAGCAGAAGGCTGCCGAATCCGGCAAGCCGGCCGACATCGTCGCCAAGATGGTCGAAGGCTCGGTCGTGAAGTTCCTGAAGGAAGTCACGCTGCTGTCGCAGCCGTTCGTCAAGAGCGACAAGCACACGGTCGAACAGCACCTGAAGGAAAAGGGCGCGTCGATCAGCAAGTTCGTGCTGTTCGTCGTCGGCGAAGGTATCGAGAAGAAGACCAGCGACTTTGCCGCTGAGGTTGCCGCCGCCGCCGCTGGCGCCGCCTGACCTCTAGGTAGTGCTTAAAGGCCGGCGCTAGATTAAATTCTAGTCCGGCCTTTTTCGCCGCATGGGCCCCCAAAGGCAGACGCCTCAGGGGCGCCCAACCCGCCTGGCGGGGCGGCGCTGGGGGTCAACCCCATTCTTGTCTTACACTTTCGTCGGATTGTTCTTCGGGATATCACCTATGAGCAGCAGGGCATACAAACGGGTTCTTCTCAAACTTTCCGGCGAGGCGCTGATGGGCGACGATGCTTTCGGCATCAATCGCGCCACCATCGTCCGTATGACCGATGAGATCGCTGAAGTCGCCGCCACGGGCGTCGAACTGGCCATCGTCATCGGCGGAGGCAACATCTTCCGTGGCGTCGCCCCGGGTGCGCAGGGCATGGACCGCGCCACCGCCGACTACATGGGCATGATGGCCACCATCATGAACGCGCTTGCGCTGCAGGACGCGCTCAAGCACAAGGGTATCGACACCCGGGTACAATCCGCGCTGAATATCGATCAGGTCGTCGAGCCCTACATCCGGCCGAAGGCCTTGCGCTACCTCGAAGAGGGCAAGGTCGTGATCTTCGCCGCGGGCACCGGCAACCCCTTCTTCACCACCGATACGGCTGCGGCATTGCGCGGCGCCGAGATCGGCGCGGAGATCGTGCTGAAGGCCACCAAGGTGGACGGCATCTACAGCGCGGATCCCAACAAGGATCCCACCGCAACGCGCTACGCGCGCATCAGCTTCGACGAGGCGATCGTCCGCCGTCTGGAAGTGATGGACGCCACCGCCTTCGCGCTGTGCCGCGACCAGAAACTGCCGATCAAGGTGTTTTCGATCAATAAGTCCGGCGCGCTCAAGCGAGTCGTGAGCGGCGAGGACGAAGGCACGTTGGTACACGTTTAAAAGAAAAGGAAATTCCATGAGCGCAGCAGAAATCCGCAAATCCGCCGAGGCCAGAATGGCCAAGTCGCTTGATACGCTCAAGACCAACCTGGCCAAGATCCGCACGGGCCGCGCCCACACCGGCATCCTGGACCACGTTCAGGTCGAATACTACGGTTCGCCCGTGCCGGTGGGCCAGGTCGCCAACGTGAACCTGGTCGACGCTCGCACCATCAGCCTGCAGCCGTACGAAAAGCACATGGCCGGCCCGATCGAAAAGGCCATCCGCGAGTCGGATCTGGGTCTGAACCCCATCTCCATGGGCGACACGATCCGCGTGCCGATGCCCGCGCTGACCGAAGAGCGCCGCCGTGACCTGACCAAGGTCGTGCGCAGCGAAGGCGAAGACGCCAAGATCGCAGTGCGGAACCTGCGCCGCGAGGCCAACGAAGCGCTCAAGAAGCTGGTTAAGGACAAGGAAATCTCCGAGGACGACGAGCGTCGTTCGCAGGACGACGTCCAGAAGCTGACCGATCGCGCCGTCGCTGACATCGACAAGATGGTCGTCCAGAAAGAAGCCGAAATCATGACCGTATAATCCCAGCACGCCACGCGGCGCCGCATTGCGGCCCACGTGGCGTCAGGATTTCGTTGCACATGCGCCGTCCCGTCCATTGCCTCGCGGTATTTCCTCGTAGCAATGGAACCGACGGCGCAGGTTTTTTTCCCGTATTCGTCTTTTTCGCCGGTCCGCCGTGCGCAGTTCCCAAACACTAATGGCAACCAGTTCGACTCAGGCGGTCCCCGATATCCGCGACATCCCCGAGCACGTCGCCATCATCATGGATGGCAACGGCCGCTGGGCGACGCGGCGCCTGCTGCCTCGCACCGCCGGGCATGCCAAGGGCGTGCAGGCGGTCCGGCGCGTGGTCGAGGCCTGCGGACGCGCCGGCGTGCGGTACCTGACGCTGTTCGCGTTCAGTTCCGAGAACTGGCGCCGTCCGGCCGAAGAAGTCTCCCTTCTGATGCGCCTGTTCGTGCAGGCGCTCGAGCGTGAGGTCGGCAAGCTGCAAGAGCAGGGCGTGCGTCTGCACGTGATCGGCGACCTGAGCGCTTTCGAGCCGCGCCTGCGCGAGCTCATCGCCGCTGCCCAGGAACGCACTGCGCATAACGACCGGCTGCACCTGACTGTCGCCGCCAATTACGGTGGCCGCTGGGACATCCTGCAGGCCACCCGCGCCATGCTGGCGGCAGAGCCCGACCTTGCGGCGAATCCCGACCGGGTGGACGAAGAGCGCCTTTCCAGGCATCTTTCCATGGCATGGGCTCCCGAGCCCGACCTGTTCATCCGCACGGGCGGCGAACAGCGCATTTCCAATTTTCTGATCTGGCAGATGGCGTACGCGGAGTTCTACTTCACGGACCGCTACTGGCCGGATTTCGGCGCCAATGAACTCACGGCCGCCTTTGATTGGTACCGCACGCGCGAGCGCCGCTTCGGCCGCACCAGCGCCCAAGTCAGCGAAGCCGCCAAGTAGGCTGATCGCGACGCGCGCGTCTTTCCAGGCAGCACAAGAGGAGACCGTCACATGCTGGGCCAGCGTATCGTTACCGCCGTCGTTTTGTTGGCCATTCTGGCCGCCGCCATGGCGAGCGCCAATCCTTGGTGGTTTGTCGCGTTGCTGGCCCTTGCGGCCGCCTGCGCCAATTGGGAGTGGCTGCGCCTGACGCTGCCGCAACCACCATCCCCCGTCATTGCCATCGGCGTCGCCGTGCTGCTGTTCGCCGGCATGCTGGTGCTGACCTCTGCCTGGCTGGCGGGCGACCGTAGCGGCGCCGGCGATCCGGGCTGGGTGGTGCGCTACCTGGTTCCTGCCGTCTCGGCCGTATGGCTGTTCGGCGGCGTGGCCGCCGTGGTGCGCGGGCGTTCCGATGCGCCGCCGGCCAGCCTGGCCTGGTCGGTCTTCTCCGTGCCGGCCGCGTTTGCCGCCTGGGCGGTCCTTGCCCAGATGTACGTGGCGCGCGGCGCGGTGTTCGTCGTGTCGCTGCTGGCCCTCGTCTGGGTGGCCGATATTGCGGCATATTTTGCCGGCCGGGCCTTCGGCAAGCGTAAACTGGCTCCGCGCGTGAGTCCGGGCAAGACCATTGAAGGCGCCATTGCCGGCGTTCTGGGCGCAGTGGTGTGGATCGGGCTGTCCAGCCTGTGGGACGGCACCTTCGGCCATGCACTGGTCCAACGCTGGACCTTCTGGCTTGCGTTGCCGATCGCCGCTGTCCTGGGCGTGCTGTCCATTGTGGGAGACCTGTTCGAGTCGTTGCTCAAGCGCCGTGCGGGCCGCAAGGACTCCAGCACGCTCCTGCCTGGTCATGGCGGCGTCTATGACCGTATCGATGCGATTCTTCCTGTTGCGCCGTTCGCGCTACTTTTGTCTGGAGTCTTGTTTTGACGGCTTTTCAACGTGTCGTCGTGCTGGGATCGACCGGTTCGATCGGTGAAAGCACGCTGGACGTAATTGCTCGCCACCCGGAACGGATGGCGGTTTACGCGCTTTCGGCACACAGCCGGATGCAGCGACTGGCCGAGCAGGCATTGGCCAGCCGCGCCGCGGTCGTGGTGGTGCCTGACACTGCCGCCCGTCAGAAATTCATCGACGGCTGGGCTAGTGGCCAGCCCATGCCGGAAATCCGCGTGGGCGCCCAGGCGCTGGCGGACACCGCGGCTGATCCCCAATGCGACGCCGTGATGGCCGCCATCGTGGGCGCGGCCGGGCTGCCTTCGGCACTTGCCGCCGCGCGCGCGGGCAAGCGCGTGCTGCTCGCCAACAAGGAAGCCCTGGTCGCTGCCGGCACGCTGTTCATGCAGGCAATTCGCGACAACGGCGCGGAATTGCTCCCCATCGACAGCGAACACAACGCCATTTTCCAATGTCTGCCTCACCAGGGGCGCGCCGACGCGCCGCACACGCCGGCGAAGGGCGTTCGGCGTCTGCTGCTGACCGCATCCGGCGGGCCGTTCCGGGGGCGCGACCTCGAAGACCTGCACGACGTCACCCCCGAACAAGCCTGCGCGCATCCCAACTGGAGCATGGGTCGCAAGATCTCCGTCGACTCGGCCACCATGCTGAACAAGGGCCTGGAGGTCATCGAGGCCCACTGGCTGTTCGCGATGCCGGCGGATCGGATCGACGTTGTGGTGCACCCGCAGAGCGTCGTGCATTCGATGGTCGAATATGACGACGGCTCCGTCCTCGCGCAATTGGGCCAGCCCGACATGCGCACGCCCATCGCCTACGGCCTGGGCTTTCCCGATCGCATCGAAAGTGGCGTAGGACCGTTGGACCTGACCCGGCATGGCCGGCTCGATTTCGAAAAGCCGGATCTGACCCGGTTTCCCTGCCTGGCCCATTCCTTCACCGCGATGCGGGCGGGGCAGGGAGCTTGCGTGGCGCTCAACGCCGCCAACGAGGTCGCCGTCGACGCCTTTCTGGAAGGACGCCTGGCTTATACCTGGATCCCGAGGGTCATCGAAGCCGCCCTCGAGTGGCAAGCGCGGCAGGCATCTGTTACGCTCAGCAGTCTTGACGACGTACTTGCGCTTGACGCCGAGGCCCGCGCCTTTGCGGGCAACCTCGGACTGGCCTGTTAGCGGGCCACGCCTGCCTCCGATTTCCTAGATTCCGACCCCATGCTCTTCACCCTGCTGGCCTTTGCCGTAGCGCTTGGCTCACTGATCATTTTCCATGAGCTCGGGCACTACTGGGTTGCCCGCCTGTGCGGCGTGAAGGTCCTGCGTTTTTCGGTGGGCTTTGGCAAGGTCATCCTGCGCCGCACCGACCGGCACGGCACCGAATGGGCCGTGTCCGCGCTGCCGTTGGGTGGCTACGTCAAGATGCTGGACGATGCGCCGCCCGGGGCCTCGCCCGCGTTGGCGGCTTCCGCGTTCAATACCAAGCCCGTGGGGCAGCGCATCGCCATCGTGGCGGCCGGCCCCATCTTCAATCTGATTCTTGCGGTGTTCCTGTATGCCGGCCTGAACATGGCCGGCACTGAAGAGCCCGTCGCCATCATCGCGCCGCCCGCCGCGGAAACGCCTGCGGCCCGCGCCGGCCTGCTGGCTGGCGATCGCATTCTGGCCATCGACGGCCAGGAAGTCGCCTCGTGGTCTGATGCCCGCTGGCGCCTGATGGACGTCATGTCCACCGGCGGTCGCGCCAGCATCGAGGTCAGCACCCCGACGGGCGCCGTCCAGCAACGCGAACTCGATCTTCCCCCCAACACGATGGATCCGGCCGAAGGCGACCCGCTCGCCGCGGCCGGTGTGCGTCTGGCCCAACCCAAGCCCGCCGTGCGCGCCGTGATCGACGGCGGCGAAGGGCAGGCCGCTGGGCTGCGTGCCGGCGATCTGGTCGTGGCCGTGAACGGCCAGCCGGCGCCCGATACCGGCGCGCTCGTCAAGCAGATCCAGGAAAGCGCCGGCAAGCCGCTGGCCCTGACGATCGTGCGCGACGGCGCCAACGTCACCCTGAACGTCACTCCCCGCCCCGAAGTCGTCAACGGCCAGGAAATCGGCCGTCTGGGCGTGCAACTTGGCGGCAATGTGCCGATGGTGACGGTGCGCTACGGCGTTTTCGACAGTCTCTGGCGCGGCGCGGTCCGCACCTGGGACACGGCCTGGTTCTCGCTGCGCATGATGGGCCGCATGGTGACGGGCGACGTGTCGTGGCGCAATGTCAGCGGTCCGGTCACCATTGCCGACTATGCCGGCCAGACCGCCCGGATTGGCATTGTTGCGTATATCGCCTATATCGCATTGATCAGTATCAGCCTGGGTGTTTTAAATTTGCTTCCCATTCCTATGCTGGATGGTGGCCATCTGCTGTACTATCTCGTCGAAATTGTGCGGGGTAGCCCCCCGCCTGCGAGATGGATCGACATCGGACAACGCGCCGGCATAGGTATATTGGCAAGCCTTATGGGGCTTGCGCTGTTCAACGATTTCACGCGTTTGTTCACTTGAACACGCGATTTAGCATAAAATCCCCCGCCATTTGCACGACCGAGGATACTCAAGGATGTCTTTTCGCCGGATGTTTCAACACAAAAAGGGTGTACTGCCGGGTCTCGTTGCCGCGCTGATGTTGCCGGCCTTGGCCCACGCCTTCGAACCCTTTGTCGTACGGGATATCCGCGTAGAGGGTATTCAACGAACCGACGCCGGCACCGTCTTTGGTTATCTCCCCGTCAAGGTCGGCGAGAAATTCACCGAAGAAGAAGCCACCGAAGCCATTCGCCGATTGTATGGCACGGGCTTTTTCACCGACGTTCAGATCCAGACGGACAATAATGTCGTCGTCGTGGTCGTCCAGGAACGTCCGACCATCGCCTCCGTCAACTTCAACGGCATGCGCGAGTTCGATTCCAAGGCCATTACCACCTCGCTGTCTCAGGTCGGTTTTGCGGAAGGCCGCATTTTCGACCGTTCCATGCTTGAGCGCGCTGAATACGAACTGAAGCAGCAGTATCTGTCCAAGGGCAAGTACGGCGTCGAAGTCACCTCCACGGTCACGCCGCTGCCGCGCAACCGCGTGGGCGTCAGTTTCGACGTGTTCGAGGGCTCGGTCGCCCGCATCCAGGAAATCCGCTTCGTCGGCAACAAGGCTTTTTCCGAAAGCGATCTGCTGGACGAATTCAAGCTCACCACCCCGGGCTGGCTGACCTGGTACACGGATACCGACAAATATTCGCGCGAAAAGCTCGAGGGCGACCTCGAACGCCTGCGCTCGTTCTACCTGGACCAGGGTTACCTGGAATTCTCGGTCGAGCCGCCGCAAGTCACCATTTCGCCGGACCGCCAGGACATCCGCATCACGATCACCGTCCACGAAGGCGAGCCCTACAAGGTGCGCAGCGTCAAGCTGGCCGGCAACTTGCTGGGCCTGGACAAGGAAATCAACGATCTGGTGCAGATCAAGGCCGGCGAGACCTTCTCGGCCGCCAAGACCAACGATTCCGCCAAGGCGATCACCGACTACCTGGGTGAACTGGGCTACGCGTTTGCCAACGTCAACCCGAACCCGCAGCTCGACCGCGCCAAGCACGAAGCCGACCTGACCTTCTACGTCGATCCGAGCCGCCGAGTCTATGTGCGCCGCATCCAGATCGGCGGCAATACGCGTACCCGCGACGAAGTCGTGCGCCGCGAAATGCGCCAGCAGGAAGCCGCCTGGTACGACGCCGCCGACATCAAGACCTCGCGCGACCGCGTCGACCGTCTGGGCTACTTCAGCGACGTCAATGTCAAGACCGATCCGGTCCCGGGGTCGCCCGACCAGGTCGACGTCAACGTCGACGTGAAGGAAAAGCCCACCGGCATGATCAACCTGGGCGTGGGTTACGGCTCGTCCGAAAAGGCCATTCTGTCGGCCGGCATCAGCGAAGACAACGTCTTCGGCAGCGGCACCAACCTGACCCTGAATCTGAACACCAGCAAGACGAACCGCGCGATCGTCCTGTCGCACACCGATCCGTACTGGACCAAGGACGGCATCAGCCGCACCTCGTCCGCCTACTATCGCGTGACCGAGCCCTGGAACAACAACGACGGTGATTACCGCGTCAAGGCCATGGGCCTGGGCATGAACTTCGGTATCCCGATCTCGGAGTACGACCGCGTCTTCCTGGGTGCGAACTATGAACGCAACCAGATCGACCTGTACAACAACTCGCCGTTGGCCTACGAGCACTTCGTCGACCAATATGGCGATTCGACCAATTCCGTGATTTTCAGCGCAGGCTGGTCCAAGGACACGCGTGACAGCGCGCTGGCGCCCACGAAGGGTTCGTACACCCGCCTGAAGGCCGACCTGTCGACCGTCGACCTGCAATACACCATGCTGACCGCGCAGCAGCAGTACTACGTGCCGCTGGGCGGGTCGTATACGCTGGCGCTCAACGGCATGGTCGATTGGGGCCGCAGCTACGGCAGCAACGATTACCCGGTCATCAAGAACGTCTATGCCGGCGGTATCGGCACCGTCCGCGGTTACGAAGGCTCGTCGCTGGGTCCGCGCGACGTCAAGACGGGCGACTACCTGGGCGGCACGCGCCGCATCGTGGCGAACGCGCAGCTCTACCTGCCGTTCCCGGGCGCGTCCAAGGATCGCACGCTGCGTTGGTTCATTTTCAGCGACGCCGGTCAGGTGTCGGCAGGCAGCGGCCTGGGCTGCACGGCCGGCCGGGACAACACCGAGATCGAGGATCCGTGCGGCTGGCGTTTCTCGGCGGGCGTTGGCCTGTCGTGGCAATCGCCGATGGGTCCGCTGCAGTTGTCTTATGCGCGGCCGCTCAATTCCAAGCCGGGCGACGACAAGCAAAGCTTCCAGTTCCAGATCGGGACCGGATTCTAAGCAAGGCGTTACTCTTGAAAACAAGGGCAGGGCCCACCGGCCCAGCGTCCTTGCTGTTTAGTGGCACAATACACACTTTGGCTTTGCCTTACTGGAAGGTGAGATTTTCATGATGTCTGATTACGCACTTAAATCATCGAAGACGCTGGGCGCGAAGCGCCGTGGCAAGCTGGGCGGCTCCATTGCCCTGGTGGGTGCGCTCATTCTCGGTTCGGCTGCCGCGATCCCCGCGCAAGCGCAAGGCACCAAGATCGGTTTCGTCAACACCGAACGCATCCTGCGCGAATCGGGTCCGGCCAAGACTGCTCAAAGCAAGATCGAAGCCGAATTCAAGAAGCGCGACGACGAGCTTCAGCGCCTGAACAACAGCCTGCGCTCGCAAGCCGAGAAGTACGACAAGGACGCGCCCGTCCTGTCGGAATCCGACCGCGTCAAGCGCCAGCGCGAACTGGCCAACCTGGACACCGACCTGCAGCGCAAGCGCCGCGAATTCCAGGAAGACTTCAACCGCCGCCGCAACGAAGAATTCTCGGGCATCGTGTCCAAGGCCAATGACGCCATCAAGCGCATCGCCGAACAGGAAAACTACGACCTGATCATCCAGGACGCAGTGACGGTCAACCCCCGCATCGACATCACCGACAAGGTGATTCAGAGCCTGGGCAAGTAAAGCGATACCCGTCTAGTCATGCCGGTTTTACTGGATCTTGCCCGCGCGCCGACACTCGAAGCAATGTTGAGCGCCGCCAATACCCAGGGTATGGACTGGCGTATCAGTGCGGTTCCCGGCGCAGACCCCATGCGGGTCTGCGGCATCGGGACTCTGGCTTCGGCCGGCCCCCAGGAAATCTCTTTCCTGTCCAACCCCCGCTATCAAAGCCAGCTTGGCGCAACCGGAGCAGGGGCGGTCATCGTCTCTCCCGACGTCGCCGAGGCGCTTGAGGCCCAGGGCAACGACCGGCCGCCGTTCGCATTGGTCGTCTGCAAGCATCCCTATCTGCTTTACGCGCGTGTCGCGCAGTGGTTTGACACGGCTCGCAGACCCGCCTTGCCCGCTGAAACCCATCCCTCCGCGGTGGTCGCGCCTGACGCCATCATCGAAGAGGGTGTGCGCATCGGTCCCAACTGCGTCGTCGAAGCCGGCGCGCGGATCGGCCGCGGCACGGTGCTGGGCCCGGGTTGCGTCATCGGCGCCGGTTCGTCCATCGGGCCTGACGGCCGGCTGCATGCCAACGTCACGCTGTACGAAGGCGTCAAGATCGGCGCCCGGGTCATCCTGCATAGCGGATCGGTGCTTGGCGCCGACGGCTTCGGCTTTGCGCCGGATCCTTCGCTGGGCAAGGGCGCCTGGGGCAAGATTCCGCAGTTCGGCGGCGTGTCCCTTGGCGATGACGTCGAAATCGGCGCCAACACCACCGTTGATCGCGGCGCGCTCGAAGACACCGTCCTCGCGGATGGCGTGAAGCTCGACAACCAGATCATGATCGGCCACAACTGCCGTATCGGCGCGCACACCGCGATGGCGGCATGCGTCGGCGTGGCAGGTTCCACGACCATCGGCGAGCGCTGCACCATCGGCGGCGCCGCGATGCTCTCGGGCCATCTGACGTTGGGCGACGACGTGCATGTTTCGGGCGGCACGGCTGTGACGTCCAATATTTCCAAGCCTGGCCGCTATACCGGGGTCTTCCCGTACGCGGAGCATGGCGAATGGCAGCGCAACGCCGCCGTGATACAACAGTTGGCGCAATTGCGCCGCCGTTTGCGCACGCTGGAAAAGGACTAGGGCGCGTTCGCCGCCCTGGCGCGCGCGCGCCGCCACCTTATTTAATTTCGCAGGAACGCATAGAAAAATGGAACTCGACATCAAGGGGATCATGGAGAGGCTGCCGCATCGCTACCCGATGCTGCTGATTGACCGTGTTGTGGAAATGGTGCCTGGCAAGTCCATCGTCGCCATCAAGAACGTCTCGATTAACGAGCCGTTTTTCAACGGTCACTTTCCTCACCATCCGGTGATGCCGGGCGTGCTCATCGTTGAAGCCATGGCCCAGGCCTCGGCGCTGTTCTCCTTCACGGACGAGAACGGCGGCCTCAAGTGCGACGGCGCCAAGACCGCCTACTACCTGGTCGGCATCGATGGCGCGCGCTTCCGCCGCCCCGTCGTCCCGGGCGACCAGCTGCGCATCGAAGTCGAAGCTGAACGCCTGAGCCGCAGCATCTGTAAGTATCAAGCACGTGCGACCGTCGACGGCCAGGAAGTGGCGTCGGCCAAGCTGATGTGCGCGATTCGCAGCCTGGAAGAGTAAATGGCAGGAAACATCCATCCCACCGCTGTTGTCGATCCGGCGGCAAAAATCGACCCGACCGCGGTCATCGGCCCGTTCGCAGTGGTGGGGCCTGATGTGACCATCGGTGCGGGGACCGAAATCGGCCCGTACTGCATGATCGACGGTGTGACCACCATCGGTCGCGACAACCGGTTCTACCGCTACTGCTCCATCGGCGGCATGCCGCAGGACAAGAAGTACGCGGGCGAGGCCACCCGCCTGACGATCGGCGATCGCAACACCGTCCGCGAATTCGTCACGCTGAACACCGGCACCACGCAAGACGGTGGCGAAACGACGCTGGGCGACGACAACTGGATCATGGCCTACGTTCACGTGGCGCATGATTGCCACATCGGCAGCCACACGATCCTGGCCAACTCGGTGCAGCTTGGCGGCCACGTGCACGTGGGCGACTGGGCGATCATCGGCGGCCTGACCGGCGTGCATCAGTTCTCGCGCGTGGGCGCGCACACCATGACGGGCGGCAACAGCTCCCTCATGCAGGACGCCCCGCCGTTCGTGCTGGCCGCCGGCAATCCGTGCCGCCCGGTGGGCATCAACGTTGAAGGCCTGAAGCGCCGCGGCTTTTCCCCCGCTTCGATTTCGGCCCTGCGCGAAGCCTACAAGATCATCTTCCGCCGGGGCCTGTCCCTGGATGCCGCGCGCGCCGAACTGCGCGACCGCCAGCAGGCCATCCCCGAAGCCGCGGAACACCTGCAGACGCTGCTGGACTTCCTGGACGTCGCCTCCCGCGGCATCATCCGCCCATGAGCTCCCGGATCGGCATGGTGGCCGGCGAGCCTTCGGGCGACTTGCTGGCCGGGCGCATCATTGCCGGTCTGCAAGCGCGCGACAACGGCGTGCTTTGCCAGGGTATCGGCGGCCCGCAGATGCAGGCCCGCGATTTTGAAGCCTGGCACCCGATGCACGCGCTGACCGTGTTCGGCTACGTGGATGCGCTCAAGCGCCTGCCCAGCCTGCTGGCCACGTACCGCGACGTCAAGCGCCGCTGGCTGGCCGAGCCCCCCTCAGTGTTCGTCGGCATCGACGCGCCCGACTTCAACCTGCGCCTTGAGCACCAGTTGCGGCAGGCGGGAACGCCGACGGTGCATTTCGTCGGACCGTCGATCTGGGCGTGGCGCTACGAACGCATTCACAAGATCCGCGAATCGGTATCGCACATGCTCGTGCTGTTCCCGTTCGAAGAAGACATCTACCGCAAGGAAGGCATTCCGGTTACGTACGTGGGCCATCCGCTGGCCGGCGCCGTGCCCATGCAGCCCGACCGCGCGGCCGCCCGCGAACGCCTGGGCATCGACCAGAACGCCCGTGTGCTGGCGATCCTGCCCGGCAGCCGGTCATCTGAGATCCGCCTGCTGGCGCCGCGCTTTCTGCAGGCAGCCCAGCAACTGCTGAAGAAAGATCCGGCCCTGCAGTGCATCGTGCCCATGGTCAACGACCAGCGGCGGGCGGAATTCCTGGAAATCCTGGCGCAACACCCGGTGCCCGGGCTGCGCTGCGTCACCGCGCACGACCTGCACGGCGAGGGCGGCGACCGCAAGGCGCCCGTGGCCTGGTCCGTCATGGAAGCCGCCACGGCCGTCCTGGTTGCCAGCGGCACCGCCACGCTCGAGACGGCGCTGTTCAAGAGGCCCATGGTCATCTCCTACGTGTTGTCGCCGTGGATGCGGCGCATCATGTCCTGGAAGTCCGGCCAGCAGCGCCCGTACCTGCCGTGGGTGGGGCTGCCCAACGTGCTGCTGCGCGATTTCGTGGTTCCCGAGCTTTTGCAGGACGACGCGACGCCCGATAAACTGGCCGAAGCGACGTGGCAGGCGTTGACCGACGACGCGCTGATCGCTCGCGTGGAGGCGCGGTTCACCGCCATGCACCAAGACCTGTTGCGCGATACGCCGGCGCTGGCCGCGCAGGCGATCCTGGAGGTGGCCGATGGAGCAGCCTGAACTTTTCGTGGCGCCCGAGCAGCCCGCGTTGCTGACGGCTGGCGTTGACGAGGCCGGACGCGGACCGCTGGCAGGCGAGGTCTACGCGGCCGCCGTCATTCTGGATCCCGCGCGCTTCATCGACGGCCTGGCCGATTCCAAGGTGCTCACCGCGGTTCGCCGCGAGGAACTGGCGCTGCAGATCAAGGAACAGGCGCTTGCCTGGTGCATCGCCAGCGCCACCGTCGCCGAAATCGACAGCCTGAACATCCTGCGCGCCACCATGCTGGCCATGCAGCGCGCCGTCCACGGCCTGGCCACGGTGCCGCAACTGGCCCTGGTGGACGGCAATCAGGCGCCCAAGCTGCGCTGCACCGTGCAGACCGTCATCAAGGGCGACGCGCTCGTGCCCGCCATCTCGGCGGCATCCATCCTTGCCAAGACCGCCCGCGACGCGGACCTGCTGCGCCTGCACACGCTGTATCCGCAGTACGCGTTCGATCAGCACAAGGGTTATGGCACGGCGCTGCATCTGCAGCGGCTGCGCGAGCACGGTCCGTGCGCCGAACACCGCCGCAGCTTTGCTCCCATCAAGGCCTTCGGCCTGGTTTCATGAAGCACATCAGTTCCCGGGACAACCCGGCGGTCAAGGCGCTGGTCAAACTGGCCGGCACGGCCGGCAAGCGCGGCGCGCCCGTACTGCTGGACGGCGTGCATTTGTGCCAGGCCTGGCTGCAACACTACGGCGCGCCCGATCGGGCGATCTTCGACGTGGACCGGCTGTCCCAGCCCGACATCGCCGCGCTTGCCGCGGCCGTGCCGGACAACGTCAGCCTCGCGTTGGACGCGCGGCTGATGCACGCGGTGGCCGCCGTCGAAAGCGGGCAGGGAGTCGCCTTCCTGGTCACGCCGCCCGTTCCGGCGTTGCCCGAGCAGGTCGATGAAACCTGCGTCCTGTTCGATCGCATCCAGGATCCCGGCAACGTGGGGACGCTGTTACGCACATGCGCCGCGGCGGGTATCAAACGCGTATTCCTGGCTACGGGGACGGCGGCGGCATGGTCTCCCAAGGTGCTGCGCAGCGGCCAGGGCGCGCATTTTGCCCTGGACATCCACGAACATGCCGACCTCGACGCCTTGCTGCCTCGCTTGCGCGTGCCGCTGGTGGCGACCGCCCTGGACGGCTCGCGCGACCTGTTCGCGGGCGCATTGCCTGAACGGTGCGCTTGGGTATTTGGCCACGAAGGGCAGGGCGTAGCTCCGACGCTGCTGGCGGCCGCCGGCCTGAGGGTGCGCATTCCGCACGACGCCGCAGCCGTGGAGTCGCTGAATGTCGGCGCCGCTGCAGCCATCTGCCTGTTCGAGCAGCGCCGCCAGGCGAATTCCGGCTCATGATAAGGCGACTCGCGCACGCCGCCACAGCAGGGCTTGTGAGCCTTTCCCTGGCCGGCGCGCTGGTGGCCTGCGCTTCATACACGCCCGAACGGGCGGTTTTCGTGCCGGTCGTGGCCGGCGAAACGACGGCGGCCTTGCTGCTGACTCGGGAAGTGAAGGCCACGCTAGCCGATGGCGCCGTCTATGCGCTGCCAGAAGGCTCCCTGTGGCGCCGCGTAGGGGCGCTGGTGCAAGGCGATGTCTATCGCCCGCTGGACGCGTCCCTGCCTGCAGGCAAACCCGCAAATGCGCAAGCCTGGCTGGTTGCATCGCGCGGCAAATGGCTGGGCGTCTACGAGCCGGCACGCAGCTTGTACACCCCGCTGCCCGCCCCGCAGGTATTGCCATTTTCGCAGCGCCGCTAGGGGTGTGAAAACGGGGCTGCATCGCCGCACGGCAATGTGGGCGGCGATGCGCTTCCGGGTGTTGGGCCGTGGTGTCGACCCATTGTCATCGGGTGGCGGTTACCCGCGATCCAGTCCGACTTCCTGCAGCACGGTGGTCGCAATCTCTTCGATCGACTTCGTCGTGCTGGACAGCCACGAAATGCCCTCGCGGCGCATCATGCGTTCGGCTTCCGCCACTTCGTAGCGGCATTGCTCCAGTTGCGCGTAGCGGCTGTTGGGGCGGCGCTCGTTGCGGACTTCCGCCAGGCGTTCCGGCTGGATCGACAGGCCGAACAGCTTGGCGCGGTGCGGAGCGATGGTGGAGGGCAGGGTGCCGCGCTCGAAGTCGTCCGGCGTCAGCGGGAAGTTGGCGGCCTTGATGGCGTACTGCATGGCCAGGTACAGGCTGGTGGGCGTCTTGCCGCAACGCGAGACCCCGACCAGGATCACGTCGGCCTGATCCAGCTGGTTCACGAACTGACCATCGTCATGCGCCAGGCTGAAATTGATGGCGTCGATCCGGTTCCGGTATTTTTCCGAGTTGGCCTGCATGTGCGAGCGGCCGATGGAATGGCTGGACTTCAGTCCCAGCGCCTGCTCGATGTGGCTGACGAACGTGCCGAACAGATCCAGGAAAATGCCGTTCGCCTGCCGAACACGGGCCAGGATTTCCGGGTTGACCAGGGTGCTGAAAACGATGGGCGGAACGCCCGCGTCCAGAGCGCTCCGGTCGATGCGCATGGCGACCTCCGCGGCCTTCTCAAGCGTGTCCACGAAGGGCAGGCGGATGGGCTTGAAATTGACCTCCTCGAACTGCGAAAGCACAGACTGGCTGAACGTTTCCGCGGTGATGCCGGTACTGTCGGAAACGATGTATACCGTGCGTACGATAGGGGTAGATGTCATGTGTAAAAAATTCCAACCAGGCAGATGGCCGGACGTACTCCACCGAGTACAATCAGGCCCCTATAAGTCACCCCAAGGGCGGTCCAAGGCCAGTTTGGTCAGCGTCTGAAATCGGGTCTGCGAAGGCCGGAAAACGCGGTTTTTCCGGCAGCAAAAACAGCACCATTCAGCCATTGACCAAACTCGCTTTCATTCCATTGTAAAAGGTGACTTCAATGTCGTATGTTGTTTTGTTCGAGCAGCTCCGCATGACGGACGTGGACTCGGTAGGAGGCAAGAACGCATCTCTTGGCGAAATGATCAGCCAGCTGTCTGGCGCGGGTGTCCGCGTGCCGGGCGGCTTTGCCACGACCGCTGATGCCTTCCGCGATTTCCTGAAGGCCTCCGGCCTGGACAAGCGGATCGCCGAACGCCTGACCACGCTGAACCCCGAAGACGTGCGCGAGCTGGCCACCGCCGGCGCGCAGATCCGTCAATGGATCGTCGACGCGCCGTTCTCGCCCGAGTTCGAATCGCAGATCCGCGAAGCCTTTGCCAAGCTCGACGCTGACGGCAAGGGCTCGTTTGCCGTGCGCTCCTCCGCCACGGCCGAAGACCTGCCCGACGCCTCGTTCGCCGGCCAGCAGGAAACCTTCCTGAACGTCGTGGGCATCGACGACGTGCTGGACAAGATCCGCCACGTGTTCGCGTCACTGTACAACGACCGCGCCATTTCCTATCGCGTTCACAAGGGCTACGCCCACGCCGACGTCGCCTTGTCGGCCGGCATCCAGCGCATGGTGCGTTCCGACAAGGGCAGCGCCGGCGTCATGTTCACCATCGACACCGAATCGGGCTTCCAGGACGTGGTGTTCATCACGTCGTCCTACGGCCTGGGCGAAACCGTCGTGCAGGGCGCCGTCAATCCCGACGAGTTCTACGTCTTCAAGCCCACGCTGGAGCAGGGCCACTATCCCATCGTCGGCCGCCGTATCGGTTCCAAGCTGATCAAGATGGAATTCGATCCCGAGCGCCCTGAAGGCCGTGCCGTGCGCACGGTGGACGTGCCGGTGTCCGAGCGCAACCGCTACTCGCTGACCGACGACGAGGTCAACGAACTGGCCCGCTACGCCGTCATCATCGAAAAACACTACCAGCGTCCGATGGACATCGAGTGGGGCCGCGACGGCGTCGACGGCAAGATCTACATCCTGCAGGCGCGTCCGGAAACCGTGAAGTCGCAGCAGGGCGCCAACGACGTGCAGCAGCGCTACCGCCTGAAGGCGACCGGCCAGGTCCTGATCACCGGCCGCGCGATCGGCCAGAAGATCGGTTCGGGTCCGGTGCGCGTGGTGGGCGACATTTCCGACATGGACAAGGTCCAGCCGGGCGACGTCCTGGTCACCGACATGACGGATCCCAACTGGGAACCCGTGATGAAGCGCGCCTCGGCCATCGTGACGAACCGCGGCGGCCGTACGTGCCACGCCGCGATCATCGCGCGTGAACTGGGCATTCCGGCGGTGGTGGGCTGCGGCAACGCGACCGACCTGCTCAAGGAAGGCCAGGCCGTGACCGTCTCGTGCGCCGAGGGCGACGAAGGCCGCATCTATGACGGCCTGATCGAAACCGAAGTCGAGGAAGTGCGCCGCGGCGACATGCCCGCCATCGATCTGAAGATCATGATGAACGTGGGCAACCCCCAACTGGCGTTCGACTTCGCGCAGATCCCGAACGGCGGCGTCGGCCTGGCTCGCCTGGAATTCATCATCAACAACAACATCGGCATCCACCCGAAGGCGGTCCTGGACTACCCGAACGTGGACGGCGAGCTCAAGAAGGCCGTGGAATCCGCCGCCCGCGGCCATGCCAGCCCGCGCGCCTTCTTCGTCGAGAAGATGGCCGAAGGCGTGGCGACCATCGCCGCCGCCTTCTACCCGAAGCCGGTCATCGTGCGCATGTCGGACTTCAAGTCCAACGAGTACCGCAAGCTGGTCGGCGGTTCGCGCTACGAGCCCGAGGAAGAGAACCCCATGCTGGGCTTCCGCGGCGCGTCGCGCTACATCGCCGAAGACTTCGCCGAGTGCTTCCGCATGGAATGCGAAGCGCTCAAGAAGGTGCGCGATGAAATGGGCCTGACGAACGTCGAGATCATGGTGCCGTTCGTGCGCACGGTGGGTCAGGCGGAGAAGGTCGTCAACCTGCTCGCCAAGCACGGCCTGGCGCGTGGCGAAAACGGCCTGAAGCTGATCATGATGTGCGAGGTTCCGTCCAACGCCATCCTGGCCGACGAGTTCCTGCAGTATTTCGACGGCTTCTCGATCGGTTCGAACGACATGACCCAGCTCACGCTGGGCCTGGATCGCGACTCGGGCATGGAACTGCTGGCCGCCGACTTCGACGAGCGCGACGAGGCCGTCAAGTTCATGCTGCGCCGCGCGATCAAGGCTTGCCTGGCCGCCAAGAAGTACGTCGGTATCTGCGGCCAGGGCCCCAGCGACCATCCGGACTTCGCGCAGTGGTTGAAGGACGAAGGCATTCTGTCGATGTCGCTGAACCCGGATACCGTTGTCGATACGTGGCAGCGTCTGGCCAAGAACTGATTGGCTGGTTGAAATGGAAAGCCCCGCGTCTTTTTGGGACGCGGGGTTTTTTTATATGCCGCGGGAATAGGGCGCGGCCGCATTGATGGAAAAGCGCTTGTCGAGCGTCGGCGACGAGTGCTTTCTTCAGATGCCCCCGATCAAAGTAAGAGTCTTCTGATATCTACAGATAGGATCGTGTGACGTAATGGACCCCATATTCCATTCGCGTCCATTGCGAGATTCCTCATCTGCAGCGGACGCGTTTCTATAGGCGGACCGCACGCTCCTGGCAGGTGCGAAAGGTCTGTCGATGCGGGAGCACGCCATTCCTACCCAATCCGATCTGCGGTTCACGTTCACCATCGGCGACGAGTCCTTCGAAGTCGTCGAATTCACGCTGCAGGAAGGGTTGTCGGAAACCTTCCTGCTGGAAGTGGACCTGGCCAGCGCCAACCCCGCCATCGATTTCGGCGCCATTCTGGATTGCGCCGCACTGCTGACCATATGGCACGGGGACACGCCGGTGCGGTACGTGCACGGCGCGGTCTCCGCTTTCGCTCAGCGCGACACAGGCTTTCGCCGCTCGCGCTACTCCGCAATCGTCGAGCCGCGCCTCGCGCGCTTGAAACTCAGTTCCGACTGGCGCGTCTTCCAGTCCGTCACTATTCCGCAGATCGCTGAGACGGTGCTCAAGGCGCATGGTCTTACCCAGGATTACGAGCAGCGCAGCACCACCGAACACCAGGCGCGCGAATACTGCGTGCAGGCCGGCGACACCGACTATCACTTTGTCGAACGCATCATGCGCGAGGAGGGCTTCTTCTATTCCTTCCGTCATGGCGCCGAGGGGCATCAACTTGTCCACAGCGACCGGCTTTTCATTCACGGCCGCGTCGGCGACGAACCGGTGCAATACAACCCCACGCCCGGCGGCGACCAACCGCAGCCCGCGCTGCGCCGCTTCACGTACACCGAAAACGTACGCACCGCGCGCCAGACCCAGCGCGACTACACCTTTCACCATCCGCGCTACACCCACCAGCACAGCCGCGATGGCCGAGATCTGGACCACCAAGGCCGCCGTTACGAACGCTATGACTACCCCGCTCGGGCCAAATTCGACGAAGCCGGCAGACCTTTCGCTGAGAACCGCCTGCGCGGCCATCGCCGCGATGCGCGCGTCGCTTTTGTTGAAGGCGATGACCCGCGGCTCCAGCCAGGCATTTCATTCACCCTGGCCGGTCATCCGCGCGAAGACCTGAACCGCGGCTGGCGTCCGGTGCGCATTGTCCACCGCGGCATCCAGCACACGAGTCAGGCCGAGGAAAGTGCACAAGCCCAGTTGGGAACGCATTACAGCTACGAAGCCGAGCTGGTCCCGGACGACGCCGAGTGGCGCGCGGAACCGCTACCCAGGCCCCGCATCGACGGCCCGCAGAACGCCGTGGTGGTCGGCCCGCCCAATGAAGAGATCTATACCGACGAGTATGGCCGGGTGAAGATCCAGTTCCCCTGGGACCGGCTCGGCAACGAGGACGAACACAGCTCCTGCTGGATCCGCGCCTCGCAGAACATCGCCGGCGCCACCTGGGGCCATATGGCCATTCCGCGCATCGGTCAGGAAGTCATCGTCTCGTACTTCGACGGCGACCCGGACCAGCCCGTGATCACCGGCCGCGTCTACAACCGCCTGCAACTGCCGCCCTACGAACTGCCGCGCCACAAGACGCGGATGACGATCAAAAGCAAGACCCACAAAGGCGAGGGATACAACGAGCTGCGTTTTGAAGACGAGAAGGACCAGGAAGAAATCTACGTCCACGCGCAGAAGGACCAGAACATCCACGTCAACAACGACGAGTCGACCTTCGTCGGGCACGACCGCAGCGAGCAGGTCGAGAACGATGAAACCATCACGATCGGCCACGATCGCAAGGAGACGGTGGGCAACGACGAACAGGTCACCATCGGCCAGGACCGGCGGCATGACATCGAACGGGATGATTTTTTGACCGTGGGGCGCAATCACACGATCTACACCACCAAGGATCGCACCGAGGAAGTGGGCAACAACCGCCGCGACAAGACCGCGGCGAATCACTGGGTGAGTATCGGCGGGCATCAGGAGCACACCGTCGAAGGGCATTCGGAACTGCAGGCGGGGCAGGCGATCCGGCAGCGCACGAAGGTTTATGAAGTGCAGGCGGCGGAGAGCCTGACAGTGAAGGGGCCGGGGGGAACGATACGTATCGATGGGTCGGGGATCACGCTTGAGGGAGTCGCCATTCTGATCAAAGGTCCGATGACTCAAAAGCCCGGTGGCGGCACGAACTCGATCTCCGTCAACGGCACGCCGGAGCCCGGCGAACCCGTTTGTGTGGGATGCCTGCTGAAAGCCATCGCAGAAGGCCGCAGCGTCGTGCGGTTCGGTGGATAGGCCACACATGAATCCATTTTCTGAAAACGTTGTAAACGAACTGCGCCGGCTCCCCGATCATGAACTGACAGCCATCATTGAAATGGCTCGCCTGAAGACAGATGTCCGAAGGCAGCTCATGGAGCGATTTTCCGGCTGGCCGCTACTGCAGCAGCGAGAGTTGGAAAATCTCCGCGAAATTGGCCCATGGTTGTTCGCGCCTTCCGCCCAGAACAACCTGCAAAGACAGTACGACTTTCTCTGCGACGTTGCTGACATTGCCGGAGACGCAATTTGCGTCTGGCTGACCAGTGCCATGTCCCCGCCTCAGTTGGCCGAGCACCTTGGCAATGCCACGACAGCGAAGGGCCCGGATGGCGCTACCTATTTGCTGCGCTTTCATACGGAATTGGCCTTTCCCGTGCTTCATGCGCGTCAGGATCTACCAGGAATTGCCGATTGGCTGGCGCCGGTTCGATCATGGTGGATCGTATTTCCTCATCGAGAGCGCAAGGCCTGGAAACACTTCACAGGTCACGGTTCAACCAAGCCGTATCGCTCGCCCGCTATTGAGCTGGACGAGTCATGCTGGGATGCGCTCGCGGGCGACCCGCTCACGTTCCGGCTGGCGGACCAGCTTCGGGCGCCACTTGAACAGAAGGGCGACCGCGAAAACTGCCATGGCACCCGGCTTGGACTCGTTCATGACTTGTTGGCTCAAGCGGATCGCATCGGTTTGAGCCGACAGAGCGACCGAATCGACTATGTGACCTTGATGGCGTTGCAAGGCAAGGCGCTAGAGGGTTCATCGGCATGGAACGACGCATTGAAAGAGGCGAAAGCACTGCGAGAACCCCTGGCGCAAGCCCTGCAAGTGCGCATGCGCAGAAAAAACGGTTAAGGACTTCGATGTTCGGTTGGAACGACACCTTTAGTCAGTGCGCGGAGAATCGCACGCTTCTCGATGGAATCTTGAATCGCGGGGCGGAGGTAACTTGCACTCGCACCTTCGCCATACTTCCGTTGCGGTATGGCGCCGTGGGGGGGAGCGCCGAACAGCGCAAACTCCTTCCGTCTTTGCCCGAGCATTTGAATAAGCCAAGCAGGGTGGGCAGTCTGAGCGAATCGACTTACGCCATACGACCGTTGCGCCAGGGATTTCTGTACGTCCTCGTGCAGCGCGTGAGCGCGGAGACCTATGAATGGCACAGCCAGTACCGGGTCTCGGAAGCCGGAACACTCACTTATATGGACGCCGAAGATCCTTGGAAGCGGAAAGCGCCTGCTGGCCAGGACATGGGCGCATCTAGGGGCTGGGGGTGGATGTTTAAAGTCCATGATGTGGACGACATCAAGGATCTCCGCCTGCTCTTTAGTCCGTGTCCTTTGACCAAGGATATGCTGCGCAAATATCGTTCGCTCCCTGCAAGCAGGGATAAGTTGGCGTCGGTCGATATCGCCAAACTTGCGTCGCTGTCTCCTGAGGAAATGGATTGTGTCCGCCCGCAAGACGGCGTGCTGACTTTTGATGGGCTGGATTGCGTAGCGGACTTCGCCGCAATTGACCAGCCCCAATTGAATAACCTGCTCAAATCGCAGGCGTTCAATCCTCTTGCGCCGCCCCTGCAGGCCACGCAGGCAGAAATGCGGCCCACCGCCGTGCTCAAGCGATTCCGCGGCGCGGCCATCGTATTGGA
Source organism: Achromobacter sp. (assembly GCF_032113835.1). GTDB lineage: Bacteria > Pseudomonadota > Gammaproteobacteria > Burkholderiales > Burkholderiaceae_B > Achromobacter. Next base: position 5,365 of record NZ_DAMCTG010000060.1, on the reverse strand, counting down.
TGACGCTCTCGGTATTACACAAGAGCTGAACGCCTGGCGAAATGCGAGCATCGACGCACTCGACGCCTTCATGGCATATGAGGACGGCGAAAAGCTCACCAACCAACGCAAGTTAACCATCGCGTTCGGTATTGAAAACATCCGAAAGCTAGTGGAGGACGAAGCCGAGAAGCGATACTACAAGGATCAGTGGAACTACGGCGTACGTTACTCGGATCGCGGGTACGAGATGAGCAACAGCCACATGACGGTGCAATCGCGGGGAGACTACATCAACTTCCGCAACCCGCAGCATCAGCGCGAGGTTCAGGAAGCGGCCGCCAGGCGAAGTCGCGCAAACAGTTGGAGCAAGTACGCCGGTTATATCGATGAGGACATGCGTCAGGATTTTCTGAAGCGTTACCGAAACGAAGTTTGCAAGGCGGACGCGGCCAAGGACGCACGCGCCTCGGATCACCTTCTTTGGCTGCAAAGCGAACCGTTTCTCGACGCGCTCGATGCATTTGATCGCAACGATACCGAGCAGGCCTTGCTGTTCAAAGACCAGATGGGAAAGGCCATTGCGGGCATGAACGCCACTGCGGTTGGTGAAAACTTGCTCGAACGCTGGCGCAAAACGGGAGTATCCCGAGAAAACCTGTTCTGGCGATCATTGGCACAGAATCAGGAGAGCATGGAAAGCGAAGTGGACCAACTGTTCGGCGAGAGCGATACGCTGAAATCCATTGACCCTGTCGCGTTGCAGAACCGCCTCAAGAAGCTGGCGGACCTCTACGAAAAAAGCCACGCCATGCTTGATTCGCTGGCAGATGCCTCCGCGGGGGTAGGTCCACCATCCGGCTACCTGGTCGGCGGTGCGATGCTGATCAACACGCTAGGCAACTCAATGTTCCAAAGCAAGGCTGCCACCGCGATTGTGGACGCCCCATTCAACAAGGTCGCGGCTTCAGTGCTGCTCGCAAGCCTGGGGCGATATGCGCAGCGTTATCGTCTCGAATTGCGGAACGGTGAAGCCCTAAGTCGGGGGGCAGTGGCTCGAATAGATCGCTCTGCTACGCAAGCGTTCGACGACGCCTTGCGGTCAGGAAAGATGGGGCCGATGACCGAAGTACGCATTGGTGGATTGCTTGTTGTGTTGGAAACGTGGAGCTTGTTCAATCGTTTAAGTGTCCAGCACAAAGGCACGCAGGAATACGCTGAAGTCGCGGGGGCATTGATCGCACTTGCCGCTTCGGGCATGGAGTTAGGAGCCGCTGCGGTGAGCCTTGCCGAAAAAAGCAGCAATGCGGCGGTTCAGCAGGGTGGGCGCATATTCGGCGGCCAACTGCGTTTGCATGCTGGCGCCCTAGCCGCAGGTGCAGGAATGATAGGAGCATGGTACGACGGCGAAGCTCTTGTTCATAACTTCAACATCGATAAAAACTCGCTCGCAGCTTTTTATTTGCTACGTGCAATTGTGCAAACTGGAGCCGCGATGCTTTCCACTACGCTTGGGTTAGCCTATGCCAAATCGTACTTTGATTATTTGCTAAAAAAGCATCGCGGAAGGCCTGTCGTGGGGCGAATTGTTCTCTATGGATCAAATCAGTCTGCTGCGTTAGCCGCGCGCATGGTGCCGATGCTTCGCATATTTGTCGGGATCAATGCTTTGCTCCTGGGGTTGGCGGCAGTCGAGGTTTTTGTTTTGCCAGATAAGCTTGAGCAATTCCTGGATCACTGCACATTCCGAAAAAACCGAGAGAACGGTGGTTTCTATTCCGAGGAGAAGGAGATTGATTTAATGCGCGGGGTGATACGGAGAAACGACTGATGTATTTGCTCGAACGGGGATTTCAGTGGTCCAAGGATATGACGAGTTACGAAGCTGCCAGTGAAGAGCTCGCTAGGCAACAACGGATGCTTGGGCAGGCGGAGATGCATGCTCCGGAAGGCGTCGGTGAGTCGGTTTCGGATGAAGTGCTTGATAACGAGTCAATTTATCACTCCAACCAAATTTATCTCGACGTCCGTACTCCTAATGACGAGAAAAGAGGCGTAATTACCATAATTTTTGCTTGCATTCTTGTATTTATCCTTAAAGGCCTGATAGGCACCCTATACATATCCGCAAAGAAAATTATTTCAGGGGAAAAATATTTCGGCGGGCCGCTGGGCGGGAGCGACTACTTCTTCATATTCTTGTTTTCGACGGTATGGTTGATCTTTCTGGTCGCTTTTTTAAAGTATTCAATTCGATATGTACGGCTGGAGTCCCTCACTGCCCGCCGAATTGTTGTTCGCTTTAACCGAATCACGCGCCAAGTCTATTTGCTGAGACCCGCGGATTTGGGGGGGCTTCGAATCATGGACTGGGACAAAACAGAGGTGATCATCGACAAAAACATGAGCGAGCTGGAAGGAACGGGCGGCTATGTCGTCTTAGCTTGGGATAAGGGCGATGGCGTCGATTCGGGCGGCACGCCTACTGATAATGTGGAAGTCACTTTTATCGGTAAACCGGCTCGCAACGCCAGCGAGCTTCTCGCGTTTTGGGAGTACATCCGCCGCTACATGGAGGACGGCCCCGCTGCCGTGCCTGCGCCGAAAAGGCTTATCAACAAGTTCCCCTGGCCCTGGCTTTCGTTCAAAGCGGCCTGGGGCTTGGACACCCAGTTCCTACGCCACAGCGGCTTATGGGTGTTTGTCGTAGCGAACCTGTTGATGTTGCCCGCTATCTTGATCCATGCTGCCGGCCACTGGCTTTCGCTGCTGCTGTGCTATGAACCCCGATTTCCCCGCGACATCGAAGAGGCGGGACGATAATCCCGAAGCTGCTTTCAGCGCATCGAGTTGTCTGGGGCCCCGACCAGGCCGCGCACAGATCAGGCGGCCCGGGCCTCGCGCGCGATGAGTTCGCGCTTGCGATCGATGCCCCAGCGGTAGCCCGCCAGTGACCCGTCCGTGCGCACCACGCGGTGGCAGGGAATGGCCAGCGCGATGTTGTTGGTGGCGCAGGCCCGGGCGACGGCGCGCACGGCGCCGGGGGCGCCGATGCGTTCGGCTACTTCCGAATAGGTGGCGGTGGCGCCTAACGGTATTTCGCACAGCGCCTCCCAGACCTTGCGCTGGAATGCCGTGCCGCGCACGTCCAGCGGCAGGTCCAGGCCGCGCGCCGGGTCTTCGACAAAGCCGACCACATCGGCCACCCAGCTTTCAAAGCGGGGGTCGGCGCCGATCAGCTTTGCCGCGCGGAAACGGTCCTGCAGGTTCTTGATCAATCGGTCCGGGTCGTCGTCCAGTGCGATTTCGCAGATGCCGGTGGTGCTCGCGGCCACCATCAGCGCGCCCAGCGAGCATTGTGCGACGGCGAACCGGATGTCCACGCCTTCGCCGTTCTTGCGGAACGCGGTGGGCGTCATGCCGAGGATGGCGGGGGCGGTCTCGTAGAAGCGCCCGCTGGAGTTGAAGCCGGCGTCGTACATGGCGTCGGTGACGCTGGCGCTTTCTTCGAGGCGCTGGCGCGCGCGGGTAGCCCGCAGGGCGTTCGCGTAGGCCTTGGGCGTGATGCCCGTTGCGGCCTTGAAAATGCGGTGGAAATGGAAGCGGCTCATGCCGGCCTGTTCGGCCAGCGCCGACAGATCGGGCGGCTGCTCGGCTTCCAGGGCGCGGCAGGCGCGCTCCACGGCGGCGGCGTGCTGTTTGCTCAAGGGGGCGGCGGCGGGGCTCATAAGGGACTCCTGGCTTCTTGCGTGATGTTTTACGCTTGGCACTATCGTCTCAAGACGGGCCGGCCCCCGCACTCCGCTTGTTGCGGCGGTCCCTGACGCGGCCGCCAGGGCCGCGCCCGAGGGGCCTCAGGCGCCCGGCGCGTAGGTATCCAGAAAGCGGCGGATCAGGCCGGCTGCCACGGGCGTCGCGCGCACGTTGGCGGACAGTCCCGGTACGTCAAGGTTTTCGGCAGCGTAGCGGCGGCCATAGCGTTCGAGGTGGGCCCGGATGAAGTCCGGTCCAAACTCGGGGTGGAACTGGGTGGAAAAGACGTTGCGGCCGATGCGGATCATCTGGTGTTCGTCCAGATCCGAGCGCGCCAGCACCGCCGCGCCTGCGGGCAGTTGCAAAACGGTCTGCGCATGCAGCATCTGGGCGGGGAACGTGGTCGGCACGCCGGCCATGAGCTGATCGCCGCCGGCCGTCGGCAGCAATTCGACCGTCTGGGTGCCGACCTCTCGGCCGGCCGGGTTGTAGCCGACCTTGCCACCGAACGCGTGCGCCAGCAATTGATGGCCGTAGCAGACGCCAAACATGGGCAGGCCGGTCTCCAGGGCCTCGCGCAGCCAGGCCGCGGTGTCTTCGCTCCAGGGTTCCTTGTCGGAGACCATGGCGGGCGAACCGGTGATCAAGGCGGCGCGGTAATGGGAGGGCGCCTGCGGACGCTGGCCTTCGTAGACCGCGACGATGTCGACGGCGTTGGCGGCCAGGCCGGCCGCCAACATGATCTGTTCGGCATAGCCGCCGAACTGGCTTTTGAGCGTGTCGTCCGGATCGCCGGTATGCAGGATCAGGACGGGGAGAGCAGAAGGAGTTGCAGCGGTCATAAAAGCATGTGCGTGGAAAAGGGCGGCGCAGGGGGGCCTGCGACCCAGCGCGCCAGGGGCACATCATAATCCACCGAAAATATTCCCGTCGGCGCACGACATGCCCCGCTCCGTCCCGGAAATACGTACAATCCGCCCAGACACTCATCCTTACAGACGATTCTCGAGACTATGTGGATTTGGCTGGGATTGGCCGCGCTGGCCCTCATCGGCGAGCTGGCGACAGGAACCTTCTATTTACTGCTGGTCGCGTTGGGGCTGGCGGCAGGCGGTATCGCCGCCTGGCTGAACGCCGGCCTGCAATGGGAGCTGGTGGCGTGCGGCGTGGTGCTGCTGCTGGGACTCTTGGTGCTGCGCAAGACCCGGGTGCTGAAAAAGCGCGAGGTCAATTCGGCCCGCAACGCCGACGTCATTCTCGACATCGGCCAGACCGTCACGGTCGAGGCCTGGTCCGACAGCGGTACAGCGCGCGTCTGGTACCGCGGCGCGCATTGGCAGGCTGAACTGGCCAAGGGGCACGCCGCCCAGCCCGGCGAACACACCATTACCGAATTGCGCGGCTCGATCCTCGTGCTTACTCCCAAGCGCGGCGGTTCGGCATAGCAGAACGCGCCCGCGCAGCGCCGCGGGCAATCGCTGGAACCCTGGCCGGCATGGCGGGGCAAGCCGGCGCATCCACTCGAAAAGAGGCTACACACCATGATCGATACTTCAACCATCGTGCTGCTTGTCATTGTTGCACTGGCAATCCTGATCGTCGTCAAGGCGATCGCCATCGTGCCGCAGCAGCA
>NZ_DAMCTG010000059.1:0-34128 GCF_032113835.1 Achromobacter sp. | reverse complement strand
TCCTCGGTGTCGCGCAGATGGGCGTCGATCTCGCCGGCGTCCTGCGTGCCTTCGCCGCCGCGCAGCAGCCACGCGTACACGCCCTGCAGCGCGAATTCGCGCGCACGGCGGCGCGCGCTGCGCGCGTTGGCGCGGGCCTGCGCCGCGCTATCAGCGCTGGTCGTCGTCTTCTTCGTCGTCAAAATCTTCGTCCTCGTCGTCTTCGTCTTCGTCTTCTTCCTCGGGTTCCAGCGCTGCCACCAGGTTGGCCATTTCGACGGCCACCTGGGCGCAGTCACGGCCCTTGCCGGCGGCGCGCGCCTGCGCTTGCTCGTCGGTGTCGACGGTCAGCACGCCGTTCGCGACGGGGACGCCGGTTTCGAGGGAGATACGGGTGATTGCAGTGGCCGTTTCATTGCTGACCACTTCAAAGTGATAGGTTTCGCCGCGGATGACCGCGCCCAGCGCGATCAGTGCGTCGAATTCAAACGTTTCGGCCATGTGGGACAGGGCAACGCCCAGTTCCAGCGCGCCGGGCACGGTGGCGACCATGACGTCGCGCTCGTCCACGCCCAGTTCGGCCAGTTCCTTCAGGCACGCTTCGAGTTCGGCCTGACCGATTTCTTCATTGAAGCGGGCGCGTACGATGCCGATGTGCAGCCCTTCGCCGTTCAGGTCGGGGGTAAGGATGTAAGGGTTCATGTGTCGGCCTTCAGTGTGTTGCGGGAGTGTTCTGCGGGTCGCAATCGTAACCCGTAATGGTGAGCGAGAAGCCCGCCATGCTGGGCATCTTGCGCGGCCGGGCCAGGAGCCTCATTTGCCCCACGTTCAGGTCGCGCAGAATCTGGGCGCCGATCCCGTAGGTGCGCAGACCGAAGCGGTCGGCGTTCGCAGGATTGGCCTGCGCCTTCGGGTCGTTCCAACCTGCAATCTGGCCAAACAGATGTTCCGTGGATGACTGGCAGTTCATCAGCACCAGCACGCCGGCCGGAGCGGCCGCGATGGCCTCGAGCGCCTGGGCCACGCCCCAGCTGTGCGGACTGGCGCCGGTGTCCAGCACATCCAGCACGGACGCCGGCTCGTGCACGCGCACCAGCGTCTCGGCGTCGGGAGTCACATTACCATGCACCAGCGCCAAATGGGCGGAGCCGGTGGCGGCGTCTTCGTAGGCCACGGCCTCGAACGTGCCCCAGGCCGTCTGCATGGTGCGCTTGCCCACGCGCTTGACGATGGATTCGTGCTCGCTGCGGTATTGGATCAGGTCGGCGATGGTGCCGATCTTCAGGCCGTGCTGACGGGCGAATTCGACCAGGTCCGGCAGGCGGGCCATCGTGCCGTCGGGCTTGAGGATTTCGCAGATGACGGCGGCGGGCGTCAGACCCGCCATGGCGGTCAGGTCGCAGCCGGCCTCGGTATGACCGGCGCGAACCAGCACGCCGCCAGGTACGGCGCGCACCGGGAAGATGTGACCGGGCTGGACCAGATCGGCCGGCTTGGCGTCGCGCGCCACGGCCACCTGGATGGTGCGGGCGCGGTCGGCGGCCGAAATGCCGGTCTCGACGCCTTCGGCGGCTTCGATGGACTGCGTGAAATTGGTGCCGTAACGGGTGCCGTTACGGGCGGCCATCATCGGCAGCTCAAGCTGGCGGCAGCGCTCTTCGGTCAACGTCAGGCACACCAGGCCGCGGCCGTGGGTGACCATGAAGTTGATGGCGTCGGGCGTGACGAATTCGGCCGCCATGACGAGGTCGCCCTCGTTTTCGCGGTCTTCTTCGTCAACCAGGATGACGATGCGGCCGGCGCGCAGCTCGGCGATGATCTCGGCAACCGAAGCGATGCCGAAGGATTCCGGCTCGGAGCCGGGCAAGGAGGACAACTGGACGGACATGACGTGACACGTAAACCAGGCGGGAAAGCCCGGATTTTACCGCCCTCGCGGGCCGAACCCCTATTGGCGTCTTGCCGCCCCGTCCGGACGGGGGCATCCGGTTAAACTTTCGCCCGGAGATCCCCCAGAAAAACGAAGGAAAAACCTCATGCAAGCCCTTGCGGCCATGCCTTTGAACGTCGCGGCAGCCGTCCGCGTCGTCCTGACCGACATCGACGACACACTGACCACCGAAGGCCGCCTGCCTGCCGACGCGTACGCCGCGCTTGAACGCCTGGAACAGGCCGGGATCCAGGTCGTGCCGATCACCGGCCGCCCGGCCGGCTGGTGCGACCACATCGCCCGCATGTGGCCGGTGCGCGCCGTGGTCGGCGAAAACGGCGCCTTCTATTACGCCTACGACCGCCAGGCCCGCCGCATGACCACGCATTACTGGACCGACGCCGCCTCGCGCCAGGAAAGCCGCAAGCGGCTGGACGCCATCCGTGACCGCGTCCTGGTTGAAGTGCCCGGCAGCGCCGTCGCCAGCGACCAGGACTACCGCGTGGCGGACCTGGCCATCGACTTCTGCGAAGACGTGCCCGCCCTGCCCGACGCGGCGATCAGCCGTATCGTCCAGATCTTCCAGGACGCGGGCGCGCAGGCCAAGGTCAGTTCCATCCACGTCAACGGCTGGTTCGGCGACTACGACAAGCTCACCATGACGCGCACGATGTTCCAGCGCGAGTTCGGCATGGACGTGGCCGGCGCCTTGGACAGCACGCTGTTCATCGGCGATTCGCCCAACGACGAGCCGATGTTCGCCTACTTTCCGATCTCGGTCGGCGTGGCCAACATCCAGGCCCAATTGCACCGCCTGACGCACCGCCCCGCCTTTGTCGCCGCCTTTCATGGCGGCGGCGGCTTCGTCGAAATGGCCGACCGGCTGCTCGCCGCACGTCAGCCCTCCCAAGTCCAGCCGGCTTAAGGTCAGCACACCGTGGCAACTTCCAAGACCGCGGCGCCCGCCGCCAACGACGGCCGCCGCAGCATCCAGTCCATCGAGGTGGGCGTGCCGCTGCTGGCGGCCCTGGTCGATGCGGGCAAGCCGCTGACGCTACGCGACCTCGCTGCCGGCGCCGGCATGACGTCCGCCAAGGCGCACCCTTACCTGGTCAGCTTCATCCGCGTGGGATTGGTGCAGCAGGACGCCACCACCGGCCAGTATGAGCTGGGTCCGTTCGCCTTGCAGATGGGGCTGGTCAGCCTGCAGCGCCTGGACCCGGTGCGGGTCGCCATGCCGGAGATCACGAAGCTGCAGTCCGACATCGGCCACACGCTGGGCATCGCCGTGCTGGGTTCGCACGGCCCGACGATGATCCACATGACCGAAGCCAGCTACCCGGTCCACGTGAACATGCGCAAGGGCACGGTGATGTCCATGCTGCACACCGCCACCGGGCTGGTGTTCGCGGCGTGGCTGCCGCCCAAGGTCAGCGAGCACTACATCGCGCGCGAAGAAGGCGACACCGCCGTCATCGCCAGCGTGCCGCCCCCGCGCAAGGCCTCCCGCGCCAACATCGAGGCGCAACTGGCGGACATCCGCGTGCACGGCATGGCGCGCGCGCTGGGCAATCCGCTGCCGGGCGTGGACGCGCTGTCGGTGCCGGTGTTCGACAACACGGGCAGCATCGTGCTGGCGCTCACCAGCCTGGGACCCACCGGTCTGTTCGACGTGTCATGGGACGGGGCGATCGCGCGTCCGCTCATCGCGTGCGCTCAGGAAATCTCCCGCAAGCTGGGCTTTCGCGGCTGAGCGCGTTTTCGCGCAAAAACGAACACAAAGCGAACAAAACGAACAAAAGACGAAAAGAAAGGCAGGGACTTTCCCGAGTGTGCCGTCCCCCGTTGTGTGTTTGAATTCAGCAAAGATTCAATTCATACCTACACGAGGAGACACACGATGCAAGCCTTGCGTCTTATGCAGGCGGCCGCACTGGCCGCATTCGCTTTTGGAGCTTCCGCCGCCCAGGCCGCCGACACCTGCTCGAACCGCGGCGATCTGGACCAGATGTATTGCGACTCGAACAAGGATCTGGTGGCCGACACGCCCACCGACGCGTCCAAGCTCAAGACGCCTTCCACGCTGGTCTTCACCTACACGCCCGTTGAAGATCCGGCCGTGTACGAAGACATCTTCAAGCCCTTCACCAAGCACCTGTCCGAATGCACGGGCAAGCGCGTCGTGTTCTACCAGGTGCAGAGCAACGCGGCTGAAATCGAAGCCATGCGCTCGGGCCGCCTGCACGTGGGCGGCTTCTCGACCGGCCCGACCGCGTTCGCCGTGAACATCGCGGGCGCCGTGCCGTTTGCCGTCAAGGGCTACGCTGACGGCTTCCAGGGCTACAACCTGATCGTCATCGTCAAGAAGGACAGCCCCTACCAGAAGCTGACCGACCTGAAGGGCAAGAAGCTCGCGCACACCGCTCCCTCGTCGAACTCCGGCCACATGGCGCCCGTCGCCCTGTTCCCGAAGGAAGGCCTGACGCCCGACAAGGACTACAAGGTCATCTTCTCGGGCAAGCACGACCAGTCCGTCATGGGCGTGAACTCCGGCGACTACGACGCCGCCGCCGTGGCATCGGACGTCTTCAAGCGCATGGTCGAACGCGGCCAGGTCAAGGAAGCCGATTTCCGCATCATCTACACCAGCGAGAAATTCCCGACCTCGTCGTTCGCCTACGCGCATGACCTGGAACCGAAGTTCCGCGACCAGATGCTCAAGTGCTTCTACGACTACCGCTTCCCGCCTGAAATGTCCAAGGCCTTCGACAACGCCGACCGCTTCTACCCGGTGACGTACGAGAAGGACTGGGCCATCGTCCGCCAGGTCGCTGAATCCGGTGGCGAAAGCTTCAACCGCGCGGCCTACGACCGCGAATCCGCAAAGAGCAAGAAGTAATCCAGCATGACGACGTCGCTACGCATTTCCGGCCTGGTCAAGGAATACCGGGCCGGCCGGCCTGTACTGAACGGCATTGACCTGCAGATCGCCGGGCAGGGGCTCACCGCCATCATCGGACCTTCGGGCACCGGTAAAAGCACGCTCCTGCGCTGCATCAACCGGCTGATCGAACCCACCAAGGGCGAGATCATCCTGCAGTCCGAGGACGGCACCGTGGACCTGGCGCAAGTGCGCGGCGCGTCGCTGCGCCGCGCGCGCCGCCGCATCGGCATGGTGTTCCAGGAATACAACCTGGTCGAACGCCTGACCGTGATGGAAAACCTGCTGACCGGCCGGCTGGGGTACACCTCGGCCATGAAGGCCTGGATGCGCCGCTTCGAGCCCGAGGACATCGAGCACGCCTACAAGCTGCTCGACACCGTGGGCCTCGCCGGATTTGCCGACCAGCGCGCCGATGCGCTGTCGGGCGGCCAGCGTCAGCGCGTGGGCATTGCCCGTGCGCTGATGCAGCGCCCGCAGGTGCTGCTGGCCGACGAGCCGACGTCGTCGCTTGATCCCAAGACCTCCGTCGAGATCATGGAACTGCTGTCCGCGCAGGGCAGCGCCACGGGCATTCCCGTCATCGTCAACATCCACGACGTCGAACTGGCGCGCCGCTATGCCACGCGCATCGTCGGCATGTCGGGCGGCCACGTGGTCTATGACGGCGACGGCCAGGGCCTGGACGCGACCATGCTCAAGACCATCTACGGAGGCGAGTCTTGGCTGGAATGACGCAACCCCGGGGCGGCATCCGCCCCTTCGCCATGTCAGGGCGCGCCAAGGCCGGCCTGCTGCTGCTGGTGCTCTACACCGTCTATGCCGCCGCGCAGCTGGACTTCAGCTGGTCGCGCTTCGAATCCGGCATGGGTCATGCGTCGACGTTCCTGGCGCGCATGTTCCCGCCCAACTTCGAGAAGCCCGCCACGTTGTGGAAGGGCATCGCCGAAAGCCTGGAGATCGCCGTCCTGGCCTCCATGCTGGGCATCATCCTGGCGCTGCCCGTGGGCCTCCTGGGCGCGCGCAACCTGATGCCCGCGTGGATCTCCTGGCCCGCGCGATCGATCGTTGCACTGTGCCGCGCGCTGCACCCGGTCATCGTCGCCATCCTGTTCGTCAAGGCCGTGGGCTTTGGCGCGCTGGCCGGCATTCTGGCGCTGACCGTCGCGTCGATTGGCTTCATCGGCAAGCTCTTCACCGAGGCCATCGAGGAAATCTCGCTCAAGCAGGTCGAAGCGGTGCGCGCCACCGGCGCCTCGTTCGCCAACGTCATCGTGTTCGGCGTGCTGCCGCAGGTGTTCGCGCGCTTCATCGGCTTTGCCACCTACCAGTTCGACTCCAACCTGCGCAACTCCACCATGGTGGGTATCGTGGGCGCGGGCGGCGTGGGCGGCACCTTGTTCTCGGCCTTCCAACGCTTCGATTACGACTTCGTCAGCGCCATCCTGCTGACCCTGATCGCGATCATCATGCTGGGTGAAATCCTGGCCGGCTTCGTGCGGGCGGTGTTCCTGGACAACCTGGGCTTCGACCGCATCCTGCAAAGCCGCTTCGCTGGCGCCCGCGGCATCGGCAGCAGCAAGCCGACGGCCGCACGCAAGGCGGAGGTGGACGAATGAACGCCCACGTTTCCCCCTTGAATCCCGCAGGTCAGCCCCGCGTCTGGCAGCGCTACAGCATGGGCCAGCGCCTGCTGCGCTTCGCGCTGTATCTGCTGCTGGTCGCGGCGGTCGTGCAGGCCATCCGCGGCGTGGAGGTCATCCCCGAGTTCCTGTATGACGCACCGGAACAGATGGCCGACCTCTTTCGCCGGATGTGGCCGATCGACTGGGCCTACTACCCGGGTGGCGTGCATGATGCGCTGATCGAAACGCTGCACATCGCCACCTTGGGCACCATTCTTTCGGTGTTCATGGCGGTGCCGGTGGGTCTGCTGGCGGCCAACAACCTCACGCCCAGCAAGACCATCAACATGCTGGCCCGGCTGATCCTGGTGTCCAGCCGTTCGGTCAACTCGCTGGTGTGGGCGCTGCTGTTCATCGCCATCTTCGGACCCGGCGCACTGGCCGGCACGCTGGCCATCGCCTTCCGCTCGATCGGCTTTGTCGGCAAGCTGGTCGGCGAAGCCATCGAAGAAGCCCAGCGCGGCCCCATCGAAGCGGTCACGGCTACCGGCGCCAGCAAGGCTTCGGTGATCTGGTACGCCTACTGGCCGCAGATCCGCCCGGCGTTCTGGTCCATCGTGCTGCTGCGCTGGGACATCAACGTCCGCGAATCCGCGGTGCTGGGCCTGGTCGGCGCAGGCGGCATCGGCATGGCGCTGGACACCGCGTTGAACCTGTTCCAGTGGGACCGCGTCGCGCTCGTGCTGGCCGCCATCTTCGTGGTCGTCGTGCTGGCCGAAATCATCATCACCCAGGCGCGCAAACGCATCCTGTAGCGCAGCCGCACCACTTTACGCCTGTCGGTTTCCCCTGACACGCGCTCCTTCGCCGCCCCACATGGGGCGGCGTTTTCTTTACGCGTAAGACCGATTCCGGTGTCTGACACCCTGGAGAGACCTGGCCCAGGTGTCTGACACCCTGGAGAGACGACCTACGCCCCTCCACAGCGCGTGCAGGGTGTCAGACACCCAGCGCGAGCAGACAACCTCCACCCAGCGCGATTCGGCCCCCAACCTCGCATCCCCGCACTTTTCTTTCCGTTCGCAAGCAACGCAAAAGCGCCTCATCGCCATCGATGGGCTGCCTTGTTTTTGCGCCGCGATCGCGTCTATGCTCAATGTGAACAAAATATGAACGGTCATCAAAACGCACCCCCGCCTTGATTAACATCTCGGCTTTTGCCGTTGGACACCCGCTGCCATGTCGGAACAGGAATTGAAACTGCACGTGCCCACGGCTTCGCGCCAGGCCGTGCTGCGTGAAGTCAAGCAACGCGAGGCCACGCGCATTCGCTTGCATGCCATGTATTTCGACACGCCGGAACGCGAGCTTGCGCGAGCTCGCATCGCCATCCGCCTGCGGCAGGAAGGGCCCGATTGGGTGCAGACCCTCAAGATGCCCGGCGCCGATGCGATCTCGCGCATCGAGATGAACCACCCGCGGCCGGGTCCCGTGCTCGATCTGTCGGTCTATGCCGGCACTGAAGTCGAAGGCCCGCTGTCTTCCATCAAGGGTGAACTCGGCCTGCGCTACGAGACCGACGTGCAGCGCCTCTTGCGCAAGATCCGCACGCGTTTCGGCACGGTGGAGCTTGCCTATGACACCGGCATCCTGCGCGCCGGCGCGCTGGAACTGCCGATCTCCGAACTGGAATTCGAACTGGTGTCGGGCCGTCCCGCCGCCATCTTCGCCGCGGCGCGGGGCTGGCAGCAGCGCCATGCGCTGATCCTGGATCCGCGCAGCAAGTCCGAACGCGGCGACGCGTTGGCCCAACTGGCGCATCGGCTGGCCGAGGTCGACGCCGCTGCCGGCGATGACCACGAAGCGCGCCGCGCGCAGGCCATCGCGCAGTTCTGGGCGCCACGTGGCGCGTCGTCCGTGAAGCTGCGCGACGACATGACGCCGCCGCAGGCCATGGGCGCGATCGCGGCAGAATGCCTGGACCAGATCTGCCGCAATGCCGCGGTGCTGGCCGAGGTCGACACCGAAGGCGTGTACCGCGCCGGCAACTCCGAACACGTGCATCAACTGCGCGTCGGCGTGCGCCGGCTGCGGTCGGCCTGGAAGCTCTTCGACGGCTGGATCGCGCCGGTGCCAGACGCCCTGCTGCAGGGCGTGCGCACCCACTTCGCGGCGTTCGGCGCCAATCGCGACCAGGACGTGCTGAACGAGACCGTCGCCCCCGCGCTGCTGCGCGCCGGCATGCCCGTGATCCCCATGGAAGCCGCGCCGCCCGAAGAGGACGCGCAAACCATCGCGGGCGGCCAGGCGTTTCAGGCATGGCTGCTCTCGCTGCTTGAATGGTCGCTCGACGTGCCCGCCGTGCAGCCTGACACGGACAGCCAGACCATCGCCAACGGAACGCCCAGCGACGCCGCGCCCGAGCCCGCCATCCGGCTTGAAGGCGGGGTGGCCGGTCCCATCGTCAAGCCCACGATCATCCCGATGCTGACGCCGGAGCCCGAACCGCAGCACCTGCACAAGCTCCTTGCACGCCGCCTGCACCGCTGGCACGGCAAGGTGGCCGATCAGGGCGCGCATTTCGCGGCACTGGACATTCCCGCCCGCCACGACCTGCGCAAGCGCGGCAAGCGGCTGCGCTACGGCCTGTCGTTCGCCGAATCGCTGCTGCCCGCCAGCAAGCTGCGCGGTTACCGCAAACTGCTGTCCCGTGTGCAGGACGTGCTGGGCGAAATCAACGACCTCGCGATGGCCAAGGACTACTACCAGTCGTGTACGGCAACGCATCCGCAAGCCTGGTTCGCGCTGGGCTGGATCAGCGCGCGGCTGGAAGAACTGGTCGTCGAAGCGCAGCAGGCCTTTGACGATCTCGCGCGCAGCAAGCCGTTCTGGAAGTGACGCGCGTCGCGCGCGTTTAACCCATGCGAAAGTCCCGCGTTGAATTTGATTTCACCTGGACACGCATCTAGCATGGCGTTTCAAAAAAGGGCCGCCTGACAGCTTCGCGTCAGGCCCCTGTCAATTCATCGACATCCGGACTGCCAATACTCGATGGCTGTCGTCCGGACATCGCGCCGGGCGCATTCGTGGCCCGCAGCATCCGCCCGATACTCGTCCTGTGCGACGGCGCAACGGCCTATTGCGGGCCGTCCGCCCATCCACGCACACAGACTCATGGAAACCACTTCCCCTTTGCTGGTCATTGCAAGACGCGGCCTCGCGGCCTGCTGCGCGCTAACGCTGGCGCTCGCGCTCTCGGCCTGCGGCGGCGACGACACTGACGATCCGGCACCGCCCTCCACCCCCACGACGCCCACCACGCCCGCCCCGACTACCTGCGCGGCGCATTGTGCGCCATGATGCCGGCAGCGCTGCCGTTTCCTGCAAACTCCAGACAGAACAGCCAATGACGATCGACGCCTCCAAGAGAAAGTTCTTCACGACCACGCTCGGCGCCACAGCGGCCATGAGCGCCTTGTCGATGTTTCCGCCCAGCATCCGCCGCGCCCTCGCGATCGAAGCCGACAGTCCCACCGGCACCATCCAGGACGTCAAGCACGTCGTGATGCTGATGCTGGAGAACCGCTCATTCGACGGCTACTTCGGCACCTTCCCCGGCGTGCGCGGCTTCGGCGACCGCTTCCCCATTCCGCTCGCCAACGGCAAGTCGGTGTTCCATCAGACGCGCAGCGACGGCACGCTGGAACTGCCCTATCACCTGGACGCGCGGCTGGGCAACGCACAGCGTGCGGGCAGCACGCCGCACTCTTGGCCGAACTGTCAGGCCGCCTGGGACCACGGCCGCATGAATCGCTGGCCCAGCGCCAAGCAGCCGTTGTCGATGGGCTACTACGAGACCGCCGAAGTGCCGTTCCACCGCGCGCTGGCCGACGCCTTCACGCTGTGCGACAACTACCACTGCGCGATGCACGCGGGCACGATTCCCAACCGCCTTTTCTTCTGGACCGGCACCAACGGCCCCAGCGGCGACAACGTGTCGGTCGTGATGAACGAGATGAACGACGGCGCCGACGTGGGGCCTTCGACCGAGGGCTGGACCTGGACGACCTACGCCGACCGCCTGCAGCAGGCCGGCGTGAGCTGGAAGGTCTACCAGAACATTCCCGACAACTTCGGCTGCAACGAGATGATGAGCTTTCGCCACTGGCGCGCCGAGATCGAAAAGATGCCGGCGGACCGTCAGGTCACGAACCAGGGCGGTCCCGCGTACAACCCGGCCATCGACGACCAGTTCAGCCCATTTGCCAAGGGCTTCGGCAACACAATGCCGGACGGCGGCCTGCTGCAAAGCCTGCGCGACGACGTGATGAACGGCACGCTGCCCGAGGTGTCGTGGATCATCCCGCCGGCCGCGTACAGCGAGCACCCCGGCCCCTCCAGCCCCGCCAAGGGCGCGTGGTACATCCAGGCCGCGCTGGACGCGCTGACGCAGTCGCCCGAGGTCTGGAGCAAGACCGTGTTCCTGGTCACGTACGACGAGAACGACGGCTTCTTCGACCACATGCCCACGCCCAGCGCGCCGTCCCGCAACGACGACGGCACGCTGGCCGGCAAGTCCACGCTGACGGACGCCGAGATGGCCTTCGAATACAACACCTACACGCCTGCGACGCCCAAGCAGCTCACCGCCGACGGCAAGCCCTACGGTCCCGGCATGCGTGTGCCGATGTGGGTGATCTCTCCCTGGAGCCGCGGCGGCTGGGTCAATTCGCAGGCGTTCGATCACACCTCGGCGTTGAGATTTCTTGAGCAGCGCTTCGGTGTCGCGGAGCCCAACATCAGCGCATTCCGCCGCGCCGTGTGCGGCGACCTTACGTCCACGCTGAACTTCGTGTCGCCCAACAGCGCGCCGCTACCCACGCTGTCCGGCCGCAGCACCAAGACGGACGCCGACGGCCTGACCTCGTGGCAGGAAGCGCAACCGGCCATCGCCATTCCGGCGCAACAGACGCTGGCCGCGCAGGCGCAAGGCACGCGGCCCTCGCGCGCGCTGCCGTACGAATTGCACGCCAGTGCCCGCGAAGATGCGCGTGAAAACCGTGTCCGGCTGCTGTTCGCCAACGCCAGCTCGGCCAAGACGGCGGCGGTGTTCCATGTGTACGACAAGCTGCATCTGGACCGCATTCCGCGGCGCTATGTGGTGGAAGCGGGCAAGTCGCTGGACGACGCCTGGGACGTGTCGGGGGACGCGGGCAAATACGACCTGTGGGTGTTGGGGCCGAACGGCTTTCACCGCGCGTTCTCGGGCGATCTGATGCAAGCGGGCGGCGCCCAGCCGGAGATCCAGGTGTGCTACGTGCCGTGTGATGATCCGCAGGTGCAGGTCAAGCTGCACAACAACGGCGCGAAGGCTTGCACGTTCACCGTCAAGGCCATGGCGTATCGCAGCGACGGACCGTGGACGGCGACCGTCGAACCCGGACAGACCGGCGAGCTCGTTTGGGCGATCGGCGACAGCGGTCAGTGGTATGACTTTGCGGTGGCGTGCGAGGGGTATGGAGCGTTCCAGCGGCGCTTTGCCGGCCGGATGGAGACGGGCAAGGATCTGATCAGCGACCCGGCGATGGGGCAGGTCGGGTAAGGCGTGTCGGCGCGGAAATGACAGCGGGACGGCGCTTGCGCGTCGTCCCGCGTGATGGAGCCTTTGTGGGATCTCATCGATCCCTATGAACGGACTCAGTCGGCCAGCAACGCCGCCGCGAACTCGTCCGCCACGAAGGGCTGCAGGTCTTCCAGGCTTTCGCCGACCCCGATCCAGTACACCGGCACCGGACGCACGCCCTGGCTGCCGGCTGCGACGGCGGCCAGCGTGCCGCCCTTGGCGGTGCCGTCCAGCTTGGTCACGACCAGGCCGGTCAGGTTGATCGCGGCGTCAAACGCGCGGATCTGCGCCAGCGCGTTCTGGCCCGTGTTGCCGTCCACCACCAGCAGCACCTCGTGCGGCGCGGTGGCATCCGCCTTGCCGATGACGCGGCGGATCTTCTTCAGTTCTTCCATCAGGTGCAACTGCGTGGGCAGACGGCCGGCGGTATCCACCATCACCACGCCCATGCCGCGCGCGCGGCCCGCGTTGACCGAGTCGAACGCCACGGCGGCCGGGTCGCCGCCGTCCTGCGAAATCACGCTGACGTTGTTGCGGCTGCCCCATTCCACCAGTTGCTCGCGCGCGGCCGCGCGGAACGTGTCGCCGGCGGCCAGCAGCACGCTGGCGCCCTGACGCTGGAACGTATGCGCCAGCTTGCCGATGGACGTGGTCTTGCCCGCGCCGTTCACGCCGGCAATCATGACGACCAGCGGTTTCGTGCGCGTCAGGTCGAAGGCGCGTTCCAGCGGACGCAGATGATCGGCCAGGAGTTCGCGCAGGGCCGTCTTGACCTTGGCCGGGTCTTCGATGCGTTCCTTCTTGACGCGCGCGCGCAGCGCGGTCAGGAGCTTCTCGGTGGCCTCAAGGCCCGCATCGGCCATAATGAGGGCCGATTCGAGCTCCTCGAACAGGTTCTCGTCGACCTTCACGCCGACGAAAATACCGCCAATGCTCTGACCCGTGCGGGACAGGCCTTGCTTCAGGCGCGACAGCCAGGAGGCTTTCTTGGGGGCTTCGGCGGGAACGAGTTCTGGCACGGCAGGGACCGCCGGCGCAGGTGCCGCGACAGGCGCAGGCGTCGATACTGGTTCAGGCGCAGGCGCCGGGACCACGGGTGCGGGCGCGACGACGGGAGCAGGCGCCGGAACGGGCGGCTGCGGTGCGCGGAAGGGCTCCACAGCTGGCGCGGCGGCAGCGGCTGCTGCAGGCGCCGCAACCGGTGCGGAAGCCGGCGCGGTACGCGTGAGGGACGGCGCGGCCGGTGTCGAGGACGGCGCGGGCTGCGGGGGCGTCGCTACTGGCGCAGGCGCCACCGAGACGGACGGCGCGGGCGTAGGCCCCGCCGGGGTCGGCGGGGTCACCGGCGACGCCACTGGCGCGGCGGCCGGCGCGGCAACCGGCGCTACGGGTTCCTGGCGAAGCTCGGGTGCAGGCGACGCAGGCGCCGTGCTGGATGGGGCCGAAGACGGCTCCGCGGGCGCGACAGGAGCGTCGACAACCTCCGGCGGCAACGCGGGCTGAGCCGGCGTGGCGGGCGGAGGGGATTTTTTCTTGAAGAAGCGGCTAAACATGGGTAACAAGTATATTCGTATCGTCGGGGGCCAATACAGGCGCACCCCCATCGCCGTGCCCGACGTGGAGACGCTGCGTCCCACGCCCGACCGGGTCCGCGAAACGCTATTCAACTGGCTTACGCACCTGTGGGGCGGCGACTTCGCCGACAAGCAAGTGCTGGATCTTTTTGCCGGCAGCGGCGCCCTGGGCTTCGAGGCGGCCTCGCGCGGCGTGGCGCATGTGCAGATGGTCGAGCGGGACAGGACCGCCGCGTCCGCGCTGCGGACACTGCGCGACAAGCTCAAAGCCGACATGATACGCATCCATGTGGGCGATGCGATGCAGGTCGCCGAACGGATGGATGCGTCCCGGTTTGACCTCATCCTGCTGGATCCGCCATTCGGACAGGGCTGGCTGCCGCGCCTGTGGCCGATCCTGCCGGGCATCCTGACCGATCATGGGCTAGTCTATGTCGAGGCGGAATCCGCCATCGAAGCACCCGAAGGATTCCAGATTCTGAGGCAGGACAAGGCCGGCGCCGTCCACTTCCATCTTCTGGAATTTGCTGCGTTGCGGAAATCGATCAATAATCCGGCTTCGGAGGATGGTGTACACCACTAATAACGGTACGGAGCTCGCATGATCATCGCTGTTTATCCCGGCACTTTCGACCCGCTGACCAGGGGCCACGAGGACCTGGTTCGCCGTGCAGCCACGCTTTTCGACAAAGTCGTGGTGGGGATCGCCACTAGCCGCAATAAGAAACCCTTCTTCAGCATCGACGAACGCGTGGACATCGCGCGCGAAGTGCTGGGCCACTATCCCAACGTGGAAGTGCAAAGCTTTGGCGGCCTGCTCAAGGACTTCGTGCGCGAACAGAACGGCCGCGTCATCGTGCGCGGGCTGCGCGCCGTGTCCGACTTCGAATACGAATTCCAGATGGCCGGCATGAACCGCCACCTGCTGCCCGACGTCGAGACGCTGTTCATGACGCCGTCCGACCAGTACCAGTTCATCTCGGGCACCATCGTCCGCGAAATCGCCCAGTTGGGCGGCGACGTCAGCAAGTTCGTGTTCCCTTCCGTGGAGCGCTGGCTCCAGGAAAAGGCCAAGGAACGCCGCGAACAGTCCTGGCCGGGCTGAAACCCCGTTTGCAACATCCCCGAAAGAGCGCGCAGGCGCTCTTTTCGCGCTTTCCGGGCCTTGGCCGCCCGGCGCTACAATGGCCGGGCCAATCGCCTTTCCGCAGCCCATCATGGCCCTGACCATCACCGAAGAATGCATCAATTGCGACGTTTGCGAGCCCCAGTGCCCGAACGACGCGATCTCCATGGGCGAGGACTACTACGTCATCGACCCCGACCGGTGCACGGAATGCGTCGGCCATCACGACGAGCCCCAATGCAAGGTGGTCTGTCCCGTGGAATGCATTGAACTGCATCCGCAATGGAACGAAGGCCAGGAGCAGCTCATGGCCAAATACCGCCGCCTCACCGGTGCCGCATGAGCGACGCGGCGCCGCCCAGCATCAACCTTTCCCCCTCCCCGCACCACGCCCGCCGCGACATCTCCGCGTCCGCGGTCGCTGCCGGGCTGGTCGCCGTCCTGGTCAGCTTTGGCGGCACCGCGGTGCTGATGGTGCAGGCCGGCCACGCCGCCGGCCTCGATGCCGCGCGCATTGGCTCCTGGATCGGCTCGCTGAGCCTGGTGCTGGGCCTGGGCGGCGCGTTCTACAGCCTGCGCACGGGCCTGCCCGTGGTCATGGCGTGGTCCACGCCCGGTGCGGCGCTGCTGGTCACCGCGCTGGCGGGCGTCCCCTTCAATGAAGCTATCGGCGCCTTCGTGCTGGCGGCCGGCCTGACGCTGGCCTGCGGGCTGTTCGGCTGGATCGATCCCATCCTGCGCCGCATTCCCGGCGAAGTCGCCGCCGCCATGCTGGCCGGCGTGCTGCTCAATTTCGGCATGGGCATCTTCAGCAACATCAACAAGCAGCCTGCGCTGGTGCTGGCCATGTGCGCCGCCTACCTGATGTGCCGCCGCTGGGCGCCGCGCTACGCCGTGCTGGTGGTGATGGCCGTGGCGGTCGCCATGGCGGCCGGGATGGGCCTGATGCAGGTCGACCAGCTGGATTGGCGACTGACCGAATTCGTCTGGACCACGCCCGCCTTCAGCGCGCAGGCGGCGGTCAGCCTGGGCATTCCGCTTTTTGTCGTCGCCATGGCCTCGCAGAACCTGCCCGGCCTGGCCATCCTGCAGGCCGCGGGCTACCGTCCGCCCGCGTCGCGCCTGGTCGCGGCCACCGGCCTGCTGGGTCTGATGGCCGCCCCCTTTGGCGCACACAGCGTGACCATGGGCGCGATCAGCGCGGCGATCTGCACCGGTCCCGAAGCACATCCCGATCCGGGCAAGCGCTACATCGCCGCCGCCACCTACGGCGTCAGCTACGTCGCGCTCAGCATCGTCGCGGGCGCGGTTGCCGTCTTCTTCCAGGCGCTGCCCGCCGCCCTGCTCGCGGCGCTGGCCGGACTGGCGCTGCTGGGCACCATCATGGGCGGCATGGCCGCGGCCATGGCCAACCCGCAACGGCGCGAAGCCGCGCTCATCACGCTGTTGGCGACGGCGTCGGGATTCAGTTTCTGGGGAATTGGATCGGCCTTCTGGGGCCTTGCGGCGGGCCTGCTGGCTCACACCGCTTTCGAATACAAGCGCGCCCGCGCCGGCGTTTGAAAACCGCTAGTGCCCGCGTTCAGGCGGGCCAGGCGGACACGGGCGTGTCCGGGTGCACCTTCATGATGCGGCAAGGCACCTGCACGAAGTTCGAGATCCAGGCCGCGGCCAGCTCGCCTTCGTCGACGACGTCGATGGTTTGATCACCCACCAACATGCTGTAACGCACGCTGTCGTCGTCTTCGATCACGTCAAGCGGGATGTCCATGCGCAGCATGCCCGGCGCCTTCAACACCAGGTAGCCCAGTCGCAATTCCACCGTCACCTCGGCCAGCCGGGGGCATAGCTCGCGGTTCAACCACTGCCCCGAATCATTGGCCACCAGCCACTGGCGGTGGTAGCCGGCCGCTTGTGCCTGCGTCGTCACGCCGCATTCGGCGATCGGTTGGAATTGATCCGTGCTCATTTGCCCAGCAGTCCTTTCAAGGCCTTGTCCACCGCGGCGCCGCTCTTGCCCTTGCCGGAGACCGCTTCCTTGAGCTTGTTCTCCAGGCTGCGCTTCAGGATGCCGCCGATGGCGTCCTTCCAGAGCAGCGTGTACGAAGGATTGTCGAACGGGCCCTTGAAGTGGACGGGAATGGTCACGTCCTTCAGGTCAATCAGTTCCTTGCCGTCGGGATTGGCCGCCGGGTTGATGACCCGCGCACGCGCCACCAGATCCAGCTCGCTCTTGACGAAGTCGATGCTGGCCGGCTCGCCCTGCGTGACGCGCAGCAGCGGCGACACGAAGTTCAAGCGCTTCACCGTGGCAATGCCCTTGGCGATGGCAAAGTCCGCGTCCAGTTCCGAGAACTGCGTCTGCCTGGCCGTGTCGGCGGCCACCGTTTCGTTCTGCGCATCCGGCGAGAAGCGGGCCTTCAGGTCGCGCAGCGTCTGCGTCAGATCGATGCCCTTGACCGCGCCATCACGCAGCTTCAATTGCAACGTGCCGCCCAGGCCGCTCTTCATCGCGTAGACATTGGCGCCGCCGGTCTTCAGGTCCAGCGTCAGATTGCCCGTGCCGCTCAGCACGTTGCGCTTGGCCAGGTCCACCAGCAGGGGTTCGATCGCGATGCCGGCCAGCGTCATCTTGGTGGCGATCTGATTGCCCTGCGCCGCGTCCACCGACAACGCACCCGCCAGCTTGCCGCCGTAGAGGCCTGCCGCGAGGTCGGAGATGTCGAGCTTGCCCTTGTCCAGCTTGACCGCGGCCGAGACTTCATCGGCCTTCAGGCCGCGGACCACCAGCTTGCCCACCTTCAACGTGCCGTTGACGCTGGGGCCGACCAGCGCCGACAGGTTGATCGAGTCGTCGACGGGTGCGGCGGGCGCCGGGGCCGGCGCGGGCTTGCTGTCGTCCTTCTTGCCGTCCGCGGGCGGCTTGGGCGGCGCGGCCACCACGGGCGGGACCAGCTTGTCCAAGTCCAGCGTATCCACGGCCAGCGCGAACTTCATCTGCGGCGTGTCCGACAGCTTCGTGATGTCGGCGCTGAGGTCAAACTTGCCGCCTTCGAGCACGGCGTTGATCTTGCTGGTGGCCTGATCCTTGAGCAGGTCGACCGTCAGGCTGCCGATCACCGGAATCTGCAGGCTGCCCTTGGGCAGGCCGGGATCGGTGATGTTCACATCGCCACGCAGCGCCGACATGGCGCCGCTGCGCATCAGGAGGTTCAGGCTCAGCGGCGAGGCAAAGTTCAGCTTCACCACGCGTTCGCCCTTCTTGGACGTGCTGTCCAGCTTGGCTTCCTTGATATCCAGTTCGCCGGCGTTGCCGCTGATGCCGTTCAGGCCGAAGCTGGCGTCCAAGCCGCTGATCCGCACCCGGCCCGTCAGGGCCTCGCCGGTCGCCGAGGCGGGCGAGATATTGAGCGCCGGCGCATCGACGGCCAGTTCGAACGGACCATCGGCCACGCCGCCCTTGGCGCGCACGGCCAGTTTTTCAATCTGGAGTTGGCTCTTGTGCGGATCGATCGCCAGCTTGGGGATCGCCACGCTGGCTTCCACATTGGTCGCCTTGGCCGAGGGTTCGGTGACGTCGCCCTGGAACAGGAGTTCCAGGCCAGCCACGTCCAGCGCGGACTTCTGGCCGTTGAACGCCAGGTTGCCCCGCATCACCAGGCTCTTGGCCTCGGCGCCCGGCAGCTTGCCGTCCATGCGCAGGTCCAGCCGCTGCGCGGCATAGCGCTTGGCGGAAGGGTCGAGCGTCAGCAGCGCCTGGCCGGTCAGGTTGGCATCCACGCGCGGATAGCCGCCTTCGACGCGCGCGGTCATGCGCACATCGAACGGCTGGTTGAACGTGACGCGGCCGGTGTTGGCGTTGATACGGGTCACCGCCACCGCCATGCCCGTTATCGCGTCCTGCATCTGCACTTCGCCGTCCTTCAGGTCCAGGCCGGCGATGTCGATCTGCATGTTGTTGCGCGACGGCGGCAGGTTGCCGCTGGTGATCGCCTGCGCGGCGGTCTGGGCCGCGCCCACCAGGGCCTCGGCCGGATTGCTGGGCGCGTCGGTGACCGGCTGCGTGCCGCCCACCAGATTGCTGAAATTGAACTGGCCCTGCTTGTCCCGCACCACGCGCGCTTTCAGCCCGCTGATGGCCACGTGGTCCACGACAAAGCTGTTGGACAGCAGCGGCCACACGGCCACGGCAAGCCGCGTGCTCTCGATGGAGGCAAAAGTGTCCGTGCTATTGGGTTCGGACAGGGACACGCCCTGCACGTACAGGCCGATCCGCGGAAAGAGCGATAGCTCGATCTCGCCGTCGATCGTCAACGTGCGTTGATAGCGTTCCTGGACAAGCTCTTCCAGCTTGTACTTGTACGCGTTGGGGTCGAATGTCAGCAAGAAGATGGCCAGGCCGACGACGGCCACGACAACCAACACTACCAGGCCTATCAAAATGCGCTTGAACCACGTTTTCATTGCTGCCCCGTCGGTACCTCGACTGGAAATCCTTGATACCGCCCACCGCGCAGCGCGCGGGGAAGGTGCGTTGCCGGCGGAAGACCGCTGGCCTATTGAACTGTCTGCATTCCAGGGCTTGCCTGTCAGGGTTGCCTATCAGGCTCGCCCTGCCGGACTTGCCATTCAGAGGCTTGCCTTTCAGGGCGTGTCCTCGCTCCTGCCGAGCCTGCGGCATGGGCGCCAAATCAAGGTGCTACCGAGGAAGGCCTGCTGAAGACGCCGGTAACCCAGCGTGCAGATAACCGCTATCGTAACAAATCAGGCCGATCAGCGGGATCGGCCAAGCTGACGGCTTCCTGACCGCTGGATTGTAGAGCTAGAATAATTGATCTATCAATTATTGATGCATCCAACAATGTCCGCCCCCGCCTCCCCGCCTCAACACTCGCCTGGCCAGATCCTGCCCTTCCGGCAAACCCTGCTGGCCATGCTGGGCATGTGCTTCGTGATGATGCTGGTCGCCATCGACCAGACCGTGGTGGGCACCGCGCTACCGACCATTGTGGCGGAGCTCCGGGGCTTTGAGCTGTATGCCTGGGTCGCCACGTCCTACCTGCTGACCTCGGTCATCACCGTGCCCATCTTCGGCCGGCTGGGCGATTACTACGGTCGCAAACCATTTGTCGTGGCCGCCATCGTGCTGTTCACCCTGGCCTCGGTCCTGTGCGGCGCCGCCGACACGATGCTCGAACTGGTGCTGGCGCGGGCGCTGCAAGGCATCGGCGGCGGCATGCTGGTCGGCACCGCCTTCGCCTGTATTCCCGATCTCTTCCCCGATCCCCACGTCCGGCTACGGTGGCAGGTCATGCTCAGCGCCGCCTTCGGCATCGCCAACGCGGTCGGCCCCACGCTCGGCGGCGCGCTCACGGAACACTACGGCTGGCGCTCCGTCTTCTACGTCAACCTGCCCATCGGCATCCTGGGTCTGTGGTTCGTCGCCCGCTATCTGCCGCACCTGCGCAATCAGAGCCCAGGCAAAGTCCGGCTGGATTGGCAGGGCGCGCTGCTGATTGCCCTGGCGCTGGGGACCATGCAACTGCTGGTGGAACTCCTGCCCAAGGACGGCTTCACGCCCTCCCTCGTGCTGCTGGGCGCCGGCAGCATCGCCGCCTTCGCCGCCCTGATCTGGTGGGAACGCCGCTGTCCGCACCCTCTCCTGCCCCTGGACATGTTCCGCAACCGCGGCCTGGCCATGCTCTTCACGCTGGCCCTGCTGGTCGGCGTGACGATGTATTCCCTGCTCTTCTACGCGCCCCTGCTCCTGCAGGGCGGCTTCGGGCTGTCGCCCCAGCAGGCGGGCCTGCTCATCACGCCCATGGTCGTCTTCATCACCGTCGGCAGCATCGTCAACGGGCGCATCATCACGCGCATCCGCAACCCCAACCGCATGCTGTACGCCGGCTTCATCCTCATGGCGCTCTCCTGCCTGGGCATCGTCACGACCCACAACTACACCTCACACCTGCTGATCGGCGCCTACATGACGATGGCCGGCCTGGGCATGGGCTTCATCATGCCCAACCTCACCGTCTTCGCCCAGCAGACGGCCGGCCGCAGCCACCTGGGCATCGCCACCGCCCTGCTGCAATCCCTGCGCATGATCGGCGGCATGCTTGGCACCGCGGTCGTCGGCACCATGGTCAGCCACAGCTACTTCAACGGCGTCGAATCCACCCTGCGCGGCGCCTCCGCCCAGTGGCTGCCCAAGCTCAACGACCCGCAGATGCTGGTCGACCCGGCGGCCCAGACCGAGTTCCTGGCACAATTGGCCCATCAAGGCCAGGACGGAACGTCGCTCATCGAGATCGCGCGTATCGCGCTGGTGGGCGCCATCCACGAAGGGCAGCTCATCGCCCTCGCCGTCGCCATCTTCGCACTGTGGTGCGTGCGGCGCGTGCCCCTGGTGCAACTGGTCCGGCCATCCAAACCGGAGCCCGCCGGCGTCGGAGAGTAGCTTTTGCCCAAACAACAACAAGGCCTGCAAGTCATCCAGCACATGGGCCAGACGTATCGCGTGATGCAGAGCGCCTTCAGCAGCAAGGTTGGCCATGCGCTGCCGCGGTGGCGGATTCTGCTGGCGCTGCATGAGAACGGGCAGTGCTCGCAGAAGCATCTGGCCGAGCGTTGCCGGCTGGATCCGGCGTCGTTGACGCGGCAGTTGCAGGCGATGCAGAAGCTGGGGTGGATTTCCCGGGCGGTGGATGCGGACGACAACCGGCTGACGAATGCCACCCTGACGGCGGCTGGACAGGCGGTGGTGAATGAGGCGTTGCCTAAGCGGGCTCAGTTTTTTGAGGAGTCGCTGAAAGGGTTGTCTGCGACGGATGTGGATACGCTGAATCGGGTGTTGAGCGTGTTGGAGGAGAATTTTGTGCGGGCGGCGGGGGAAAGGAACTCCTGACGGACGGCCACCGCGCGGGCAGCACAATCGCCGTAAACGCCTTCCATTGGTTCTCAGGTCTTGACGATAGCTTGGTGTGTATCGCTGGCTCGCGGGCACTTCAGAGCAAAGCGTGCGCCGAACCATATTGAAATCAAAGCCAACGGAAGCTGAATCACGTGCACGATTGCGACCGTGGCCAGGGGGTGGTTCTCCTGAAAATCGGCGAGTGCCGGGAAATATCCCGCGTCAAAAACCGCCACGATGAATGGCTCCCAGCCGATCTCCATCGCGGCAATACGCAGCAGTTGAATTGCCGCAACCGTGGCGACTCCAAAAACGAGTATTCGTCCGGGCCGGGAGTTCGGCACGTCGCGCGGGGCGACACAGCGCGCGATGATGAAGGTGGGCAACGCGGTCCAGAACAAGACAGACAAGGTGCCGTACACAGGCTGCCAATAAAACCCGTAGGCTCGAATGAAGCGCGATGGAGTAAAGCCAGGAGCGCCAGATTCCACCAGAAGCGATACCACGGCGACCACTCCCGTGAACATGCCGATTGCGCGAAACCGTCGTGCAGCATCGCCCGTACCGCGCACTTCCTCTCTTTTGAAAACAACTGCACAGAAAAAAAATGCAGCCCCGATCATCAACACCAGGACTACCGGGGACAACGCGCGAACAATGGCTGCAACCGTCTGTGCCCGGTCCCATGCATCTTCATAATCACCACTCCCCCAGGCGTACACCACATAGCCGATGAAATCCCTTAAGTACCCATAAAGTGCCGACCCCGCAAACGCGCATAAAAACGCGAAAGCCCCCATGAACCACAGCACGAATGCGCGTTCGCTCTCGTACCCCAAAATGCTTCGCCGCTCGAGACGTGATTGTGCGCACACGAAGGCGGCGATCCCCGCCAACAGAAGATAGGCGAAGAGCTGCGGGCCATCCCTAAGGAACCCGTCCGACGAATGCGAGCCCACACCTCTCGGAATGGGATAACCCAGCCGGATGGCGGCCGCAAGGACGGCGACAGATGACAGGGCGATGTACCAAGGAAATCTTTGACTGGAACGGGGCGGCATGCAAATCCTGTGCGGCGCTTGAAAAGGAACTCAACGGCGCTGCCGTTTGCTCGCATCTTGCCTGCCCTACTGTGACCAGTACATACGAAGAATCTGATTTTTGCCCGGACCTGACTCGTACTTTTGAGAATGTTTTGATTCCGACCCCCCTGCACCCTGGGCATCATGCTGCGCGGGGTTGCAAAGGATGGATACTGCGCTTCAGGCTCAAGCCTCGAAGGCCGCGCAGACTCACTTCCTTTTAGTGAAGCCCCGGCGTGCTCTCCAAACAAGAAGGAGGTGATTGATGTGGACGCTATTGGCGCTGGGTGGCGCGGGCTTGCTGCTGGCGGTGATGTATCTTGGCGCAAGGACACAGCGTGCCACGAATCCCGATCGCACCGCGCAGTTGACCGGCAAGGCGATGACGCCGCTCGAGATCCTCGCTGGTTCCAAAGAACCCACCACCGGCCAGGTAATGATAAGTTTGCTATCGCATGACGTCCTGGTCGTTCTGTTGCCGCCAGTGGGCTTCAGCCCGAAATCGTCAATGCGCGTGTTCCAGGACGACGAGGGTCCATTCGTGTTGGTCACCCCAAACACCAATGTCTTGGCCTCCCTGCAGCCCGCCAATTGGATGGAACAGCCCGGCGTTACCGCGCAACGCAACCCCGACGTTGATGGGATGCTCAAGTATGTGGGCCGGATGCCGGGAGAGCAGTTATTGCTTGAATGCCCGCCCGATCTGGCAATCAGGCTGCTGCTCCGCACCGCAGACATAAATGTCATACGGGAACTCAACATTGATGCCGTCACCATAGCCGAAGTGCAGGCCTTGAAGCGTGACATGTCTAGCGCAAGCCACGGATCGCCGTAGACGTGGCTTGCGGCTCAAGCGCCTGCGCTATCGAACATGACGCCATGTCACGTCCTGCCCGTTGATCTGCGGGAAAGGATGGTTGTAGGCAAAGGTCTGTTGACCTACGGGCAGTTCCAGGCATTCCCAAATGCCGGGCCACGGGCAGGGCTCGCCAGAGCGCTTCTTCCAACCCGGTGCATCGAGCCACGCCTGGTGGTCGGACTTGGCTTGGAGCTCCTGGAAGCGTCGTTCCGCTTCGTCCTTAGGCACGCTGAGGCTATGCCCTCGATGCGTAGAGACGATCTCGCCGTTTTCCCCGTTGCGCACGATGGAAACGAAGAAGCGTTCCCCGTCTAGCAATGCATAGAATTCGTAGTAGTCGAACGCGACTCCTGGAGGAGCGAATCCGGGACGAAAGCCACTATTTATATAGACGACTTGCGAGCGAGGGTCGTAGTCGGAACCCGGGCCCAAGATATCTACAGATTTGGGAACCGGCGGACTAAAACTAGCTCCGACTGGGTCCGTTAGTGCCATATATATCCTCAATCGTAGTGAACGAACCCCATCATCCATGAAGGCTTGTGGGACCGTGCGCATCATCACAATCTGCGAATACTTCATCCCGGGAAATAACTGATGATCGTCATTGAGAACACGCTGATACTTGCCGTCTGAGAACCAAGGGCTTGCATCAAAGAGGGGCTCGTCGAAAGACGCCCGCATAAGTATCTTCTCGTCCATGCCTTGCCCTCCACTCCACGTCCGCACGACCCCAACTGAAACGACCACCGCCGCAAACAAGAAGAGCCATCTGCGACGGCACGATTTTTTTGAGAACTTCATTCAGGATCCGTCGGACTGAACTTGATCAATCCCATAGGTAATCCTTCAGGAGTTTTTCCTGAGCTGACCGGCCGAACAGCACCATATTTATCGAGGGGAACATTGAATTTTTGCTTGTATAGCTCCCGTAACTCCATCTGACGTGCCAGCTTCTCGTCCTCGTTCGAATATGGTTTAACTGGCGGCTCGGGTGGAGGTTCATCACCTACAGACATGGCGCGAGCATTGTCCGTCGCATTGAGACGATGACGATAGTCATCGAGCCGACCGAGATATCGTTCTTGTTCGCGCTTGTACTGATCCATCCTGCGTTGCGTCTCGAGTGCCGCCTTTCGGTCCGAACTGGTGCCAAAGGTGTTTTCATAGGACGTTCGGCGCGGAAATGCGTCGACCCGAATGTCAGCCGCATCCGCCAACACTTGCGCCAGACTCTCGCGGTAGCCGGGATCTTCGCCTGGATCGAGTCTGTCGCCTATGTCATGCCCAAGACCCGTCCGGCATGCATAAGAGCTGATCCTCGCTTTCTCATCAAACGCCAATTCATTCATCATCCGCGCCTGAGCAAGTCCGAATCGAAGTTCAGCCTGAGTCTTGCTGCCTGTTTGGTAGCCGAACTCCACGCTGTGAACAACACCATGCGCATAGAAGTCCATCTGTTTGATGCGGCGCTTCTTCGTCAGCCTCGCGTTGGCAAAATCAACCAAATCGGATACCGAAGTCAGCTCGCGATAGCTGGCGCCATACATACCTGTCACGATGGACCTGACTTCGTCCAGAAGCGCTCTGGAGTACTGCTCCGTAAAGATGAGGAACACCCTCTGGATGGAGTAATCGGCAGTGCCAGCCGGGTACTGTTGCAATTGCCTGATCCCGTGATTGATGAACCAGACTTTATCGCCTGCTTGCCCATTCCAAACATTGCTCGCGATATCGCGAGCATTCCAGGAATCGAAAATCTGCGGCACGGAGCATCCCACGACCGTTACGTAGTCGACGTCAGCAATAGCTTCGACTTCCGTGGTGGGGTTTTCTGGGCCGGTACGGCTTTGTTTCTGCTCGTCCATTCCTGGCTCCTCAAGCGTCGATGCTCTGCTGGCGCAGGTGGCGCGAAGCGGTGCGCCCCCAGCGCAAGACGACAGCGCCTGGCTGGCCGGTGTAGATACGCGCCGTGAGTCCTTGAGAATCGGTACGACCAACGAAGCGCTGTCCCTCCGCTGTCTCTGCGCAGTACAAGACGTCCGCCAGAGCTGCGCCGGTTCTGGAATGCTTGATAAGGAATTGCTCGCTATGATCGGCCACCGGGTTGTTGACGGCACGAGCCAGCAAGTCCAGCAGGTTGCCGCGGCCACCCGGCATTTGTTGAATGGGCCCTTTTACTTTGATCGCAATGCCGTCGAGGGTGATGCCTGAATCGTCGATGGTGATATTGCCTCCCGGCCCCTCGATTACAGCGCGGTCTCCCGTCTGCAAGTGGTAGTGCATGGTCCTGCGCTCAATGCGCTGGCCTGTCTCCAGACGATGCGTGCCATGCACCATATTCTCGGAGTGACCACCGATATCCGCGCGCAGGTTGGCGGTGATGGTGTCATGACGGTTGTTGCCCACCGTCTCCGCATGATTCATCCCAGTATGAATCGTGCGATGCCGCTCGATGGTGATCTCCTCATCCTGCCCTACGCGTTCGCGGCGATCTCGCCCTATGGCAAGGCGTTGATCGTTCCCGATTACGACACTTTCGTCGTGTCCGACCTGCTCGGTGCGGTTATGCCCAACGAAGGTGGTCTCGTTGTGATTGACGTGGATGTTCTGGTCTTTCTGCGCGTGAACGTAGATTTCCTCCTGGTCCTTCTCGTCTTCGAAACGCAGCTCGTTGGACCCTTCGCCCTTGTGGGTTTTGCTCTTGATGGTCATCCGCGTCTTGTGGCGCGGCAGCTCATAGGGAGGTAGTTGCAGGCGGTTATAAGCCCGGCCAATTACGATCGGCTGATCCATATCGCCGTCCAGGAAATTGACGATGACCTCCTGACCGATACGCGGGATGGCCATGTGCCCCCAAGTGGCGCCGGCGATGTTTTGCGTCACCCGGATCCAGCAGGAACTGAATTCGTCGTGTTTTCCCAGGCGGTCCCAGGGGAACTGGATCTTCACCCGGCCATATTCATCGGTATAGATTTCTTCGTTGGGCGGGCCGACCACGACGGCGTTCTGCGGACCATCCATGTGGGGCTTGGGCAGGGGTTCGGCGCGCCACTCGGCATCGTCCGGCACCAGTTCGGCCTCATAGCGGTAAAGGGTGCCAGACGAGGCGTTGGCACTTTCCTCGGCCTGGCTGGTGTGTTGCCTGCCTCGATGGACGATGCTGACTGGGCGCCAGCCGCGGTTAAGGTCTTCACGGGGATGTCCGGCAAGCGTGAAGGAGATTCCAGGCTGCAGGCGAGGATCGTCACCCTCGGCCAAAGCGACGCGCGCATCGCGCCGAAGCCCCCGCAAGCGGTTGTCGGCGAAGGGCCTGCCGGCCTCGTCGAACTTGGCGCGAGCGGGATAATCGTACCGTTCATAGCGGCGGCCCTGGTGGTCCAGATCCCGCCCATCGCGGCTGTGCTGATGAGCGTAGCGCGGATGGAGAAAGGTGTAGTCCCGCTGGGTCTGGCGCGCGGTGCGCACGTTCTCGGTGTACTCAAAACGGCGTAGCGCCGGCTGCGGCTGGTCGCCTCCGGGGATGGGGTTGTACTGCACCGGTTCGTCACCCAAGCTGCCGTGAATGAACAGGCGGTCGCTGTGGACCAACTGGTGCCCCTCGGCACTGTGGCGGAAGGAATAGAAAAAGCCTTCCTCGCGCATGATGCGCTCGATGAAGTGGTAGTCCGTGTCGCCGGCCTGCACGCAGTACTCGCGGGCCTGATGTTCGGTGGTGTTGCGCAGTTCGTAGTCGTGTGCAATGCCGTGGTCCTTAAGAACCACTTCGGCGATTTGCGGCACGGTGAGGGACTGGAAGATGCGCCAATCGGAACACAGCTTCAAGCGCGCCAGCCTTGGTTCGACGACAGCGGAGTATCGCGTGCGGCGAAAGCCGGTTTCGCGCTGGACGAAAGAGGAAATGGCGCCGTGGACGTAGCGGACCGGAATGTCGCCGTGCCACAGGGTGAGCCGGGCAGAGAGGTCGAGCACTTGGCCGAAGTCGACTGCGGAATTGGCGCAGGCCAACTCGACCGCCAGAAGGAAGGTTTCGGAAAGGGCTTCGCGAAACTCAAACTCGACGACCTCGAAAACGTCCTGTGCCTCGCTGCCGACGAGGTCGAACGTGAAGCGCAGATCGGATTGAGTGGGCATGGCGAGCTTCCAGTTCTGACAGCCTGGACTGGACTGTCCTCGGCGCAACGTGGCGAGCCCCTTTTTTAAAAGCCTCTCTATGCCTGGTAAATAATAAAAATCTTGTTCTAGCCGAGAGACCCATCTCAATCCGCCACGAGGCATCCGACCGGATGGCCTTAGCTACCTCTGAACGGAGAATTGCCAAATTCAAGGTCGTGAAACAGCAAATTTGACGCGGGCGACACCTGCCGCCCATGCAAAGAAAAAACCCTCGGCCATCAGGCTCGAGGGTTTTTGTTTGACGCGCTGGCCGGCAGGGCCGGGCTTCAGCGGTATGCCGATTGCTTCTGCATCAGACGTTGAACAAGAAATTCATCACATCGCCATCCTGCACGATGTACTCCTTGCCTTCCGCGCGCATCCTCCCGGCTTCCTTTGCGCCCTGCTCGCCCTTGTACGTGATGTAGTCCTCGTACGAGATGGTCTGCGCGCGGATGAAGCCGCGTTCGAAGTCGGTGTGGATGACGCCGGCGGCCTGGGGGCCGGTGGCGCCGATCGGCACGGTCCAGGCGCGGACTTCCTTCACGCCGGCGGTGAAGTACGTTTGCAGGCCCAGCAGCTTGAAGGCGGCGCGGATCAGGCGGTTCAGGCCCGGTTCTTCCATGCCCATGTCCTTCAGGAAGGCTTCGCGGTCGGCGTCGTCAAGGTCGACGATTTCGGATTCGATGGCGGCGCAGATGGCCACGACGGGCGCGTTGCGGGCGGCGGCGAATTCGGTCAGGCGGTCGAGCAGCGGGTTGTTGGTGAAGCCGTCGTCGGCGACGTTGCCCACGTACATCGCGCGCTTGGCGGTGATGAAGCAGAGCTGGGCGATGTCGGCCTTTTCTTCGGCGGTCAGGTCCAGCGCGCGGATGGGCTTGGCTTCGTTGAGCTGGGCGATGCACTTTTCCAGCACGGCGACGAGGCGTTGCGCTTCCTTGTCGCCCGAGCGCGCGGTCTTCTGGTGACGTTGCAGGGCCTTTTCGGCGGTCTGCAGGTCGGCCAGGGCCAGTTCGGTTTCGATGACTTCGATGTCGGCGATCGGATCGACCTTGCCGGCGACGTGGATCACGTTGGGATCTTCGAAGCAGCGCACGACGTTGACGATGGCGTCGGTTTCGCGGATGTGCGAGAGGAACTGGTTGCCCAGGCCTTCGCCCTTGCTCGCGCCGGCGACCAGGCCCGCGATGTCGACGAATTCGACCGTGGCGGACAGGATGCGTTCGGGCTTGACGATTTCAGCCAGCTTCTGCAGGCGCGGATCCGGCACTTCGACGACGCCGACGTTGGGCTCGATGGTGCAGAACGGATAGTTCTCGGCGGCGATGCCGGCGCGGGTCAGAGCGTTGAAGAGTGTCGATTTGCCAACGTTGGGCAGGCCGACGATGCCGCATTGCAGAGCCATGGGAATCCTGTGTAAGTACGGTATTGAGCGTTAACGGCGTAGTTTACCCCGGCGGGGTGAAACGACACCCCATGGGCCGGGGGTGATGCGGCCCCGATGGCCCGAACGCTTAACCAGCCGCCGTCGGCGCGTAGCGCATGACCAGCCAGATCAACAGGATCGGCCCGGCATTGAACACCGAGTGCAGCAAAATCGCCGCCCCGATGCCGCGCCGCACGCGTATCCACCCCAGCACCAGCCCGGTCAGCCATTGCGGCAGCACCAGCAGCGGCAGCAGCCAGAACGGCGTCTTGTTGTAGACGAAGTTGGTGAGGTGAACCGCCGCAAACGTCAACGCGATCAGATGGAACACGACGCCATAGTGCTGCAGGTAATACCTGCGCCAGCTCGTGTCCCAGCCTTTCAGCGGCTCAGTTCGTGCGCGCAGCCCCCACACCGCCAGCAAAATGAACGCAGCCAACAGCAGCCCCGTCCAGAGCTTCGGCCCCCACAGCACGACCGGCACCAGTGCAGGAATCAGCCACAGCGCCTGGCGCGGCCGGCGCAGGCCGTAGCGGAACAGCATCTCTTCGACCAGCGGCGCCCACAGCACCGCGGTCAGCCACGGAATGTTGTGGGGATCCAGGCGATGCGAGACGCCGCCCAGCCCCGCCGCGGCAACGGCCACGGGCCCCAGCGCAAAAAGATTGATGACCCACAGCACGGCGGCCCAGGCCAAGAGGCGTCCCGGTCCGATGCCCGGCCACCAGTCGGCGGCCAGCCCGCTGCCGCCGGCCCGGTTCGGCAAACGCGACAGCGGATGCGGATGGCGGATAAAGCGCCAGAAGTCGGCGATCTCGCTGCGAAAACGCATCTTGCGGGTGGGCTGGTCTTGGCTCATCAGGACTCGTTGCCGCTGTGCAGCTGGCGGGTGGCGAGTGCGAAGTCGCCGGCCAGCATCGAGGGCACGACGGCGCGGCAGCGGTCGATGACGGCTTCGATTTCCTTCTGTTCCTCGCGGCGCGGCGGGTGCAGGACGAAGTCGGCGACCTGTTGCGCCAGGCCCAGCGTGCGCGGGTGGCCGATGCCGATGCGCAGGCGCCAGAAGTTCGGGCTGCCGAGCGCGGCCTGGATGTCCTTCAGGCCGTTGTGGCCGGCGTGGCCGCCGCCCTGCTTGAGCTTGACCTGACCGGGCATGAGGTCCAGTTCGTCGTGCAGCACCAGCACTTCTTCCGGCGTCAGCTTGTAGAAGCGCGCGAGCGCGCCGACCGCCTGGCCGGAACGGTTCATGTAGGTGTTGGGCTTGAGCAGCAGGACGTTGTCCGCGCCCAGGCGCGATTTGGCCACCATGCCGAAAAAGGACTTCTCGAGCGCAAAAGAAGTGCGCAGATCGTCCGCCAGATGGTCGGCCAGCCAGAAGCCGGCGTTGTGCCGGGTGGTTTCGTAGTCGGGACCTGGATTACCCAGTCCCACGATGAGGCGTATGGGAGTAGACATGATGGGGGGTGTTTAAACCAAAAAACCCTGCGCATGCAAATGCACACGCAGGGTTTCGGGCGTAAGCCGCGGGAAAGCCGCAAGGGCTTTCCGGCAGAACTTAGGCAGCCGGAGCAGCTTCTTCGGCGTCGTCGGCAGCGGCAGCGCCACCCTTGGTGACCGCAGCGGCCAGCAGGGGGTTGTCTTCACCGCCGTGGGGGACGTACGTCACGCCCATGGGCAGCTTGATGTCGGCCAGGTGGATCGAACCGCCGGCCAGGACGTCAGCCAGGTTGACTTCGATGAACTGGGGCAGAGCCGACGGCAGGCAGGTGATTTCCAGTTCGGTCGTCACGTGGCTGATGATGGCGCCGCTCAGCTTCACAGCCGGCGAGATTTCAGCGTTCACGAAGTGCAGCGGCACCTTGGTGCGCAGAGCCTGGTTGGCGTCAACGCGCTGGAAGTCCACGTGCAGGACTTGCGGCTTGTAGGCGTGCCATTGAACCGAACGCAGCAGAACTTGCTCATCCTTGGCGCCTTCGAGCTGCATTTGCAGGATCGATGCGTGGAATTCTTCCTTGCGCAGCGCGTGGTAGATCTCGTTGTGGTCGAGTTCGATGTTCAGGGGGGCAGCCGTACCACCATAGACAATGGCGGGAACGCGGCCCGCGCGGCGCAGGCGGCGGCTCGCACTCGAACCCTGGACGCTACGCGCAGTGGCAGTAAATTTCATGGATAACTCCGAAACGATAAAGGTGAAGAGACTTCACCGGTTGAATTCACGGCGCGCAAAGGGCGCGCCGTGCTTGCTTGCGCCTTGCCGCGACCAGCGAGGCGCAAAGAACTGCAAATTTGGACTGTGGCCCGATCAACGCCTACGCGTCAATCGACGAACAGCGAGCTGACCGATTCGGCGTTGGAAATACGCAGGATGGTCTCGCCCAGCAGCGCGGCGCACGACAGCTGGCGGATCTTGCCGCTGGCCTGGCCTTGCTCGGAGAGCGGAATGGTGTCGGTGACGACGAGTTCGTCGAGTTCCGACGCTTCAATGCGGTCGATGGCGCCGCCCGAGAGCACGGGGTGCGTGCAATAGGCGTAGACGGCGCCGGCGCCGCGGTCTTTCAGGGCCTGGGCCGCCTTGCACAGCGTGCCGGCGGTGTCGACCATGTCGTCCATGATGATGCAGGTGCGGCCGTCGACTTCACCGATGATGTTCATCACTTCAGACACGTTGGCGCGCGGACGGCGCTTGTCGATGATGGCCAGGTCGGCTTCGAGCTGCTTGGCCAGCGCGCGGGCGCGAACCACGCCGCCGATGTCCGGGGACACCACGACCAGGTTCGAGAAATTGCGGCGCCAGATGTCGCCCAGCAAGATCGGACCGGCGTAGATGTTGTCCACGGGAATGTCGAAGAAACCCTGGATCTGGTCGGCGTGCAGGTCCATGGTCAGGACACGGTCAACGCCAGCCACTTGCAGCATGTTGGCCACGACCTTGGCCGAGATGGCCACGCGCGCCGAACGCGGGCGGCGGTCCTGGCGGGCATAGCCAAAGTAGGGAATCGCGGCGGTGATGCGGCCGGCCGACGCGCGGCGCAGGGCATCGACCATCACCATGATTTCCATCAGGTTGTCGTTGGTGGGAGCACAGGTGGGCTGCAGGACGAAGACGTCCTTGCCGCGCACGTTCTCGTTGATCTCGACCATCACCTCGCCGTCCGAAAAACGACCGACGGTCATCTTTCCCAGGGACATGTCGAGGTGGTTGACTACGTCCACGGCCAGCCGAGTGTTGGCGGTGCCCGTGAAAATCATGAAGCTATCGTTTGCCATGATGGATGATGCGATGGTCGTTTGAGACACTAACGATTGATGCGGGTGATA
This sequence comes from Achromobacter sp., assembly GCF_032113835.1. Classification (GTDB taxonomy): domain Bacteria; phylum Pseudomonadota; class Gammaproteobacteria; order Burkholderiales; family Burkholderiaceae_B; genus Achromobacter. The sequence goes on along the minus strand of NZ_DAMCTG010000059.1, from coordinate 1,577 downwards.
CCTGCGGGTGAGACCTGGTGCAGCGCGTGCAATTGCACCAGCGAATCCGGAAAATAAAAAAGCTGCTGAACCCGGGCCAGTGTCTTACAGGCGTGTTCAACAGCTTTTTTATGTATTCGGTTGGCTGGGGAGGAAGGATTCGAACCTTCGCATGCCGGAATCAAAATCCGGTGCCTTAACCAGCTTGGCGACTCCCCAACTATCTTGCAATCCAATTCCGCAACGGATGTTCAGCTAACCCAGTACATGCCTGCACTAACCGAAACCGTGGATGCGTTTGGCTGAATGTTTTATCAGCGCCGCGCATTATAGCGGTAATTTCTTGTTCTGCCAAAACGGCCTGCGATGTTTCGGAAAATTCGGCAAATAAACATGCGCCCGATCCCGACATGCGAACAGGAAGACCCCGTTCAGCAAGCCACCGCGATGCCCCAAGCACTTCAGGATAAAGACGGTAGACCACCGGCTCCAAATCATTTTTTCCGTAAAGCGCGCATCCGTTCAGGTGTTCACCGCTGGGGTGTTTCCCTTGGGATTCGCTGGGCAAAAATGTTTGCGAAGCAAGAAAGTCCGCTATTGTGATGTAAGAAGAATCCCTTGTCAAATCGGGCGCGGAAAATATTCCAACAGTAGGCACGCTGGCATCGGGTTGCGCCACCAGATAGGCGCGTTCGGGCAACGTCACAGCGGTGAGGTCTTCGCCGATTCCCTGCGCAAACGCCGACTGGCCAAAGACAAAGACGGGCACGTCCGCGCCCAGCGGCAGCGCCAGCGCCATGAGATCCTGACGCGACAATCCCGTGTTCCAAAGCTTGTTCAACGCGATCAGCACCGATGCCGCATCGCTGGAGCCGCCGCCCAGACCGCCGCCTTGCGGAATGCGCTTTTCAAGGCTGATCTGCGCGCCCTGGCGCGTGCCAGTGGCCTTCTGCAGGGCGCGCGCTGCGCGCACGGTGAGGTCCTGGTCTTCAGGCACACCCGGCAGGTCCGTGGCGCGGCTGATGACGCCGTCAGAACGCACATCGAAGTGCAGCGTGTCGCACAGGTCGATGAAGCGAAACACCGTCTGCAGCAGGTGATAGCCGTCGGCGCGGCGGCCCACGACGTGCAGAAAGAGATTCAGCTTGGCGGGAGCGGGAACGTCGTAGAGGATCACGAAAGACAACCGGTGCGGATCAATCCGTCATTCTAGCGAGACGGGCCGGCGCACCGTGAAAAACGGCGGGCCGGCCCGTGAAAGGTCGCGTGGGATTCGCGCTCGCGTCACGCGATAGGCGACATCACGCCAACTGCGGCGTCACGCTGCCGCCAAGGCGGCCAGCAGGCGCGTCAATGACCTGTCCGTCCGGCAGCTTGAACACCGAAACGGCGCCGGCCAGTTGGCGTGCCTGGTCTTCCAGGGCGCCAGCAGCGGCGGCGGCTTCTTCGACCAATGCGGCGTTCTGCTGCGTCACGCTGTCCATCTGCGAGACGGCGCGATTGACCTGATCGATGCCGGTGGCCTGCTCTTCCGATGCCGCCGAGATCTCGGCCATCAGGCTGGTCACGCGCTGCACGGATTCAACGATCTCGCGCAT